>CADDZR010000007.1 GCA_902812495.1 archaeon | reverse complement strand
GACATATACTATCTCACCCTCAGGTATACAACTAAGTGTTGTATATAAAATTTTCAGTACATAGATAAAACAGGTTAATTACGGTACAAAAAAGCGGCTAGGAGTGTTGGTTTCTCCTTTTATAACCTCGCTTATAATATTTCTGGGTACATATTCAGCACTTGTACTGCGAAACATTGTGAAGCTAAGAGTCCCTATATGGCTGATACTCCTTCTTGGAGCAGCTGCTATGATAGGTTCAGGTTCTATAGCTCCGAAGGCGGCCTACGCATCAATAAACATGGATGTTCTTTCCTTTCTCTTTGGTATGTTCGTAATAGTCTCTTCTTTAGATATATCGGGTGTTCTTGAGTTCTTCGCTTCAAGGATGCTAAGGCACTCGAAAGGACCGCGCACAGTTGTGGCTATGGTGTTCATTGTCTTTGGCTTCCTTTCAGCCTTCCTAATGAACGATACACTCGCGTTAATGGGAACCCCTATTGTAATTTCAATAGCAAGAAGGACAGGCATGAATCCGAAGGTTCTCCTAATTTCTCTTGCTTTTGCAGTGACTATTGGATCAGCTGCCACACCAATGGGAAATCCCCAGAACCTTCTCGTTGCTCTTGCGAGCATGATAAATGCGCCTGTAATCTCCTTTCTAAGGTACCTTCTCCTTCCAACTGTAGTAAACCTTTTACTCTCAGCAGCATTTATCATATTTTTTGTACGGGACCATAACTTCAGTTTTTATTCTTCTTCTTTTGCTTCACCACAGATAAGGGACAGGAGGCTTGCTTTTGTCTCTGTCTTCTTCTCTCTATTCACCCTCTCACTTATATTCGTTGTCAATATTGTGGAGTCGCTTGGGGGAAGCTCCTACCTGGGTATAAGTGAGGTCTCTCTAATAGGTGCAACTCTGACACTTGTCTTCTCAGGGAGACCGAGGGAGATACTTGAATCTGTGGACTGGGGTATACTTGTCATGTTTGCAAGCCTGTTTATAATGATGGAAGCACTTTCTTCCAACGGGGTCATCAGCCAAATCTCAGCGTTCTTGCCGAGTCCAGGTTCCCTTGCGGGAGGAGGGGCTTTGATCCCAATTGTACTCTCCTCCCTATTCTTGAGCCAAGTTGTAAGCAACGTACCGATGGTTGCGCTCTACATTCCAATAATGCTTTCAAGCGGTTTTGGACCACAAAATGTTGTTGCCTGGCTGGCATTGGCAGGTGCAAGCACATTAGCAGGAAACCTGACTATTCTGGGAGCTGCTAGCAATCTAATAATAATAGAAAGGGCAGAAAAGGAAGGATTGACAGTCTCGTTTTTCGAGTTCTTGAGAGTTGGTATCTTCATTACAGCTATCAATATTTCAGTTCTCTTACTTTTTCTTTTTCTTGATCTTTGAACTCTTGGTCAACATTCTTTCTATTGCAGTAGCAAGCTGGAAGTCCCATAAAGTAACACCTCCCTCTGAATGAGTTTGCAGTAAAAGCTTGACCTTGTTGTACCTTATGTATATGTCCGGGTGATGCTCAAACTCCTCTGCAAGCCTAGCTAACCTGTTAACGAAGGATATTCCTTCGAGAAAGCTTTGAAATGTTAGCTCCTTCACAAGGAATCCTTCCTCATACTTCCATCCGTCAAGCTTGGCTAGCCTACTCTCTATCTCTTCCTTGCTAAGAACCTTAGGCATGTAATGTTCCCGTGAGCGCTTTATTTAAGGATTAGTTCCATGACAAGTTTTTTTGACATTCCATGTTAACATGGTAAATGGGAAGGCAAAAGTGTTTGTGTCAGATACATAGGGAAGTGGTCAAATCAGCTGAAAGGATTGTAAGGGATGCATCTGAAACTGCAAGCTCTCTAGCAATGAAGGATGTGGGGGCAAGCGTTAGAGCAACAACAAGGGAAAGTAAAATACATTCAAAGCTGAGAAATACAGCTATTGCACTTCTTGTTGCTCCTGACCCAATTACAGATATACCCGGCTTAGCTCTCCTTGTTGCATCACATATAGCAAAGAAGAGGGAAGCAGCTTCTCTTAACACACTATCGCTCGAGTTCAGAAAAACAATGAAAGAACTTCAGTTTTTGAGACTTTAAGTAAGAGTGAGCAGAACAGGGTGTGTGGGACAGAAGCCTGAAAAGGGTATTAGGGTTGTTGTAAGGGCAACGAGAGAAGCAATATTTGGAGAGGACGAGGTAAAGATAAAGAAATTATCAATTCCTGAAGGAAAAAAGGTTACTGGCGTGTTAACTGGAAACGTTATAGCCGGGTACTGCGAGGTGGAGAGCACCTCGACAGACGGAGGTAAGCACTGGTTCCCTATAGACCAGCTCTTTACAGAAGATGGGCAGCAGCTCGAAGAGGAAGAGATACAAGTAGACATAGGCGAGGACTCTTACTAGATCAGCGTATTCCTATTTCCTCCAGAAGCTTTGCGTAGCTATAGTCATCTAATTTTTCCTTGTATTGTTTCAACCTCACCTTGATGCTATCTAGGCTACTTATTCCTAGAATTTTTCTTATCTTTGTGGAAATGGAGCTACCAATAAGGAGATACTGGGCTGCGGATGTGACGTTCCTCGGCCTCCTTTCGAGGCTTGCTGATTCAAAATCTAGCAACATCGGTCCCCTGCTCGTTATCAAGACATGCTTTCTAAGGTTGCTTAGTTCCCCATGATCAATACCAAGTATATCAAGCTTCCTGCACTGGTTGAGTATGGAATGAATTATCGTAAGTAGCCTTTCCTTTGTTCCCCTGCCCCTCAGCAATCTCAAGGACTCTTCCAGCCCCAAACCCTCGACAAGCTCCATCAGGATAAGGTCATCTGTATAGGAGAAAACATTTGGTCCGATGCCAACTTTGTTTACAAGAGATGTTATCTCAAATTCCCTTCTCATGCTTTCCCTGTTGGAGTCTGTTCTCCTTATCTTCAAAGCATAAAAAGCGTTGTCCTTGGCTGCCTTAACCACAACGCTCACTGTTCCTATTCCAAGCACTCCTATCCCTGAAATCTTTGTCCTTCCTTCAAAGACAAGATAATCTATACATAGTTTCTCCATCTGTTCGATCCTCTTTCTCGCTTCTTCTAGAGAAGGGGAGGGATAGCTTATCACAGCCAGATACTTGCTCCTGACCAGTTCTCCTATCCTAACGTGTTCCAACTGTGTCGCTCACTATTCTGTCGACGCACTCGGAGAGCCATTTCTCCTTCCTTGCTACCTTTAGAAGCTCCATTCCCGCAAGTATCCTGCTTTTTCCCACCAGGCCTTCCATAAGGTCACGGGATATCCCGACAGACCCGGGTGCTTCCTTCAAGAGGTACTTTATAGCAGCCTTCAGTGTGCTGTACTGCCTCTTTCTGAGGGATACGAGCCTTCCCTCCCTGTTAACAAAGATAAGCTTGGAGTTATACCTGTTCTCCGTTAAGAACCTCTCCGAGTTCTCCTTCATTACCACTGGAGGTCCAAGCTTGACCTCGATTTCGGGGATTGAGTAGTTGAGAGCAAGCAGGATTATTGCGCTTTTCCTTCCGTCTGTGCACTGGTCAAATCTTGCTATGCTAAAACCACCATCACAAAGCTTGGAAGAAATCTTCCTTGCTGTTCTTTTGAGCTCCCCCCAAAGTATGTCTTCACTCATTTCTTTATGCGTAAAGAGAATGCAGTACAGCATCTTCTTTAACCCATGCCTTTTCTTTCCCCTTACCGAAAGGAAAAAATCAATGCTTGGCTTTGAAAGGAATGCCCTTGAAGCAAGTATTAATGTGGCAAGTTTCTCCCCTGATATCGCCTTGGCCAGATCCCTTCTCTCGTCGACAGGGTCCTTCAGGACAAAGGGCGCTTCGTTGCTCAGATCTGCGAAATATCTCAGCACATTTAGAAAGGAGCCGTGATTCAAGACCAAAACCTCTGCAGCGTATCCGCTGAATCCCTCTTTCTCTATCTCCGCGCCGTAAACGTCTATTGCACACATGAACCTCTTTAGTAGCCTTACCTCCATCTTCATGCCCTCATCCATTCTCTGATTCACTAGTTCGAGATGGTAAAGCGACCTATCTGCCGCGCTCTTCCACGCGCCTGCCTGAACATCATAACAAGGAACGATGTTCACCCTTATCCCTTTAACAAATACCTCTATGTACGGATGCTGCGCATACCTTTTTCCAACTCTAAAGCCCTTTCCTGCTTTCTTCCCTATCTCAAGCCCTATTCTCTCGAAATCCTTCTCCTCGACACTTCCATCGAACAGAACAAAAATATCTACGTCTGTTTCTCCCGGAAGCCAGGTTCCCTTAGCATACGAACCCCCAAGCCTTGCACCCTTGACCTGCTTGTACTTCTTTGCCTCCTTCTCAACCCTCTGAAGCATCATCTCTGCGACTTCTTTTAACCTTTCTTCCTCTTCCTTGCCTGGTGTGACAAGAGCAGTTGCCCTAGATATGACTGAACTGATCTCTCTCATTCCAATGGATACACTCCCACGTCAGAATAAACAGGGCCTGAAGGTCTTAGAATGCTAGACTTGAGCTTAATCTCTTTTATCTCAGCTGCCCCAAAAAGCTTCCTTGAATTTTCCTCTATTTTCCTGATTAGCCCCTCCTTGTTTCTGCCTGACTTCACCCTGCAGAGTGTCAAATGGGGCGAGAAGCCCCTTTGCTCCTCCTGCCCTATGTTCGAGAGTGCACCCAGCACAAGGCCAGCAAGATTGTTTAGATCTCCTTCCTTGTCCTCAACACCTGCCCACACAACTCTAGGATAGGAAAGAGAGGGGAAAGCACCAACACCGAGTATTGTAACATTTATTTGCCTGAACTTGATCTGCCTTAACCTTGAATCGACTTCACGAACAACACCCTCGGGTAGCTCTCCTAGAAACTTGATTGTAAAGTGCAGGTTTTCCCTCTCCACGAGCTTTATGTCAGCTCCAGTGGAAAGAAGTTCTCTCTGAAATTCGTATATTCTCTCAAGTGTTTCTGGATTTGAAAACTCAACCGCAACAAACACGCGCAATAACTTGCACCCTTTTGTTTCTTACCGGGCTCCGCTCGGTTAAAATAGTTTATCTTGAATGGGAGGAATGCATTGATCATAGTTGCTATTACAGGAATGCCGGGAGCGGGAAAGTCTACAGCTGCAAAAGCACTAGAAGCAAACGGATGGTACAAAATAATCATGGGGGATGTGATAAGAGAGGAAACAGAGAGAAGGGGTCTAGAGCCAAACGAACAGAACACTGGAAAGGTAATGAGAGAGCTGAGGGAGTTGCAGGGCGAGGATGCCGTTGCAAGGATTGTTATCCAGAAGGCAATGGAATCTGGAAAGGACAAAATTGTAATAGACGGTGTTAGGTCAATAAATGAGGTTGAGCTCTTCAAAAAATACGGGAGGGTACTTCTACTCGCTATCCAAGCCTCACCCGAAAGAAGGTTCACACTACTAAGCAGGAGGGGGAGGGCTGACGACCCAAGGAACATTGAAGACTTTAAGAGAAGGGATGCAAGGGAAATATCGGTTGGTATAGCTGAGGCGATAGCATTAGCGGATGAGTGCATATCGAACGAGAATCTTACACAGAGTGAGTTAATGAAGAATGTCTACGAGGCTGTGGAAAGATGGATGAAGAAATAGACTTTACCTTGGAAGCAAGGGCAAGGGTAAACCCTTCAGAGGATCGTGAAAAGGTGTTAGAAGCAATAAAGAAAATACTTGGAAACGCTGTAGTAACATGTGAGGAAAGTGCTGAGCGAATAATTGTAAGAACAAGCGACAGGAGGTCGATTGAACACATAAGGGAAATTCTGAGGGAGAGGAGGGTGAGAGCTGCAGCTAGGAAGATTGCAGAGGAAACAAAGAGGGACGAAACATTTACTTTTCTTGCAAACAAGCAGGCAGCCACCGTTGGGATACTCTCCCTCTGCTCGAGCTGGGAAGAGTCTCCCCTTGGTCCAATTGAGCTTGTATTCCGTTCAAAATCCGTTGACAGTTTAATTAACTTCCTCACAAGCTATGAAGAAGGAGGTAAAGAGTAGAGCTACTCCTTCTGTGGTATTTCAAGAACCATACCATCCTTTGCTGCAACTGTGTTAGGAAAGATACTTCTTGCCTCCTTCAGCAGGGGAAGGACACTCCTGTACCTAGCACTGAAATGTGTAAGAATAAGCATTCCGACACGGGCTCTTTTCGCAAGCAGTGCAGCCTCGTACGAAGTTGAATGCATTCTTTCCTCTGCCCTCCTCCTATCCTTAAAGGAGAATGTAGAGTCAAATATTAGAACATCAGAGCAAGTGTAAAATTTGACGAGCCTTTCTGCAGGTCTTGTATCGCCTGAGTAGCCAATCTTTCTTCCAGCCCTTTTCTTACCCATAACCATGCTCGGTAGTATCTTCTTCCCCCTGACAAATACAGGCCTCCCGTGCTGCAGTATCGACCACTTTCTGCCCTCAGGCACGCCGAGCTCCAGTGCTTTCTCAGGGTAAAACCTTCCAGGTCTTTCTTTCTCTGCAAAGAGGTAGCCGTACGACTCTGTAGAGTGCACTGTCCTGATGCACTTTATACTGTATTCCTTTTCATTCAGCACAATGCCTTCCTTTGCATAGATAAAATTCAGGTCGAACGTAAGACCTATTCCTATTGTCTCGAAAGTGAACTCTAACCAATCCTTTAGCTTTGATGGGCCTATAATTGTCACTGGAAGTGTTCTCTGGGACAAAGCCATTGTCTGGAGAAGGCCAAGTATGCCTATTACGTGGTCTCCATGAAGATGCGTTATTGCAATGGTTGTCTTCCTGTTTAAACCAAGACCCATGGAAAGGAACTGCCTTTGCATACCCTCGCCGCAGTCCATTACAAACAGATCGCTTTCCCTCTGAATTACAACAGAAGGGAGGTTCCTGCTCCTTGTTGGTGTTGCTGAGCTCGTACCTAGGAAACAAATCCTTAACTTTGTCAGACTCCAAGCCTCCTCATCACTGTTATCTCTCTCGTCAGATTTCTATGAACTGGGATGTAGTGCCTCTCTTCTACGCTAAATCCGTCGCACTTGACCTTTGTACCAGACGGATGCATAATAACTATCTTTTTCCCAGCAGCAAGGATTTCCCTTGCCTGTTCAAGAAGAAGGGCAGTTAAGCTCTCTGTGTCTGAGAAATATGTCTTTGAGGCCCTTCCGTACGGGACATCTGTGACTATCCCATCTACCATTCTGATGGGCAGCCTCCTGCTATCTGCAATTATTACACTAAGCCAATCCTGCCCAAAGAACTCCATGTTCATTTTCATGCCCAGCCCCATCTTCCTAGATATATCAATTCCAACGGGCTCGATACCCACGATAGAAGCTTCTATGAGTATGCTCCCCGTACCTGCAAATGGGTCAAGTAACGTGGAACCTTCCATGCATTCCGTTAAATTAACAAGCGCCCTGGCCAGCTTTGGATAGATGGCTGAGGGATGAAAGAAGCTTCTTACTCTCGGTCTCCTGGAACTCCATGATTTCTTCATTAGACTTGGTATGGTTAAAACATCGTATTTCTCTCCCGAAACAACTGTAGCTATTTCATATTCCGGGTCATCAAGTGAGACCTTTGCATCAATCTTCTCTATCCATGCAGGCAGCGCTGTGCCCCCTCCATCAACAGTGTAGCACCTCCATCTTATCCTCTTCCCCTTCAAGATGTTCATAACGCCTTCTATATCTTCAATAACCTTCCCGACAACCTTAGCATATGCTATCCTCTTCATAATAGGTTCAGAGGGCGCAGAAGTCTCTGCTAGGACAATCCTTCTGGATGGAAATCTGAATGAAGCTCTTTTGTCGTAAGTCCTGATTGTTGCAACAGCCTCAGCCGCGGGCAGTGAGCCTTCCTCCCCTGTAAGCAGGATGAGAAGCTTACTCATCTATCGTCTTCAGATGGGACACAATAGCATCTGACACATCTACAAAGCTGTACTTGCTTGCAACTGTGTTTGTTCCAACTATGTTTTTCACTCCTGCAGCTCTTAGCTTTTCTTCTGCACCGTCAACCATGAGCGGATGGGTGCAGCAGGCTATCACATTCCTTGCACCTTTCTTGTAAAGCAGAGATGCTGCCTCGGAAACAGTGCCTCCCGTTGAAATTATGTCGTCAACTATCACAGCGTCCCTTCCTTCCAGACTGACCTTCGAGCTAGCTATCTTGACCTCCCCTGTTACCCTGTCTCTTTTCTTTGATAGCTGGACCATCTGCCCTCCAACAAGCCTTGAAAACACCTCACTTCTCTTAGAGGCACCAAAGTCAGGTGCAACCACTATTGGATTCTCGACAAGTTTATTCTCTTTAAAATACGTTGCAAGGTAAGGTATGGCCGAGACACTGAATATTGGAAAGGAAAAGTGTGCCATAGCCTCTGCTGAATGTATATCAACCGTAACAACCCTCCTTACACCAGCCGAGCGGAGGAGGTGAGCTACAACACCTATGCTAACAACCTCTCCCGGAAGGAACTCCTTGTCCTGCCTCGAGTAAGCAAGATACGGTATTATTGCAGTGACCCTTGCACCCTCCTGGCTAAGATGGTGTGCTGCAAAGAAAAGCTGAATGAGGTGTCTGTCCACAGGTGGGTAAGTTGACTGTACTATCAGAACATCACAGTCAGAAACCTTTCTCCTTATCGTGACCTTTGTTTCGCCATCAGGAAATACCTTGAATTCTGATTCAAGAAGCTCTCTGCCTGTTTTATGGCATATTTTTCTACCAAGTTCTTCCGATGCTGGACCTGCAAGCAAGTATTTTCCTGCCAAAATGTCCAGCAACCTTTCCTTTCTAGTATTATAAAAGGTAGTTCATGCATTATGCCAAAGGTTAAATCAAGGAAGGATTCTAGCCAGTATACCTTGGAGCAGTTCTGTCCTGAATGTGGAGGAGAGATGCTTTACGATATCCAGAATAGGAGGTATGCTTGTAAGAAGTGCGGCCTTTACATAACAAGGGAAGAACTTTCAGAGCTCAGATACAAGATGAGGATACCCGAGGAGGACCAGAAGAGGAAAAAGGCAAGGGAGCAGTCAGACTATCTCGAGTGGTGGCTGAGCGGAAACAAGGAAAAGTAAGGCAACGCACTTTCCCGTTTATTTCCAGTTAGACGGTAGCAGTAGGATTCTGTAATCAATCCCAAATCCTATTACCTGCTTGAATGAAAGTTCAGTGTTATGAAGAATGAAAATGCAAGGATAGAGCTTATCACAGTTGGCCACGAACTTCTCACAGGCTCAACAGTAAACACAAATGCATCTTGGATAGGAAGGAACATTGCGAGGCTTGGTCTTATTCTTAACAGGGTATCCGTCGTTGATGACAGCAGCGAAGAAATATGTTCTTCTCTCAAAGAATCTCTTTCGAGGAACTCTTCGCTCATAATCTTCGTGGGTGGGCTTGGTCCGACTCATGACGACATAACACTTGAATCAATATCAAAGTGCATTGGAAGGAAACTCGTCCTTAACAGGGAAGCTATGGAGATGGTAAGGGAATATTACAGGAGCAAAGGCCTCAAGGTTAGAATGACAGCAGAGAGGATAAAGATGGCAATGCTTCCAGAGGGTTCTGTGCCACTGAGAAACAACAAGGGAACTGCTCCTGGAGTGAAGCTTGAGCTGGAAGGCTGTATTATCCTCTGCCTTCCTGGAGTTCCAAGAGAGATGAAGTCCATCTTCAGAGAAAGTGTGAAGGGAGAGATAGTGAAGATGGCAGGCAGGGTACAGAGGGTGAGAAGGCTCATAACTATAAGTGGCATCTTTGAGTCAACACTTGCACCATTCCTGAAGGAGCTTCAAAAATCCTATCCAAACGCATACATAAAGTCTCATCCAAAAGGCTTCGAGGAAGGCGTCTCGAAGCTGGTTCTAGAGCTAGACATTAGAGCATTAAACCGATCATCGTTAAGAAATATTCTCGAGGAGATTGAAGGTAAGGTTGTTAGCTACGTTAAACTAAAGGGAGGTAAGGCTGAGGTCCTGAAGCAATGATAACAGTATTCGTTACAGGCACGGCTGGCTCAGGAAAGTCAATGCTTACCAAGGCACTCTATGACTGGTTTAACGAAAGGGGCCAAGATGCTATAACTTGCAATCTCGACCCAGGTGTCCTCTCTCTTCCCTATGAGCCAGACGTCGACATAAGGAATTATGTTGATTACGCACAGATAATGGAGGAATACTCTCTAGGTCCTAATGGTGCTCTAATACTTGCCTCGGACATGATTGCGACAAGGCTTGCAGAGATACAGGAAGAGATAGATTCATACAACTCTGACTATGTCCTTATAGACACACCAGGTCAGACGGAGCTATTTGCCTTCAGGGAAAGTGGGCACTATATAGCTTCTGAGATGAGGTCAGATTCAAAGATCCTTCTTTTCCTCTTTGACCCGAAGCTCTGTAATACACCTTCAAACTTCCTCTCTCTAACATTGCTCTATGCCTCCGTTGGCCTGAGGCTCAAGCTTCCAAGGATAGCTGTCCTCACAAAGAAGGACATGGCAAGAGAAGATTCTTCAAAGATAATTGGATGGAGCTCCGAGGCATCATCCTTTGAGGAGGCACTTTCAAGATCAGACGGAGAGAAAAGCTTGCTTTACTCGAAGCTCTTCAGCATCCTTAGGAGCCTTTCCTACGGTGTAAGCCTTTACCCTGTATCTTCCGTTACAGGGGAGGGAATGGTTGCGCTTGTAGGGGAGATAACAAGGATAGCCTCAGGAGGGGAAGAGCTCCTTGACTAAACTTCCATCAGAAAGGATGATATGAGCTCAGATAGAACCGAAGGTTTCTCCAGAGGCAGCATGTGGCCCGAATTCCTTACAATAAAAAGCTTTGAATCAGCTATATTCTGCTTCAGGAAATGGCTTGAGCTAACAGGTGTCATCCTGTCTTGCTCCCCGCAAACAATCATTGTCTTAACAGAGAGATATTTTAGCTCACCTGTTACGTCAAACGCGTCACATGCCAGAAAATCGTTGAGAAAGACAGCCATGTTCTTTAATGAAAGCACTTCCCTTGCCTTCCTTGTAAGTCTCTCGTTAGCCTTGTAGAAGGAAAGAGGCGTTATCAAATCCTCTATTGTTCTAAGCGGTTCTTCCTTCAGTCCCTCAAGTATCCTCCTGCTCACTGGTAGCCTTGCCGCAGTCGATACAAGTAAGAGGCCAGAGACACTTTCAGGTTGGGAAAGTGCAACCCTGAGAGCTATTGCACCACCCATCGAGTGACCGCATAGAACCTTCTTGCCTCTCCTTTCACTTATAAATCTCTCAACTTCCTTTGCATACTGTTCCACTGTTCTGCATGTTAGCTCGCCAACCGGATGACCAGGCAAATTCAATACGTACGCTTTTGAATCACCGGAGAGCATACCAATCACATCCAGCCATTCATTTGCAGAAAGGCCGGCTCCATGTATAAAGATAATATCTTTCCCTGCCCTTCCCTCTATGTATTCCACATACCTCTAGGAACAAACAATAAATAAAATATGTGTGATTCTTGACTGCTGACTATGAACAAGCTAAAATCACTCATCCAGAGAAAGGAGATTGTTGTTGCGCCAGGTGTGTTCAGTCCTTTTGTAGCAAGGCTTGCTGAAAAGACAGGTTTTCATGCTGTTTACTTCTCGGGTGCGGCATTCTCGAACAACCTGGCACTTCCTGACCTTGGTGTTATAACAATGACAGAGGTTTACAACGAGGTCAGCAGGATAACTGATGCTGTGAGCATACCCGTAATTGTAGACCTGGACACAGGCTATGGTGAAGCTGTAAACGTCCAGAGGGCGGCTCTCCACATGATAAGAGCAGGTGCCTCTGCAATACAGATAGAGGATCAGGTCTTACCTAAAAAATGCGGTCACCTTCCGAAGAAGGAGGTCGTTGAAGTTGAGGAGATGGTCAAGAAGATAATTGCTGCAAAGGATTCCTCATCTGGCAGGCTTATGGTTGTTGCCAGAACAGACGCAAGAAGCGTTGAAGGCATGGACTCCGCGTTAGATAGAGCGAGAGCATATAGCAGAGCAGGTGCAGATGTGATATTTCCGGAAGCACTCCAAAGTGTTGACGAATTTATAGAGTTCAGGAAGAAGATAAGCAAACCCCTCCTCGCAAACATGACAGAGTTTGGAGTTACACCGTACATATCTGTTGAAGAGTTCAGGAAGATAGGTTATAACATAGTTATCTTTCCTGTAACAACATTCAGGGCAGCTATGAAAGCAGCAGAAAGAGCACTCCAAACAATTAAGAAGTACGGTACACAGAAAGGGATGCTCGAAGCTATCATGACAAGGGATGAGGTCTACAAAGTCATAAACTACTATGAATACGAAAGTGCCGATAGCTCCATAATGAAGAGAGCAAGGGCACTCTTGAAAAGGGATAATAGCGGGAGGAACTGATCCAGGCCCATGGCAGAGCAGATTCGTGTTCCAAAGGGGCTCGCAGGCGTTGCTGTAACAGAAACATCTATCTCAAAGAGCGACCCCAGCGGCCAGCTAATTTACAGAGGTTACCCTATTGAGGTGCTTGCAGAGAAATCAAACTTCGAGGAAGTTGCCTTTTTAATACTGAAAGGATACCTTCCAAAGAAGTATGAACTTGAAGAATTCTCTTCGAAGCTTCAAAGGGAGATGAGACTCGACGAAAGGATATACACATTAATGAAGCTATTTCCACCAAATTCTGACCCTATGGATGTTATAAGAACAGCCGTCTCTTTTATCGGGTCCCTTGAAAGGAAGGATAGTCTTGAGTCGAAGCAGATATCTATTGCTGCAAAGCTTGCTGTAATAGTTCCAAACAGCCACAGGGCACTCCTGAACCATGAGTTTGTCAAGCCTAGGGAGGATCTCAGCTACGCAGAGAACATGCTCTACATGCTTACGTCAAAGATACCTGAAAAGGAGGATGCATGGATATTCGAGAGGGAGCTTATCTTCTACATGGAACACGATCTGAACGCTTCCTCCTTTACTGTCAGGGTTGTTGCTTCCACCCTCTCAGATCCTTATTCCTCAGTTACAGCAGGGCTTGCAGCTCTAAAGGGACCTCTACATGGGGGGGCCAACGAAGAGGTCATGGAATACATACTGAGGCTGAGGCCTGAGGATGCGGAGAACTTTGTGAGGGAGGAGCTGAAGGCAGGGAGGAAGATAATGGGTTTCGGCCACAGGGTTTACAAGAAATTTGACCCAAGGGCTGTCTTGAGTAAGAAATATCTAGAGCTCCTAGCAAGAAAAAAGAGGGACGGTGAAAGAATATACAAGGTATGCGACATGTTAGAGAAAGCTGTTTGGGCTTTGAAACAAATACCCCCAAACCTTGATTTTTACGCGGCGCCAATTTTTTACCTGCTCGGAATTCCAGTCAGCCTGAACACACCAATATTTGCTTCAAGCAGGGTCTTTGGATGGCTTGCACATTACAGTGAACAGCTGGAAGAGAACAAACTTTTCAGGCCTGACGCAATATACGTGGGAAAGAAGGATCTCAAGTACATACCTATTGAAACGAGATAGTCAGGAAGAGAGCCTTTCGAGCGCCTGTTCGAGCGAAACCTTGCCTTCAGCAGCCATCCTAGCCAGTTCCTCCACTTTCCCAGAATTAACCTTCGCCTCAAATCTCTCCATAATCCTCTTCTTTGCTACTGACTTCAGAACCGCAGCCAAGTTTCTTATCTTTACATTTTCCCTCCCCTGCATCAAAAATTTTTTCCTCCTCGCTTCTAGCTCATTAAAGAGCTCTCTTATTCCTTTTCCTGACAGGGAGGAGACACTAAACACAGGTTTCTTTACAGATGAAGCACCAAGGATAGAAAGAATGGAGCTGACAAAGTAGTTTGTGCCTTCGATATCTGACTTGTTAACAACAAAAATATCTCCAACTTCGAGCAGCCCTGCTTTCGAGAGTTGTATCACATCCCCGCTGTTTGGCATGAGTACAACAGCCACAACGTTAGATACGGAAGAAACCTCGAAATCGTTCTGGCCTGCACCCGCTGTTTCAATAAGGATGACGTCAATTCCAGCAGAGTCAAGAACACATACTGCCTTTGCTGCTGATGCAGAGAGGCCTCCCTGCCATCCCCTCGACGCCATACTCCTTATGTAAACACCCTTATCCGACGTATGGTCAACCATCCTTATCCTATCGCCGAGAAAAGCGCCCCCCGTTAACGGGCTCGAAGGATCTATGGCAAGGACCCCAACCTTCACGTTCAGATTCCTGTATTCCTCTATCAGCCTGTTTATCAAAGTGCTTTTGCCTACGCCGGGCGGGCCAGTTATTCCAACAACAAAGGAGTTACCTGTACTCTGAACCAGCTTCGAAATAAGCTTCAGGCCTTCTTTTTCATCGTTCTCAACAAGCGTTAGAGCCCTCGAAACTGACAGCATATCGCCTTCAACAATACGCCTAGCAAGTCTCTCTATTTCCTTGGTTTCCATTCTACAATCAACTCTTGCACAGCATTTATCTTTAAGCGTATTGAATGGTTAGGTACAATGCTCAGGGACGATAAGGATGCCTTTTGGAGTAAGAAGCTCGAGCAGATAGTTGAGAGGAGGGCAAAGAACGGTAAGCTTTTCAGCAAGGAAGCTATAGAGAACGTTAGGAAGCAGGTAAAGGAGTGGGAAAGGAGTATCTACTATCCTTGGATAAAGGAAAATCCAGAGATAAAAAAAGTGTTCCAAACTGCTTCAGGCATCAATCTAAAGCCTGTCTACACACCATCTGACATTTCAAACATCGATTACGAGAACCTAGGAATGCCAGGCTCTTTCCCTTACGTCAGGGGCATCTACCCGAGCATGTACAGAGGGAAGCTCTGGACAATGAGAATGTTTTCAGGATACGGCACACCTGAGGACACAAACAGGAGGCTCAAGCTTCTTCTTGAGCACGGAGAGACAGGACTAAGCATTGCATTCGATATGCCGACCCTCTACGGATATGACTGCGACCATCCAAAGGCCCACGGCGAGGTGGGAAGATGTGGCGTTAACGTATCATCCCTTAAAGACATGGAAATAATCTTTGACGGTATTCCTCTTGACAAGGTCAGTACCTCGATGACTATAAACGCTCCAGCTGCGGTTTTAACGTGCATGTACGCTGCTGTTGCAAAGAAAAGGGGAATACCTATCTCACAGCTTAGGGGTACAGTCCAGGCTGATATTTTAAAAGAGTATATAGCTCAGAAAGAATGGATCTACCCTCCTGAGGCACATCTCAGAATAATAAGGGACATGATGGTCTTCTGCACAAAAAACATGCCGAAGTGGAACTACATAAGTATAAGCGGCTACCACATAAGGGAGGCTGGTTCAAGCGCAATACAGGAGCTTGCCTTCACACTCGCAGATGGATTTGCTTACGTAGAGCTTGGCCTTGAGGCTGGCCTGAAGGTTGATGAGTTTGCACCCAGGTTAAGCTTCTTCTTTAACTCAACAATGGACTTTTTTGAAGAGATAGCAAAGTTCAGGGCTGCAAGGAGAATATGGGCGACAGTGATGAAAGAAAGGTACGGAGCAAAGGACAAGAGGAGCCTTCTGCTCAGATTCCACACACAGACTTCAGGTGCTTCACTGACATGGCAGCAACCACTGAACAACATAATCAGGACAACAATTGAAGCACTGGCTGCAGTTCTGGGTGGGACACAATCGCTTCACACAAATTCCTATGATGAGGCTTGGGCCCTTCCAACTGAGAAGGCTGTGCAGGTGGCTCTGAGAACACAGCAGATAATAGCGGAGGAGACAGGTGTTGCAAGTGTAATAGACCCGCTTGGCGGTTCATACTATGTTGAATGGCTTACAGACCAGATGGAAGAGGAGGCATTCAAGTACTTCGACAAGATAGAGTCGATGGGCGGTGTCCTGAAGGCAATAGAGAAAGGATACCTTCAGAGGGAAATAGCTGAGAACGCATACAGGCTCTCCCGGAGAGTCGAGAGTGGGGAGGATGTAATAGTGGGTGTTAACAAATACAAGGTGGAAGAGAAGAAGCCAATAGAGACTCTAAGGATAGACTTCAAAGCACAGAGAATGCAGGTAAGAAGGCTCAGGCAGGTCAGAAAGGAAAGGGACAAGTCAAAGGTTGAGGAGTCTCTCAGAAGGCTTGAAAAGGCATTTGAGGATGATAGCAAAAACTGCATCTATCCAATGATGGAGGCTGTCATGAACTATGCAACGCTTGGGGAGATAGTTGACGTTGGGAGGAAGGTATTTGGTGAATGGAAGGAACCTCTTTTAATATGAAAACTAAATCAACTCTATTCTAACACAATTTTTCTTGCCTCCGAAGAATACTGATACTTATCTCGCAGAATAAGTTTCCCATTCTTTACATACTTTTCTCCGCGAGGACCAATAACCTAAACCTTTTCTAATCCTGAGAGATGTCTGGAAAGCGAATGAAGGAAAGGAGGATAAGAATACTTGTCGCAAAGCCAGGGCTCGACGGGCACGACAGGGGAGCACTTGTACTTGCTCGTGCATTCAGGGACGCAGGTATGGAAGTGATATATAGCGGTCTTCTTCCCTCCCCTGAACAGGTTGCCAAGATGGCCATAGAGGAGGACGTTGATGTTGTCGCACTCTCCCTCTTGAACGGTGCACACATGACAGCTTTCCCAAAGGTAAAGAGGCTACTGGAAAAGATGGGAGGAAAGGACATAGTTGTTGTCGGCGGTGGTATAATTCCTGAGGAAGACAAGAAAAAACTCCTCAAGATGGGTATTACAGGTTTGTTCGGTCCTGGGAGCTCACTAGAGGAGATAATAGAGCACATTAAAGAAAGAGTCAGGAAGGAGAGATGGAAGGAATGATAGAGGAAAAGGAGTTTAACGCACTCTCTTCGATAAATCTCGATCTTACAGAGGAGCAGAGAATTCTCCTTAAGACTGTTGACGAGATGTGCAGGAAGATAAGACCGATAGAGGACAGGTGCTATCTCGAGAGAAGGTTCAACGACTCCCTAAAGGACATTCTTTCATCTTACCACATGCTCGGACTACCGATATCAAAGAAGTATGGCGACGGTCAGGGTGCCGATACTGTAACATACGCACTAGCGCTGGAAAGGATTGGCGAGGAAGGCACTGGTGTCAGAACATTCCTTTCTGTTCACACCTCTCTCTGCCAGCTAACAATACAGCAGTGGGGAACTGAAGAGCAGAAGGAAGCACTTCTTGCGAAGGGTACAAGGGGTGAGTACATATTTGCTTTTGGGCTAACAGAGCCAAACGCAGGAAGCGACCCCGCATCACTTTCAACAAACTTTGAAGAAAGGAACGGTAGATATGTAATAAACGGGCAGAAGATGTGGATCTCTAATGGAAGCATAGCAGACTACGTTATCGTCTTTGCATATCCTAAGGGCAAAAGGGAGGGAATGTGCGCATTCATTGTTAGCAAGGACTCGCCTGGTTTTGAAGCTAGAAGGATAGAGAACAAGATGGGTCTTCCAACATCTGATACAGCTGCAGTATACCTTGATAATGTCGAGGTCCCGAAGGATATGATGCTTGGGCCTCAGGGGAAAGGGCTCTCCGTTGCTTACTCAGCTCTAATGAACGGGAGGTTAAGTGTTGCTGCAGGATGTGTAGGTGTCATAAGAGACTGTCTTAAAGAGATGTTAAATTACTCGTCAGTCAGGGTCCAGCATGGGAAGAAGATAGGAAAGCATCAGCTTGTCCAAAGACATATAGCAAAGGTCTCCGCAGAGCTTGAGGCATCTTACCTTCTTGTCCTTAAGGCTGCTTACCTAAAGCAGAGGTACGTGGAGAATACATCAAACATCCAGCTAAGAGAAGAGGCTGACAGGATGATCGCTCTTGCTAAGTACTATGCTGCAAACGCATCTTTTGATGCTGCGAACAGAGCTGTTCAGGTATTTGGGGCAAACGGCTACTCTCTTGAAAACAGGCCCGCAAGGCACCTTCTTGATACAAGGGTAACAATGATATATGAAGGTACAAACGAGATTCTTGAACAAAAGATTGCTGTTAGCTTGCTAGGAAAGGATTTTGAGGCCTACAGGTAATTAGGATGCCAATAACAAGGTACCTAGTAATAGTTATCATAACTCTTGTCATAGTCATTGCCGCTGTTTCATCCTTCCTATTTCTCAAAACGACATCCTTCCGGTCAACAACAAGCGATTGCATAGGTGCAACAGCTGGTGTTCCAATAGTTAGCAAGGTTCAGGGCTCATCCTTTGGACAGATAACAAAGTATACCCTTCCCTCTCCGAACAGATGGCCTAACGCTCCATACGTTGACAGAGACGGTTCTGTTTGGTTTGGTGAGTGGGCCCTACCGGGACTGGCTCATTTCTTTCCTTGGAACGGCACACTGATAGAGTATCAGCTTTCTCTGAGCGGTGTGAAAACCACGCAGACAAGCTGTGGGTTACAAACATCAATTTGGAGTGTATTGAGGGCAGGCAGATACGTTTGGGCTACCCTGATGGACTACAACCAGATAGTGGCACTTGACACAGAGACAGCAAAATTTACAGTGATAAAGCTGCCAGAAGGGTACGAATCTCCATATACTCTGGCACTATCCCCGCAGGGTTCAGTGTGGTTTACCATGATCTCGAACAAACCAGCGCTGGGAGAAATACTCAAGAACATGACGCTGATTATTCACCCTGTTGTCGCGGGCGGCTATTATATCCCATCAAGCATTATTTTTCTCAACAGCACACTAGCATACTATACTGCCTTCAGTCTTAGCACTTACACAGGCTATCTGTTTAATTTCAATCCTTCCCAGGATCATAATGCAATAGTGCCCGAGAAGGTAGGAGGGATCAACCTCACATCACCAAACAGCATATCATACAGTAATGGAACAATCTGGATAGCAGAGCACGGTCCGTCTGATGTAGTATCCTATAACTTGAAAAGTCATGCCTGGAGCGTGTATCCTACATCCCTAAATAATCTCACAAATACAGCACTTCCTTACTTCATAGTTTCATCAGGTGAATATGCATACTTCAATGAGCATTACGGCAATAAAATTGCAGTCCTACAGCAAAGAAAGCTGCTTCTAACAGAATACAGTGTCTCGAACCCACCTGCCAAGAACATACAGCAGATTGAAAATGTACTCACACTTGCACTTGGAAATGGAACTCTGTGGTTCACTTCCGTTACTTCAAATTACGTTGCCTATTTAAACTTGGAAGGAAGACCTGACTTTGCTCTCTCTTTTGATGGACCTATGAATATTACAATACCTGCCTCTTCGAACGTAACTCTAAAGTTTACAGTTACTGGTAACTGGTCAAAGCCTCTTAACATAAGTTTCTCCGACACAGAGAACTTTACAGGTGCAACACACCTTATAAGTTTCAGGCCAAGTACAGCGCATGTCCCAGCCGGAGGTGGCACCTTTTCCTTTGACGTAACGATCAAAGTGAGCAAGGAACTGAAGCCAGGAATTTACACAGCTGCAGTAACAGTTGACGACGGCTTGATATACCAAAGTGCATACGTGATTATTAAAGTTATTTAAGCAAGGTAAATTGAAGGGTCCTTCACTCCAGCATCCTTGAATGCAAGCTTTCTTCTCTTGCAGTTTGAGCATCTACCGCAATGCACAGGCAAGACCTCCCTCCCCACTTTCTTGAAGCCTGCACCCGCGTAGCAGCTGTATGTGTACTTCCAGGGCACACCCAACCTCTCTCCAAGCTCAACAACCTTGTCTTTATCGTAGGTTATGAGCGGTGCGAGCAGTCTGTATCCACCGTGGTGTGTCGCTACCTCCTGAAGTCTATTCATCTCTTCCATGAATTGTGGAGTGTTATCCTTCATTGCAACGGGTGTTTCCCTCCTTATTCCTATGTAAACGTCGTATCTCTCTTTGCTAGAGATAAACATTGACTCTGCGTGTGCAAGGCCAACTAGAAGAAGAAGGGCATTCCTGCATGGGTCCCACCATCTCAGGATCCTTTCCCTTGCTTTCTCTTCGTCCCACAGTTCCTCCTCTTTTGTTTCGGGAATATCCTTTTCAGGATGAGTTAGAAGTGATGTGCTTATCTCGCCAAGCCATCTCATGTCAATTATCTTCATCCTAGAATTAAGCATTCTGGCTATCCTTCTTATGCAGAACTCTTCGTATTTGGATGTCCTCTGTCCATAATTGCAGAAAATAATCAGAGTCTTAGGAGGTTTTAATTCCCTTACTACATAGTAGGTTGCTGTTACAGAGTCAACCCCTCCAGATGTGAGGCACACTGCACTCCTTCTCTCTTCATTCTGCATATCTTTTTACACCTGCCCTCAAAATTGCCCTATAGATAATGTATCCTGCTCCAATTACAACGATACCAATTCCAGCCGTTACACTTGCGAAAGCAAAGAGAAAAGGTATGTTTGTAACGTAGCTTATTAGAAGTGAAACAGTTAATCCAAGTACAATTGTGTAGATAGACAGTCCAAGAAGCACGCTGAGATTTCTCAGCCTGAAAATTAGCCAGCTGCATACAAAAGAAGGTATCGTGTTTGCAAGGTCAAGAGGTCCGAGCGGGCTGAATATGTTTGTGACGAAGACACCAATCGTGTGCCCAACAACAGCAGGCATACCCACAACAGGTACAAGAGCAAGAAGCGAGTCAGATAATCTGAAATTCAGTACGCTAAAGCTCAGAGGTCCAAGAAAAGTACTAACAACATAGTAAACAGAAGCGTAGACAGCTGCAAATGCTAGACCTTTCTTTTCTCTTAATCTCATACCTCGCTCTCCGGGGTTTTTTAAGCGGAACGGACCGAGGTCGGCTCACCCGCTTTGTTGCACTCTCCCTTTTGGCAGCTTATTTTAGTTTTGCTTTATCGAGCTAATTACAAAGTCAGAAGCCTGGAGTACGCAACATAGGAGAAGGGAGTACTCGACAAAAGTGCCTATATTGATGCCTCTGAGAAATAAGCTAAGCACCTGACCTGCAGGAGTGCTAACTTGAAAAACTGTTGCGAAGAAAGAAAGTACTATACAGAAAAATATTGAGAAAAGCTGCGTCCCCCTCAAACCAAGCTCGAATACATCAAATACTGTATAAGAAAGCAGGAAAGTAAACATACCTGCAATAACGACATTCGGGCTGATGAAATAAATTGCACCTCCTGCAACAAAGCAGCTTAGGCCAACAATCAGGGGTAGCATCTTTCCATGCGTGTATTCCTTCAGCCATACAGGTGAAAGTGATATTACACCAAGGCTTATGAGAACGAGAAGGTCCGTTATACTTACCAGGAAATCAGCATTACCTACGGAGAGAATGAATATAGCAAGAAGTGTAAACACCCAAGACACTCTTCCAAAAACTCTTGGAAGGTAGCCGTCTTCGCAGAGGGCTCCGAGGTGTCTTGAAGCCGCAACAAACACTGGGACAAAAGTTGTTATAGATGCAATGAGAAAAGCAATTGCAACAACAAGCTCTTGCATTCCTCCCCCGTACTTCTGAGCTATGTAAAGCGCAGGTATGGAAGATGTTTCAAGCTCCTTGAGGGACGGATGGACAGAGAACACAGCAAGCCCGTAAAGTATGTTTATAAGCGATGCTATCACGACAGATAGTATCATTGAGTACTTGAAGTAGTCTGTCTTGTTTATCTCTTTCTCATAGAATGGCGGTATCTTTATCTTTGCAACATCTAATGCATCCCTCTCAAGTGCCTGTATTTCCTGGAACCCGAAGAAAAGCAGGTAGAGGTAACCTGTGTTTATAACAAGAGCAGCAAGAAAATTTCTTCCTATAGAACTTGGAAGCCCAATACCGCTTAGGTTCCAGCCTCCCAAACCTCCCAGGTAGATTATGTGGTAGAGGAGTAATGCTACCATCACAACCATGGAGACAATCTGCAGTATACCAACAGACCTTAGTATCCTCCTTTCGTAAGCCGCGTTAACGACAGACCAGCCTATGAATATGAAAGCAACAACATAAGCAATCAGGTTAGAGAATACATGAAGCCCAGCCTTGTCCATTATGCCTGGAAAGACCTCCAGGTCAAAGACAAGGAAGATAAGCTTTGAATAAGCAGCAAGTGTTGTGTTGGATACCCACATCGAGACACGAGAGATAAAATAGCGAAGGCTTCTCTTTCCGCATGCAATTCTCGTAAAAGAAGGCCCACCTACAGACTCGAGCCCAGCTTTCTGTGCTCCTACATACATATCAGAGTAAACCTTTGCCATCAGGACAGAGAGAACTGTAGCAATGACGAGAGACCCAAAAGATACAGCTTCGTATTGGATAACGTTGAGGGGTATAAGAACAAACAGAGGTGAGCCTATGGTTGAACCAACACCTATTGCGAGAAGTGTGAAGAAACCAAATATCTTCGTGTTTTGCTGCTGTGTCTCTTTTTTCCTGAATTTGATCCTGAATGCACCGAATGCAGATGCGATGGTTGCCGAGAGGGAAAGGAGTCCGCCAATGCATGAGATAACAATAATTATTGTTGATGGATTTAGTTTTATTGAGATTGAAGTTTGCACCTCGTCATAGAGCGCAAGGAAAAAAATGACAAAGAGTAACAAGGACACAACGCCAATGGTAAGCTTTGCCACCCTGAGTTTTCTTGGACCCTTAAGACTGGACAACTTTGCTCTTAAGAAGCTTGGAGGAGTACCTTACCAAATAGAGTGCCGAAAATATTAGAGTGAAGGAAATTATAGCATCCTCCACGACAGCAAGAGGCTGTGAACTTGTCCCCTGCTGCATGATACTTAAAATTCTAGCAAAAAAGTCATGCAGGAAGCCAAGGTCAGTAAAGCCTGTAACAAGGGGTGTTACGAAGAGTATGCCAAAGAAGAGGAAAATTGAAGCGAGAACCATGTTTCCAGCTACACCGAGCATATTAAGTGTAGATATCCTTTCCTCTCTCGCGCTCTCGATGAACCTCTGTATATCAGGGTCTGGAGAAAGTAATAACTCGTTCCTCACAAACCTGCTGAATAGTTCATCGCTCTGGCATAGCATGGATGCTGCCTTTATGTCAAGCTTGAGCCTAAGAAATGCATCCCTTCTCTCATCTTCACCCATGGCATTCCACGTCCCTTGTTCGGATAAAACCTAATCGGTCAAGCTTTATACGTTTAAATATTAGCTAGGGTCAAAAATCAACGTTGGAAACAATCGATCTATCAGAACATCTCTGGCAATTCGTTAATAATTTACTTGAATCCCTACGTTACGCAGAGAATCTTCACAAAATACAGGAGGAATCTATAGACAAGCTCCAAGAGTACGATACGAAGAAAAAGAGACTTTCCGAGTTTCTCGAAAGTATAAACAAGCTCTCTAAAAGGCTGGAAGACGACCTAAACTCCCAAACTGTTAGCACGGCGATAGAAAAGATACAATCATTTTGCAAGATGGCGATCGAAGAGGTAAATGCTAAACTTGAGGATGAGCTTAAGCGTGAGGTAGCTTCCATCAACGAAAGACTTAGTGTAGAGAAGGTAAAATCTCAGAGGCTCTTAGAAAAGTACCTTCAAAGTGTAGATTTCCCTTCTGTGGAGAGGTCCTTCAAACTAAGTTATATGAACGGTGTTTACGTATGCCAAGTAAAATACAACTCACCAATGGGTATTGAATATACATTTAACCTTCTATGTCATGAATCCAAACCCTTTTCCGACGTTCTCAGGGTTTCTTATTTTTTAGATGAGATAAGGATACCTGTAGCAGTTTCGTCCAACTGGATGAGAAGGAAGGGAACGGCGAAGTTCGAAAAGCTTTCAAACTACGTTGTGAAGGATGCTGAATTCTCAGATAAGCACTCTTACGTCGTACTTTTTGAGGAGGAAGCAAACTCGCTTGTCATCATTTCCTCTCCATTCCCAGAGGAGAAGAACCTCATAGGCATTAACTACGTGGAGGGAGATAACAGGCTTGACATAACAAGTAGTCAGGAACTGTTTCCCTTCATTGAAAGGGACGAGATAATTTCACTTCTCTCAAAGCTTAGAAAGGAAGTAACTTCACTAGAGGACAAGAAGGGGACGTTGAAGGAGGTTCGCGTGGAGGGTCAAGATATACTTGAAAATATGAATATAAGAAAGCTTGCAGACAAAGTGCTGGAGCACTACGGCCAGCAATTCAGGAAGCTTGTAGTTGAGTCTAAGGAAAGGGAAATATTGGCAAAGAGTGGAAAGTTAACGTATTCTGCAATACAACAGAGATTGAAGCTGTATCATTTTGACCCGGAACTGCTCTCTTCTTTCCTTGCCTGACCATTCTTATGCTCTGCAGCCTTTTCAATCCTCTTTAGCTCTTCCTCCCCAAATTCAATTCCATACTTCAGCAGTGTGCCTGCAAAAGGGCCTAACAAAAAAATCAAACTCGCAACTACAGAGCCTATCGAGATAAAGGATAGGAATGATGCAAATATCTTCCCAGCCGCGGTTTCCGGAGTTGTGCTGGGCCCTTCTCCAGTAGCAATAAGGGACGTAAAGTAAAAAGAATCGACGAGTGACATACCTTCTATAAAGTGCATCCCAAGTGTCCCAAGTGCCAGTACAAGAGCTATAATTGTTGCTGAATACGCCGCCCTTCTCCTTAGAGAGTATCTCTTTCCCATGTCAAGCTACATTCCATGATGCTATAATTTGCTTTTCTTGCTTTTCTTGATTGTAACTTTTCTCTTTGCAAGCTCTTCAAGAAGTTTTTCGAATAGTTTCCCTGAAATTGCAGTTTCAGGGGCGACAATCCCCTTTCCCTTAATCAAATGCCTTGCAACAAAGGATGCAACAGCAGAGCAAGTGTATCCTGTTGTCCTTGCCATGGAAGTTATACCGTTCTTCTCGTCGTAGAGGTCAAGCATGTAGTAAGACATTGAACCCCTTTCGCCTCTTACCTCTACCCTCATTACAGTCATGTCCCTGCTGTCCCCCTGACTCAGCTTTTTCTCAAGAAGGGCAAGAGTGAAATCATATGGTGAGATAGACAAGCCGTTAACCTCCATTTCTTTCCTGTCAAAGAAGCCAGCATCTATCAAAAACTTAATCTTGCTTGCATGCCCTGGCCACCTAAGGGTTACCTCCGACATGTTTCTCATTCCCTTCATCGTATAAAGGAGTGTTGCGAGGCCATCTGTGTAAAAGCCCTCGAGCTCTCCTACAGGTCTTGGGAAGCGAAAACTCATTACGTGATCGAAGGGCTTTACCCTAAGTAACTTTCCCTCTTTGATTACTCTTGCATCCTCCGTGTACTCCCTTATAAGACCCACAATTGAAAATAGAAGCCTGTAGCGAAATGGTTCCTCAGGCTTCTGAGGCAAGCCGCCAACAAGTATCCTTCCATCATAGCCCTTTACTTCCTTTACACCATTTGCAAGAAGTATCCCACCGAGGCCAGGTGCAAGACCACAGCCTGGTATGAGCATGGCGCCCCTGCTTATAGCCTCTTCATTCAGGCTCATCTGTTCATCCTCGAATGCTATGTCAACCATTCTTCCTCCTGCTTTCACAGCTGCTATATTCGCATAGTGGACTGCGCCATGCGGTAAAGCAGAAGCAACAACGTCAAAAGAACCTATAAACCTGGAGGCTCTTTCAAGATCCTTAACATCTAGTATCTCTGCAACGACCCTCCTTCCAACAAACCTCTCCACATTCGAAAGCTTCTTTTCATCGCTGTCAGCAACAACAACAGTATCAAATTCTCCTTGCTGGACAAGGTCCTTTGCAATCACGGAGCCCATCATTCCTGCTCCTAAAACAGCCACTTTCACAACCATCTTTTGAATTTTGAACTATTAAAGTCTTGAGTGCTCAGAACACTATTAAGTAAGATGTGAGAGGGGTACTGCAACAGGATGAGTCTTGCTCAAAAGCTAACGGAAAAAGTTTCGAAGTATGCCTCCGAGTTTGTTAGTGTGCAGTCGGGGACACCCGTTTCGGAGGCAGCAAAAATAATGTATGAGAAAAATGTCACTGAACTGGTTGTTGTGAAAGGCGACGTGCCGATAGGCATAGTGACAGAAAGGGACATTGTCTACAGGGTTGTTGCACAGGGCGTCCTTCCTTCAACACCTGTGGACAGAGTGATGTCGGCACCGATAGAAACGATAGACGAGAACTCAACTGTCGAGGATGCAATCGTAAAGATGTCGAGGCTTGGCATAAGGAGGCTCTGTGTCACGAGCGGTGGCAGGATAACAGGTATAGTTACACAAAGAGCTCTCCTTACAGGTAAGGGTAAGTTACCCCTCCCTGAGCTCCATTCTAGGGAAGCCCTTGTGTGTCCGTACTGCGGGTCTGAGATTGGGCCACCAGAGATGCTCTCAAAGCACATAGACCAAGTGCACATTGGAAAGGGCCTGCTAGAGGGAAATGTCTCTAAGTGGTAATGTACCTTTCAACTGTTTCTGCAAACCACAATATCCCCTTTCTTAAATTTTCTATTCTTAGGTTCTCGTTGGGAGCATGTATCATGCTGTCTGTTGAAGAAACACCCATTACGACAGCAGGGACACCGTATCTCTTTGTAAATACATAAAGGGGTCCTGTACCCGCTTCAGATAGTTTGAGAATTGGTTTGACACCAAATACTGCCTGAGCTGCTTCACGAGCAGCCCTAACAAAAGGGTCCTTGAAGCTTGTCCTTGCCGCTCTTTCCATGCTTTCCACCTTTATTTCAATATCTCCAAAACCCTTCTCTGTAATATACTTCCTTAGTTTCTCCATCAAATCCTGGGGGTCTTGCTCCGGCACAAGCCTGAAGTCTATCTTGCAGAAGGCCTCGCTTGGAAGGACTGTTTTTGAGCCCGGTCCTGTATACCCAGAGTGTATTCCTGCTATGTTTGCAGTTGGTCTGAGTGCCAATGCTTTCTTTGCTTGTTCAGCGTTCATGTTACCAACGAAAGACTTCGCACCATATGCTTTAAGGAAGGACTCCGCATCGAATTCCTGCTCCTTAAGAACTGCTTCCTCCTCCTCTGATATGTTCTCAACATGGTCGTACCAGCCAGGAACTAGTATTCTCTCATTTTCATCCTTAAGTATGTTTAGCAGTCTAACGAGCTTCCAGGGGGCACTTGGAAGCACAGCAGCTGCACTTGAGTGCGCGTCTGCTTCAAGCTCCTTTACCCTGAATTCAAGATATATCATACCCTTCATACCGAGTGCAATCGAAGGTCTCCCGGCGAGGTCTATCTCACCATATTCCCAGAAAACAGCATCAGACCTGAAGAGCTCAGAGTTCCTCTCTACATACTCGTGCAGGTGGACGCTTCCAACCTCTTCCTCCCCCTCAACACAGAACTTGAAGTTGCATGGCGGCTCTCCGAATGTCTTGACATAGGACTCAACAAGCTTTAGCCTCGAGACAAGCTCCCCTTTGTCGTCGGATGCACCCCTTCCGTATACCCTTCCATCCCTTATCTCCCCCTTAAACGGGTCAGAGTTCCAGAGTTCCCTCGGATCTTCAGGCTGTACGTCGTAGTGATTGTAAAAGAGTACTGTCTTCGAGCTCTTAGAAGAGCTTATCTCTCCGTAGACAAGAGGAGCAGCATCTTGATACTTCAGTATCCTTGCCCTCACTCCAACCTCCTCCATCATCTTCCTTACAAGCTCCGCGCATTCTTCAAGACCTTCCTTCCTTGCTGATACGCTCGGCTGGGATACAAGCCTCGCAACATCGCCTGCAAATCTTTCTATGTTGTTGTTAACGTACTCAACTAGCCTTTTGTCAACCAAACCGAACAACCTTTCAAGTGCTCGTTTTTTATGTTTGTGAATTCCTCCAGCTACTTATTGCATCTCAGTTGTCCTAAGGCAGGATTGCAATATTGAAATCAATAAAAGTATCTCCAGCCGGGGGTCAAAGTAGCGAATGGAATCAGGAGAAGCACACGAGAAAGTGTTTAAGGAAAAGGCATTAAAATACGCAAGGCTCTACGGAGGAAAGGTTGGAATAATTCCAAAGGTTCCTATCTCATCCCTTGAGGATTTTTCAATCTGGTACACTCCGGGTGTAGCTGAGGTCTCGAACGCGATTCAAAGCAACAGAGAGCTTTCATTTGAGCTTACAAATAGATGGAACACAATTGCAATACTCACAGATGGGAGCAGGGTTCTTGGTCTTGGGCCTGTCGGGCCTGAGGCTTCTCTACCTGTAATGGAGGGTAAGGCACTCATTTACAAATACTTTGGAGGTGTGGATGCGTTCCCCCTTCCTGTACGCTCGAGCAGCAAGGAAGAATTTATTTCCGTTGCGCAGTCGATAGAGCCTGCATTTGGTGGAATTAACCTCGAGGATATAGAATCTCCAAAGTGCTTTGAGATACTAGAAGTACTGAGAAACTCGATGGAAATACCTGTGTGGCATGATGACCAGCAAGGTACAGCAGGTGTTGTTCTCGCTGCTCTCTTTAATGCGATTGAGCTTACGGGAAGGGAGATAGAAAGGACAAATGTAACATTGTTGGGCGCCGGTGCGGCAAACATAGCAACAGCAAGGTTACTCATTGAAGCAGGGTTTGACCCGCAGAAGATTATACTTGTGGATTCGAGGGGCACATTGCACCCTGAAAGGGAAGACATGGATCAGCTAATGCTAAGGAACAAGTGGAAGTATGAGCTTGCCCTCAAGACAAACGGTGCCAGGGTCAAGGGAGGTCTGAGGGAAGCCCTTTCAGGTTCAGATGTGTTAATAGCTGCCTCTAGACCTGGTCCTAATGTCATTAGCATGGAAGATATTTCTGCGATGTCAAAGGAGCCGATTGTATTTCTGCTTGCTAACCCTGTTCCTGAGATGTGGCCTGAGGATGCAAAGAAGGCCGGGGCTGCTATAATAGCAACAGGCAGGTCAGATTATCCGAACCAAGTCAACAACAGCCTTCTCTTTCCTTCCATCTTCAGAGGTTGTCTTGACGTGAGAGCAAGAACTGTCTCTGATACAATGGTTATAGAAGCTTCAAAGGAACTAGCACTTTACGCAAAGGAGACAGGATTAACAGAGGAGAGAATTCTTCCAACGATGGTTGAATGGGAGTTCTACCCGAGGGTTGCGGCACGTGTAGGCATAGAAGCAGAGAAGGAGGGACTAGCAAGAAAGAACTTGTCTTATTCAGAGCTCCTTGAAAGCGCAACAAACGCAGTTGAGACCTCGAGGAAGACAGTGTCAAGACTAATGGAGAGTGGAATTATAAGGGGACTTCCAGATTAAGAATAAATTGAGCTTGAGAGAGAAGGCTGGTATGGAAGCTATCATAATTAGAAAGGCTCAGAAGGATGAAATCAAGGATGTATCCTCGTTGATAGTAAGGATGAAGAGGCTCAACAACGAGTTTGACCCCCTGTTCACAGTCGCGGAAAAGCTTGATGAGAAGTCAGAATCATACGTGAAGGAATCGTTATCATCCCCGAACGTTCTATTGCTTGTTGCTTCAAAGTCAAAGAAAGTTATCGGCGTTCTAAGGGCTGAGGTGAGGCACAGGTACTTCTATCTTCCTGAGGCAGAGGGAAGAATAACAGACTTTTACATACTCCCTGAGTTCAGGAGGAAGGCCTTAGGTAACGAGATGATAGAAAGAGCATCCTCGGAGCTAAAGAAGATGGGTGCTGAGATGATTACGGCGGAGGTTCCGACACTTAACGAAATAGCAGTAAGATTTTACAACAAGAGAGGTTTCAGGTCACTCCAGCAGATATTCGCTAAGCAGTAAATATCAAGTCTCATGTCTTCCGTTTGCCCTGAGCACACCGTCTCCAGATACCTCAAACTCTGTCTCGAACGATTTCTGGTCCTCAACGCTGACGCCACCTGTGGCTGCCCAGCTTCTGAAGGGCACATTACCCTCTGCCCTTGCTTTATGTATTGAGTGAACAGGAAAAGTAAGTTTCTTACCTGTCACGTCCCTTCCATCAACTATAACCCTGAGCTCCTCCGGATGAGTGCTCTGGAACTCCACTATCCTTGTGTATCTTCTGTAAAACCTTCCAAGCATTATACCAAATACAACCGTGAGAACAAGGGCTGAAGCAAGGACAATGACCCTTCCAAGGAAAGTAAACTGTGTTACAACTGATCCAAGAAATCTTAGTGTTAGGAGGAGCACCAGGGCTATGCTGAAACCCTTCGCGGAGTAGCTCCTCCCAGGTATATACTCAAACAGCCTTCCGTAGATTGAAGAGAAAACAAGAAGAACCATGTAGTTAACGAAAATGTTAACAGGAAGATAAACCTCGACAACAGAAAGAAAGCAACCCTCAGCTGTAATTGTTGCACATTGTTCAGAATAATTCTGCTCGATTAGTTTTATTGCATCCTGCTTGAATATGTAAAGTAAAACGAGATTCACTAAACCGAGTAAGCCAACAAAGAAAATACCAGCAATAACACCTGCCTTTAGACCGCCTAATGCTGAACCCATGCTAGCCTCTCAATGCTTCAATTACCTGATCAACATGTCCATCAACCTTCACTCCCCTAAATGCCTTGATTATTCTTCCATCCTCATCTATTACAAATGTAGACCTCTCTGTTCCCCAGTACTCCTTTCCGTACATCTTTTTTTTCTTCCAAGTTCCATACAGCCTGTGAACTTTAAGATCCTCATCGCTAAGAAGTGGGAAGTTCAGGCCATACTTCTTTGCAAAGTTTTCGTGCGACTTGAGGCTATCCCTGCTTATACCCAAGACAACAGCACCTAACTTCTTAACCCTCTCTATATTATCTCTGAATGAGCAGGCTTCAGCAGTGCAGCCTGGCGTGTCGTCCTTCGGATAGAAGTAAAGAACGACCTTCTTGCCTCTAAAATCACTTAGCCTCACACTACCATTAGTCGAAGGTAGCTCAAAGTCTGGGGCCTTTTCTCCTTCCTTAACCTCAGCTTCCATAAACATAAGAATTTTAATCCACTCTAAAAAACTTACTCCTCATTGAGGCTGATAGACGTTCACATCCATCCGTGGACGAGGAATTTCATGAAAAAGAACAAGCCTATTATGGATGCGTGCGATTTTTTCAGGATTCCTCTTAACTACCTTCCTTCATCAAACAGGGAACTTCTGGAAGATATGGATAGGTATGGAGTGGAAGTAGGTGTAATTCTTGGCCAGAACACAGATTCAACGGAAAACCCAGGTTTCAAATACTATACAATATCAAACGAGTGGCTTTACAGGCTCTCGAATTCATCAGGAGATAGGCTTATACCCTTTGCAGGCGTTGACCCGAACGCAGGAAATGATGCTGTCAAGGAACTAAAGCGTGCTCTGAAAGATCTCGGATTCCGTGGCTTGAAAATACATAGCAGCGTTCATTCAGTTTATCCCAATGACAAGGAAAGGATGTATCCACTCTACGAAATCTGCCAGGAATACTCCGTGCCTGTTCTCCTGCACACTGGGACTACAGGACTAGGAAGATGCAGGATAAAGTTCAGCAAACCAGAGTATCTAGATGACGTTTGCCAGGACTTCCCAGACCTCAAGATAATAATGGCACACTTTGGATGGCCCTGGTCCGATGTAGCTATCGCAATAGCATTGAGGAGCAAAAATGTTTACCTCGACATATCCGGCTGGCTACCGAGGTATATACCGGAAAATGTCGTATCTTACATTAACGGTCCACTGAAGGAGAGGTTCCTTTTTGGAACAGACTATCCCATGATAAGACATGGGAGGTGGGTCGAGGACTTCAACAAGACGCTTAAGAACAGACTGAAAGAAGATGTTTTGGATAGACTCCTCTACACCAATGCTAAGAAGCTACTTTTTACCTAGGTATGACCTGTGTCCTTAGAGGTTTCCTGCCGGCGAGCCCCTCCTCAGCCTTGTGCCAGAACATAACCTCCTTTTCCCCGTACCTCCAGCATAGGTAGACCCTCTCGCCATACCTCTCAGCCGGGAAATCTATCAGGCCCATATCTATGTCCCTGACAACTACACCCATATCAGCAAGCATCTCAACAATATCCATTATCTCCTCTGCTACTCTTTCAAGATACTCCGCCTTTGCCTTCCATTCTCCTGTCTTAAGACCTAGGAGCCTGTACCTCTCAAGCTCCTCCTTGAGGTTATCAGCTATCCTCTTCTTTTCTATGAGTCTCCTTATTATTGGTTTTATGTCTGAAAGGAGCCTTGTTGCCTCTTGTGGTGTGAAGACTTTCTCAACCCTGTCGTCAGGCAGGAAGGAGACCCTCATGTTATCGCCCCCTATCCTTTAAGAATAAATTTACTCTCGCTTCAAAATATCCGACCTGCTTGTCTAAATGGATTAATAAGTTAGGCATATTAAAGCTATGATATGTACACCAAAAAGGGGGACGACGGAAAAACATACCTCCTCAGCGGTAAGAGAGTTTTCAAGGACGATCCTAGGGTAGAAGCATACGGAACGCTTGATGAACTCAACAGCTGGCTTGGATTTGCTGCATCTATATCGAGACAAGATAAAATAAAAGCTATGTTGAGAGAGGTGCAAAGAGCAATATTTGTTGCTTCTGCGGACCTAGCAGGTAAAAGCAAGAAGGAGACACCAACGATAACTAAAGAGCATACAGCAAGAATAGAGCAGATGACAAACGAGGTTTACAGCTCTCTCCCGAGGCTGACAAAGTTCATTCTTCCTGGAGGGACAATGCTCTCCTCTGCTCTCCATATATCGAGGACCGTTTGCAGGAGGGCTGAGAGAAGAGTTGTCTCGTTGAAGAGGAAGGAAAAGATAAACGATGAAATAATACCTTTTCTGAACAGGCTATCATCTTTACTCTTCAACCTTGCGAGGTACGCCAACTTTCTCGAGGGAGTCGATGATGAGCTGTGGGTGTACTAGGCAAGCTCGAATGCTACAGATATCCCCTGACCAACACCTATGCACATCGTTGCAAGCCCGTACCTCGTTCCTGTCCTCTTCATCTCGTGAAGAAGCGTGACAGCTATCCTTGCACCACTGCAACCTATAGGATGCCCTAAAGCTATTGCACCTCCATTGGGGTTAAGCCTTACCTCCTTTAATTCTGGCATCTCCTCCATGCATGAAAGTACCTGAGAGGCGAACGCTTCGTTCAACTCAACTAAACCAAAATCCTTTAGCTCCATCGAGAGTCTTGAGAGAAGCTTTTTTGTTGCTGGAACTGGGCCTATTCCCATGTAGCTTGGATGGACACCTGCAGTGGCGCTCCCAAGAATCCTAGCAATAGGTTTCATTCCAAGTTCTTCTGCAAAATCTCTCTCAAGGAGCAAGAGTGCTGCCGCACCATCGTTTATGCCGCTCGAGTTCCCTGCCGTTACCGTACCATTCTTCCTGAAGACAGGTTTAAGCATTGAGAGCTGTTCAAGAGATGTGTCCCTTCTTGGTCCCTCGTCAAAACGCACTCCGTCAGGGTTTTCCCTCGTCTTAACAGGCACTATCTCCTCCTTAAACTTGCCCTCGTCCATCGCCCTCACAGCTTTCCTGTGACTCTCAAGTGCAAATATATCCTGCATCTCCCTTGTTATCTTGTATTTCTCTGCCAGATTTTCGGCTGTCTCGCCCATTGATAGTGGTGGATATTCACGTGGAAAGTTCGGGTTAACAAACCTCCACCCTATTGTTGTATCTACAAGCTCTACGTTACCCCTTGCAAAGGCAGCTTCCCTCTTGAGCATAACATAGGGTGCCCTTGTCATGCTCTCAACTCCTCCCGCAATGCATGCTCTAACCTCCCCCACCCTTATTGCCCTTGCAGCAGATGCAACAGCCTCTAGGCCAGAGCCGCAAAGCCTGTTCACAGTTGCTGCCGGGACAGTGTGTGGTATTCCAGCGAGTAGGGATGCCATCCTTGCAACGTTCCTGTTGTCCTCTCCTGCTTGATTGGAGCAGCCAAAGTATATCTCTTCGAGCATATTAGAATCGAACGAGCACCTCTTGACAACCTCTGCGATCACAAGTGCCGCGAGGTCGTCTGGCCTCACGCTTCTTAGTATCCCGTTGTACTTTCCTATAGGTGTCCTAACACACCCTACGACGACTGCCTCCTTCTCCATCCTTCTATCTTCTTTTTTCTATTCACCTATAAACTTTGGTTCTCTCTTTTCAAAAAAGGATTTTACACCCTCGATATGGTCCTTTGTCCTGCCTGCTATCTCCTGAAGGTATGCCTCGTACTCGAGCGCAGATTCAAAATCAAGCACAACGGCCCTGTTAAGTGCCCTCTTCGTCAGAGCAATGCCCTTTGTTGGCCCTGATGCAAGCCTTGATGCAATTGCCTTTACCTCCTCAAGAAACCTATCCTCAGGAAATACCCAGTTCACAAGTCCAAAGCTGTATGCTGTTTTTGCATCAACGCTTCCCCCAAGCATTGCAAATTCCATCGCTCTTCCCATTCCTAGAATCCTTGGAAGCCAGAAACTGACCCCAGAGTCAGGTCCAAGCCCTACCTTTATGAAAGCTTCGTGGAAAGTTGCTTTCTCACTTGCAGCCCTGAGGTCGCATGCAAGGGCTATCCCCAACCCTGCCCCTGCAGTGACACCGTTTATTGCTGCGAGTATGGGCTTCTCCATCCTCCTCATCCTTGCAACAATAGGGTTGTACTTGTTTCTCAAGACTTCTCCTAGGGACATTTTCCTTCCCTGTTCATAGTCTGCCTTGTTTGTATTGAGGTCCTCTCCAACGGAGAAGGCCCTTCCCTGCCCTGTCAGAACAACACATCTTACAGACTGGTCCTTCTCAGCGTTCTTGAGTGCATCGTTGAGCTCCTCTCCCATCTTCCAGTTAAATGCATTCAAAACATCCGGCCTGTTCAGCCTTATCCAGAGTACCTTATCCTCGGCCTCCGTTATTATTGTTTCGTATACCATCTGCTATCTTCCCCTGAAATCTGGTTTTCTCTTTTCTATAAACGCTTTCATGCCTTCCTGTTTGTCCTCTGAAGAAAAGAGGAGGTAAAAAAGCTCCCTTTCAAAGTCAAGTCCCTGGGTCAAACCAACCTCCAAGGCTTTGTTGACTGCAGCTTTTGCAAGCTTAACAGCAACAGGTGACTTCTCTGCAATTTTTGTCGCTATTTTTTTTGCCTCCTCAATGAAGAGTTCCTTGGGTACAACTGCGTTAACAAGCCCGAACTTATAAGCTTCCTCTGCATTTATTCTCTTTCCTGTCAGTATCATCTCCATTGCCTTGTACTTTCCAATTGCCCTAGTGAGCCTCTGTGTTCCACCCCCTCCCGGCATCACACCTATGTCTATCTCAGGCTGTCCAAATACTGCTGTCTCAGATGCAACAATTATGTCACAGCTCATAGCAAGCTCAAGTCCTCCACCAAGGACAAAGCCGCTGACTGCAGCTACGATTGGCTTTGGATATCTTCCAACCTTATCCCATAGGGGAAAGAAATGCTCTGTCATCGCCATCTGGACAGAATTCATGTTTACCATCTCTTTTATGTCTGCTCCAGCGGAAAAGGCTCTCTCGCTTCCCGTTACGATAACGCATCTCACACTCTCATCCTGGTTTAGAGAATCAAGAGCGGAGATAAGCTCCTTCACCATCTGCGAGTTCAGTGCATTCAATGCCTCGGGCCTGTTAAGTGTTATTATTCCTATCCTTCCTTCCCTCTGTACTATTATCGTGCTGTATTCCATGTACAGAACCTCCATGCAAGTATTAAAAAGGGTTCATTTGTATATCACTTTGTTTTTGTTAGAGCTGCAGACTCCCAAGTGTAAAAGCCCTTCCCCGTCTTCCTACCAAGAAGCCCTGCCCTAACCATCCTTCTCAGGAGGTTTGCCGGTCTGTACTTTGAGTCTTGGAACTCGTTCATAAATACCTGTGTTATGTTAAGTGTTGTGTCTAGACCAACATAGTCGAGGAGCTGTAGCGGCCCCATTGGCCAGTTAAGTCCGAGCTTTATTGCCTTGTCTATCTCCTCAGGGTCTGCTACACCTTCTTCAACAAGGAACACGGCTTCATTAAGAGCTGGAACAAGTATCCTGTTAACAATGAAGCCAGGGCTGTCCTTCTTGCATAGAACAGTTTCCTTGTTGAGACTCTTAGCGACTTCCCTAACAGTAGTCACAGTTTCTTCGGATGTCTTCATCCCCTTCACAACTTCCACAAGGGGCATGAGTTGTGGCGGGTTGAAAAAATGCATACCTGCAACCCTCTCAGGCCTCTTTACAGCAGAGGAAAGGAGTGTTATGCTTATTGAGGACGTGTTTGACGTTATTACAACATCCTCTCTTGCACTTTCACCTATCTTCCTAAATATTTCTAACTTGAGGTTCGCATCTTCAGTTGCTGCCTCTATTACGAAATCGCTCTCAGAGACAGCCTTTCCAAGGTCTGTTGTTGGTCTTATCATGGAAAAAATCCTCTCAGCCTGTTCCTTTGTTATCTTTCCCTTCTCGACAAACTTTCCAAGGCTCTCCCTTATCATGCCCATCCCCCTTTCAAGGAATTCGTTCTTTACGTCAACCATGTAGACATTATAGCCACCAAACTGGGCAGCAACCTGGGATATGCCGTGACCCATTAGTCCTGCTCCTATTACAGCTACGTTCCTTATCTCTCGCATACACAAACTTTTTTCCTGGTAGATTTAACTCTTAGCTATACTTCTCTCAAAAAGTATGAAAGAACCTTCCCTTTCGGCTCCTTTCTCTCTTAGTACAGATATCACAGAAGATTTTTGTGGGATGAAGAACATTTTTTCCTCTGACATACCTATCACAGCATCGCATATCCTATCGACACTTTCTACCCTGCCACCGATAAAGCACACTTGGAGGATCCTTCTCTCTTCCTCCATACCATTCTTAACCAAGCAGACAGAACCGTTATATCCAAATGCTGTCTTATTCTTAACAAAATCTTCCAATATCTTTTCATTTATACTCATAGCAATGTACGAGTCCCAGAGAACACCAGATGAGAGTTTGTATTCCTTTGTACTTTTTACAGCCTCCAATATCTCAGCTATGTCTTCGTAAATTTCAAGCCTAACACAGTTTTTCTTTTTCCTCTTGTGCAGGTAGACACTCATCCTCGATATCTCTCTAAAGCCCATTTTCCTGACCTGAGCTATTGCAGGAAAGTTGTTGACAGCACACGATAGCCTGAATTTTCTGTAGCCCTGCCTTTCCGCCCATTCAATCACATATCTGCCTAGGATCGTTGCAAGACCTCTTCCCATGTAGTCCGGATGTATCCTTGCTCCCTGAAGCCAGCAGTATCCGTCTGCCAGAAACTTTATCCTGTTCATGCCCACAACCTTCCCGTCAAGCTCAATAACATGTATCCTGCCAGAGCTATCCTGTAGCCATTTATCCCAGACCTTTGGTATGTAGTCGTTTCCGTGCCATATCCTAGAAACAAACTCCATCACATCTTTCTTATCATCCATGGTTGCCTGCCTTATACTGAGCCTCATCTAGCACGCCTTCTCCCGAAGTACACTAAAGGTTTAATGGAGGTGCAAATAATGGCACTGCTTGCCGGGGCCTGCCGGGGTTCGAAAGCCCGAGAGCAGAGTGGACTAATGCGCGGGCCTTGAGTAGACGAGAAAGCCCGTGACCCGTTATGGGTCTCGTGGGTTCGAATCCCACCCCCGGCGTTGCGTCAGTTCCTTGTCTTTCAACAATGCCTCTGTATCGCTCTGGGGGTTAAGTTGTGTCGAATTAACCTGCTATTCCTTTTTCCTTTCCAGCCCCTAATCATCAATATGACAAATACAAGTATGGATGTTGGTACAACAAAAGCTGCAACAGCATAGGCTGGATAATTGCCTGACCCGTTCTGAACATACCTAAGAAGTGTTAGCATGTGATAATTAGCTACGTAGACCTCCCCTGTATTACTATTAGTTTCAATGCTCGAAATTGTATAGTTTGTTTCAAAAGTTGAAACCTGATTCAAAGATGGAAGGCTTATCACTGCCAACCTGTTATCACCAGCAGCATACAACAGACCTCTTCTGTCATCAACTGATAAAAGTGTCAGGTTTTTGAATCCGTCCAACTGAATTACACTGTCTGATTGCAAGCTAGGTAGCATGAATGAGTAGACCTTGTTTGTTCCACTCAGCATGTAGATTTCATGACCGTAGATCACTGCGTCCTGCACAAAGATACTCTCTTTTATTTTTACAGTTGAGAGGATTGAACCATTTGATATGTCAATTATTTCTATCTCCCTTGGAACGGGGCAGACAGCAACAATTTTTTCCTTGTACTGTAGCAGAACTGTAGGATAAGAAGGAAGTGTCACACTCCAGACCAAACTGCCGTTTATTCCATCAACGAGTATTAGCCTGTTTCCTAGCCCCTCTGCAACGTAGCCTGTACCTTTGATAGGCAATATTTGATAGATGTTTTCAGTTTCCTTCCTAATAGGTTGGTATGTCCCACTTCGAACTTCTATGTAATAGAGGCTATCTCCAGAGGACGCGTAGAGCCTGGAGCTTGATGTGTCAAGTCTAATTTGAGAAACGCTGAAAGGTATCGTAAAGTTTCTAACTATAGTGCCTCTTTCTGTATCAACCACTGTCATGAAAAAACCGTTTGGAGGGTACTCTCCGCTAACTGAGAAAACGTAAACCATGTTTGCAGACGGGTCAGGTGCAATGGCAATGGGCCAAGACATACCAATTTGCACATTTGAAACAAAGATTATGCCTGCGTCTAAAGGAGGAATCAGGAGGTACATCACAAGTAGAACTGTCTTCAACTTCTTGCAACAAAGACTATATGAGGGAATTCAGATATTGTCTTTTCAAGTGCTAGCTTTACTGCATTTGGCGAACCTGGGAGGCAGACAATCAGCCTTCCTCCTAAGACACCAGCTGTTGCCCTTGTGAGCATTGCAGCAGGTCCAATCTTTCTGTAGCTTAACATTCTAACAATCTCTCCGTACCCTTCAATCTCCTTTTCAAAGAATTTCCTTGCAGTTTCAACTGTTATATCTCTCCTTGAAACTCCAGTTCCTCCCGTGAAAACAAGTACGTCAGCTTCGCTTGCAGAAAACTCTTTGATCAAATCCTCAATCTGGTCCTTCTCGTCAGATATCAGTGTCCTCTTCCTCACCTCGTGCCCCTCCCTCTTAATTATCCTTTCCGCAATGTCTCCCGATTGGTCTTCATATTTCTGAGAAGAGACCTTCTTCATGTACCTGCTTGTGCTGACAGTTACAACAAAAAATGAAAGTCTCTTCTCCGAGAGCTTCCTATGCTTTACGTGTGCCATCGTTCTTTACCTTCCTAACGACCCTGATATCGCTTATGGCTGTGTGAGGGTACTGGCCCCTGTTATCCTTCTCGTACTGCTTTACAGAGTCCCAAATGTTCAGAAGGGCTGAGGTAACGGCTGCAATTGCTTCCATTTCAACACCTGTTTTCTCATGCGCACCTACTGTCACACTAACCTCCAAGGAATCTTCCATAACTTTCACCCTCGGCTCCACCTTCTCCACTTTAATTGGATGGCATAACAGTATTAGCTGAGAGGCAAGCTTCGCGCCAAGTATGCTGGCCACTGTTGCAAGTGCAAGGGGGTCGCCCTTTTCTACATTCCCTTCCTTTATCCTCTTTACTGTCTCCCTGCTTAGAATTATCTTCCCAGTAGCTTCTGCTTCCCTGTAAACTACTTCTTTTCCTGAGACATCAACCTGCTTGAACATATCTCACCGTAGTGGTGGATGCAATACCTTTTTTAATAACTTGACTAATTCAAAGTCTAATTGCAGTCAGGTCTCCTTATAGATAGAAGGGGTAGGATAGCTAGGAAGCTTAGAATATCTGTTACAGATAGATGCAACTTTGCATGCCTCTTCTGCATGCCAGATAAAAAGAACATTAAGTTTTTCAGAGATGAGGACCTGCTTACATTTGAGGAAATACATAGGATAGTCAAGATAATGACAAGGCTTGGCATAACTAAAGTAAGGATTACCGGGGGAGAACCACTTCTTCGAAAGAACGTTGAGAACCTAGTGAAGATGGTTGCCTCAACAGAAGGTATAGAGTCTGTAGACATGACAACAAACGGCTGGTATCTGGGAGAAAAAGCAAAGGTTCTGAAGGAATCGGGTCTGAGAGGTGTCACTGTAAGCCTTCACAGTCTAAAGAGGGAAAGGTTCAGAAAAATTTCAGGTATAGATGCTCTCGACAAGGTTATTTCTGGAATATCGAAAGCTAGAGATGTTGGATTAAGCCCCCTGAAGATAAATACCGTAGCTATAAAGGGATACAATGAAGATGAGATACCCATGCTTGTTGAGTTCGCTATGGAGATGAATGCATCTCTCCGCTTCATAGAGTTCATGCCTCTCGACGGACTTGGAATTTGGAGCCAGGACATGGTTATGACTGGTCAGGAAATATTAGAGAAGATAAGGCAAAACTATAGAATATCCCAGGTAGGTAGGGCAAAGGGCGAAACGTCCTCTCTCTGGAGTGTAGAGGGCAGGGGCACGATAGGTCTTATAACACCAATTAGCGAACCTTTTTGTGACGACTGCGACAGGCTCAGGCTTACCTCAGACGGAAAGCTTCTCTCTTGTCTTTTTGATGTCGAATATCACGACGTAAGGTCGATGCTAAGACAGGGTAAAGATGAGAGGGAAATTGCTAGGTTTATCGTATCCTCAGTATGGAAGAAGCCTGACGGTATAGCTTACATGCCGTGGGTAAAGAACGGATGGGAGAGGCCGAGGAGTATGAATGCTATTGGGGGATAGGCTGTGAAGATCAGGGTTCTGTATTTTGCACAGGCAAGGGAGGCAGCCGGTACTGGTGAGGATGTACTTGATTTCAGTGGTGAAACGCTTGAAAGCTTACTCAATTCAATAATAGAGAAGAACCCTGGCATAAAGAAGGTTCTAGGGTCTTGCTCTTTTGCTGTTAACATGAGAATCGTTAGAAACAAGAATGTAAGGCTCAAGGAAGGAGATACAGTTGCAGTGCTTCCTCCAGTTGCTGGAGGTTAGGAGCTATGAAGAGAATAACTGAATCCCAAATAGACCCGCTCGTGGTCCTAAGCAGGGTAAAGGGAAGTTCAAAGGGAGGAAATGTACTCTTCATAGGAACTGTTAGAGAAAGGAGGGGTAGAAAGTTGCTGAAGAGTCTTGAATATGAGGTCTACAGGGATCTTGCTGAAAATGTCCTTGAAGATATACTTGCGCAGGTAAAGAATAAATACCCTGGTTCTGATGTAGAAATAGTACATAGATTTGGAACCCTTGCTCCAGGAGAGATAAGTGTTGTTATCGCTTCTTCCTCATTGCATAGGGAAGAAGCATTCAAGGCATGCATGTATGCAATAAACCTTGTAAAGAAGAAACTTCCCATATGGAAAAAGGAAAAATTCGAGGATGGAAGTGAGAAGTGGGTGAGAGGAGAGAAGCTCTAATCCTTCTTCATAGAAAGTGCTTGCAGTGTTTCAGCCCTCTTTCTTCTGAAAGCGGTTATCTCAGCCATTATACTTATTGCTATTTCCTCAGGTGTAACTGCTCCAATATCAAGACCTATCGGTGCTCTCAGTCTCTCTATGAAATCCCTGCTAACACCCTCCTTCTCAAGCTGCTCAACATCTGTCCTAACCCTCTGCCTGCTCGCTAGAAGGCCGACGTACATCGGCCTGTGCTTGGAAATTGCCTTAAGTACCTCTACATCCCTTGCACCCTTTGTTAATACAACGACAGCATCTGTTTCCCTGAACTCAAATTTTGAAATATCGAAGTCCAGGGAAGAGATAAGTGTATCTGGCTTTTCATTCAGCACAGGGCTATGGTCTATAACAATTACATTGTATCCAAGCATCTTACCCAGCTTTACTAATGCATCTTCAACATCGTCTTTCCCTCCTTGGCCGACTATCACAAGCCTGTGCTCTTGCAGGTATGGTTCAACGTATATCTCCATCACACCTCCGCAGTTTGTCTCAACGTAAATCTCATCTCCCTTCCTACCTGTTACAACAGCCTGGACAGCATTTTCCACACTCTCAAGATGAACCCTTATTACCTTTGGGTTGCCCGTTTCAAGCACTTCCTTTGCAACCTCAGCAATTGCCGACTCAGGGCATACACCTCCAACCGTTCCGTAAATTATCTCTCCTTCCTTTGAGAGTACAGCCTTGAATCCAGGCTTCCCAAGTGATGAGCCCTCTATCCTTATAACTGTCGCAAGAGCAAAAGGCTCGCCCTTTTCAAGAAGGGAAGCCATAACACTCACAAGTTCCGTATTCTTCACATGATCTTGCCTTCTCCTGTCATATTTATCTTTAGCTGAAATTTGGCTTGGGCTGTGTTCAGAAACGTTGCTGTGATAGTACTTGCTTCTGGGCTATCGAGGAGAATGGGGAGTAATAAGATGCTCTTGAAGCTCGTTGGAAAACCAATACTTATACGTGCAATTCGAAATTTCAGCGGTCTTTTCTCTGAGATAATACTTGTATCCGCACCAAATGAGAAAGAGATAAGCATGTGCGCTAGGGAGGTGAGTAAGATTGCAGTTAACTCAAAACCAGAGGAAGGGATGAGCAGGTCAATAAAGATAGGCTTGCTCTGCCTTTCTTCAAAGCAAAAGGCATTCTTCCTTGCACTTGGAGACCAGCCGTTTCTTGCTGAAAGCACGCTTAGACTGATGGTCCGTGCCTATAGAGAGAAAAGGCCGAAAATAGTAGTGCCTGTGTACAGGGGAATTAGGGGCAATCCAGTGCTCTTCGATATCTCTATGGTCGAGACACTTGCCTCCTCCCTTAAGGGAGACAAGGGAGCAAGGGATATCATAGGAAAGCATTTGAGTGAAACCCTTTTCCTAGAGCTTGATGACCGCGGTATATCCTTGGATATAGATACTCCACTAGACCTCAAGAAAGCCAAGACAATGACGGGAGGGAGAGACTAAAGCCTGGCAAGAGTTTAACGTGCACATAACTTCCCTTATTAATTTGCTCAATTTCTTCAGGTACTATCACAACACCGTTTGAGGAAAAGAGGACGCTCATTGATTCTGTCGGTCCTGTCAGGGGTTTAGCAATGTAGCCATCTTTACCCTCGACAAGCTTGACGTAAAGTACTTTTGTGAAATTTTCAAATCCAGCTCTTGATCTCCATCCAGATGCAATCCTTGCTTTAACCTCCACAAAATCCTCGCTAACACCCATCATATGCCTGATTAAAGGAAGGAAAAATACAACAAGAGCGTTCATGGTTGCTTGAATTGGCCCTGGAAGTACTATTACGGGCTTACCGCCCAGAACTGCAACACATGTAACTCTGCCCCTGTCCATCTTCACACCGTGAAATAGTACTTGAGGCTCCATCTTCTTTAGGGCTGAGACAGTAACATCTTTCCTTCCCATCGATGTTCCCCCAGTTATGAGAACAACGTCCCCAACCCCGACTCCTCTCTTTAAAGCAACACATATCTCATCCTCCTCGTCTCCTACAATTCCAAGATAGTTTGGTTTACATCCATTCTGTATAACAAAGTTGGATATCATGGCAGTATGCGTATTCCTAACCTTCCCGGGCTCGTTCCTTTCTGAGAGTTCGTTGCCGGTCGCAAACAATGCAACCCTAAGTGGTTTCCTTACTTCTACACTCTCGTACCCAAGTGCAAGGAGAGGTGGTATATGCTGAACTTTTATCCTCTCTCCCTCCCTTAGAATTTTGTCTCCTTTTTTAAAATCGGAACCTCTTCCGTAAATGTATTGACCCTTCACAAGCTTAGATTTTGTTATAACCATGTTTGCTTTCAAGGTGCATTCCTCCACCTTCAAAACAGCATCTGTGCCTTCTGGGAGGTAGGACCCTGTTGGAACGTAAGCAGCCTCTCCTTTACCAAGCTTGATTGAAGGTCTCTGACCTGGTTTTACTTGTCCAACAAGCGTGAAGTAGCTTTCTTCCCAGAATCTTACAGCATAGCCGTCCATGTGGGTTACATCCCATTCAGGCCAGTCCTTGTTGGAGATAACATCCATTCCAGAAAAGAACCCAACAGCCCTCTCTGTCTCCAAAGAGATATTTTCTTTCTTTGAAATAACACTGCGCTTAACTTTTTTAATCACATCTCCAACACTAGAGTACTCAGAAAACATGACCTTTTAGCCTGCTACAGGCAAACTGATAAGTCAATCTGTTGTTGGCTTGCTGTGGAAAATACAGCATACAGCTTAGCAGCAGAAATTGCAAAAAGGAAGATTTCCCCTGTAAAGGTTGTAAGTAATGCACTCGAAAGGATAGAGAAAACAAATCCATTGCTTAACTGTTTCATAACAGTCATGAAGGAAGAGGCACTAAGTCAGGCGGAAAGGGCAGAAAAGGAGATACTTGAAGGCAAGTACAGGGGGCCGTTACACGGCATACCTGTTGCAGTGAAGGATATAATTTACATAAAAGGTGTGAGGTGCACGGCTGGCTCAAAAATACTCTCAGAAAACATAGCAGGCTACGATGCTGTTGTAGTAAAGAAGCTAAAAGAGGCGGGAGCAATAATAGTAGGAACAACCAACCTTCACGAGTTTGCTTCAGGTGTAACAAGTGTTAATCCACATTACGGCCCTGTAAAGAACCCATGGGACACTTCAAGGATTGCAGGCGGTTCCTCAGGTGGTTCTGCCGCGTCAGTTTCAGCAGGTATCGTACCGCTAGCCCTGGGAACGGATACAAGTGGATCGATTAGAATTCCTGCAGCCCTTTGCGGTGCCGTTGGCTTCAAGCCAACATACGGGACCGTGAGCAGGCTCGGTGTGATACCTCTTGCCCCATCGTTCGATACAGTCGGCCCTATAACAATGTCCTCTCTTGACTGCTGGATTGCTATGAAAGAGATTTCGGGACACGAGGGCTATGATGTAACCACTGTAGAATTCAAGATGGAAGACTGGAAAGAGTTAGATGATAACAAAAGCTACGCAGTTGGAATACCTGCCAGCCTTCTGGATGATGTCAGTGATGATGTAATGAAAGTGTTTGAGGAGTTCAAGGCAAACCTTGGTTCCATGGGCTTTGAAATAAAGGAATTCGAGTTGCCTGAAATTGAGAAGCTGCAAAAGGTGTGGGAGATAATAAGGAGAGCTGAAGCCTCTGCATTCCATTCGGAATGGCTAGCCAAATTCCCAGAGATGTATGGCAAAGACGTTAGAGAAAAGCTTGAACTTGGCCTCAAGATATATGCTTTTGAGTACATAAATTCTCAAAATATAAGACCGCACCTGAGAAACCTTTTCCTCTCCGCAGCTGAGGAGCTAGACCTCGTTGCAATGCCAACAACCCTTGTAACAGCTCCAAGGATAGAGGAAAATGAGGTTGATGTTAACGGGAGAACACTTGATGTCTACGACGCTTTAAGCAGAAACACGAGACTGTTCAATGCTCTAGGTTTTCCAGCAATATCCATTCCTTGCGGTTTCAGAAAGAACCTTCCTGTAGGTATCCAGCTTGTCGGCAAACCATACGAGGACTCGAAGCTTTTGGAAGCATGTACAATTTATGAGAAAAGGTACGGCGTTGCAAGGGTGAAAGAGATATGAAAGGTCCACTTTCAGGCATCAGGGTAGTTGAGGTCGGGAATGCTGTAGCTGGGCCTCTCTGCACTGCACTTTTAGGGGACCTGGGTGCGGAAGTGATAAAGATTGAGCAGCCAAGGAAGGGAGATGATTCGAGAAGATGGGGTGAGCAGGTAAAAGGGGAGAGCCCCTATTTCATTTACTATAACAGAAACAAGATGAGCCTGACAATTGACCTAAAAAAGAAAGAAGGTTTAGCTTTGATGGAGAGGCTTCTCTCAAGGGCAGATGTATTCGTCGAGAACCTCAGGCCAGGTGTGGCTGAAAGACTGGGCCTTTCCTACAAGAGACTTAAGAAGTTAAACAGCTCTATTGTTTACTGTTCTGTCTCCGGCTTCGGGCAGAGCGGTCCTTACAGAGATTTGGGTGGATACGACGCAATAGTCCAAGCTATGTGTGGCGTAATGGCAGTAACGGGGGAGAAAGATGGCCCACCTCTAAGGGTTGGGTTTCCTGTAACAGATATAGCCGCAGCCATGTTTGCTTCTATTTCTATATTGTCCGCTTTATTCTACAGGGAAAGAACGGGTAGGGGACAGTACATAGATGTCTCCTTATTCGAGTCGGGTGTCTCACTCGTAGGGCAGTGGATAACCATAAACATGCTTACAGGTAATAGGATAGAGAGGTTCGGTAACAGCTATCCCCTCCTCTCTCCCTATGAGGTTTACAAAGCAAAGGACAGGGAGATTGTTATAGCTGTTGGTAACGACGAACTTTGGTCTAAACTATGCCTCTCCCTAGGAAGGAAGGACCTGGTAGAAGACAGGAGGTTCAGGACAAACCTGGACAGGATAAAGGAGGAGAATAGGAAGGAACTTAACCTCATCCTCCAGCAAGAGATTGCGAAAAGGGAAGCAAGCTACTGGGTTAGTTTGCTTTCAAAGGAAGGTATACCGTGTAGCCTGATTAACAGCATAGAGGAGCTCCCAGGTGATTCACAGCTAAATGCAAGGAATGTTTTCAGAAAGGTGAAGCACAAGTCCCTCGGCCTAATACCGTACGTATTTCCCCTTCCAAAGATGTCAGCCACGCCTCCTGACCTCAGACTTCCTGCTCCAGCCCTAGGAGAGCACACATATGACTTACTTGAGCAACTAGGCTTGAGTAAAAAAGAGATAGACCATCTGATTAAAAGAAAAGTCATCTAACAAGCCTTGAAAGATATTCTCTAAGCTCTGAGTTTTCTTTGAGTAGCGTTACAAAGCCCTCTCTCTCTGCAGCGGAGGCTGAAAATTTGCTCTCGAATTTACCTTCCTTACCTACAACTGCATAGTAAGCTGTCTCGGGTGCGAAGGAAATAATCGAGTCCTCGTACGCAAGAGAAAAATCGCATCCTAGGCCCTTACTACATAGCAGAACAAACAGACCACCGTAGCATCTTCGCTGGATCAAGGATGCACATTTAAATTTCCTTCTTGAAAGAAGGTCAGCAATCCTGCCTGTTAATGAAACAAGTCCTGCTGCTTCTTCGGATGGAAGGGGAGCAAATCCAGGGCTATCGATTATCTGGAGAATAGCTACACCTCTCCTGTTACACAACTCGAGAACGCGGTATATCTTTAGCGCATCCCTATAACCAACGTATCCCAAATTTTCTTTACCTTTTACAATAAGGACAGCTAGTGGTCGATGCTTGTATAGTGTTAGATAAGCCTTGACATTCTCTCCTGCAAGAGAAAAAAGTTCCACACCTTTTTTCACCCCTACCTCCTCAAGCACCTTTTCATTTAATGATGGGGCTCCATCTAGTCCCTCCTCCTTTCCTCTACTAATGAGAAGCAAACTTTTCAAGTTCTCGATACACTTTTCCTCACTCTCACAAACGATCGAGGCTGTTAGGTTCTTTGCCTGTACCATTGCACCTCCCATATCATCAGCTCCTACGCTCAATCCAAACTCTTCTCTTGAAACAAGGGGTCCGTAGACAAAGAGGGAAGAGTTCTCCTTTCTCATAACTATCAAGTCTGATAAGGATGCAGAAATAGATGCTCCTCCTGCGCATGGACCTAATATTGCAGAGAAATACGGAACCTTCATTCTCACACGTGCAAGAACTTTTATAAACTCCGACACCATGTAAAGTGTCCTTGTCCCTTCCTGAAACCTTGCACCGCCTGAACTGTATATACACAAGAGTGGTATTCCCTTCCTTAAAGATTCTCTTGCAACCCTGGCCATCCTTCCTATTTGCTTTTCACCCATCGTCCCAGCAAGGTAATCCTGCTCCTGCACTATAACGCAGCTACTGACCCCTTTTATTTTTGCCGTACCCGCGTATACACCATCGCACTCTTCAACATTTGCTGTGTCGTATCCATCTACATCCCTGAAGCTCCCTTCATCGACAAGCCTCAGGAGCCTATCTAGGCCGCGCAAATCCTACTCCGTCATGAACGCAACTATCCTTGCAAATGCTGTTTCCCCGTCTTGGAACTTAAATGGGAACGCGCCTATTATCCCCCTCCTGTTTGAACAGAGGTCTATTTCACCTCCCAGGTTCTCGGCATGTTGAATTAGATGGGGAAAGAGAAGTACATGCATTACCTGGTAGTTCTCAGGCCATGGAAGAACCTCGTCTATCTTCCTCCCCCATTTCCTCTCTGCCTCGGCAACAAGGTCCTGTCTTGCGTTCCTGACAACTGTATTAAGGGGATGGTCCTGAGATATCGCATCCACAGCGAGCCACTTGAACTGCATTTCTATACACCATTTTGCAAACCTTACGTCAGGGCCTGGATGTTTAACCATGTACCTGACCTCGTCTGGCTTGTCACCGCACCATGCATAGTGATGGTAGCCAGTTCTTATGACGAGTATGTCACCCTTCTTTATCTCTACATTCCCATCTTTAGCTGCCTTCTGGATAAGCTCTGGCGTATAAATATCATAGTCTCCGACGTACGGTCCTATATCTACTATTGCGCCTTCTCCAACAAGATAGTTCTCCAAGGGAAGGCTTGCTATATCCTTCCCACCTGTCATGAAGTGCATCTGTCCATCGAAGTGCGTTCCAAAATGAAGGGAAGTTTCTATGTACTGGGCCCTTACCCTGTGCTCCGAGAGTGTCTTTATCCATGAGACCTTGAAAGGTGGATACCACATAAAAGGTGGTGCTTTCCAGCTAGTTGGTTGTGAGAGGTCATAAATTCTCACCCTGCTCCAATCAACTACCTTGCTCCAGTCCATGCCCTTAGCCACCTTAAACGTATATTAATCCTATTCGGAGCTGCCCTCTCTTCAAATGAAACTTTTTTAAGTAAGGGTTGAAAATCAAGTTAAATTAGCATCTGAAATCCACACGCAGAGATTTAAATAATTTACAATAAGAGGTCTGACCGCAAATGTTAATGAAAAGAAAAGCTCTAACACAACTCGAGGGTGGCTTGATCGTTCTGGTCATAATTCTTGCGGCTCTCGCTACATATGCCTTTGTAAGCAGACCTCCAGGAGGCCAAACCCAAACTACTTCAACTGCTGCAGCTCTCGCAATATCGAAGCTTAAGGTTGGTATGATTGTACCCATAGATTCACGCGACCATTCATGGAATTACCAAGCAGAGCATTCTCTCCAGCTACTTCAGAAAGAGTACAACTTCTCTCTCAGCATAACGGAGAACAAGTTCGACGGAACCTCTGCACAGCCAGTTGCTGAGCAGTATGCAAGCCAGGGATACAATGTAATCTTCCTTCAAGGGATACAGTATCAGGTTATGGCTTCAACAATTGCACCAAAGTATCCAAATACACTCTTTGTCTGCGTTGACTGCTTTGCAGCAAACTACTCAAATGTTTACAGAATATGGCTCGACCTCGGGCAGGGTGGATTCATTCTTGGGGTAATGGCAGGACTTGTGTCGAAGACAGATACCTTTGGCTTAATAGGCGGTGGGAGAGTTCCTTCGATTTGGGCTGGTCACGAAGGCTTCAAGGCTGGTGTACTTTACTCGCTTAATGCAACCAAGCCCGGAACCACTCCGACATTCATTGAGAAGTACGAAGCATTCTCTTGGAGCGACTCTGCGGGTGCACAGAAGGATGCAACAGCAGCATATAACCAAGGTGCGGATGTAGTGTTCTCGTCTGGGGACGGTATCGATGTAGGTGTAATTGGTGCTGCGAAATCTGTCTCTTCGACAAAGCAGGTCTGGGCAACAAACGTCTACTCCAATCTCTCGGCAGTCGATCCAACGGTAGCTAATGTGTTGCTTGGCTCTATTGTTGTTAACTGGGGTCCTCTCTATAACGCAGCTCTTAACGACTACGTAAACGGTAACTGGAGGTGGGGCTTTGTGACAGCAAACATGGGAGGTGGAATGGTTAAGGTGCAACCAGGTCCAAACGTGCCTGCCAACGTGAAGTCAATTGCATCAAAACTACAAGACATGTTCACAGTGGGGGCAATTGTAATGTACTTCAAGACAAATCCGGCAACAGGAGACCCTCTCTGTTTCGATAATCCTAACCAAGCTGGATGCTCCGACTCTTCTTTAACGACAACCGCTGCACAATTCAACTACTTACCTAGGTTCTCGAGTCTCTAGCCAAGGAAATGAATTCGAGAGGCCGAAAGGCCTTCATAATTATTTTGTTTAATTTTATTGCAGTGATACTTGGAATAGTTTCTGGTCTGATTATTATTTATTTCGCAGGCGGTAGCCCTATAAGAGCAATTGAAGCTATATTCTTTGACCCGCTTTCTTCCTCATCAGGAATACAGCAGATAGTTATCAGATTTATTGCTCTCTACACTATGGCCCTTGGTATTGGACTAGCCCTTAAAGCAGGTCTCTGGAATATAGGGGCTCAGGGACAGTTCACAGTAGGAATGGTGATGGTCTTTGTTGCTTACGTCTATCTTCGCTACCTACATCCTGTCGGGTTATTCTTTGTCATGATACTCCTAGCAACTGTGGGTGGGATGGTTTGGATCTTAGCACCCGCTATCCTGCGAATAAAGTTCGGGGCAAACGAGATTGTCATAACACTCCTCCTTAACGTTGTTGCTCTATATTTCGGAACATACATGATAAACGGTCCAATAAGAGGTTCCCAGTCATTCGGATATCCAATAACGGATACACTTCCACAGTACTTGACCTTTCCAGAGATAACTCAGGGCATAACCTATGCCCTACCATTCACCCTTGCCATAGGTGTGCTTCTTTACTTACTTGTTGAGAGAACTCCCTTTGGAATGCATGCAAGGGTCGTAGGCGAGAGCCTTGAAACTTCGCTCTATGCTGGTATAAACTACTCAAGGATAATGCTGATCACGATGCTGGCCGCAGGTGGTCTTGCAGGTCTTGCGGGTGCAACATACATAATGGGTTATCTGAAACATCTAGATGCGGGTCAGTTCGGTACAAGCTTTGGGTTGCTTGCCATAATTGCAGCCATGTTAGGGAGAAAGAATATGCTTGGTATAGCATTTTCATCTCTCTTTGTCGGCTACATAACAATAGGTACCGAGGAAATGGCTGTTTCAGTCAACGTCCCTACAAGTGTCGTTTTCGCAATGGAGGGCATAATGCTTGCTGGTGTCTTACTCAGCACATTCATACTAGAAAGGACAAAGATAGGAACAGTCCTTCTAGGTGAATGATATGGTTTCTGTGGAAAATGCTGTAGTTGATGTTTTAAGCCTGACCTTTCGTTTTGCTCCTCTGTATATCTTTGCTGGAATGGGCGAAATAATTTCAGAGAAAGCAGGGGTTGTGAATCTCGGGATAGAGGGTCTAATGCTTATGGCAGCATTAACAACGTTCGTCATAGATGTAATTTCGGGTAGCCCTTACCTGGCTATATTCGGTGCTCTAGCTGTTGCCATTCTCTTTGCATCTGTCTTTGGTTTGCTGACTGTAAGGCTTGGTTTTGACCAGGTTGTTACAGGCCTTGCTTTTTACCTATTCGGCCTAGGCTTTTCATACGTGCTTTTCATAAAGTTTAGCTCCACTAACCCAGTTGCTCTTTTCACAAATATTCAACCAGTAAATGTACCCTTGTTAAGCAGGATACCATTCCTCGGGCCAATTATCTTCTCTCAAAATCCTCTAGTATACATCTCGTTAATTCTTGTTTTAGCTGTTTATCTTTTCCTGAACAGAACAAGCTATGGAATGCGTGTAAAGGCAGTTGGAGAAAATCCTGTAGCTGCGGATAACATGGGAATAAACGTCAATAGGGTTCGCTTCCTTGCTGTCCTCTTTGGCGGTATAACTGCAGGTCTTGCGGGTGCTTATTTTGAGATTGGTTTTCTTCAGAACTTTCAGTTTGACGTGATAGCCGGGAGGGGATTCGTTTCACTTGCACTAATTTACTTTGCAAACTGGGGACCAATAAGGGCTCTTTTTGGTGCATTAATTTACAATGTAGTTGATGCAGCCCAAACAGAGTTTTTGTTTGTTGCTGGCCCCGCCTTTCAGACAAGCTCCCAGCTATTTGCAATGCTACCTTATCTCTTTCTTGTTGCTCTAATACCTGTGTTTGGAAGGAAAGCGAGACCCCCCAAGTACCTCATGGTGCCTTACAAGAAGAGGTAGTCATGACTTTGTCATCATGTATGCAAGCCTCTGGACATCCACTGAGGAAGCATCCTCTATGTGAACAATCCTGCCGGAGTTAATGACAGCAATTCTATCCGAAATCTCAAGGACCTCATCCAAGTCTGAAGATATCATTATCACTGATTTCCCTTGTTTCCTAGCTTCGAGCAGCTTCTCCCTGATGTAGTTTGTTGCAGCTATATCGAGACCCCTTGTTGGATTGTTGGCCACTATTACCTTAGGACCCCAGAATAGCTCTCTTGCAAGAAGAAACCTCTGCCTGTTTCCACCACTTAGCGTTCCAAGCTTAACATCAGGAGACTTCGCAACTATCCCGTACTCTTTTATAAGCTCCCTAACTGTTTTGTCCAGCTTTTCATAGTCTATGAATATGCCCTTCCTGAACCTCTCAGCAATAAAGGGTGAGACAATTAGGTTTTCTTTCAAGGACATCTCGAAAATGAAACCTGTTTTGTGTTCTTCACAAACATGGGCAATTCCCTCTCTCCTGACCACGTCAGGTGTCTGGTTTTCAATACTCCTTCCATCAAGGATTATCCTGCCTGAGATAACCTTTCTCATACCTGTTATTACTTCGTCAAGCTCCCTCTGTCCATTTCCTGCAACACCAGCTATACCAAGTATCTCGCCCTTCCTCAGAGTGAAGGACACGTCTTTTAGAGCAGTAACGCCGAGGTCGTTCTTTGCTGATACACCTTGGACTACAAGGACAGGTTCGGAACTTTGCATCAAAGTTTCCTTGACAGTTCTTTGAACAGCCCTTCCCACGATCAAGGATGCAAGCTCTTCTCTAGTGACATCTGCCCTGTTAACTGAAGCAACAACCTTCCCCTGCCTGAGCACAGTTATCCTGTCGGCGATATTCATAACCTCATCAATCTTGTGTGTCACAAATATTATGGACCTTCCCTCTTTCTTCATTAGCTTGAGACTGGAAAATAGTTTCTCTGTTTCAACACCTGCCAAATGGCTTGTCGGCTCATCAAATATCAGTATCTTGGAGTTCAGGAAAAGGCACTTAATTATTTCAACCATCTGCTTCTCTCCTGCCGAGAGCATCTCTATTCTGGCATCAGGGTCGACCCTCAACCCGTAGCTCTCTCCCATGCTAACTATTTTCTTTCCTATTTCTTCAAGGTCAACTACTGGCTTTCTTATCTTTGGGTCAAGAAGAAGGCTGAGGTTCTCAGATACAGTCATGTTAGGTATAAGCATAAAATCCTGATGAACCATCCCTATTCCAAGCCTCATTGCCTCTTTTGGGTTGTTTATCTTAACCTGCCTCCCGCTAAGCTTTATTTCTCCCTCATCTGGTCTTATGTATCCATACAGTATGCTGCAAAGAGTTGTCTTTCCAGCTCCATTCTCTCCAAGAAGTGCGTGTATCTCACCTCTTTTAAGAGTAAAGTTTATTCTGTCATTTGCAACAAGATTTCCAAATCTCTTTGTTATACTAACGGCTTCAAGGACAGGGGTGGACTCCAACATCCTATTCCGTCCTCTCTTCCCTTTTAACAACTTCCCACATGGAAAGAATATGTCTACATGCTGATAGAGCACCGACAGAGTAGTCGAGACCGGAACTGTGGCCCCTCTTCGAAAGTTCAAGAACTGCTTCGAGTGTCAACGAAAGATCTCCCTCTAGAAGTGAAGTTACAAGCTTCAACGCTTTCTTATCTAGTTGAAGACTTTGAGAGTAGTATATCATTGACCTGCCAAATGAGTTTGTCTTTTCCAAGGCTTTAGAACTTATGCAAAGTTTCCTCCTTCCCGCGTAGGTACTTGCTGCGTTATAAACCGATAGGAAACCCGAGACCATATCGTCACCCGAAGGTGTAAGCCCCCTTCCTCTTCCAACAAGAGAACACAGCCCCTCGTAGAGCTCCCTTGTCGACCCCAATTCGGCCAGCTTTCTTGAAGAGGAGATGACAAACTCTAGCTCTTCTTCTTCAGGGTAAAGGAGTTTGATTGTACTTTCAACCTTGTCCAGCCCCTTACCTGAGAGGGGGTATAGTTCCTTAACCTTGATGGGCTCTTCAAGCGTTACAGTGCTTTTCTTCACAAAGACGTTTCCGAATCTCAGGTGTTCTTCATCGATCATGGCGTCACCCTCAAAACTAAAGCTTTTATCAAGGCATACGGAGAAAGGAGCGTAGAATTCGATTGAAGTGATGACCATAACCTTTCCACGTCTTTCAATGTAAAGAGTGTCGTCCCTTACAGCCTTTCCTTTCCATACACCATAGTTACTCCTTCTGCGGAAGAGACTTCCAACATGTTTTGGTTCAAATGCTGTCATCTGTAGTTCTCCAGGTATGTCTTAAAAGCATCCTTGAACGGCTCAAAGGGGAACTCAACTGTTCCTGCCCCTATCTGGCCGACACCTGCCTTCTTATGTGCTATTCCTGTGTTTATAATTGGCGTTACGCCTGTCTTTAGCACCTTTCTGATATCTATACCGCAAGGTGTTCCCCTGAACTCAAGGTACGGTATTTGGAAATACCTGTGCTCTGTGAATGTTATTTCGTACATTTTTTTTGTTATCTCTATAGCCTGCTCAACCGAGCCACCAACCCATGAAGTTATAGCCGGGGCCGCAGCCATTGCAAAGCCTCCAAAACCAGCTGTTTCGGTGATAGCACTGTCCCCGATATCAGGGTTAGCATCCTCCTGGCTGTAGCCAGGAAAGAAGAGCCCCCTTGGTACAGGTGCCTTGAAGGTAAACCATCTCTCCCCAAGAGAGCTTACCCATATGCCCGATTCCGTTCCGTTCCTTGACATAACTGTAACAATTGTGCTCATCTCGATGCCGTGTGCTGCAAGAGCCATGCATTTCGCAGCAGCCATACCAAGGTTGAGTGTAGCAAAGTTGTTCTCCTCGAGGAACCTCAGAACCTGGCTTGCTTCTTTCTTACCCGAAACCTCAACAGCATACCTTGCTATTTCCCTTACAAAAAGAGAGGTAGTTGCAATGTACCTGTTATGACATTCATCCCCCATCGTTAGAGCCTTTGAGATTAGCTGCTTCACGTTCAGGCCTTTCTTCTCCTTGACAATTCTTCTGACTGTAGATTTCAAAACGGGAGCAAAGACTTCCTCGAGCCATTTCAGCCTAGTTATGACATCCTTGTCGAATGCACCATACCTCAACACCTTCCCTATGCCCTCGTTCATGTTTGAGAATGCTTCAAGGGTGTTCTTCCTATCTCTAACTGCAAACAAGTACATGCTTGGAGATATAACTCCTGCCATTGGACCAACACATGCATGATGGTGTGTTGGTTCAAATGTTATTTCCCCCCTACTGAGTGCTTTCGTTGCTTCCACCTCATCTTTTGCCCAACCCTCATAAATTGAAGCACCTATTAGCGCGCCTCTGAGGGGGCCACTCGCATCCTCCCATCTGACAGGAGGACCTGCATGTAGCAGTGTTTTTTCCTTCAGACGAAGTGCCTCATCAGCCCTTACAACGTCCACCCACATTGGCTCTGATTCCATCATCCTTTCTGTTGCTTTCTTGTTTGCTTGCTCAACCTCTTCCCTGCTTACCATCTTTTCCACCCTACTGTTAAAAACGATTTAAGTACTACATCTTTTCGCTTGGGAAGAGGATGCAGAGGTTTGTTATAGTCAAGAAAGGAGTTTACTTGGACTCGATACGCCTCATGAAAGCGACTGAGGAAGCAAAGAAAATACCTAAGGTTAAGAATGCTTTTCTCTCTCTCGGGACTGAAGCTAACAAGAAGCTCATGTCAGAACTCGGCTTCCTAACTGAAGAGGCAAGAAAAGCTGGTCCTGATGACCTGATAATAGCAATTGAGATGGATGAGAAAGGTGAAGGGGCAGCTGTGATCAGGGAAGTTGAGGCCTTGATCTTTTCCAGTAAGACCAAGGGTACACAGGAATACGCGTCTGTTGAGGATGCTATACTTTCCCTGAGGCCAAACCTCGCTGTGATTTCCCTTCCCGGCGACCAGGCTGTTGATGTTGCTGAGGATATGATAATGAAAGGCATTAACGTACATCTCTTTAGTGACCATGTGAGTTTGAAGGATGAGGTTAGGCTAAAGAAGCTTGCAAACGAAAAAAACCTCCTCCTTCTAGGTCCGGGAGCGGGAACAACAATAATAGGTGGCAAGGGTATATGCTTTGCAAACGAGGTTGAGAAGGGGGACATAGGCTTAGTTGCCTCGGCCGGAACAGGGCTGCAAGAGATAATCTCTATCCTTGATTCGCTCAGCTTGGGTGTATCCCATGCGTTCGGGGTAGGTGGCTCAGACCTTTCGAAGGAGGTTGGGGGAATCATGACAAAGAAATGCATCGAGGCCCTGAACAGTGACCCTAGCACAAAAATACTCTGCATTATAGCAAAGCAACACTCAAGGGAGGTTGTTTCTGAGATAGCAAGTTACTGCAGCAAAGTCAGAAAGAAGACATTTGCCTGTTTTCTTGGAGTAGAGGATAATCTGGGTCTGGAAAACAGTGAAACGCTGCACGCATGTGCAGTAAAGATAGCGAAAGAGAAAGGAGAATCCAAACAGTTCTTTTCCTTTAAGGAAATTTTATCAAATGCAGAATCGCTTTCCTCGAAGCTACAGAAGGAAAGGATCTTCATTAGAGGAGTATACAGCGGTGGGACCCTTGCACATGAATCATTTTTAATTCTGAGCAAGCTTGGTATAAGGGCTTACAGCAATACATCATACGAAAAAAGATATCTTCTCCAAAACCCGCTTAAGAGCATTGGAAACAGCATCATCGATATGGGCGACGAGTTCTTTACGCAGGGAAGGGCTCATCCGATGATCGACTCAACATTGAAGATATTGAGGATGAAGAATGAGATAAAAGATAGGAGGGTTGCTGTCCTTATGTTTGACGTAATTCTTGGGTACGGTGTATCAGACGACCCGGCGGGTGAGATAGCTGATACAATCGAACAGGTTAATGGCCCTGTCCTGCTATGCAGGTTGGTAGGCACGAAGAAGGACAGGCAGGGTTTAGAGCGACAAAAGAAAAAACTTGAAGATAGTGGAATAGCTGTCTGCAGGTCGAATGCTGAGATGGCTGTACTTGCATGCCTGATAGCAACAAGATGCAGGGTTGAAAGAAAGGTAGAGAAGTTGTGGGTGAGATTGTTTGGGCTATGAGAGGTTGCTGAAGGAAGAGCTACGGGTTCTTAACATAGGTCTTGAAAACTTTTACATAGCTCTCGTACAGCAGAATGTAAAGGTAGTAAACGTAAGGCCAAGACAGAGAAGGAAAATTGAGAGAGAACTTGAAGAAGCGCTTGAGAAGCTCCTTTAACCTGAAGTTATTTTCCTGACAAGAGGGAGGCGAGAGCTTCCCTTATCTGGTTATATGTTCCACATCTGCATATCAATCCATTTAACAGTTCAAGGGCCTCTTTTTCTGTCTTAGCCTTCCCGCTCTCTATTATGTAGTGGCATGTTAAAACAAATGCAGGGGTGCAGAAACCACACTGTGACGCCCCATACTTTACGAATGCATCTTGTATATCACTCAGTCTCTCTCCCTCTGCAAGACCCTCTGCAGTTGTTATTTCTCTTCCTTCAGCCTCGACAGCAAGAACGAGGCATGACTTTACGGGCTTTCCATCAAAAAGAACTGTACAGAGGCCGCACTCGCCCCTCCAGCAAGCTGCCTTAACGCTTTTCACACCAAGCCTTTCCCTGAGAAGGTCGAGCAGAAGCTCGTTGTCCTTTGTAAGCGTATTTCTCCTTATGCCGTTCACATTAAAGGATAGCTTTTTCATCTCTGAATCTCCTTTAATGCGCTTGCAGTAAGTATGCCAACTATATGTTTTCTGTATGCGGAGGAGGCAAGCACATCGTCCATGCATTCAACACTTTCTCTTGCAACCTTGCTTGCCTTTCTTATACTGCTCTCTGAAATTCCTTCCCTTTCTATTATTTGCTCTACTTCCTTGCATCTAACCGGCGTTGGAGCAACAGACCCATAAACAACCCTTACTTCTCCGTCTACGCAAATTGATATGCTTGCAATTGCAAATTCAGAACCTTTAGCATACTTTCTGAATATACTCCTTCTCTTTGGTGTTGGTACTGTGAATTTAGTTACTAATTCGTTTTGTCTCAAGTCTGTCTCAAGCATACCCTTCAAGAAGTTCCCTACCTTCAGCATCCTCTCTCCTCTCCTACTCAGCAGATGGATATCCGCATCCAATGCTAAAAGTGCAACAGGCATATCAACCCAAGGTATTGCTTCGCATACATTGCCCCCTATTGTTGCCCTTCCTCTTATCGCTATGTCGGCTGCCTCACCTGAAGCCTGGTGGAGTGCTGGAATTTCTTTCCTTATCAATTCATTTTCTGAAATTTCCTGTAGTGTTGTACATGCACCTATAGATATCTTGCTACCTTCTAGCTTTATGCCTCTCAGCTCCTCTATTCCCTTTATATCTATTACAATGGAAGGGGAGACAAGCCTCTCTTTCATGAACGAGATTAACCCAACACCCCCTGCAAGCAGTCTTGCATCTTCTCCTTTCTCTTCGAGAAGCTGGAGGACCTCCTCTATTCTCCTTGCTCTAAGATATGTGAATTCAGGTAATGTGAAGTACGGGGAGCCGAAGCTCATTACTGTACCTTAGCTTCTTGTGTGAGCTTTAGCATATTTTCCAAGGCCTGCTCCACAAGCTCTGGTCTCTGGTTCATTATCTGCCTCCATACCTCTTCTGGATTCATAGGGAGATTGTTTAGCTTTATTCCTGTTGAGAGGAATATAGCATTTGAAATAGCCGAAGCAACAGATATCATACTAAGCTCTCCTATGCCCCTCGCACCCATCGGTCCATCAAACTGCGGTGTCTCAACCAAGCTGCAGGAGAAACTCTCAGGTATGTCCTTGGACCTTGCAATATAGTATCCTGTAAAGTTTGGATTCAGTATGTTTCCCTGCTCGTCAAACTTTATTTTCTCGAACAGTGCTATGCTCATACCCATGATGAAACCACCGTCGAGCTGCATTTTCAGGAGCAAAGGGTTTATCGCCTTTCCAACGTCAAAGACCTGAACAGCCTTGATAACTTCTATCTCTCCAGTTAGAGGGTCTAGCTCTATTTCCACGCCTGTTCCACCAAATGTGTGGAATATCGTAGGTATACCCTGTCCTGTTTGGGGGTCAAGGTAAGTGTTCAGTGTTGATGCAAAGTACCCTCTTCCAATTACTGGTCCACCAACAGTGTTACCATTTGGATAGACATACCCAAAGACAAGATCCTTAAGTGGAATCGAAATCCAAGGTCTACCCCTAACCCTAACCATCCCATCAATTATCTCAATGTCCTCCTCATTGACGCGGAATACCTGAGATGCAATTCCCTTTATCTGCTTCTTCGCATCTTCGCACGCACGAAGAACTGCAACTCCGTCTGTGAAGAGACCCCTGCTCCCGACAGTCTGCCAGGTGTAAGCAGATTTGCTTGTATCTCTCACCAGGTCAACCCTCACTCTTTCTACAGGCAGGCCAAACTGGTCTGCAACAAGCTGGGAGAGTGATGTCGCTGTTCCCTGTCCGAAGTTGCCCGTTCCAACTACGACGTCAACAGTTGCATCTTCGTTAAACTTGACTATGGCTGAAGCAGCAGCGTTCGGAGGCTGGGACGGTCCCTTAACGCACAGAGCAAAGCCCTTACTCCTTATTCTCCACGGTTTCGAAGGTGGTTGAGGCTTCTCACCCCAGCCTATCTGCTGCAGCAAGCTCTGCAGGACCTTTCTTGGATCTCCGACGTCCTCCCTTAGCCTCTCACCTGTTGCAGTATGGGATTCTCCAGGCCTCAGAAGGTTTATCCTCCTTATCCTCACAGAATCGATACCAAGCTTTGCTGCGGCTCTCTCAAATACTTGTTCGAGAACCCAGTTACTCTCGGGATAGCCGAACCCCCTCATGGCTGTTGTCGGTATCTTGTTTGTGTAAACTGCAATTGATTCGCAGTAGACGTTTGGTATCTCGTAAACACCTTCAGCTGAGTAACCCATTGCCCTTGACACATTCACAGTGTAATCAGCATATGCACCCGCATCAAGTATAAAAGTTACCTTGTATGCAACACATTTGCCTTCCTTCGTAAAACCTGCCTTTACCTTTGCAATGACAGCTTCCCTCGACGCAGAGGATGCAAAGTTCTCCTTCCTTGAGAGTACTAGTTTCACAGGCCTGAAGCCTGCAAGCTTTGAAGTCATAGCTACAAGAGCCTCCCATCCGAGCCCTGCCTTTCCTCCAAAGCCACCTCCAACAAATGGTGTCTTAACAACGACCTTGCTGTACGGTATCCCAAGAGATTCTGAGACTATCTGCCTCACTATGAAAGGCGACTGGCAGCTTGTCCATATTTCCAGCGTCCCATCTCTCATGTAGTGCGCTAGAACATTCTGTGTTTCCATGTAAGCATGGCTAACATGAGATATCCTGAACTCATCCTCTATTATAACGTCAGATTGCTTGAATCCCTCTTCCACGTCTCCATGTACAAGTGTAAACTTGTTTGCTATATTTGTACCTGGAACAGGGTTAAAGGCAGGTGCATGTCTGTATTCGTGCATGCTTTCGTGGAGAAGTGGAGCGCCCTCTTTGAGGGCTTCAAGCGGGTCAAACACGGGTTGCAGTGTTTCATATTCAACATCCACCATTTCAGCTGCTTTCTCAGCGGCCTCAAGGCTCTCGGCAACTACGACAGCAACAGGATGGCCAACCCATCTAACCTTATCCTTTGCAAGAAGATCCCTGTCCCCTGCATACATTCCAACCCTGTAAGGCATTTCATTGCCTGTGAAGACAAACAGAACTCCTTCGACTCTCTCTGCCCTCTTCGTATCCACCTTCTTCAGCTTTGCATGTGGAACAGTGCTTGTCACCAGCTTTGCGTACAGCATGCCAGGTATCTCAACATCATATGCATATGTTGCAGTTCCTGTGACCTTGAGCGGCATATCCTGTGGCGGTATCGGCTTCCCTACCGTACCCTCACTCAAGGGCATGTTTACGGCTGAAGAAAGTATAAAAGACTTTCTGAGTTACACAGAGTTGCTTCTACGGGACAATTGTTGTTCCAGATTTGTCGTCCATCGCCTCTATTGCCTTTTCGAGGTGTGCTATCTTTCCGTCCCTACCTCCCCACTCAACAAACCTGATGCAGGCCAGGACTTTTGGTCCCATGCTGCCTTTTGCAAAATGTCCTTCCTGTAGGTATCTCCTTGCTTCCTGGGCGTTCATGGAAACTAGGTCTTTCTCACCTTCCTTTCCATAGTTCAGCTTAACGTACTCAACGTTTGTTAGGATGAGTAGCCTCTCTGCACCTACAGCCTCCGCAAGCTTTTCTGCTGCCAGGTCCTTGTCTATTACAGCTTCCACCCCCGAGAGGCTCCCTTCCTCATCAATGATGACAGGTATGCCACCACCGCCTGAAGCAATGACAACGTCACCCGATTCGACAAGGTTTGATATTGTGTCACCTTCCACTATCCTTAAAGGGTCTGGGGATGGGACAACTCTCCTAAAGTAGTACTTTCCCTCGTGCATTACCCTTGCAAAGTTCTTGCCCTTTCTGTCAAGGGCTTTAAGCTGCTCTTCAGTGTAAAACGGGCCTACGGGCTTGCTCGGGTTCTCAAATGCTGGGTCATCCCTCCTAACAACTGTCTGTGTAATTACACTGACAACCCTCCTCCTTATTCCCTTTCTTGAAAAAACGTTCCTGAGCTCCCTCTGTATCAGGTATCCAATCCAGCCCTGCGTCATGGAGCCAAGTACGTCTAACGGCTGAGGAGGTATTATGTCTGATGCCCTTTCCTGCTGTATCAGTATGTTTCCAACTTGAGGTCCATTCCCGTGCGTCAAGACAACCTCATGCCCTTGCTGGATGATGGAAGATATGCTCTCACATGCTAATCTTACGTTCTGAACCATTTCTTCATATCTGCCACTCTGTTTAGGCCTCTCTATTGCATTGCCCCCTAGCGCAATAACTACCTTCAATGAACACGCCCAGCTTGGAAAGCAGTTTAAAACTTCACTCTTAAATACATCGGAGAAAAGTACAACACCAGATGGCGAAGGGAAAGGTTGCGTTTGTTGCACATTGCCTTCTTAACCAGAACGCCAAGGTAGCCGAATTTGCGAGGCTCCCTGGCGTTGTTTCACCTATTATAGGGAAGCTAAGGGAGAAGGATTTCATAATTGAGCAGCTTCCTTGCCCCGAAATACTTGCAATGGGTCTCACAAGATGGTGGACTACCAGAGATATATACGATAACCCCGGATACAGGAGGCACTGCAGGAACCTAGCTAAATTCACTGCCGACCTGATAGAGGACTATTACAGAAGAGGTTTCGAGATAATACTTGTTGGTCTTGACGGTAGTCCTTCCAGCGGTGTAAGATACACTGGTTCCTCGGACCCGATATGGGGTGGAAGGCCTCAGGCTACTGTTGATCAATACAAAATAGTCCCGGGAAAGGGTATATGGATTGAAGAGCTCGAAAAGGAGCTGCAATCAAGGGGAATCCCATTTCCAAGGGCTACAGGGATACCTATGGACTCGCAGGACTTCGACATGGATAAAGCTGTAAAGGAATTTGAAGAATTCTTGGGTGAGAGCTCTGGAGTTCAGGGATAAAAGGTCGTTTCGGGTCCTAATCGTTTCTGACTACATCGTAAACCCAGGCAGGTATGGAGCAGATCTTAGCATAAAGAAACTTTTCGAGAGAATTGAGGAGAGAGGCTTCGGTATAATCAAGATGCCGCCGATTCATTTGGATCAGAAGAAGGTAGAACCATGGATTGTTTCTGCAGCAGACCAGATCCAAGAATACTCAAACAGAGGGTTCAAGATAGCTGTTCTCTGCCTTTCATTTCTACAAGACGGTGGTGTCTGGATGAGCAGACTCAGGGATGAGCTGAAGGAAAGGGGCATAGACTCTTTTAAATTTGAGACAATAAGCGAGGAAGAGATACAGAAGGGTACAGCTGTGAATAAGATTGAGCAACTCTGGTAACTCTGAGTTTCTTAGTATCCTGAAAGGTAAACAAAGGTTTGTTATTGTGTCAGAGAAGGAGCTAGATTTTTCAAGTCAGGACGAGAACAGGTTTTTTATTCTCTTGGTAGAGGGTTCATCTGAAGGCGGCGGCAGGATAGGGGCAATGGGCAGCAGAAGTGTTTCTGTTGTTATGGAATTTATTCTCAAGAACGGCGCAGCAACAAAGCTCCTTCATTTGGAAGGTGAGAGGGCGAAGTCCTTTGAGGTGCCTTTCTTTGTTGCAAGAATGCCGCTATCTCTCCCAGATGGTTCACAGTTTGTAGTTTACGGTGCTGTGGACAGAGAAACAGTTCTCAATTACGAAAAAAACGCGTATACTTCTTAAGCAGTTCACATGTGTCGTTGCCGTGAGAGTTTTAGTAACAGGCGCTTCAGGTATGGTTGGGAGGCATGTCTCCTCCTACCTTAAGGATAAAGGTATCGAGGTCCTAACCTCTGACGTCTCGGGCTCTGACGTCAACGGTGACATATCACAGAAGGACTTTGTTTTCTCAAATCTTGCAGGCCATGACTTTGATGCAGTTGTGCATCTAGCAGCAATAACTGACATAAAGAGAACTATACAGGATCCTTACTCATGCTTCCTAGTCAATGCATACGGCACTCTCAATTTGCTTGAGCTTGCATCGAGGAAGAATGTCAAGAGGTTTGTCTATGCAAGCTCCGCCAACGTTTACGGTATTCCTAAACAGAACCCTGTTACTGAGGAAGCAAGGTTCTCCCCAAGGGTTCCATACGATTACTCAAAGGTTATATCAGAGAAAATGGCATGGAGTTATTACAAATCAAGGAACCTACCTGTTTCAATAACAAGAAGCTGGCTACTTTTTGGCGAGTACGATAACCAGAACAGAGCAACAGTTAGATTCATACTTTCTTGCCTCAAGAATTCAAGCATAACCCTATACAACTCAGGAAGAGATGTAACAGCACCAACACACGCATTGAACTATGCATCGCTACTTTACCTGATACTAACAAAGGACGAGGCTGTTGGAGAGGCATTTAACTTTGGTGGAGAAAAGGTACTTAGCATTAGGGAGTATGCTGAAATCATAAGGAGGCTTACAAACTCAAGTTCAGAGATAGTACTTGCACCTCCGCGTTCTGAGCTCGAGAAAGATCCTTTAATCAGCTATCCGTCAATTGAGAAGGCAAAGAGCCTGCTAGGATATAAGCAGATTCTGACACTTGATGAAGGACTTAAAAGGACAATAGAGTGGGTTAAGAAAGCACTTCTTTAGGATGAGGTAAGGATTACCTCCATCTTTACGTCGTCCGGTATTTTCAGCCTTGTTAATTGCCTCATCGTTCTGTCGTCCGGCTGAACGTCAAGTATCCTTCTGTGTATTCTTAGCTGCCAGTGGTCAAAGGTGTGGCTCCCCTCACCTGTTGGTGCCTTTCTTGTTGTTATCTTTAGTTTCTTTGTTGGAAGTGGCTGTGGTCCTCTAACCTTAACGCCTGTCTTTAGAGCTATCTCTCTGATATCTTTTGCAACCTTCTCAAGCTCTTTTAGGTTTGTGCTTGTCAGTTTTATCCTTGCATACTGAGGCATTTCAGTATCCTTTTTCTTGGTGTGTATTTATTAGTTTATATTGGGAATCTCCACTTTCTTCCCTTCGAGTAATCGTAAACCTGTATGCTCTTTGTTTCGTAGTAATGCTCAAGCCCTTCGACACCAAGTTCCCTCCCAAGGCCGCTTTGTTTGAAGCCACCGAATGGCACCTCCGCCCTTGCTATAGGAGGTGAGTTAATCCATGTTGTTCCAGCCTGTATCATTTCTGCAACACGGAAGGCCCTCTCTAGGTTTTTTGTCCAGACGGAAGAACCTAGACCATATATTGTTCTGTTAGCGAGCTCCACGGCTTCCTCCTCAGACCTAACAACGTAGACAGGAAGCGCAGGTCCAAAAGCTTCCTCATTAGAGATTGTTGCTTCCTCGCTTACATTTGTAAGGACTGTAGGCAGGTAGAAATAGCCCTTTGAGAACTCCTCACCTTCAGGCCTTTTACCTCCAACAAGAACCTTTGCACCCAATGATACCGCATCCTCAACCATATTTTCTATCTTTTCCCTCTGCTGCTCGTTGTGAAGTGGACCCATATGGGTACTTGGTTCAATCCCGTTCCCTACAACTATTGTCCTTACTTTCTCCACAAGCTTAGAGATGAACTGCTCTGCAATGCCTTCCAACAGTATAAGCCTCTTCACAGATGTACAGCTCTGTCCGCAGTTCCTGAACCTTCCCCATACAGCTCCTTCAACTGCCAGCTCAAGATCGGCATCTTCAAAGACAACCATTGGATCTGAGCCTCCAAGTTCCAGCGTTATTCTCTTTATTTGGTCCGAGGCCATCTCCATTATCTTCTTTCCTGTTCCTGTTTCACCCGTGAATGCTATCTTCGAGACCTTGGGATTCCTAACTATCTCCTCTCCAACGGTGATACCAGGGCCTGTTACTATGTTTACAGCTCCGGCAGGAAGACCGCTCTTGTACATTAGGTCAACGACCTTTATATCTGTCAACGGTGTCGAAGATGCAGGCTTAACAACAAATGTATTTCCTGCGGCAAGACCAGGTGCAACCTTCCATCCAAGAAGAGAGACAGGAAAGTTCCACGGTAGGATAGCACCGACGACGCCAACGGGAATTTTTGTAACAACGAAGAAACCCTCACCTGTCAAGAATTCGTTCTGAACATTTCTATGCCTCCCGATCAGACCTGCATAGTACTCGCAGCAGTTTGCAAAAGAATTCACTTCTGACCTCGCTTCGTTCAGTGGCTTTCCCTGCTCAAGGGTAAGTGTTCGTGCAAGCTCTTCGGAATTTTGTCTCACGTTTTCTGCTATTTTTAACAAAATCCTAGATCTCTCTATTGCAGGTAGTTCAGACCATTTCTTTAGCGATTCCTCAGCTGCATCAACGGCAGCCCTAACATCTTCCCTCTCCGCCCTTGGAACTGTGTCAACAACAGACCCAGTTGCTGGATTGTATACTTGTATCCTCTCTCTTGAGCTTGCTTCAACCCACCTTCCGTCTATAAGCATCTGCATGTTTTTTCAGCTTTTCTTTGTTGTATTAAAACTTGCCCTATTCTGGCTCTACTCTGCCTTCCCAGATTCTCTCATAGAGCTCAGTCATTGAATCAATGTCAAAAACGAGCGTGCTGTTTTTTCTTGGATAGATCTTGATACATTCCTCTGCAAGCTCCCTTATCTCACTTCGTTGAATACCCAGCTCTCTAAAGGATGTAGGGACCTTAAGAGATCTCAGAAGCTGAATAACCCTTTCGGCTATCTTGATTCCCGTCTTTACGGGGTCGCTATCCCTCTCAACATCAAAGGCGAGGGAGAGCTGGTCCATCTTGTCTGCACATGCCTTTGAGTAGTTCGAAATTATGTACGGAAGAGGTATGCCGCAAGAAATACCATGAGGTAGCTTGTACCTCGTTGCAACTGTATAGCCTATTGAGTGCCCGTAAACCATCCTTGCCTGTAATGCTATACCTCCAAGCATCGCTGCAATGCTCATGTTACTCCTTGCAACCCTGTCTTTACCGTCTCTGTACGCCCTCTCCAGACTTTGCATTACCAAGCTTATTCCCTTTACAGCTACGGAATCTGTAACAGGGTTTGAGAGGGAAGAAAATACAGATTCAGTGTTATGGCAGAGTGCATCCAAGCCAGTGGATGCGGTTACGTTTGGTGGCATGGAGATTGTGAGTTCCGGGTCAACTATTGCAAGCTCTGGCATGAGAAGAGGGCTGTTTATCCACTGCTTATGTCCTGCCACTGTAACCATAGATGTCACAGTTAACTCGGCTCCTGTGCCCGAGGTAGTGGGTATCATTATCGAATGTATACCTCTGTTCCTGAAAATGTTGTTTCCAACATAGTTTGCAATCTTCCCTGGGTTTGTTGGTGCCAGTGATGCCACCTTTGCCATGTCTATCGAACTTCCTCCTCCAAAACCCAAAACACAGTCGTAACCTCCTTTTCTCGCCTTCTCAGCCACATCCTCGGCAACGTCTATCTCTGGTTCAGGAGCAACACTATCATAGATTTCGTATCCTATGCCTTCAAATTTCTCCAGAATTGAAGAAAGGTACTTGCTTTTTGACAAGTAGCTATCAGTAACAATTAGAACCTTCCTTGCTCCAAGAGCCCTTACCTCTTCCCCTGTTCTTTCAGAGGAACCCCACCCGAAGATGATCCTGGTTGGAAGGTAAAAATTGAAGCTCATATTTTTTCTCCTATCAAACACCTTTTAAACTGTTTTTAAAGCTGGAGGAAACGTTGTATCTCACCAAAGAGCAGGAGAGGATTCTTTCGGGCGAGGAGGGGGAGGCAAGGGCTGATGCAATGGAATTACTTGTGAAGTTTGGCGATGCTGTAGGTGCTGATTCACTTGTCCCAGTTTCGAGTGCCCACGTCCTTGCTCATTACAGTAGCTTGCATGAATCCGGGATTGAATTTTACGAGAGACTTGCAAGCTTGGGTGCTAAATTTTCCGTGTACACAACAGTCGACCCCGCAAGCATAGACCTGGAAAGATGGGAAGAATTTGGTATAGACAAGGAATATGCTTCAAAGCAAATGAGGTTGAGGGAGGCTTTCGTGAAAATGGGAGGTACAGAATGTTGGTCTTGTGCACAGTACCAGGTATGCAACTTTCCAAAGATGGGGGAGAACCTTTCTTGGGCCGAATCAAATTCGGTTGTCTTTGCAAATTCCCTTCTCGGATGCAGAACAAACAAGATAACATTCGGTCTAGACGTTGCATCAGCCATTCTCGGCCTGACACCACGCTACGGTATGCTGCTTGATGAAAATAGGACTGCTTCGGTAAATTTCAGGATATCTTTCGAGCCAAGGAATGAGCTTGACTACAGGAGCATCGGTTATTATATTGGAAAGAACTCAAGAGGAAGGGTACCAGCACTAACAGGCCTGCCATCCAACGTGACATCAGACGACCTGAAGCATCTCGGTGCAGCCGCAGCTGCTTCGGGACCAGTAACAATGATACACTACATCGGTTTTACACCCGGTTCAAGAACGCTCGAGGAAGCAACTAAGAATGAAAAAGTTGAGACAATAGACATAACAGAAAGCGAGGTAAGAGAGGTCGAGGAGGAACTGAACCAGACGGAGGAGAAACCTCAGCTAGTGGCGTTCGGTGTACCTCATCTTTCAACAAACGAAATAGCCTTGCTTGCTAAGCTTATTGAGGGAAGGAAGCTAAAGGAAGGAATAAAGCTCTACGTTTACACTTCAAAGCTTACCTACGACATGGTGACAAGGTACAGCATGAAGCAGGTAATAGAGGCTTCAGGTGCGAGGCTTACACACTCAACTGATGCGGAGATTTCTCCCCTATCAGATATGGGTTTTGAGGTTGTGATGACAAACTCAGCTAAACTTGCTGAGATCGTATCGTCTGAAGGAGAGATAAAGATAAGGTACAGGCCGCTTAGAACCATAATAGAAGAGGTAACAATTGCATGAAAAAATACGCATGCAAGGTACTTGTTGGAGGGAAGGCAAGCGGTGAACCGCTTGTTTCCACAAAGCCATTTACCTTTGCCCACGGTGTTAATCCTGAGACTGGACTTGTAACAGATGTAAGAAGTGACATAAAGGGAAAGAACATAAAGGGAAAGATACTTGTGTATCGATATGGGAAAGGTTCCACTACCGCTTCTGCATGGTTCCTTGAGACAGCTAGGCTAGGAAACTGTCCTGCTGGTATAATTATAGCCACGCTGGACAACGGAACTGTCGTTGGTTCATTACTTTCTGGAATAAACTATGGTCTAAAAATACCCGTAGTGCTCTGTACAGAAAATGAATTTTACGAAAGAGCAGCCTTAGCTTCAAAAATAACAATTAGCGAGAAAGGGGAGGTTGAACTAGCATAGAAAGCCTGCATTCCCTCAAGGAAAAGAGCTTATTTCTCTTCGATCTGGACGGTGTTCTTTACAAAGGAAAGGAAAAGGTTGTTTACATTTCAGGAAGAAAGCTAATAAAGAAATTAAAGAAAAGCGGAAAGAAGGTTCTCATCTTAACAAATAACTCGACAGAGAAGACAGAGAACATTCATCTCAACCTTCTGAAACTTGGATTTGAGATAGAAAGTAACGAAATACTCACCAGCTCTATGCTGACTGGGATGTACATTAAAGAGAAGCTTGGCAAGGTCAAGTACTTCTTGGTAGGGGAGAAGGGTTTAGAAGAAGAGATGTCAAAGTTTGGGCATCAAAGAAGCGATGAAACAGATGTTGATGTGGTTGTCGTTGGGCTTGACCGCTTCCTAACCTACGACAAATTGAACAGAGCGACTTTTGCAGCCATAAAATCCAGTAAGATAATCGGGACTCATTCTTCAAGGTTCTACATGTCAAAGGACGGCCCTGCTGTTGCAACAGGACCGATACTCAGGGCACTCGAGTACTCTTCAAACGTCAAGGCAACTATAATAGGAAAGCCCTCGACACTTATGTTCAGACTTGCTCTAAAGCTCGCGGGAAAGAGGAAGGAGGATGCTGTTATGGTTGGTGACCAGCTGGACACAGATATAGAAGGTGCAAGGAGGGCAGGCATTGATTCTATCCTCGTTAAGACTGGTGTCGACAAGGAAGCAGGAGGAATGCATGTCCTGGGAGTTGTTAAAGAAGCTGACAGTCTACTCGATTATCTTTAAGCTTGCTTCTCTAAGGAACCTCTTGTCCAGCTCAATACCTATGCCGTGTCCTCTTGGGAGCACAAGTTTACCTGAACGTAGGGAGGGGAAACCCTCTGTTATTCTGTAGAGTGGATTTTCAAAGGGGTCGTATTCGACAAGTTCCAAGCCCAAGGAAGATGCCAGATGTAGCGAGGCTGCTAGCGATACAGACGAGTTTGCTCCAACCATAGGACAAACA
>CADDZR010000006.1 GCA_902812495.1 archaeon | reverse complement strand
CCTTCTGTGCTTATACTCGAGGAGAGCCCTGTAGCCCTCTGGGGTAACAAATGTCTGATACTCTTCAGGGTCCCATCGGTAGACGGTCAAACTTGCCGCGACGACTTCGCCGGCCTCGAGGACAGGTTCGACGTCTCCACTGGAACAGAGCAGGAGAACGATGCACTTCGTAAGTCAGCGTTGTCGGCAATCTTCCGGATCTCCTCCATCGTCGGGGCCCTATCCGAGCCTATCTTCCTGGCCCGGGGCATCATCTTCGTAATCTTCGCCCAGTTAATACCATTTTCGAAGTTGTTCATTTCGTAGAAGTGTTTGAGCGCATCTCGGACCTGTGACAGCGTGGAACCGCTTACCTGGTTACGGTGTGACTCTACGTAGTCTATAATCATGTGTTCGGCCCACCGTGAGTCCTTTCGGGTCCTGGCTAGGAACTTATCAGGGCCTACTTCTGCGTACTATTTCTCTTACAGGACAGATACAGGAAGACTACATAAGCTCAGCGCTTTGGACTCAGCAAGATGTGCGGGGGGTGGGATTTGAACCCACGAACCCCTAAGGGACGAGGTCCTAAGCCTCGCGCCGTTGACCAGGCTGGGCGACCCCCGCTCTCAATGGGGCTCCAATTTGCAATACTCTTAATTCTTTTGCCGCGAGATCAAATAGTAGCTAAGCAGGCATGCCGCAGTAAATACTATTGCGCCTGCATACAGGATTGCTTGAAGTCCACCCAGTGAATGGGCAACACCAGCCACGACAATGCCTATTGCTATTCCGCCTGAAAGCATCACACTGTAGAGGCCCATTGCAGTACCCCTCATTTCGAGAGATGCTGAGTCGCCAACCATCGCAAGAACAGAGGGGACGAGTGCCGAAGTTGCAAAACCAAAGGGAACGATTACGTAGGCGTACCTAATAATACTCTCAAGTCCCTTTGGAGCTATCGATGCTAGCGATAATAAGAGGCCGAGTAGCCCAAATATGCCTATGAGAAGCACACGAGTCCTTCCAACTTTGTCGGAGAGAGCACCAAATCCTATTGAACCTATCCCAAGTCCCGCAACCCCTGCAAAGAGAAGGAAAGATGTTGTGCTGCCTTCTACACCAACTAGGGCTAGTGCCCTTGGCAGGTAAAATACAATCCCTATCAGGGCTGTAATGCTTAACCATATCGGTAAAACAGCCTTTGTCCTAGAGTCAAGTGCTGCAAGTGGGTTTATGGGTAATTTTCTTGTTGAAAGATGAGGCGTCTCTTTAATAACAAAGAATGATACTACTAAAGCTGCTGCAAGAGCTGCCGAAGTCACGAAGAAAGCATACCCAAGGTTCTGCCTGAAAATATTTTCAAGTCTTCCTCCAAGTAAAAGGCCAACAGCGTAACCAACTATGTTTGTTGTGTCAAAGCCACCCATACCTGCTCCCCTGTTCCTTCTCTCTGTCAGGTCAGTTATCATTGTCAGCGAGGACACTGCTATACCTGCTGCAGCTATCCCCATGACGCCGTGAACAACAGCGACATATAATACTCCTCTGTCAAGCCCTAGCGCGAAAACAAGAGCTGTCATGAGTGCAAGGCAAGAGAGAAAAACAAACCTCCTTCCGGCGACGTCGCACAGCCTTCCGGCAGGTAACGCAAATATTGCCTCTGTGACAGGATATAAAGCCATAACTGCTGCAGATGTTATATCTCCAGTATGTATTATGTAGCTTGGAAATATAATTATTATTACACCAAATCCAATTCTTGTTAGTACCATTGAAGAATACAGAACTGCAAGCTCCCTCTTCCTGCTAAGGCCTTGCACACCACTATCCTTTACATTTGGCTATTAAACAGTGAGAAGATAAGCAACTGTTAAAAGTTCCACAAAGTGGGCGCAAGAGAACAAAAGGGATGTTTTGATATTTGGCATCCCAGCCTGAAGTTGCGGAGAACGGGACAGAGCTGAGAAGGGACATAGGCAGCTGGGGCTCCTTCTCAATGGGGTTTGCGGATGTGGGGGCAGACATTTTTATTGCTCTTGGAGTTATTGCTTCCTTTGCAGGTGCTACCTCCCCAATAGCCTTGCTGATTGCTGCTATAACCTACGTCTGCACTGGTCTCTGCTATGCTGAACTCGCAACTGCCTACCCTGTAGCAGGTGGAGGGCAGTACTATACACTGAAAGCATTTGGGAAAGTCCATGGTTTCATAACAGGTTGGGGTCTCATGCTCGACTACACAATAGACATAGCACTTTTCGCGCTTGCAACAGTTGGATACCTCGGTTTCATACTGAAAACAGAGTTAAATAACAATATTCTTCTTGCACCCCCTTACTATGCTGTAGCCTCTGTTATTCTGATAGTTGCACTAATACTTATCAATATTGTTGGTATCAAGCATTCTTCAAGGCTTAACGAGTCTGTCGTATTTGCAAGTTTGCTGACAGTTTCTGTTTTCTTTTTATTCGGTATACCTTCAATCATAGCCTCGGGCTCTATTTATAGATGGATTGGGGATGTATACTCATCCTTTGTAAATGCTTCATTTGGTTTTAACGGGCAGGGCTATTTTGCCTTTGCATACGCTGTTTCGATAGCCTCCGCATCCTACATAGGTATAGAATCTATATCGCAGGCTGCAGAAGAAACAAAAAAGCCCTCAATGACTGTTCCCAGGGCAACAAAGGCAGCAATACTCTCTGTTATACTCGTTGCTGTTCTCCTCTCTCTTCTCTCTGTGACAATAGTACCTTGGCAGGTCGTTGCGGAGAACTCGCAGGCACCTGCTGTACCAATAGCAGAAAAACTTCCTTTGATTGGCAGTTACTTCGGTTTTGTGGTTGCTGTCGTGGGGGCTTTAATCTGCTACGTATCAACAAACACTGGCGTGATAGGTGTATCAAGGGTAACCTACTCCATGGGAAGGCTTTCCCTTCTTCCAAGGAATCTTAGCAGGGTTAGCAGGAGGTTTAGGACGCCCTACGTTACAATAACAGTATTCTCCCTTGTCGCATGTCTTATACTCCTTACAAACCTTGCACTTCCAGGGGGCATGCTACTGCAGCTAGTTACATCTCTTTACAATTTCGGTGCACTAATAGCTTATATGTACGTTAATCTTGCTGCGATAGTGCTTAGAATAAAGGAACCAAGCAGGAAGGGATGGACTATGCCATTGAACTTCAACCTTCCATACAGAGGAAGGAAGTACAGTGTCTCAGTTATACCTTTTATCGGATTTATATCGAGTGCGGTTGTCTGGTTCTTCATAGTTGGTCTACATCAAACTGGAAGGCTTATAGGAACGCTCTGGTTTGGAATAGGTCTCTCTCTTTACTTTGCGTACCAGTACTACAGAAGGAGGAAAGAGCTTGGTAAGCAGTAAAGAATGGTCGTTAAACAGCTCTCCCATAATTCTGCCCCTAGCTTTTCAAACGTGGGAGAGAAATGCAATATATGTGGCACTTTTCCTTGCAGAGTATTCTGGTGCCAAGATATATGTGACACACGTTCTGGAGGGAGAGGAGGACCATACTCTAAAGGAGCAGATGCTCAAGGACATAGGGGATGCCTCGGAGAGGTTTGGAGTCAAGCATGAATACAACGAGATAGAGCCTGAAAGGAAACCTCCTTCAGTTGAATTAATCTCCAAGTCTATAGTTGCTAGAGCAGAGGAGCTAGATGCACAGGCAATTGTCATGGCTGCTCACAGAGAAGGATTGTTCAGGGAACTTCTGGGAAGGGTTTCAGACCACGTTGCAAGGTATAGTAGGAGGAGGGTTATATTAGTAGAGAGCCCTAGGGAAGGTGTTCTCATACCAAGGATGCCAAGGAGGATACTTGTCCCAGTGCTAAAGGAGTTTCATCCCGATCCATTTATAGTTGCGGCTGCCCTTACCTCTTCTGCATCCTCGCCAGAGGTTGAGATGATTGCAGCCAAGGTAATCCCTTTACCTCCAACGCTCCCGCTTGAAGCGGTTGCCACTCTTAACGAGCTTAAAAAGGAAGAAAAAGAGTTCTCCCTCTTCACAAGTATGGCTATAAGTTCGCTTGGAAGATTCTTTAACCCAAAGATACTTCCAGTTAGGGACATCGGTAGCGACGTTGCAAGCTTTGTTAGGGAAAGAGGAATTGACCTCATAGTGATGCACAGCTCAAGGAGAACAGGTTTCTACAGCTTCTTTACGAGGGATGAATATGAGATTGTAAGCAGGTCTCCGTGTGTTGTTCTCGTAACTCTTCCAGACACTAGAAGTATTTAATGTCCAGATCTCTTTTTCTTCTCTGCATGCCTAAGTTTCTTCATCTTAATCCTTGCAAGCTCCTTGTCGTATTCGCCAAGAGGCGCCTCCGACTCGATAAATCCGTGGTTTGTTTCTACTATTCTCTTTACCATCTCCTCCCTCTCCCTGTCCCTTCTCTCGAATCTAACAGACAAGTATCTTCTGTCGAGCTTTACTGCATTTTCTATTCCGTTCTTTTTCAATATTTCAATTGTAGAATCAAGAGCGTACTCATTCCCAAATAGGCATCTTACTTCCCATATGCCCATACTTTTGCCTCTTTTACGCTTGAATTAATTCCTTTTTGTTACAATCTCAACAAGCTTCTCAGGATCGTCTGTAGGAAGAAGACAAGAATTGTTCCTACATACGTAAGCAAGTGCTCTCTTGCCTGGCTCCCTGGATTCGAGAAGTGATGTAAGCTTTTTGAGAGAATCAAAATTTGACCTGTCAGCAACAATCACTACTGCATCCGGAAGGTATATCTTGTTTATCCTCTCGATAAAGGGTCTTGCCTCGGTAGTCTTCTCAGATGTTATAACTATCTCGTACATGCCGTTTATGTAGAGGTCGTAGGCGCATAGCATCCAAGCATGTCCTGCAGGATCTGATTCTATTTTCTTTGAAAATGCAGAAAATATCTTCGATGCTCTTTCCTTAAATTCCTGCCTTACTGTTATCTCGGATAGCCTTACCATGTTCATTGCCGCAACAGAGTTTCCTGAAGGCGTTGGACCATCGTAACTCTCCTTCAGCCTTATACCTTCAATACCCTCCTCCTCAAAATAAAGACCCCCTTTCTCATCCCACAGCCTGGCAAACATCGCATCTGACACTTCTATCGCTTCCCTTAGGTACATTTCGTTCTGGGTGCATTCGAACAAGTCAATGAGGCCTTGTACAAGGAATGAATAGTCCTCTACTGTCCCCGGAAGCGTGGCTATCCCTTCCCTGTAAACTCTCTTAAGCCTCTCCCCGTCCCACATCCTTCGCATGATAAAGGAAACTGTCTTTTCAGCAGCTTTGATGTACTCTTCCATCCCAGTTAACCTGTATGCGTTGGAAAGGGCGGAAAGTACAAGACCGTTCCAAGATGTAAGTATCTTTGTATCTGTGAGAGGTCTTTCTCTTTTCTTCCTTGCACTGTAAATCTCCATCTTCATCTCTTTAATCTCCGCCTTAGTTGAGATCGAGATATTTTCTTGGGATGAATAGACAAGGTTGGGTATGCTCCTTCCCTCAAAGTTCCCCTCCTTTGTTATCCCATATATCTTACAAAACAGCTCTGCCCTGCTGCCAAGAACTGCCCTTAACTCTTCAGGTGTCCATGTGTAGTAATGGCCCTCGCCTTCAGTTGTGTCTGCATCCTGGGCAGAGTAAAATCCACCTTCTTCGTCCATCATCTCGTTTATTATCCACGTTAGGGTTTCTGTTGCTGCATCTAGGAAGATGTTCTCGCCTGCAACCCTGAATGCATTGAGCAATGTGTTCGATATCAAAGCATTGTCATAGAGCATCTTTTCAAAATGAGGAACAAGCCAGAACCTATCTGTTGAGTACCTGTGGAACCCTCCGCCAACGTGGTCTCTTATTCCACCCAGACACATCCTAAGGAGTGTATTTCTTACAATGCTTAGTGCCAGCTGATTTCCCTTTCTGTAACTGTACTGAAGAAGGAAGTTAAGGGAGCAAGGAAGGGGAAATTTGGGTGCTAGGGCAAACCCTCCGTACACGTCGTCGTAGGATGACGCAAGAGACTCAAATGCTTCGTCTATAACTTCCTTTCTTGGAAGTTCAGTACCTTCAGACAAGTACGCTTGGCTTACAGCTTCCATTATCTTTGACGAGCTCTCAAGTATCTCCTCCTTCTTCTCCTTCCAGAGTCTTGAGATGTGAAGCAGAACTTGCTTGAAACCCGGCATCCCGTACCTCGGCTCTGGCGGAAAGTAGGTTCCTCCAAAGAATGGTTTCAGGTCAGGTGTTAGAAATACTGTTAGCGGCCATCCACCACTTCCAGTCATTGCCTGCACCGCAGCCATATAGAGCTTGTCTATCTCTGGCCTCTCTTCCCTATCAACCTTTATTGGTATGAAGTTCTCGTTTATTATTGAAGCTATCTCATCGTTTTCAAAGCTCTCCTTCTCCATAACGTTACACCAATGGCAAGAACTGTAACCAATGCTGAGTAGTATTGGTTTGGAGTCATTCCTTGCCTTCCTTATTGCTTCCTCTCCCCACGGGTACCATTCCACCGGATTGTACGCATGCTTCAGCAAGTAGGGGCTCTTTTCTTTGATCAGCCTGTTAGGTTTTCTCTCTGCCTTCAACATTTGATGGATGGGAGAGGCATGCTAAAGATGTTGCTGTAGCCTAAAGCGTATAAGGTGCAGCGAGAGTCCCCCTGAAAAAATTGGAGTACAGATGGACTGTCTTGACAGTTACAACAGTAGGTGTCTTGATGTCTGGAATTGACTCGAGGATAGTCGTCATAGGCCTTCCTCAGGTCGCTTCAGCTCTTAAAGCTGATACTGAGCAAGCAATCTGGTTCACCCAAGCGTACGTGCTTGGAAGCACTGTCACACTACTTCTGATAGGAAGGGTAAGCGATATACTGGGAAGAGTTAAAGTATACATCACTGGCTTTGGTATATTCACTGCGGGTTCGTTCTTAACAAGTGTCTCCCAAACACCCTCTCAGCTCATAGTCTTCAGGTTTATACAAGGTGTTGGCTCAGCCGTTCTTTTCGCAAACAGCGCTGCAATAATAACGGACGCAACACCAGCAGAAAAGCTCGGGCTTGCCCTAGGCATAAACCAAGTAGCTTTCCGAGGGGGAGCAATGCTAGGCTTGACACTCAGCGGTCTTATCCTCACAGCACTTGACTGGAGGGCTCTCTTCTACATCAACGTTCCCATAGGTATATTTGGAACACTCTGGGCAAAGAAGAGGCTGAGGGAAATCTCGAAGCCGGACAGGAGGGAGCCACTCGACATCAGGGGCTTTCTGATATTCACATCCTCAATGACCTTGATACTCCTCTTCTTAACACTCGCAGCATACGGAGGCTCTGAACTTTACCTGTCTTTTCCACTTCTTATTTCTGGTCTTGTTCTTGCTACAGTATTTTACTATGTGGAAAAGAGAACGGACTATCCTCTTCTCGACCTCTCTCTTCTCTCCATAAGAGAGTTTACAGGCGGAATAGTTGCCCAGCTCCTGAATGCTGTTGCCTGGGGTGCAATGATGCTCCTTCTCAGCCTCTATCTCCAGCTTGTTAAAGGTATGTCTCCCTTGCAGGCAGGTTTCTCACTTCTGCCCTTCGATGCAGCATTCCTTTCTGTGGGACCGGTTAGTGGAAGACTATCGGACAAGTACGGATATCTTCCATTTACAGTTGCAGGACTTTCACTGATGAGTATCTCGCTATTCCTACTCAGTAACATATCTAATTCGACACCCTATAGTATCTTTATCCTTTATGTAATCATATTCGGCTTAGGGATGGGTCTGTTTAGTTCCCCAAACATGAGTTCAATAATGGGTTCCGTACCAGCCAGGAGAAGAGGTGTTGCCTCAGCTCTGAGAGCAACCTTCTTTAACGTCGGCTTTACGATGAGCTTCAACATCGTCATATTAGTTATGACAGCAACAATACCATACGCAGCTTTGACAAAGCTAATTTCCCTTCAGGAAGCAGGTTCCTCAGAGCTTCCTGACAGCCTTCTCTTTACTCATGCTCTCAAATCAGCCTTTCTCTGCCTCTGCCTGATAAATACAGCTGCGGTAATTCCAGCTGTCTTAAGGGCAAAAGGAAATAAACAACAATAAAATACAGCAGCTTTGGGTCGGTTACCGTGCCAGACCTCAAAAAAGAGCTCCTTGAAAAAATGAGGTTAGACGGCCATGAAGCAAGGATATTTAACCTGCGCAACATTAAGAAGTTTGGTTACGAAATTGAGAAAATACCATATTCAGTCAGAGTATTGATCGAGAATGTTTTGAGGGATCCCGCATCGGTTTCCTCGGAGGAGGATGTAGTAAGGATAGTTGAATGGAACAGGAATATAGGGAAGGAAATACCATTCATGCCTTACAGAGTTCTCTTACAGGATTACACTGGAGTTCCTCTTGTTGTGGATCTTGCTGCAATGAGGGACGCAGCGAGGGAAAGAGGTCTTGACCCAAGAGTTGTTGACACAAGAGTACCCGTACACCTTGTAATAGACCATTCAGTCCAGGTTGATTCATGGGCTGTGCCCGACGCCATTGCACTAAACCTAGCTATGGATTACAGGAGGAATTCAGAGAGATACTCACTTCTGAAGTGGGCCCAGTCAGCATTTGCTAGTATGACAGTCTTTCCACCTGGCAAAGGTATATGCCATCAAGTTAACCTTGAGTACATAGCAAAGGTTGTCGTGCAAGATGAGAAGGGAGGCTTTGCTTTTCCAGATACTGTAATAGGTACTGATTCTCACACACCTATGGTAAACGGCCTGGGGGTTCTGGGATGGGGTGTCGGCGGGATAGAGGCGGAGGCTGTGATGCTGGGTGAGCCCCACTATATCTCGATCCCAAGGGTAGTTGGAGTCATGCTAAGGGGAAGGTTGAAAGAAGGTGTAACAACGACAGACCTTGTGCTGACTGTAACAGAAGAGCTTAGAAGGAGGGATGTTGTCAATTCATTTGTTGAATTCTTTGGAGAGGGTTACAGGATGCTTTCGGTTCCGGACAGGGCTACACTTGCAAATATGGCTCCGGAGTACGGTGCAACCACAGGTTTCTTCCCAGTAGATGGCGCTGTCCTAAAGTACCTCAAGCTCACAGGAAGGAGCGACAAACATGTACACTTTGTTGAGAAGTACTGTACTGAAGCTGGGTTATTCTACGATGATGGGTGTTATCCAGAGTACAGCGAGGTCGTAGAGCTTGACATGGATAAAGTTGAGCCCTCTGTTGCAGGACCCAGAAATCCAGACGAAAAGGTTGCCTTAGAGAAACTTCATTCATATTTTAAGACGCTCATCAAAGACAGGTCACGATCCATTTCATGCAGCTCTGCATCTAGCAGTATACTGCAGCAACAGGAGCTCATTCAAGATGGTTCAGTTGTTATAGCAGCCATAACAAGCTGTACAAATACATCAAATCCTTCAGTTATGATAGGAGCTGCACTTGTAGCGAAGAAGGCATATGAGCTGGGTCTCAAGCCAAAACAATGGGTGAAAACAAGTTTTGCACCTGGATCCGCGGCCGTTACGGACTATTTGGAGAGGGCAGGGCTTCTTCAATATCTCGATTCACTTGGTTTTAACGTGGTTGGGTATGGATGTACAACCTGTATTGGCAATAGCGGTCCACTTCCAGAATGGGTTGAAAGTCAAATAAAGAATAGGGATATATACACAGTAGCTGTTCTCTCTGGGAACAGGAATTTTGACGGAAGGATACACCCTCTCGTGAAGGGCTCTTTTCTGATGTCGCCGATGCTTGTAGTTATCTTTTCCCTTGTTGGAAAGATAGATTTTGACTTCTCAGAACCCATTCAAATCTCAAAGAATGGAAATGCAATTTACATGAAGGACCTGTGGCCTGACATTTCAGAGATAAACAGCTATATGGATAAATATCTCGACCCAGAAATATACATTAAAAGGTACAGCAACATAACAAAGGGAGATGATAAGTGGGACTCCCTAATCTCCTATTCTGACTACGTCTACCACTGGGACGAAACCTCAACATACATCAGGAGGCCACCGTGGTTCGAGGATTACATGCTTACAACTGTGAAGAAGGACATAGTTGGGGCGAGGGTTCTTGCACTGCTTGGGGATAAAATAACTACAGACCACATATCTCCAGCAGGTTCGATACCCTACGACAGCCCTGCAGGTAAGTATCTGGTTGAAAGAGGTGTGAACGTAGCCGACTTCAGCACATACGGGAGCAGGAGGGGCAATCACGAGGTGATGATAAGGGGTGGATTTGCAAACATAAGGCTGAGGAACATGCTAGCAGGAGGAAGGGAAGGATGGTGGACAGTTCATCTACCTTCTGGGGAGCTAACAACTATCTACGACGCATCTCTAAAATACAGGGAGGAGGGAATTCCTCTGATTGTTCTTGCAGGAAAGCAGTACGGAACAGGAAGTTCTAGGGACTGGGCGGCAAAAGCAACAAGGCTTCTTGGTGTAAGGGCTGTTATTGCGGAGAGCTTTGAGAGGATACACAGAAGTAACCTTGTAGCTATGGGTGTCCTCCCGCTTGAATTCAAGCAAGGTGAAAGCGTGAATTCTCTTGGAATTACGGGTAGGGAGGTTTTTGAGATAAGGGGTATAGAGGCAATGAAGAAACCAAGAGAGAAGCTGAGTGTTATTGCGAGGGAAGGCTCAAAAGAGAAGGAATTCGAGGTAACATGCAGGATAGATAATAGGGCTGAGCTGGAGTATATAGAGCATGGTGGACTACTTCAGTACGTTTTGGGTAGAATTATATCAAGAAAATGAAATAACTTTTAATAACTATCGAAGTGGCTGAGAGAACAATGCATGATCAAAACTATGTTTATATAAACGGAAAGTTTGTTGAAAGAGAGAAGGCATCTGTCTCCGTTTTTGACCACGGCCTTCTTTACGGTGATGGTGTCTTCGAGGGCATAAGGGAATATTCAGGCATTATTTTTCAGCTGAAGGAGCACATGGTCAGGCTCTACAATTCTGCCAAGTACATCAGGCTCCCCATACCTCTTTCTATGGAAGAGATGGAACAAGCTATTATCTCAGTATTGAGGAAAAACAATCTAAAGGATGCGTACATCAGGGTTGTTGTTACGAGAGGAGCGGGAGACCTAGGAGTCGACCCAAAACTCTGCAATAGGCCGAATATCTTTATAATAACAGAAAGTATGGAGAGCGTACTCTCGCTCTCTGAGCCAAAAGTCATAAGTGTAATGATATCCTCATACAGAAGAGATTCAACAGACGCAACATCACACGAGGTTAAGAGTTTAAACTATCTCAACTCAGTCCTTGCTAAGATAGAGGCAAACGAGATGGAAGTAAACGATGCAATAATGCTCGATAGGAGGGGTTTCGTTTCAGAGGCAACAGTCTCGAATGTTTTCATCGTGAAGGATGGTTCTGTTCATACACCCTCAGGTGCTTCAGGCATACTTAGGGGTATAACAAGAGGAAGGGTGATCAGGCTGTGCGAGGAGCTCGGTCTTGAAATAAAGGAGAGAGATATCACACCCTATGAGCTTTTTACGGCTGATGAGGTCTTCCTCACAGGAACAAAATCTGAAATTGTGTCTGTTGGGAAGATAAACTCTGTAGTAATAGGCAAGTCTTCACCTGGCCCAGTCACACGCTCAATTTACAGAGCTTTCAGGAAGGCAGTTTCAAGGAGGGAAGAAGGGGTACCTGCCTTCGAGGAAAGTTACGCATACAGAAGCAAGTAGAAACGTCTATATATTGGGCTGAAAAAGCGTCATTGCACCCAGTGTATTTTATGAAAAGGTTACTGTTTTTTATGGAAGGAGGAGAACAATAAAATGCCAAGCAAGAAAATAAAAAAGGAAGAAGCAACCAAACCTGTGCAGCAGTTTAAAGTAAGCACGCATTTCCTTGTCCCAAAACATGAGCTTCTTTCAAAGGAGGAGGCTGCAGAAGTTGCAAAGAAGTACAACGCATCTCTAAGCCAGTTCCCGTACATACTTTCCTCGGACCCCATGGTTAAAGAGATAGGCGCAAAGCCTGGTGACCTTATTAGGATAACAAGAAGGAGTGAGACAGCAGGCAGTACTGTATACTACAGATATGTTGTGGAGGCATGATGATGAGCAAGAAAGACTCAGGTAATTCAGGATGGATTGTCCTTAAGGATATGCTCGAAAGGGAAGGAATAGCAAGGCAGCACCTTAACAGCTACAACGACTTTGTTATGAGAGGCATGCAGAGCATAGTTGACGAAGTAGGAGAGGTTGAGATTGAGGCTGGAAGTACACCTTACAAGATAAAGCTTGGAAGGATAACAGTAGGGACACCAAGGGTAGTGGAGATAGACGGCTCTGTAAGCAGTGTTTACCCCATGGAAGCGAGGCTTAGAAACCTAACCTATTCTGCCCCGATCTATCTCGAGATGACTATAGAGGAAGAAGGCTTGCCTAGGGACACGTCAAATCAACACATAGGAGACTTGCCTGTCATGGTAAAATCTGACCTGTGCCAGCTTGCAAACTTAACAAGGGAGCAGCTCATTGAAGCAGGGGAGGACCCGAACGACCCGGGTGGCTACTTCATAATTAACGGTTCAGAGAGGGTAATAGTTGGTCTCGAAGACCTCTCGCCAAACAAGATACTTGTAGATGCGGAGAAGAGCGGCGGAAACATTGTTTACAAGGCAAGGGTATACTCTTCCGTCGTAGGTTACAGGTCAAAGCTGGAGGTTACTATGAAGCAGGACGGGGCGATAACAGTCAAGATACCCAGCTGCCCTGTCGACCTTCCTTTTGTCATCGTCATGAGAGCGCTTGGTCTAAAGTCAGACAAGGAGATAGCAAATGCTGTTTCACCGAAGCCGGAGATACAGGACATGCTAGAGATATCCTTCGATAAGGCTGCCGAAGCGCCGACTGAGAAGGACGCACTTGTCTACATAGGTAACAGGGTTGCTCACGGAATGCTTGAGGAGTTCAGGATAAAGAGAGCACTGACAGTTCTTGATTGGGGTCTCCTCCCGCATCTCGGAAAGACAGAGGAGAAGAGGTATGATAAGGCGATGTTTTTAGGAGAGGCAGCATGCAAACTAATTGAGCTGAGACTCGGCTGGATAGAACAGGATGACAAGGACCATTACGGAAACAAAGTTATAAAATTTGCAGGGCAGATGCTTGCAGATCTCTTCAGGACTGCGTTCAGGAACCTCATCAAGGATCTAAAGTACCAGCTTGAGAAAACACCGCAAAAGAGGGGTTCAGGTGTAGTTGGGGCATCAATCAGGACCGGCATAATAACGGACAAGCTGAACAACGCAATTGCAACAGGAAACTGGGGGAGGGGAAAGGTAGGAGTTACACAACTTCTCGACAGGACAAACTACCTAAGCACTCTCAGCCATCTAAGGAGGGTCCAGTCTCCTCTTTCTAGGAGCCAGCCAAACTTCGAGGCAAGGGACCTGCACGCAACTCACTTTGGCAGGATATGTCCTAGCGAGACACCTGAGGGAGTTAATTGCGGCCTTGTGAAGAACCTTGCCCTTTCTGCAATAATTTCTGTAGGTGTGCCCAGCCAGGAGGTTGAGGAAAAGCTCTGGGACCTTGGTGCAAGGCCAATAAAGGAATCGGACGAGAAACTTCAGACAAGCGGATGTAGGATATTCATAGACGGTAGATTTGTTGGTTACGTTGACGATGGGGAAAGACTTGCAAAGGCGTTTAGGAGGCTTAGGAGAGAGGGTCAGATAAACCCGAGCGCAAGCATTCTCTTTGTCCCTCCAATAAATCCTAAGGCCTACTCAAGGCTTTACATTAGCCTCAGCGCAGGAAGGGTTCTGAGGCCACTTGTAGTTGTTGAGAATGGTAAGTCTCTCCTAACTCCAGAGCTTGTTGAAAAGGTTTCTTCCGGCCAGCTTTCCTGGAGGGATCTTGTTGACCAAGGTGTTATAGAGCTGATAGATGCTAATGAGGAAGAGAACTGCCTCGTTGCAATGAACGAAGACGAAATAACCTCAAAGCACACACATCTTGAATTATTCCCCGCTGCTATGTTCGGTGTTTCAGCATCCATAATACCTTATCCTGAGCATAACCAGTCGCCAAGGAACACGTATGAATCTGCAATGGCAAAGCAGTCTCTTGGCTTCTCGAGTCCTACATATCCAATCTCGCCCCATGTGAGGCAACACATGCTTGTAAGTCCACAGGCACCCCTTGTCAGAACAAGAACCTTGGACCTTCTCAAGATTGATGAGAGACCAATAGGTCAGAACTGTATTGTTGCTGTCCTTTCCTTTGAAGGATACAACATAGAGGATGCAATAATAATAAACAAGTCAAGCATAGAGAGGGGGCTTGCTAGGTCTTTCTTCTACAGGCTCTACGAGGCAGAGGCAAAGCAGTACCTTGGAGGTATGAGGGACACTTTCGAGATACCAACTCCAGACTCAAACGTCAGAGGTTACAGGGGTGAGAAGTATTACAGGCTTCTGGAGGCTGACGGTGTTGTTTCACATGAGGCAGTTGTTCAAGGAGGTGATGTGGTTATAGGGAGAACGAGTCCTCCTAGGTTTATGGAGGAGTACAAGGAATTCGAGATAAAGGGCCCATACAAGAGGGACACTTCCGTATCAGTAAGGCCTTCCGAATCAGGCGTTGTAGATGCTGTTTTCATGACAGAGAATGTAGAAGGAGGAAAGATGTATAAGGTAAGGGTCAGGGACATGAGGGTGCCTGAGATAGGAGACAAGTTTGCATCAAGACATGGCCAGAAGGGTGTTATTGGGTTGATAGTGCCTCAGGAGGACATGCCATACACGGAGGATGGAATAGTCCCAGACATAATAATAAATCCACACGCCTTTCCCTCAAGAATGACTGTAGGTCAATTTATAGAGTCGATAGCTGGTAAGGCAGCTGCACTGAGGGGATACCCTGTCGACGGAACAGCCTTTGCAGGGGAGGAGGTGAGCGACCTTGAGAAAGTTCTGGAAAAGAATGGTTTTGAGCCAACAGGAAGGGAGGTCATGTACGACGGGAAGACAGGCAAGAGGTTTAGTGCTGATGTGTTCATAGGTGTTGTTTACTACCAGAAGCTCCATCACATGGTTGCAGACAAGATACACGCAAGGGCAAGGGGACAGGTCCAAATGTTAACCAAGCAGCCGACAGAGGGAAGGGCGAGGGGAGGTGGCCTGAGGTTTGGAGAGATGGAAAGAGACTGCCTTATAGCATACGGTGCCTCTATGGTACTGAAGGATAGACTTCTGGACGAAGCAGACAAGACAGAGATATATGTGTGTGAGAAGTGCGGCTTAATTGCATACTACGATATGAAGCAGAGAAAGTATGTTTGCAGGATTGACGGGGAACAGGCAACCGTCTCTCCTGTAGTTGTTGCGTATGCATTCAAGCTTCTTCTGCAGGAGATGATGAGCCTAAATATCGCTCCGAGGCTGATACTCAAGGGGAGGATATAGAAAATGGCAATGGAACAGGCCTTAAAGACAATTGGAGGTATCTCCTTTGCTGTTTTCTCTCCAAATGAAGTTAGGAAGTACTCTGTTGCAGAGATAACACAGCCCGAAACATACGATGAGGACGGAATGCCTGTACAAGGAGGGCTGATGGACAGCAGGCTTGGGACACTTGAACCTGGGCAAAAATGTGCAACATGCGGCAATCCTGCTGGGAGATGCCCAGGTCACTTCGGCCATATAGAGCTTGCAGAACCAGTACTACATATAGCGTTTGTTGAAGAGATAAACAAGCTTCTTCAAACTACTTGTAGGAACTGCGGAAGGATACTGTTACCGCAGCAAGAGCTAGACGCTTACAGGGCAAAGCTCTCAAGCAAGAAAGACTACACACCAATGCTTCCAGAAAACGTGGCAAAAGAGATTATTTCAAAGGCTAAGAAAGTAAAACTATGCCCTCATTGCGGCAAGCAACAGTACCAAATTGAGTTCACGAAGCCCACGATATTTCACGAGATAACTGAGGAGGGTGGGGCAACAAGACTTCTTCCCGTAGCGATAAGAGAAAGGCTGGAGAGAATAACAAATGAGGACATCGAGCTACTTGGAATGAATCCAAAGGCAGCGAGGCCGGAATGGTTCGTCCTGCAGGTTCTACCTGTTCCACCTCTAACTGTAAGGCCTTCGATAACACTTGAATCTGGAATGAGATCGGAGGATGATCTGACACACAAGCTTGTCGATATTTTAAGGGTAAACCAGAGGCTAAAGGAGAGCAAGGAATCGGGTACACCACACTTAATTGTTCAGGACCTTATGGATCTCCTCCATTATCACGTAACAACGTATTTTGACAATGAGGTCTCAGGCATACCGCAGGCTCACCACCGCTCCGGAAGGCCACTAAAAACGCTAAGTCAGAGGCTAAAGGGCAAGGAAGGTAGGTTCAGAGGTTCCCTTTCAGGAAAAAGGGTTGACTTTTCGAGCAGGACTGTCATAAGTCCTGACCCAAACCTAGACATAAGCGAGGTTGGTGTGCCGTACGATGTTGCAAGGAAGCTTACTGTCCCAGAGAAGGTTTCCTCTTGGAATGTTGAATTTCTGAGGGAGCTTGTTATCAGGGGACCTTCTGAGCATCCAGGGGCGAACTATGTTATAAGGCCGGACGGTGTCAAGATAAGGCTTGACTTCGCAAGCGACAGAAAAGCACTTGCAGACTCTCTTGGACCTGGCTATATAGTTGAGAGACATTTAATGGATGGGGATATTGTACTCTTCAACAGACAACCATCGTTACACAGAATGTCTGTAATGGCACATTATGTAAAGGTTCTTCCGTACAGAACCTTCAGGCTTCACCCTTCTGTCTGCCCTCCGTACAATGCTGACTTTGACGGAGATGAGATGAATCTACACGTGCCTCAGAGCGAGGAAGCTAGGTCGGAAGCTCTGATGCTCATGCGTGTCCAGGATCAAATACTCTCTCCAAGATACGGTGGCCCAATCATAGGTGGTATAAGAGACTTCATTACTGGTGCATTCCTCCTAACAAAGGATGATACACTTCTAACTCCTGAGGAGTTTTCCAACCTTGCCCTAATAGGAGGGTACGAAGGAGACCTTCCAGAACCAGCTGTAAAAAGTCCAAAGCCAATGTACACAGGGAAGCAGCTATTTTCTCTATTCCTGCCGAAGGACCTCAACTATGTACTAACCTCAAAATGGGCAAAGTCTTCCCGCTCAAAGGAAACAAACGACGTTGTCATAAAGGATGGACAGCTTATCTCCGGTGTTGTCGACAAGGCTGTTATAGGTGCTGAGGAACCCGATAGTCTTCTGCACAGGATAACAAAGGACTACGGAAATGAAGAGGCAAGGAAGTTCCTAAACTCGGTTCTGAGTGTTGTTAAGACCTTCCTTACTAGGAGAGGCTTCACATACGGCTTTGACGAGCTCGAGCTACCTGAGCAGGCAAAGAAGGAGATTAGAGAGACAATTGAGGAAGCGTACAGGAATGTTGCGGAACTTATAAGGAAGCACAGACAGGGAGAACTTGCAGTTGAGAGAGGACTCTCTCCAGAGGAGGCACTTGAGCTTTACATAACAAACGAGCTTGCCAGAGCTAGGGATAGAGCGGGCAGGATAGCTGACAGAGCACTTCCTGCAGAAAACGCAGGTGTGATAATGGCTAGGACAGGGGCAAGGGGCTCAAGCCTCAACATAGGTCAGATGACAGCAGCACTTGGGCAGCAGTCTGTCAGGGGGAAGAGAATACTTAAAGGCTACAGGGGGAGAGCGCTTAGCCACTTCCAGATAAACGACCTCTCTCCTGAGGCAAAGGGTTTTGTCAAGAGCAACTACAGAGATGGTCTTTCCCCAACTGAGTTTTTCTTCCATGCAATGGGCGGAAGGGAGGGGCTTGTCGATACAGCAGTAAGAACACAACAAAGCGGGTACATGCAGAGGAGGCTTGTAAACGCGTTAGAACACCTAAAGGTTGAATACGACCTTACAGTAAGGGATCCGCATGGCCATATAATACAGTTCATTTATGGTGAGGACGGTGTCGATCCTGCAAAGAGCGACCACGGCAGGCCAGTAAACCTTGACAGGCTTATAGAAACATACGAACTCCTTAACAAGTCAAGGTCAAAGTTTGGAAAGGAAGAAGCTGAGAAACTCGTTACAAGGTACAGGTCAAAGCTTAACCCAAGGCTGACAGAGGAACTTTTGTCAAAGCTCTCAGATAGCTACCTTACAGAAGAAGGTGCAAAGAATGTGCTTGAGAAGGTTGTCGAGGCACTTGATTATTCAAGGGTAGAACCAGGGGAAGCATCAGGAATAGTCGCTGCACAATCAATAGGCGAGCCTGGTACCCAGATGAGCATAGCTGCTGACGAATCGATACTTGTGAGGGAGGGAGGAGTGGTTAGAAAAGTAAAGATAGGTGAGTTCGTCGACAGGATAATGGATCAGTTTGGGGTAAAAAAGGAAGGAGATACAGAGTGGTCGGACCTTCCTTATAGTAGTAAGATAGAGGTTCTCTCCCTAAGTCCGAATGGAAGGGTTGAGTGGAAAAATGTTAGGTCGGTGAGCAGACACGTTCATAGAAGGCCACTAATTAGGGTTAAACTGGGATCGGGCAGAAAAATAGTTGCAACTGATAACCACTCATTCGTGACAAGAGTAAACGGTAAGCTTGTACCAGTTCTGGGGAGAGAACTGAGGCCCGGGGACCTCATACCAGTTGTCAGGCGCCTTCCACGGAGCACAGATACGCGAGACACGTCAATCTCAGTTTATTCTCAGGGTCTGAAGGAGAACAAAGGTACATCTGAATCGAGCCTCCTCATAGGCACAGGTGGTTTAGCTGGAGGTATAGGCTCTATTGTAAGCACTGAAAAGCTTCAGGCTAGAGACACACTAAGAGAAATGTTCGAGAAACATGGTTACATCGATACTGGAGGCAGAGTATGTCTTTGGCTTAAATCGAGGGAGGTGGCGGAAGATGTTTCGCTCCTTCTTGCCAGCTTCGGAATACATACTAGCTGGATAGAGCAAAGTGACGGAATAGTTATATCGTTAACCCCAGGCTTTGAAAGGATCTTCAGCGAAGAGATAGGATTTGCTTCTGAAGGAAAGAAAATGGAGCTGGAGAAGCTTTGCAATAAAATTGGGAACACCTATCCAGGTCTTACATGCGGATTCGGCGATGTGCTCAAGAAAGTTGCTGAGATGCTCCAGATAGAAGACGATTATATTGAAGAGGCAACTTCCGCACAGAGGATAGAGAGAAGCACTCTGGCTGAATACATAAGGATGTTCGAAACAATCTCAGCCAAAAGGGGTGTGGACCTATCTTTGGAGCTTAACTATCTACGCAACCTGTTGGATGAGGATATCTTCTGGGATGTGATTACAAAGGTTGAGAAGCTTGAGAACAGTGAAGAGAAGGTCTACGACCTAAGTGTTCCTGGGCTAGAGACGTTTGTTACATCAGAGGGTATAGTAACTCATAACACACTCAGAACATTCCACTACGCAGGTGTAAGGGAGAGAGACGTTACACTCGGCCTTCCAAGGCTCATGGAACTTGTCGACGCGAGGAAGGTACCGTCAACACCTTCGATGGACATCTACCTTGATGAACAGCACAGGCATTCAAACGAGAAGGCTGTGAAGGTTGCGAAGGCAATAAGATTTACAAAGGTTGCAAACGTTGTTGAGTACAGCGAAGTTGACCCGACAGAGGGTATAAAGCTCTACATAAACGAAGAAGCGCTGAAGGAGTCAGACTCCTCACTCCAGGAGGTTGCTGAGGCAATCGAGACAGGAAAGAGAAATGTTCAGATAGACAAGGAGAGAAAAATAATAAGGGTTAATCTGGAAAATGCAGACCTATCAACTCTCTTTACACTGAGGAACAAGATACTAAATATGAAGCTGAAGGGGATCCCAGGAATAGAAAGAGTAACTGTTGTGAATGCAGGGGAAGAGTGGTTCCTCCAGACTGCTGGTTCAAATCTTGCAAAGGTCCTTGACGTTGAGGGTGTAGACAAGACAAGGGTCTACACAAACAGTATACACGAGATTGCTCAGGTGCTAGGTATAGAGGCTGCAAGGGCGGCACTTGTAAGAGAGATAATGAGCACACTTGACGAGCAGGGCCTCGAGGTAGATATAAGGCATGTCTTCCTTGTTGCAGACTTGATGACGTCAAAAGGCTTTCTCCAGCAAATAGGCAGGCACGGTGTTGCAGGGTCAAAGAGCTCAGTCCTTGCGAGGGCAGCTTTCGAGATAACAGTACCCACACTTGCCGAGGCGGCAGTGCAGGGCCAGGTGGAGGACCTGAAGGGTGTCACTGAGAACGTAATAGTTGGCCTTCCGATACCCGTTGGAACAGGTATGATAGAGCTATACATGGGATAGAAAATGGTTGACAAAGCACTGCTTGCTAAAGTTGTCAAAGAAGCTGTAAAGTCGGGAAAGTACGTGATAGGTGCGAAGGAAACAGCAAAGAACTCAAAGGGAATGAAGGCAGTTATACTGACAAATTCGGTTCCAAGGAAACTCCTTGAAAGGATTGAAGCTGAAGCAAAGAAGCAGAAGCTCCACGTGATATACTCAGGAATGAGCTCAGTTGAGCTTTCAAAGTTAATAGGCTGCCCGTACAGGGTTTCTGCAATGGCTGTTAGGTCAATTTCTGACGCCGAGATAAAGGCTCTGGGGAAGTGATATCTTGCCTGAGATAAAGCTTACATCCGAACAGCTCTCTCTTATGTCCCTCTTCCAGAGAATGACTGGGGCAACTGCTAGGGACTGCATAATTGATGAGAAAGGCAACAGAATAATATTCTTGGTCAGTAAGGGTCAGATGGGGCTTGCGATAGGCAAGAATGGTGCTGCTGTCAAGAGCATAGAGAGGGCTGTTAAGAGGCATGTGGAGGTAGTTGAGTGGGCTGACGACATGGTCGAGCTTGTAAAGAATGCACTCAATCCAAAATTTGTCCTTGACGTAAGGGTAACGGAAAGGCTTGATGGTTCGAAGGGGCTTGTAGTTGTCGTCGACCCTAAGAAGAAAGGTGCTGTCCTAGGGGAAGGAGGAAAGAACGCTGAGAGGCTTAGGCTTATTGTTAGAAGGTATTTCGATATATCTTCTGTCCAGATAGTGACATCATATTGAACAAATTTATATCCACCATCGCGGAGTAGTTTAAACGTATGTCAGGTTCTCCTAGGGGTCTCTTTGCAACAAGACAGATACAGCTAAAGAGGCAGAGGCTAAGATGGTCAGATAAATGGTACAAGAGGAGGATGCTCCAGCTTGATTACAAAGCCGACCCTCTGGAAGGTGCACCCCAGGCAAGGGCTATAGTCCTTGAGAAGGTTGGAGTAGAGTCAAAACAGCCAAACTCGGCTATAAGAAAGTGTGTAAGGGTGCAGATTGTAAAGAACGGGAAGCAAGTCACAGCATTTCTCCCAGGAGATGGTGCGCTTAACTTCGTTGACGAGCACGATGAGGTTATGATTGAGGGTATCGGCGGCTCGATGAAAAGGGCAATGGGTGATATACCAGGAGTTAGGTGGAAAGTCTTCAAGGTAAACGGTGTTTCTCTTAAGGAACTAGTTTATGGGCGGAAGGAGAAACCAAGGAGGTAAGAAATATGCCCTCGCTCGAATATCCAAATCTTCTGCTCTGGAACAAGTGGGACATGACGGAGGTCAAGGTAACAGATCCTGGGTTGAAGAACGTAATAAATCTGAAACCAATGCTCATTCCACATTCTGGAGGGAGGCACGAGCACAGGAAGTTCGGTAAGACAAAGGTGAACATTGTTGAGAGGCTTGTGAACCTGATGATGCACTTTGGCAAGAAGTATGCAAAGAACACAGGAAGGATGGGAGGCAAGAAGCTGAAAGCAATGAACATAGTTAGGTCTGCGTTTGAGATAATACACCTCAGGACGGGCCAGAACCCGGTTCAGGTACTTGTTAGGGCAATAGAGAATGCTGCCCCAAACGAGGACACAACGAGGATGAGTTATGGAGGTGTTGTTTACCATATATCTGTCGATATCTCTCCAGTAAGGAGGGTTGACCTAGCTCTAAGATTCATATCTGAAGGTGTTAGGGAAGCTTCGTTCTCGTCTCAAAGGTCAGTGGAGGAGGTTCTTGCAGAGGAAATACTTCTGGCAGCAAACAACGACTCAAACAGCTACGCAATTAAAAAGAAGAACGAGCAGGAAAGGATAGCGATGGCTTCAAGATAATTCCAGATCCCTCTGTGCAATTCCCTTTAGCTCCTTTTCCATCTCCGGTTTTTCCCTAACCATGCTCTCGGGGTCTGAGATGAACCTCTCTATTAAGTGAAGGATCGTTTCTGTAGCATACTTGCATAGCCTTTCTGACTTAGCTGCGAGGTAAGCATCCTGTGACCTGCCTACCAGTTCCAGTCTTGACTTCCTAATCATATCTCTCAGAATATAAGCTGCCTTCAGCTGCACAAGCATGTTATCCTCAGAGAACAGAATGAGTACAGGTGCCCTCACTTCCTTAAGGCGTTGAAGTTGTTCCTTGTCGTAAGTTGGGTCTACAAGAACTACAGAATAGATAATTTCTGGATGAGTAATTGCAAGCTCGAGTGCTATCTGACCTCCCCACCCTACGCCGAGTATGCTCGGACCTTCGAGACCAAGCTTCTCAATAAGCTCGGAAACAATACCTGCTTGGAACCTGTAGTTTGGTATCTCAACCGTCTTAGATGACATTCCAAAGCCGATCAAGTCCAAAGAAATAATCTTGAAGGACCTTGAAAGCTTGAAGAAAGGCTCCATTTCTCTCATCCCAGACTTGCTTGTTATATCGTGAAGTATCAGGAGGTTCTTTCCACTTCCGTTAATATGTAAGTTTACTACAAATTCACCCACTTTTTCTTTTTTATACTCAGGAGCCACGCCAAGCCTTCCGCATCCAAGCTTATAAACAAGCACGAAAAATACATAAATTGGAACCATTAGCTAAAAACTTTTAGAGCCGGGGCAAACATTATTAAAGAGAGGATAGCAACTTTTAAGGTTGGACAGGCTGGATCCTTTGTCATCTTTCGGCTACTTATTTAACTACTGTATTTCAGAGAAAAAGGAAAATAGAAACAATGTGGAAAATTTTGCTTTTATGCTACTTGGTTTTCTTGCGAGTGCATTAACACTCTTCCTTCTCTCTCGTTTTGGCATAGCTTTCTAAACTTGTTGATATAATTCGACAAACAAGTAAAGATATCCTTATTCTGTATAATTTACTCATTCATTAACCAGCTTGGGTGAAGCAATATGGGAAGAAAGGCTGTGCTGTTCGGCTTTTGGCTCCTGGGATACGCCCTGGGCTTCTTCGCATGGCTGGTCAGGGCGCCTGTAATAAGGTTCATAGAGAATTTTGGTATAAGCGCCGACATGGCGGGTGCCCTAATAGCTGGCTTTGCGGGCTCTGTAATGATGCTTGTGGGCGTAGTTCTCTGGAGCTACCTGTCATCGAGCTAGAGCCCTGCTCTACCGATGGCAGGCTATTTTTTAAACAAAACCAGACTCTACCATGCTCTTTAATATCCTTGACGCAACATACTTGCTCTTTAATACGTAGGCTGAGGCGCACACAATTAAAGCTGAGCAGAGCACCGCAACATAGATGCTTGTAAGGGAGAAGACAGTCAAAAATATTGCGAGGAAGACAGAGAGGCCTCCTATAACTTGCTTTAAACCTGCTTGGCCTGGCATGTATACATCCTCCCTTATCTGCAGGGGGGAGAGAAGACCGTAAAGATATATCATCAAAACAAGACACGAGGGCGAAATGAATGAGATTGCAACTGCTGCATAGAAGCCTGAGCTGTATCCCATTAATCCAAGAAGCAGGTCTACAACAACGAATGGAGAGAGCATGACAAAGAGTGAAAGTGCCTTTGCAACAGCGAGGCTTCTAAGGTAGAAATATGGATTGACGGCGCTGAAGCCAAGCCATAGCCTCTCGTTTCCAAGTGCAACAATACCCATAAATGCGGGGGATATTGTTATGTATATACTCGAGATGAAAACAAGGGGGTCAGCTATTCCAAAGTTAAACTTCGACGCAATTATACCATTAAATTTCAGTGTAACGAAGAAATATAGGACTGCGAGGGAAGATGTCAGAGCTGCTGCCTTCCAAATGCTTATCCTTGCAGATCTGTAAGCAGCGCCCCCGGGGACGTTTAACCTTCCTGAAACCTCTATAATAGAAAAATGGTAGGCAAATATTGCTTTGAGGGGTGAGAGACCCTCGAAACTTTTCTGCTTCCCTGCTTCCTTTGACGTAGAACTAACGACAGACTTCATCAGGCCAAGCTCTGACCTTGAAAGGCTGAGTAGGGCAAGGGGAAGCGTGACCGAGACAAGTAAAAATATGCTGGCTGCACCGTAGCTGGGGGTGCTCGAGAATACCGAACCTGGGGAGAACTTAAACCCAGCAATTGAAGAGAGACACCATGTTGCCATTAAAAATGAGAACACAAGCCTTGTTTGCAGGCTGTATGGGAAAAATATGGAGCTTAGTGAGGCAGCTGCAAAACCAAGAGAGAGAAAGACAAGAAGTGGGTAAAGAGAAGAAAGACCGGAAAGTGGAATGTAATAACCAACCAAGAAGAAGGCCATTAGCCCATATGCAATGAACTGCGCAAAAAGGAGAGATATTGCAAGGTGGAACCTGCTAACAGGTAGCAGGAAAAGAAAGTCCCTATCCGATTTCAGTGTAGCAACACCACCAGCAACTATTGGAACAGAGAGAACTATCGCCAACATTCCAGGTCCAAAGAAGGAGAGGAAGCCCGTACCCTGGAAGGAACGAGGTGTAAAGATATCGTAGAATACAAAGAAAACGAAAAAGGCAAGTAAATACTTTGAAAACCTGCTCAGAATGACAAACTTAACAAGCTTAGCTAACACTCGCCATCATCCTCGCAACTATTGCTTCAATCGGCTCCTTTTCCTCTCCAAAGTTTCTCAGTTCCTGCATATTGCCCTGCCATACAAGTGTGCCCCTCGATATCATTATTACTTTGTTTGTTAGCCTTCCAGCCACAGACATTATGTGAGTTGAGACAAGCTGAGTTGTTTCTTTCCTGCTCAGCAACGATATAACCTTCTCCTGGGTCGGTATATCCAAGTAGTTCAAAGGCTCGTCCAGCAGCAGCACAGAGGGGTCGTGTATGGTTGCGAGTGCTATCGCAAGCTTCTGTGTGTTCCCCCTAGAAAGCCTTCCTACCTTTGCTTTCTCAAACTCTCTGAGATCAAGCATATCGAGAAAAAAGTCAACCTTTTCCTTCAGATTCTCAACGCCCCTGAGTGCACCGATGTACTCAAGATTTTCCCTTACTGTTAGGGACCTGTAGGGTGTTGCATCTTCAGGAAGGTAGCCGATAACCTTCCTTGCCTCGGTGCTGTCAGGAGCATAACCAAGTATCCTTGCCTCTCCTTCATCGGGTCTAAGGAGACCTGCAAGTATTTTTAGAGTCGTAGACTTACCAGAGCCGTTCGGACCTAAAAGGGCAGCCTTTTCACCCTTTAAAAGTTCAAAGCTTAACCATTTTAACGCAATTACGCTACCATACGCCTTCCTTACATTCTTTAGCTCTATAGCTTGCTCTTTTTCCAATCTGCCGCGGTTAAATGCAAGCTTGTATAAAGTATTATTGTTGTTATTTTTTATTGCAGTATATACTTTGCCCCTTTGACCAAAAACATCCACTACGCTTATATATCTATGCTGAAAGGTCCCCATTGTAAGAGTGATCTCTGATGGCAAATAAGCCACATTTGAATCTGATAGTATGTGGTCACGTAGACCATGGAAAAAGTACGTCGATGGGTCACTTCCTCTTCGACCTCGGTGTAGTTGATCAGAGGTTGATAGAAGAGTACGCAAAGGAATCTGAAAAGACAGGCGCAGGTGACACATTCAAGTACGCCTGGGTGCTTGACCAGCTTAAGGACGAGAGGGAAAGAGGTGTAACCATAGACCTTGCGTTCCAGAAGTTCGAGACAAATAAATACTTCTACACGCTAATAGACGCACCAGGCCACAGAGATTTCATAAAAAACATGATAACAGGTGCATCTGAAGCAGACGCGGCCATTCTTGTTGTCTCAGCAAAGAAAGGTGAGACAGAAGTTGCTCTCGGTCCTGGAGGCCAGGCAAGGGAACACGCGTTCCTCCTTAGGACACTTGGTGTTAACCAGCTTATAGTTTGCATAAACAAGATGGACGACCAGACAGTAAAGTACTCGCAAGAAAGGTTTAACGAGGTAAAGCAGGATGTTGAGAACCTCCTGAAGCTTGTAGGTTATGATCCGAAGAAAATAAACATAATTCCAATTTCAGGATGGACAGGAGAGAATCTTGTGAAGCGTTCGCAGAACATGCCTTGGTATACGGGGCCAACTCTCCTCGAAGCACTTGACATGCTTGTAGAACCTCCCAAGCCTGTCGACAAGCCGCTTAGAATGCCTGTGCAAGATGTATACTCGATTACCGGTGTTGGAACTGTTCCGGTTGGAAGAATAGAGACAGGCAAACTAAAGGTGGGAGACACAGTCATAATAATGCCTGAGGGTCTTACAGCTGAAGTAAAATCGATAGAGACACATCACACTCCCCTGCAGGAGGCAATTGCAGGAGACAACATAGGTGTAAACCTTAGAGGTGTCTCCAAGACTGATTTCAGGAGAGGTTCTGTTATAGGTCATCCAACAAATCCTCCGACGATAGCAAAGGAGTTTCTTGCGCAGATAATTGTTGTTTACCATCCAACTGCTATAGCAGCTGGATATACACCTGTTTTACACGCACACACTGCACAGGTTGCAGCTACAATAACTGAAATTGTTGCAAAGATAGATCCAAGAACTGGCCAGCCAACAGAGGAGAAACCAAAGACAATAAAGACAGGTGATTCGGCTATTGTAAGGATACAGCCACTGAGACCAATCGTACTTGAGACATTCAAAGAGTTTCCAGAGCTGGGACGCTTTGCGCTTCGCGATTCTGGCTCGACTGTTGCTGCTGGTATAGTTAGAGAGATCACACAAAAAGGACAGGTAGAAAAGGTCGCGGCAAAGGCGTAATCATTCCTCTTCAGCTAAAAATTTTCTCTTAAAGAATTCCCTTCTTGTTGTCCTAGGTATCCTTATTGGTCTCAACGTTCTGAGGTCTATCCTGTACCCAATTGTCCTGTCGTAGACCTCGGGCTCTATCTTCATTACCTTAAGCCTCGACACAGGCTTTCCGAGCTGCTTTGCACGCATGAATGTTCTTGCCTTACCTTCCTCCTCATCAACACCTCGGTCTGAAGCAATTATCTCGTGCTTGTGTATCACCCTGCCTGTTTCAGGCTCGTATAGGAAAAATACCTTGTCAACCTTAAACTCAGGGATACTCTGCATGTCCTTGATTAAAAGAAAGTAGGAGATATCCGCTTCCACGAGGGAAAGTTTAGCCGTTATGTCAAAGCCCAGGCTAACCGAAGTTGTATTATTGACGCTCAGAACAGGTATTACAGGAAGAGGTGAGTTTGTACCTGGACCGTGTGCAACTGGAATACCTTTCTTTGTGTCCTTGACCACATATTGTAGAACGCCGCTAACAACCCCAGATACTATACCATCTCCAAAGACCTCCCCGTACCCTTCTAGGACAGGATGTTCCATATTCTTAACCTCGCCATGAACAATGTGGTTCAAAACTACTGACTGTATTGCTGTCCACGATACAACGGAAGACGGCTCTTTTAACTCTATGTCAACAGAACATGACGCTTCAACTGTCTCATCCTTCCATATCCTAACGCTGTTAGCCAGCATCTGGTCCATCTACCATTTCCATCAATATGTTCTGATTTAAGTATTAGGTGTCCAGCTGTATAGATAGTTCATAGACCTAAACTGAATGAGTTAAAATGTATATTTATGTTATGGCTACCCAAATAAAAAAGGTTTATCAAGAGCCCGAAGAGGTATGTAAACCATGTGCGATTGTCAAGAGGAATTTGAGGAGGAAGAGACGGCAGAGCTGCTTACAGTTACCGTCCCTGTAACTGTCAAGAAAAAGAAAGGACAGTAATGTAATTGTTACAGAAATGTTGGATTACATCTTCATCCCTAGTATTTAATATAACTTGTTTTCTCCCATAACTGTTATATCGGCCCCAAAAGAGTGGTTGTTGAGTGGATTGGCAAGCGACAAGGCAGTTGGTAGTGGAATATTTGGTGCGAGCATAGCAGGTATAGTAATCTACGCCCTTCTGATGATATATGCCTGGGAAATAACTATAAGGGTCACAATGTTTATCGCAGTTGCACTTGTGCTTGGAATCCTTGCTTGGATAGGTTATACCATGGCTACAACACCTCCTCCGGAGCCATTGACAGAACCGGAAACTCAGCAAGAAAAGAAAGAGGAGAGCTCTTCCCAGAACAAATAAAAATGCTAGGCTGTAATCTGAGAGAAAGCTATTTTGAGGACAAAGATAATAGCAGCCACCTGCTCGTTACTTTCTTACTTACTCGCATACCTTACCTCTAACCAGTTTCTTATCCCCATTACTTTTTTCTTCATCCATCTAGTTTACGGCATCCTGAAAAGCCATGTAAATTCAAGAAAACTCCTTAACGAAGTCCCAAATTCACTTAGGATATTGCTTGCTTCTATTTCGGGTGTACTTTTTTACAAAAAAGAATTTCTTTCCATCTCCCTTGCTTTTTTCTTCTTCTTGGGTGCGATACTGCTCAATGATGAATACCAAAGGAGGGCGTTTGACTCGCTTCTTAAAGGTAGAAGGGGTGGGTCACTTGTATTCCTGGGCATAGATGGAAGTGGTAAAACAACACACTCGATCTGGAGTGAGGAATGGCTCAGAGGAAGGGGGTACTTCACAAGACTCGAACAGTTCCACAAGTACATATTTGTGGAGAGGCTGTCCAGAAAGAAGGAATCAGGCAAGACTCTCACCCCAAAGCGGGGTGGGAACCCCTTCCGTCCACTTGCATCCCTAATAGACAATATAATTTTCCTTCTGGCAACATCTTTTGGTTCTGGTCTAGAGGGCAGGGTTGTAATATATGACAGGTTTATCTGGAGTACGTATATAAAATACGAGGCTCTAGGATATCCAGTTAAGCCACTTCGCCTCTTTTACATGATGTTCAGGCCAAGATATGCAGTGGTTCTCGATGTTCCCGTATCACGCTCAATAGAAGTAATTAAAAAAAGACCAGAACATATTAGGTACACAGAAGTGATACTTTCAAAGGAAAGGCAGATGTATCTGGAAATAGCAAGGAAATTTTCCTATCCGGTGATAAACACCTCTAGGGAAAAGAAAGAGGTCGAATCAGACTTGGAATCCATCCTTTCAAAATTTTTTCCGGAGGTGCGATGAATGGGCAGGGAAGAGTATGTTGCATCATTCGTAGAGGAGAGCCTCGGACTTCCTGTTGGCATAATTAGTGTGGACAGGATACCTGGAAGCATAATAAGAGAAGTAGAATCTGCTGTAAGAGGAGATGAACCAGAAGATCCGCTAACTCCTACTGTCGAAAAGCAGCTTAGCAAGTTTTCGGAAGAAATGGAAGGACTGATGCTTTCTTCCTTTGGTGTCTCTGCGTTCAAGGAGAGGTGGCCAAACGGGTCTGAATACGCTGTTGCTCTAACACACGACGTCGACAATATAGAAAGACCTCTGAAACATATAATTAGAATAAGGAACAGGTTCAGACCATGGGACTTATTTCTCCATGTTGTTGGTCTAAGGTCACTCTACAAAAACATAGGGTACGCAGCAAACATAGAGAGAAAGCTGGGCGTAAGGTCTACTTTTTTCCTTCTAACATCTAACTACAGCCTCGGGAACATTGCAAATGAGGTAAAAAGGCTTAGGTATCTAGGCTGGGAGTTTGGCCTTCACGGTGGAGAAGGAACACATGACAGTGAAAATTTGCTGGCAGAGGACATTCGAAGGTTTGTTTCTGAACTTGGATTCAGGCCAGAAGGACTGAGGGAGCACTACCTAAAATTTGATTTTGACAAAACATGGGGTATAGCTGAGAGGAATCTGATTTCATACGACAGTACAGTTGGTAACACAAACAAATTGGGTTTCAGGATAGGTATCTGCACACCCTTCCATCCTCCAGATAAAGAATGGAAGATGATGAAAATCATGGAGCTCCCGCTCGTTCTTATGGACACAACACTCTGGGGTTATCTAAAGAGGGATGAGGCGCATGGTTTAAGGGACGTTGTTGAGATGAAGGAAAGGGTTCGTTCTGTCGGAGGTCTGTTCACGATACTCTGGCACACAGAGTCTCTGAGGATGAGAGGTGGAAGGATATATCCAAGAATCCTTGACATGTTAAAGCAAGATAATGCTTACGTTTCGAATGCAGGCAATGTTGCTCGATGGTGGAAAAGGAGAAGGAAAGCAAGGCTGTACCTTCAGAAAGACAGGGTCAGAGTTGAAGATGCAGAAATTGGCCTGACACTTAGGCTAACATCAAACAAAAAGATAGGAAGGGTTGCAGGAGGATATATAGAAAGAAGTGAGAATTTTATTCGCCTCTTTTGCACATCTAAGGTAGCGGAGGCAAGCTTCGAGTGAAACGCAAGACAATCTTTGTCACCGGAGCAGGGGGAGTCGCAGGTGTAAATTTCGTCAGGGCGCTCAGGGCATCAGAAAGAAATTACAGAATAGTTGGAAGCGACTACAGCAAATACTACATCCATCTTCCAGACCTCGACGCAAGGTACCTCACACCAAGACATGACGACCCTTCCTTTGTTAAAAGGGTTTCCACGATAGCAAAGAAGGAAGGTGCCCTGTTTATACATCCCCAGCCTTCAAGTGAGGCACTTGTTCTCTCTAGGGAGAGAGAAAAACTCCCTTCTAGAGTATTCCTTCCAGACTACAGTACAATGCTAAGGGGTCAGGATAAAATGGAAACACAGAAGATACTGGAGCGAAAAGGCGTTCCTGTTGCAAGGACGGAAACTTTGAAGGATATAGAAGAAGTTGAATCAGCCTTCAAAAAGATAGGGGGAAAGGTATGGGTTAGAGCAAGGCATGGAGCTGGAGGGAGGCTCAGCCTTCTTTGCAACTCCTGGCAGGAAGCTAGGGACTGGATAAGCCTATGGACAAGGAGAGGCACAGAGCTGGATGAATTCATGCTTCAGGAATACTTGCCCGGGAGGAACATAGCGTGGGACAGTCTGTGGGTCAAAGGCAAGCTTGTTACATCCTACTCAAGAGAAAGAATAGAGTATCCTTTCAAGCATATTTCGCCGTCAGGCATTACAGGAACACCGTCAGTGTCCCGAACCATCCACGATGCACAGGTGAACAAAGTTGCAATTAAATCAGTATTAGCAATAGCCAGAGATGCTAGCGGTGCGTTCAGCGTCGACATAAAAGAAGATGCATCCGGAAGACCATGTGTAACAGAGGTTGACGCTGGCAAGTTCCATACTACAATGCCATTATGGGGTTATGCAGCCTACAAGCACCTCGGAATGCCTTGGTATTCCAATATATCTGACCTCTACGTCAGAATCGGACTGGGAGAAGAGGTCCGTGAAAGCATACCTGAGTTTGACCTTATACCCGCAGGTTACTACATGATTAGGAACATGGATTCAGGCGTGATACTTTACAGAGAGGACGGATGGAAAGAGAGGGTTGTATGAGAAAGTACAGACATTTTATTTTTGATCTGGACGGCACACTTTTCAGGGTAAACGTTGACTGGAAGTTGGTTAGGAAGGAACTCTCTTCAATTGGTATTTCCCTATCGGAAAAGATCTTCCTTTTTCCTCAACTAGAGAAGATAAAGGATAGGTTAGTTTTAGAAAAAGCCTTTGCCATAATAGACAGACATGAGACAGAAGCTGTTAAAAATTCTGAAGAGCTGGAAAATTCTACAGAGTTGCTAAAAAAACTCTCAAAGATTGCAGGGCTTTCCCTTGTTACAATGCAGGGGATAAAGTTTTGCACCATGCTTCTTTCCTCGAGGAATATTCTTGATATATTCAGGTCAGTCATAACAAGAGAGTTTTCCCTGAGCAGGAGAAAGCAGCTGGAGCAAGCAATTAAGATTTCAGGAGAGACGAAAGATAAAATTCTATTCATTGGAGACAGAGAAACAGATGTAGTTGCTGCAAATGAAATAGAGCTTGACGTTGCAGTTGTCTGGACCTACAGGGGTATAGCTCCTACCTATCGCCTTGAAAAGCTTGAAGAGGTTCTGAATTTCGCAGAAGTGAAATAACTTTTTTATGTAATGGCTTTGTACAAGATGCTACGACCGAAAGCCTCTCGACAGCACTTAAAGGTATATTGAGACTCTTACCTGATTCGTCTGAGACAATTCCTCCAGCCCTTTCAACTATGAAGCATGATGCAGCTATGTCAGTAGGCCGGAGCATCTTTCTAACGTCAACAAAACCGTCTATTGTCCCGTCAGCAACATAGCACAATTCGAGTGCATTGGCTCCGAGATGTACCATCCTGCCTACTGAGATCAAGAGCCGTGAAAGGCCTCGAATACACTCAGTCCCAATCCTGTTGATGTCGATACCTATTACAGACCTCTCAACCTCATGCTTTGTAGATGGCTTAATGGTTCTATCGTTCTTTGTTGCATTCCCGTTTCTGTCTGCGAAGTAAAAAATATACCTGACAGGGTCAAGAACAGCTGCAGCCTCAACCTCACCTCTCTCATTGTCAAAGATAGCCACAGCCATACAATAGAAAGGTATGCCTCTTCTATAGTTTGAGGAGCCGTCGATAGGGTCTATTAGGGCGGTGTACCTTGTTTTATAGTTACCTACTTTGCCTGACTCCTCTGAGACGAAAGAAATATCTGAAGCAGAGGAGAGTACATCCATTATTGCCTTTTCAGAAATGGAGTCGGCAAGAAGTGTCCTGTCTCCTGAAGGACTTGTTGCGACGTATTCCTTCCCTCTTTCGCCAAGAGAGCCTACCGAAATTGCTGCCTTTTCGCATGCTTCTCTAAGTATTCCCTTCCAGTTCATAGCTTTTCTACCATATCCACTATCTTTTCTGCTGTTTCTTCTTCTCTTTCTTCTGTACTGAGCTTTGTAAAAACGTGTCCCATCCCTCTATGAAAAGAGTATACTAACTTGTAGTACCTCTCCATGAAGTAGCTGCTTAAGTTTTTGTCTCTCTCACTCTTGAGGCTCTGTCTTGACTGTAATGTTTCTTTACTTGCCTCGAGAACTACGAAGATATCAGGCAGAAGGCTCCTATCCTCAAGCAGAGAAAAAACAAAGTCCTTGAGGAGAGGATAGGCATTGCTCAGGCCCTTTTCATACCTTATTCTTGCGTACGCGAGATCGGAAATGAAATAACCCTCTGCAACTATATTCATACTCTTCCTAGAGTGCGCTATTTCGTAGGTTGAGAGAAGTGTCGCACCCAGAAGGGAGTAGTCAGAATATGTATCCCCCCTATCCGCAAGTTGCACTGTTTCAGGAACAGAATGCGCTGATTCCGTAATTGCCTTCCATCCATTTCTAGAGAGCAGTTTTGCTACCGTTGTCTTTCCAGAGCCTGAGAAACCTTCTAGCACTACGAAAACCATCTTAAGGTAGGGAGAGAAAAGTGCTGTAATTAAACAAAGCTAGATAGACTAGATATGATACATATCCAGCCGCAAGGTACGCAACTGTAGGCACACCGTAAGTAACCTCGACCAATGTATCTTCACTGGCTTGCTGAAGGACCTCTTCCCTTGCTTTGTTAACGTCCTTGTTTACCACTACCTTCTTCCCAGAGACAATTATTGCTCGTGGTATCCAGTGTTCTTCCATCTTGAATTGCTCGATAGTTATAACCTTCGTCCCACCTTTCTTGGAAATAAATATGTATGCTATATGCATAAGGGCTACAGAAGCTGCTGCAACAAAAATCAGAAGGGGTGAGATAAGATACGGGTCGAAAGCAAGAACAACAAGTGCTATGGCATCAGCCTGACCCAGTGCGCCGTAGAGTGTGAAGCCAATGGCTATCCCCCCTATGATTGCTACCTTTAGTGCTACGCTTAAGAGAAGGTCGTTTCTGAATATTAGAATGTATATAATTCCAACTGCAGCTGGGAACCATGCAATATCATGAACTGATCTTTCCCTTATATCCGAAACACCTGCTACTGCCATAGATACAGCTATGAGAATCTGAGACCACATCCGCCCACCCGTTTCCGTCGATGCTTATAAGTTGGCTGTGAATTTGTTTCAGTGTCAGCCTTTGTTAAGATGATACGGCTTCTCTCAATCTTTAAGATCAATTCAGGTAGACTTTCATCTTTCTTCCAACCGCTTTTGCTTAAGGCGCAGATCTACGTGACACCTGAAGAGTACACATCTTTTTACCTCAACATCTTGATTTTAACATCTCTTTGCTTTGTTGTGTTGGCAGTAGCATTGGCTGACGTCATACTTCCATTGCTTGTCTGCGTTCCTTTGCAGGTTACACCGTTAATCCTGCTAAAGATATTTGCAGATAAAAGGAAGCTTTCCGTTGAAAAGGAACTTCCATTTTTCCTAGCAATATCCTACGTGCTGTCATTCCGGGGTTCCTCTCCTATAGAGGAAACATTTGACGTCATCTCGAGGTCCGGGAAAACAAACTTCCCCGCTCTTTCTTTTGAGGGAGGCATCCTGTCTAGGAACCTAGCATATACCCAAGGAAACAGACTTGATGTGATTGAAAATACACTCTCAAGGACTCCTTCCAGTGTTCTCTCGTTATTTGTAAGAAACTATATGACAACACTAAGAACTGGGGGAAGGATGAGTTCATTCCTTCTAGGAGAAGTCAAGAGAGCAATTACGTCCCTGCTATTGAAATGGAGTTCCTTTGTAACAAATACATCCACACTGCTCGAGGCATCATTTGTCTTTCTTGGAATCTTGCCCATCGGACTCGAAATACTGTATTCTTCACTTACACTCCCGTCTCAAATCTACTTTATGTTGACACTTTTTTCGTTGACAGTTACATCATTTTTTGTTCTATTTGTGTTTGAACTTACCCAGCCAAGACTTGGTGATAAACAATACAGCATCTATCCCATGATAATTCTTCTCCTCTCTTTTTCCTTCTTTCTCTTCCTATATCTGAACAGTGTAATAAGTACAGTTGAGCTTGGCCTACTCATGCTCATATCCTCTCTCGTCTATCTCTTTCCATCACATAGGTTCTTTTCTCGAATATCTAGAGGGGAGGAGGAAGCAGCCTCCCTGCTGCACCTTATCTCTGAGTATTCCAAGGCATGTTCTCCTTCATTCAATTTGCTCCACGAAGCACTGAAGAAAGAGGATTTTATTACAATAAGGAAAACACTCATTTCTTTTATAAGTTCTCTTTACTCTGGCTTGAAGCCGGTTGACGCAGTCAAGAAGTTAAAGGATGCGTCTTGGCTTGTGAGGTATGCCTTCCTTCTCGTTGCCGTAATATTTGAGGTAGGAGCTGGATATGAGCAGGCAGAAACTGTATCCTCTCTCTTCAAGAGTATAGTCCAAGCAAAGAAAACAATCAAATCCTCCGCCATTCCTTTCGTTCTAACCGGATGCATTGTACCGCCCATTTCCCTATTTGCTATATGGTTCCTTTCTGGTCTGAAAGGGGGCATCCTTCCTCTCTACGGAAGCCAGTTTTCTATTACTTTTGCAGTTGCTTCCGTATACCTCTCCTCGATTACCTCAGGTATTATTCTATCGAAATTTTATTCCATGTCGTTGAGAAGCATGTACGCACTGCCTTTAACTTTCCTCTCAACACTCTTAGCGACCATCTTTCTTGGAATTGGTTAAGCTGTGCATCCTTATATACTTGCTTAGAATTATTATGCATGAAAAAGAGGGGTGCGATAAGCCCGTTTGTGTCAACTCTAATGCTCGTTGCAATAACAGTTGCACTTGGTGCCTTTCTGTACACGCAGTTTAGACAGCTAGTCGTTTCTCAGGTAAAGACAGCTTCGCTAACAGTTCTTGATTCAAACGTTGCTGCTGACGGAAGGACAATAACTGCCTTGGTAAAAAATGACGGAAATGTTCCGCTCAAGATAAAATATGTGATCTTCTACTACAAGAGCATGTTCCAAAACATAACACCTGTTTTTCTCTCAGGCAACAGCTCCGGCTACATTCAACCTGGGGAGGAATCCTCGATTCAACTAAGGATATCTGGAAGCCTGCAATCATTTTCATCATACACTCTCACAGTTGTGTCTGACAGGGTTGCCAAGTCTTTTGTATTCCAGGCATAGAAGAAAGGCTGTAAACGAGGTGATCTCTTCCCTCTTGGTCCTTGCGATAACTGTTTCATTGCTCTCAGGAATATTCTACTTCGCATCCTCCACAGTTTCAAGGGCAGAGAAGAACGCTGAAAAAAGCAACCAAGCATACCAGAAAAGGCTTGGTTGCCTAATATCCCTTGTGTTTGAAAGTTCAAACATAACGGGGACTTATCTCTATTTTTATAACTACGGATGGGAGGATACATACATTATTGATGTTTATATGAAGGACAAAAGACTTCCCTTTGCAACAAACTGCTCCCCAGTTAAGCCAGGCTCTCTATGCTACCTTGTCCTGGAAGCACCGGAGCATGGAATACTGTCTATAGTCACTACAGGTGAGACAATTTACGAAAATGTATGAAGGCAGGAGCACTGTGGACTCTTTCTTTAAGCCGATACCCTTCGAGCTGTCACAAAGTGCCAGAGTTGTGGCGAATTATCCTGTAGAGTTCTCTGTCAAATCTGCAGGCTCCGAATATTCGTCTTCTTTTTCAGTCTTTATATGTAACAAAAATAACAGCCTTTTATATACGGTAAAGGAGCCATACCTCGAAGAAGAGGCAAGACGTGTTTTTGCCGAATACATGGACAAGCTTGACTTCCTGATTCCTCCGTCAGAAGCCGTTAAAATAGATCCAATTGGATACTTCCTCTCTTACGTTGAGAGGAGGATGGGTTTTTCATGGCTAAGAAAGTACATCGAGCCTGCAAAGTACTACTTGATAAGAGATATACTTGGTTACTGGATTGTCGACCCTCTCATCAGGGATGGGCAGATAGAGGATATTTCATGCGATTCACACTCGAGGCCTGTGAGGGTCTGGCACAGAAAGTACAACAGCCATGGATGGATGGAAACAAACATTGCTTTTCAAGACGAGGAGGAGCTGGATTCAGCACTTCTGCGAATTGTACACAGGGCTGGGAAATCCATTTCTGTCTTCTCTCCTGTTCTAGACACAGTCATGCGCGAGGGATACAGAATCGCAGCAACCCTTGGAAGGGAGGTATCGGGTCATGGAAGCAGTTTCACTATAAGAAAGCAGAGGTCAAGACCTTTCACAGTGGCTGAGCTAATAAGGTCTGGCACAATTGTTCCAGAGCTAGCTGCCTATCTCTGGATGATTCTGGACTCAAAGGGTTTCATATTTTTATGCGGACCTCCAGCATCTGGAAAGACAACACTTCTGAACTCTCTCGTTGGCCTACTCCCCCCATCATGGAAGATAGTTACAATAGAAGATACACCGGAGGTAAGTCTTCCTCAGAGGGGCTGGAAATCACTCCATACTAGAAGCACACCATCGGAAGCTCCAATTGGACTTTTTGAACTCGTTAAACTCAGCCTCAGGGAAAGGCCTGACTTTGTTGTGCTAGGTGAAACACGTGGTGAGGAGGCACAGGTTCTCTTCCAGTCCGCCCTAGCAGGTTCTGGGTGCATAAGTACGTTCCATGCACCTGACCATCAGTCGATGAGAGCTAGGTTAACAGAGCCTCCAATTAATGTGTCAGAATCTCTACTCGACCTTATAGACTGTGCAGTATTTCTCTCAATTGACGGAGGGAGGAGGCAGGTCCGAATTGTCGTTGAATTCTGCGATGAACCAAACATAGTATTCCACCAGCAAGGTGAGGATGTAACAGAAATAATGTCTCGCTCGAGAAAGTTGCCAAAGAGGTATGAACCCCTTGGCTTCAATTCATCAAGGCTCGAGGCTGAATTCAGGAGGAGGGTTGAGTTCCTTGAGCGTATTGTTGGAAGCGGTATTTTGACAATGGAGTCTCTATCCGAATACCTTCAAAGATTTTACTTGTCTCTCTGACCCTGCAAGTAGTATATCTGCCTGACTTTATCGATGGTGTCAGCCTGTTCTGCTGTTTTGTCGTACCTTATTCTCTTTATTCTTGGAAACCTGAGTGCAAAACCACTGTCATGCCTGTTGCTCTTCTGAACGGAATCAAAGGCTATCTCAAGCACTATCTCAGGTTTAACTTTCTTGATAAATCCTAAGTCCTCAGTTGTTATTTGATTTAGCCTTTCTGTCATCTCCTCAATTTCTCTGTCAGTAAGTCCTGAGTAGGCCTTGCCTACAACTACAAAGCCGTTTTTACTTCTGACAGCAAAGGTGTAGTCGCTAAGCAGTCCAGCCCTCTTGCCATGGCCGTACTCCGCAGCCACAATAACTGCATCAATTGTGTCTAGCTCCTTCTTCAGTTTCAACCAGTCCGCGCCTCTCTTGCCAAGAGAGTATGGAGTGTCAGGATCCTTTAATACGAGCCCTTCGTATCCTAAACTCTTGCTCAGCTCGAATAGCCTTTCTATCTCTCCTTCCTCTCTTACCTTTTCTCTTTTTGCAAGCTTCAGTCCTGTTCCCTCAATAGCTCTTTCAAGGATCGAAACCCTTTCCTTCAAAGGAAGCATATACGTCTCCTTGTCATTGAAAAGGAGTATGTCAAATGCAAAATACTCGACAGGCACATCCTTCATAATCTCCGCAAGTCCTGATAACCTCCTGAGCCTCTTCTGGAGCCACTGGAACGAAAGGGGTTTCGAATCGCGAAAGGGGACTATCTCACCATCTATGATAAAGTTGTGAACCGACTTCTCTGCTCTCTCCCTTACTTCTGGGAAGAACTCCGTCACATCCTCAAGCCTTCTAGAGTATATTCTCACTTCATTGTTTAATTTGTGTATCTGTGCCCTTATTCCGTCGTACTTGAATTCTGCGTAAACTTCCTTGCCAAAGTGCTCAACTACATGGTGTGCATCCTTTGCTGTCTCAGCAAGCATAAATGAGCAAGGAGTAAACTGACAGAGCCTAACACTTTTCAACTCACCTCTAGCAGCTTTCTCTGCGAGGATTGCAACGTCACCCAGTATAGTATGGAGCCTCCTTGCTTCTTCTCTATCTATTCCAAATGCATTTGAAACTGCCTCCTCAACAAGGCCTTCAACCATCCCTGTCCTCATTTCACCTGTTAGCATCTTTACCAAGTACTTTGCTTCGATAGGTTTTGCATTTAGAAACAGCGACTTGAGATATCTCTCTTTAGTTCCTTTAGAACCTTTGCCTGAGACCTTTGATATGTTCTCAAAGGAGTTGGTAACACTTTTGACTGTAAGGCTCTTTTCAAATAGAGGAACTTCTTTCTTTCTCTCGAACAGATGGAAGCAAACCTCGCCGAGGTCTCCGTGCTCAAGGTAGAGCCGGTGAAGCTCTTTCTGCTCGGAGCCACTAATATCTAGTATTACTTCGAGCAGGGTTGAGTATCCGATCTGAAGCATATCCTTTTTCTCCCCCCTCAGTGGCCTTCCTAAAACCATCCTAACAACAGGACCTACTTCTTCTGGACGGAGTATCCTAAGCAGTTCAGCTAGATGTTTTACCTTCAGTATCTTACTTGTTGTACTGCTTACTTGCTCAAGAGTTTCCGCAACTTTTGCAAAGCTTGTTCCATCATCCATTTTGAATGCTTCTTGCCATCAAGTATGCCGGTTCCCCGTCCCTGTAGTAGCTCTCAAGTCTACCAACTATCTTATAATTCATTTTCTCATAGAGTGATATTGCCTCTCTGTTGGACACCCTTACCTCAAGATACGATTCGCTGCACGACTTCTTTGCCATTTCCTCGATTGCAAGTTTTATGAGTGTTGAACCAACGCCTTTCCTTCTATGCTCTTCCATGACTGCTATTGATACAATGTGCCCCTTCCTTGCAAGCCCGAACCTCTTTATGTGCGAGAAGCCGTACTCAATCCTACACATTATATACCCAACAATCCTTTTATCGAGCTCAGCGACAATGAAACCCTCAGGAAAGTCCTTCAGTATCTCAAAATAGAAATAATCTGAATAATGTTCAGGCAAAGTCTTCTCATTTATCTCTATAACTTGAATTATGTCTGACTCTGAGGCTCTTCTAATTGTGTATGCTCCAACCCGTGCGAGCACCACCTCTTCCATTATCACCGAGAAGTAGTTTTGGGTTGATTAAGCTTGCCCTTTGTTTCGATGCTAGGATTAAAGCTCTTCCCAATTACTTATTACGGAAGTAGTACGAGGGCTCTGGGGTTGTACGAAGAAGTTAGCTCTATTGTTCGTAAGTACTTTCAAGTAAGGGACTACTTCCTTCTCGAGGAAGGGGAGCTCGAGTTCAGGATAAAATATGATTACAACTCCAAACAGAACTTTGTCGAACTTTCTAGGGAGATATCAAGGCTCGGCATGAAAGCGTTTCTCAAGGGAACAAAAGAAGATGCTTACATCCTAATCAAGAAGTCTGAGAAAAAGGAGCACAGAGTTTCAAGGCTTGTTTACATTTTTGCTTTCTTAACTGCGGCCTCACTGATAGCCTCAGGAATATTGCAGGAGTCCTTGTATTCATGCCTTGGTATTTCAACGAATCCCTGGCTGAGCGCATCCCTTTATGTTGCGGGAATAGTTTCCATAGTTGGACTCCACGAAGCAGCTCATTACTACGTCTCATCCAGAAAGAGGGAGACACCCCCTTCGTCAATATTCATTCCAGGCCTGCCGGGCATAACATCCTTTCTTCCCACGCTCGGCTCCGTTCTATCTCACAGAGAGCCTGCGACAAACAAGGACTACCTGTTTGACATAACTATTGCGGGGCCTTTGGCAGGTATTGTTGCATCAACTATATTTTTCATTGCAGGCCAGTTCTTCTCCTCAGTAATTCAATTTCCTCAGTCAACCACCTTGCCTGGATGTGAGAGCGTGCCAGTGGCACAAATAAATCCAAACACAGTTCAGCTCTTGCTCTCTCTTATTTTCCAGTCAAGGAGCTTACCCTCTGGCTTTGTTCAGGTTTCTCCCCTCACAGATGTTTCTGTTGTTGGCTTTCTGCTTGCGTTTATTTCACTCCTTCCTTGCTCTGTCCTTGACGGCGGCGTGCTTGCTAGGGCTACACTCGGCCATACAAAGGCTTCAATTCTTGGTTTCGCTAGTGTCATTCTCTTGCTTGCGTTAGATTCTCCTTCTTACTGGCTCATAGCGATAGCACTTTCTTTTGTACTTAACAGGGGTTTTGAAAAGGGATTCAGGGACGAAGTTTCGGAACTCTCAAGGAAAAGAAAGTTATTTTTTGCTATGTCTATTGTTCTTGCACTCTTCTGTGTCCCAATACCGCAGAACTTTTTCTATTTCAGCCTTTAATAATTCTGCAGGTCAAGGCTGAGCGGGCTTCAGGTACAACTCTGATGCCCTCACAACAACACTTAACTTACCAGACCTCTGCATCCTTCCTATCAGTCTGTTGACCGCTTCCTTGCTCGATATAACACTGTTCACACCAAGTCTCTTTCTAACATAAACATCTGGCAACCCTGATAGAAGAAAGACATCATACCTCTCTTTCAACTCATTGAAAAGATATACGGACTCTATCCCATGAATGTATTTCATCCTCTTAATTTGCTCCTGCCTTATTCTTCCTGTCACATACATTTCCATTGCCTTCGATCCAAGGCCATTGCTACATTCAGATATCATTGCTATAGACCCACCTTCCTTAGTGCAAGCGACAGCATTCCACACATGCCTGCAGGCTCTTGTAAGATCATCGTCGTATCCACTTCCGCCAAGACTAATTATCGCTGCCCTTACCTCGGAAGCAAGGGTTGGCTTAATGTAGGATCCAACATCTTCTATTTCCCTCTCACCGAGCATTTTAGAAATGTGCCCTGAGGAAGGGATCAGACCTACAACACCAAACCCAATCTGGGACCAGAGGTCCACAGCCCTTCTGTAATTTTCGTTAAACTGAAGTGGTGTTTGGGGAAGCTCTGACCATTCCTTGTGCACGAAGGCAGGCCCTCCTTCTACCAGCTCCAGTGATGCATGGACCCTTGGCTCCAAGATACCGAATACGGAATCCGGAAGTACAGTAGATACCAAAAGTGCACTCTCTTCTTTCTCTCTTACAAACGATACCCTACCGTCCTCATTCACCTTTGCCACAGGCTCCATCCTAGAAATCCTTTCCTTCAAACTTGGAACTTTTTTCTGTAAGATTTCTGGTTCTTGTGTCCTGACATTTCCTTCGGCCTTCAGTATTTTGTCGGCTGCTTTGTTTAGGAATTCTATCGTGGGACTGCATCTGTCAAGAACGTATACCGTTGCTCTCTGTGGCAATTCAGGGACTTCACTTGGGCCTCCCTCTGCTTTACTGTCAAAGACATCCTGAAGATTCTCTGCTTGGATTGTTACAAGTATCTCTGTTTCACCGTATGGAACCCAGATCTCGGGCAACTTTCATTACCTCGCTTTATCTCGTTTATCAAACCTTCTAAGTTGTTTCTCTAAAAAATACTTTTAAAACAATTGAGCAGAGGTTAACTGTTGAAAAGTGAAAGGACAGCAATTATACTAAAACTTTCGAAAGCACTTCTGAAAATAGGAGCATTACAATTTGGTACATTCCAGCTGAGTAATGGAAGGTACAGCCCATTTTATCTTGATATGAGTAGCCTTCCAAGTTTTCCTTCAATTTTCTCCATGTGCGTTAGAATGATGACTGAAATTGCAAAGAATTTAAGGTTTGAAGCTGTATGCGGGGTACCTTTCAAAGGCCTCCCGCTGGCCTCTGTTTTCGCCTTCTCGCTCAAGAAACCTCTAATCTATATAAGGAAGAATGGAACTTCCGCAAGGGAAGTTGAAGGAACCATTGCCGCAGGTTCTGAGGTTGTTATAATCGACGACGTAGCCTCCTCAGGCTTAACACTTTCTGATGCAGTGATGAAGGTCAGGGATGAGGGATATAAGGTATCAAAAGCCTTGGTGCTAGTAGATAGGCTTGACGGTGCAAAGGAAAGACTGAGAGAAAATAAGGTTGCCTTGATCTCAGTCGCAAGCATACTCGAGATATCAGACGTGCTGAAAAAATATGACATACTTTCAGATGAACAGTACAGAGCAATAGTAAAAGAAAAGAGGACTTAAATCAATAAACCATAAGTGCTTTCTCTTCTAGAAGAGTATGAAGATTGTTTACAGCTCTGTAAACCTCGCTTTCTTTCTTTGCGCCTGTGCACACAAGCTTGCCTGATGCAAAAAGGAGTATCACAGTCTTTGGGTCGGCCATTCTGTGTATAAGACCCGGAAACTGCTCTGGTTCATACATTGATTTTGGTAGAACCCTTGCAGCTTCCTCAAGGTGGACCTTGCCTCCGAGACTTGCTGAGGCTACTATATTTTGTATCTCTACAACAGGTTCGTTTTTTATCGGTATGTTTCCCTTTCTAAGCCTTCTAACCACTTCCTCAACAGCCTTTCGTGCCTGCTCCTCTGACTTCGCGCCTGTACACACCATCTTTCCGGAGCTGAATATTAGTGTTGCAGTCTTGGGATTCTTCAGCCTGAAGACAAGCCCAGGGAACTGGTCAGGATGATATTCAACATCCACAAAATTCTTTGTTATCAGATTTAGGTCTATTGGCTGGTTTACTGATGCTGATGCAACGACATTCTCTATGCTTACGATTGCCTTTGTCTGCGGCATGGAGGTCGCCTACAGAACCACTATATAAAGGGTATTTAAATGGCTTCAAATTTTCACTCTTCTTTCTCATTTTGCGTAAATTCGGAAAAAAGAACAAACAAAATTATTATCGCAGCTATAACATAGCTAGTCCCTCCTGGCAGTGTGGCTATTATGTCTAGATAGGGTATTACAAAAAGAACTTTTCCTACCATGCACTGTTGTGTTATAGGTGAGGTTGCAATCATAACCCTCTGGTCTGGATATGGATTGGTTGCTCTGTTGTCACCCTGTGTTATCAATCCATTCGGGGTCACCTGCACAACCCTGTGTATTATATCGTCCCCGCTAGTGGAGCATGGAGGGCCATAAACTATTATATCGCCAACTGAAACAGAACTTATAGGTACAGGCTGTATCACAACAACGTCTCCATCCCTTAAAGTTGGGAACATGCTTATCCCGCCAACCCTCCTTGTGTATGCGTGTATTGCGTATCCTGCTACAATTACCATGACGATCAGTGCAAGGAGCTTAGCTACCGTTCTTCTCGAAACCAAATCTTGGGCATCATGCCCTTCTTTAAAGCTTAAAATCCCTTTCTAAAGTATTCGACGTATGAAGAGAAAATCTGTCTATCTGGCAATCTTTAACGTCCTCTGTATCATCTCACTCTTTCTTGTTAACCTTGACATTTCAGAAAGGGAAGCTTACGCAAGGTCTTTGGGGTATGTCTTCTCGAACTCCTACCTTCCGCTTATCAAGTTCCAGTATCTTGAGGGGCAAACGACACTCAAGAGCCCCCCAACCCTTGACTGGGTTCAAACACTTCTTCTACTTCTTGTTTTTGTTGATATATACTATCTTGTGAGATACCTTGGAAGTCTAAGAAATGAAGCCTTTAAAATCAAAAATGGCTCTTAATCATAGGGAAGAAAGGCGCAAAAGAGAATTGACGAACATCCTTTTTTCTAGTCCTGACTCTAGGGATGAGGTAGAAATGGCCCTTGCCCTATCAAAGTCTGGCTGCGAACCTTATCGTGTTGCATCTGCCCTTTCATGGAAGGATTTTGAATCTTTTATTTCAAAGGCACTTGAAGATATGGGTTTTAAGGTTATGAAGTGCTTCTACACGTCAGAACCGAGAACACAGATTGATATCCTAGCGGAGAAAGACTATGTTATCCTGTGCATAGACTGCAAGCACTTCTCGAAGCAATACAGCCTCTCATACATGGCAAGGATAGCAAAAAAACAGATACACAGAGCAAATTTGCTCAGAATGGAAGTTAACCCAAGAGCAAGGATTGTTCCAACAATCGTTACTCTTAGGGAAGACTATCCTAGGAATATTTGTCAGGTTCCTATTGTTCCGACATCCCTTCTTCCAGAATTTGCTTCGAGGGTTACGGGTCTTGAAGAAGGGATAATATCTATCTAGTCCAAAATTGGACATTCTGGTAGCAGGATGAAATTCGGTATAGTTGGGCTGGGTGCGATAGGTGTAGAAGTCCTAAGGTATATGCTTGAAAGAGGACATACACTTGTATTTGCAGTTGATAGCGACAAGAGCAAGTCAGGGATGTTTGTTAATAGGTTTGTTGAGGATGCTCCAAGGATTATGGTAAGACCTGAGCCTGATTTGGAGAGCCTTGGGGATGCTGACGTTGCAATAATCTGTACTTCTTCTAAGTTCAGGAGTGTATACCCACTGGCAAGACTTTTCACATCTGCAGGGATAGATGTTGTAAGTACTTGCGAAGAACTCGCTTATCCGTGGTTCTCCGAGCCATCACTTGCACAGGAGCTTGATTCTATAGCAAGAAGCAAAGGATGTACAGCAGTGGGTGCTGGGGTGAATCCTGGATTTGTAATGGACCTTGTTCCTTCGATAGTTGCACTTGCATCAAAGAATGTTTCAGAGATACATGTGACGAGGAGCGTAGATATAAGCAGGAGGAGGTCCCAGCTAAGGTCAAAGCTCGGTGTCGGTATGTTGAAGGATTCAGTTGAAAAAGGTCTTGGAGAGGGAAAGCTTGGCCATGTTGGGCTTCAAGAATCTCTTCATCTAATTGCTTATTCTATGGGAATGCAAGTGAGCGATTTCACATATGGCTACAAAGCGGTAACGGGCTCAGATGACTACGTGATTGGTGTTAAACAGTATGCAGAGGGCAAGGCGGGGGAATGCAGGATAAGACTTGACCTTGAGATGTCCCTTACCTCAGCGGACTTTGACCTTGTTGAAATCGAAGGTGAGCCGAGATTAAAGCTCAGGTTTGAAGGTGGTGTTTTTGGAGACACAGCAACTGTTGCAATGGTTGTAAGTGTATCGGAAAGAATATCCGCAGCAAGACCAGGTTTGGTTACTGTTCTAGATATACCGATTAGCAAAGCGCCTCAGACAAATGCCTTCAGGTCATCCTAGTATTTTCCGTAACTCTGTTACTTCATCGGCGCTGTTTTTCTTTTGTAGCTGTAGTTTGTATAAAAAGCTAGCGTATCTCTAGTACATTCAGGCCTAGGTTGCTGTCATATCTCCTGTAAGCAAGGTTATCTGTTCTTGTCATGACAAGCTCTACAAAGGGGTAAACGGTTCCCCTTACCAAGTGCCCCCCAACAGTGCTCAGGTCCCTTCTCCCTAGCGTAACATGCAGGTGGACAAACCTGCTTTTGTCCTTTTCCGAAACATTCCCTAGCATTGAGGTTATCTCCATGAATTCATTAAATTCGTGTTCTTCGTATTTCTTTGTCTCGTGGTTAAAGTATGCTACGGTTGCCTTCTTGAAACCACCTATCCCTTCCACCCTTGCAGTCCTTATTCCTTCTTCCTCGGCTATCCTGATTACTTCCTCGAAAAGCTCTTTGCCTGCCTCTATCCTGTATATCTTTGCCATATCCTTTCCTGCATAACAATCTACTAAAAAAGTTAGGCTGTTTATGCTTTAGCGGTATGAGGCTTCATGTTAACAAGAAAGGCTTGAGAGCATTAGGCGTAGCGGAGAGCTTTCTTCAGGGGGAAAGGTATTCTACACTTGCAGGTGTTGTCATGAGAGCTGACCTTGTGATAGATGGTATCTCCCTTACAAGAAACACTATTGGGGGGAACGATTCCACATCCTCTATCCTCAGGCTTTACAAATCATTTTATAGAAATGATATAAATATTATAATTCTTTCAGGTTGTATAATAAGCTATTACAATATAGTTGACGTCGATACACTCTCTTTTAGAACTGGAAGGCCTGTTATATGCCTCACTTACAGGGAGAGTAAGGGAATAGAGGATACACTCAGGTACAGGTTCCCGGATGACAAAAAGAAGCTCGAGCTTTACAGAAAGTTAGGTGAGAGGAAGAGACTTGATCTAGAAACAGGAAAGAACCTGTTTGTAAGGCTTTCGGGTATAGATGAGAGGGATGCACTCAGAATTCTTAATCTCTTTACGCTACAGGGTTCCTTTCCTGAGCCTGTAAGGGTTGCAAAACTTTTAGCCAGCTCTGCAAGAAAGTATGTTAAGCAAGTTCACTCCGGCTAGCTTGCGCTTTTTACTACAACAGTTCCATTCATCCATACGTGGTAGATGCAATAGTATTCGTACTTTCCAGGCGTTGTGAATGTATGTATGAATATATCTCCAGGATGCATCGTTGCATCGTTGAATGAGTTATCCCTTGCTGTCACCGAATGGATTGAAGTATCGTTATTCTTCCAAACAACTGTATTGTTAACTCCTATTACAACGGTTATGAAATCAGGTGAATAGCCTGGAGCACCGGCAGGTGTACCTGCACCCATAGGTATAGTAACATTGACACAGCTGGTTCTTGTGCAAGAGACAGTTGTTGTGGTTGATGTCGTTGTCGTACTCACGAAAACACTTGGTGCAACGTAAACTTGGAAATATCCAAGGGAGGCTATTGCACCGACAATAACAACCAAAATTATCACACCTGCTATCGTTGTCTGGCTCTGGCTCATCTCGGCGTTGCGTTTTCCGTACTCAATATAAATTGTTTCATTTTACAGATATCCAAAGTTAAAAATAGGGTATCAAATGGCTCTGGGAGATAGATGAGCTCTTCTGGGGTGCAGGAAGAAAGGAAGGCACAGCAACCTCAGCAAACAACTCCACCTAGAACTCCGCCTACGGCTCCACCTTCCCAGCAGCCCCAGGTAAGGTCAAAGTCAAGGAGAAATTTTCTAAAGGTCCTTCTTGGCCTTTCAGCAATACTTACAATAATTCCGTATGTACCCTGGGGTGACTATCTTACTTCATCAGTTTCAGGCTCTGGCGGTTACAAAAGGCAGAAGGTTGTTATAGACAATTTATCACAGTACGGCGCAGCTGCTGGCAGGGAAGTAAACGTAAACGACCTTGAGACATTTCCGCCAAATTCCCATTGGGTCATAACTTATCCGAGCTCTGGGGATCCAACGCTGGATGCTCAGAACGTTGATACCTTCACAAAATACGAGCTGATAAGGCTGCCTTCGGAACTGGGGGGCTCGAACAAGGACGCGACAGCGTTTGTCGCGTTTAGCAAGGTCTGTGTCCACCTCTGGTGCTCACCTAACTATAACCCTGAGCAATGTTCAAATCCACAAGAAAACGGATACAACTCATCTCCCAACTGTACCAAGCATGAACAGTACGAGTGCCCTTGCCATGGAAGCATATACAGGATACCAGACGGCAAGGCAATTCTTGGGCCTGCCTCCCTCCAACCATTCCCAACAAACGCGATACCAATGCTAACACTCTCAACAGACAGCTCAGGTGTTCTTTACATAGAGCCTCCTGTATGGGATGTGGAACATAATGGTATACTTGGATATGGGAGAGACTACAAGAGCTACTACACTTACATAAACCCTTCAGCTAAACCACCTCAGGGGGAGGGATAGGAATTGGCACAGCAACAGGAAAAGAGGAACGTAATATCGAAGTTGTACCACTGGTTTGTCGACGGGCTTCAGAGAACCGTTTTCATGGGTGTACAATACACATTCCCGAAGAGGTTTGTCAGCCCTCTTGGATACCTTGGCACGCTTACAGGTATGGTATTTCTTGTGCTTGGAATAACTGGAGGTCTTCTGATGATCTACTATCAGCCAACACTTGCAGGGTGCGGTAACCTGACATGCGCCTTTGCGAGTGTGCAGAGGATAAACAACGACGTTCCATACGGATGGCTTCTGAGAAACATACATTACACAGCATCCAACGCAATGGTTCTCCTAGCAGTACTCCATCTATACTACCAGTACTTCAGTGGAAGGTTCAAGATAAAGAACGAGGTCCTCTGGGTAACAGGAATAATACTTGGGATAATAACTGGAGTCGAAGCATACAGTGGTTACGACCTTATATTCAACCAGAGAGCTGGACTTGCAATCGAGATAGGCTCTTCGCTTGCAAACTCCTCTCCAATTATTGGAAATACACTCAGACTTGCAACATTTGGAGCTGGCTTCACAGACTTTGTTTTAAGGCTCTATGCAGCACACGTATTCATACTCCCAATGATAATGCTTATACTTGTATTCATACACTTCCCGAGATACCTCGTCTTTGACCTTCCAATAATTTCTGTTGTAGTGGGTGCGATATTCATGATAGCAGGAATTTTCCCTGTCCAGCTAAGTACTCCTTACAGTCCTAGCAATCCATCTCTAACTATACCTGAATGGTATCTTACAGCAATATACGCCCTTCTCAGAACAGAGTACGACAGATTTGTGATGGGTGCGTTAATGCCTGGTCTCCTCTTCATAATGGCACTTGTTATACCTTTTGTCGACACATCAAAGAAAATGAACTGGAGGGAGAGGCCATTCTTCACTGCTCTTGGTGTCACGAGCATTGGACAGATTATAGTAACTACTGCGTGGGGATTCTACATCAATCCGAATACGTCCCTGCCCACTCTCGAGAGGCTCCTAGTTCCCCCACAGCTTTACTTTGGTAGCATGATATTGATCACACTTATTTCCTTTGTCGGAACATATGCATTCTTGCGCTACATCAAGGCAAAAGAGAGGATAAGAAGGGCTGCCCCTTCTTCAGGGCCTATACTTAGCAGGAAGTGGACAGGCCTTGTTTTCCTAGCATTAGTATTCTCACAGGTTGCACTGAACGGTCTCGCATTCCTTGCTGTCCAGCAGGGACTAAGGAACATGGTTCTCTTCGACGTTGGGTCAATACTAGTTGTCTTCGGCGTGATAGTTCATCTCTACAGATACAGCCAGAACCTTCCCTTTTAGCATAGAGTTCAATGTCCTACCTATCACTCAAAATAATATCGGCAACCAGTTCATACATCGCTGGTCCGACATCTCTTACCCTCCTTATTTTCCACTCGGCTCTTGGAAGAATCTCCTGCAGCTCCTTTTCCAAGTGTTGTTTGGCTTCTCTTTCACTCTTGCCTCTCATGTGCCTGTAATAATGGATTGTTCCTCCTTCCATTAAAAGTGAAACAGCCTGGCAAAGAAAGAGGTTTGACTTGGAGGGGAAAGGCATGATTATCCTTTGGTACCTCTGCCTTAAAAATGAGTCTGAGAACCTCGAATCAGAATTAAAGATGTCAACTGATACCTTGTTGAGCTTACAGTTCTTAGCATGGTAAATGCAAGCAACTTTGTTTAGCTCAATGCTTGTTACACTTGCTCCTACTTTCTTTGCAATCAAAATAGAGAAAGGACCGACACCAGCGAACATGTTTAGAACTGTTTCATTCTCGCTGCAAAGTGAAGCAATTCGCAGCCTTTCAGTTGACAGTCTGGGAGAGAAATAGCACCTCTCAACATCAACCATAAGAATGATGCCGTTTTCTTTATGTGTTGTTACCCTTGTATCTATACCTGCAACGTATACAAGCTTTCTTGTCCTAAATTCTCCGTCAACTGGCCCTTCCTGCTCTAGCACTGTCTTTACATTTTTCATTTCTTCCATTATCCTCTCTGCAATCTTAGCCTTTTTTTCTCTCTCTACAGGAGGGAACTTTACTATTGCTATTGTTCCAACTACGTCTATGCCGCTTTCTAAATCATCCAGACCAAGCTCAGAAGCTATCTTCCTTACCAGTCTCATCTTGCCTTTCTTCCTTGTAGTAGAATCTGCCTTCTTCCTTCTGCTTCCTGTCCAGTCTACTACCTGGCTTATTTACCCTCGGTCTGCCTGTATTAACGTCCCTTCTGTATGTCAGCCCAACCCTTCCAAGGAAGAGGTTCATACCGTCCTCTTTTGCCATTGGCTCTGAGGCCTTTCCAGACTTACCTGGCTTCCCTTCAAATACTATCAGCATGTCTGAAACTGAGTCTATAAGCTGGAGGTCATGGTCTATTATGAAGGCGCTTTTGCCGTATGTTTTTACAATCCTGGAGATAGCCTTTGCAACGACAAACCTGTCCTCAACATCAAGGAATGCCGAGGGCTCATCCAAAGCATATATCTCAGCCTCCTGGGAAAGGGACGCAATTATAGCTACCTTCTGAAGTTCTCCACCACTAAGGTTGGATACCTGCCTCGGAAGGAGTTTTTCCATTCTGAGTGGCTTAACAAGTGTTTCCTGGATTATCTGGTCTGCAAAGCCCCTTCCGAGGTGCGAAAAAAATTCTTCTACTGTTCCTGAAAACTGAGAGCTAAGGTACTGGGGTTTGTAGGATATCTTAACAAGTACATTTACACTTCCGTGGTCTGGTCTCTCTATACCTGAAAGTATTTTGAGAAATGTTGTCTTTCCAAGTGCATTTGCACCTATTATGCCCACTACTGTCCCCCTCTTCAAAGTTCCTGATCCTGCATCAAGTGTAAAACCATCATAGCTCTTCTTAAGATCTTTGTAGCTGAGAAGTTCCTCCTCTCCAACAAAACTATCTGCAAGTGTCCTCTCAACAAACCTTACTGCCCTCTCCCTGAACCTTACATTTTCAACAGGCAGATAGCCGTCTATCAGGGCATTTATACCTGTTCTTGAGGAGTACAGGGCTGAAACTATCCCGTACACACCAGGCTCTCCGTATATTATCTGCACGTAATCTGTTACGTAGTCTAAGAAAGCTATATCGTGTTCAACGACAAGGACAGACTTACCTTTCTCAGCAAGCTCCCTTATCATCCTGCATACCTCTAACCTCTGCCTTACGTCGTTGTAAGAGGAAGGTTCGTCAAACAGGTATACGTCAGCATCCCTTAACCAGCATGCAGCAACTGCAACCCGCTGCATCTCTCCTCCGCTCAGCTTCTCCAAGTTCTTGTAAAGTGATTCCCTCAAGTTGAGTCTCTCAACGGCGTATTCAAGTTCGCCTCTCTCATCCATCTTTTTCAGCAAGGAGTATGCATCCCCGCGCCATACATCTGGTATCTTGTATACTTCCTGCGGTTTCAGAGATATCTTGAGCTTCCCTTCCCTGAGTCTCTGAAAGTAAGATTTCATCTCCTTTCCGCTTAAGTAGGAAAGGAATCTTTCCCAAGACGGCTCAGACGCGTAATCACCTAAGTTTGGAACTAATGTACCGGAGAGTATCTTAAGAGCTGTTGTCTTCCCAGTGCCATTTCTTCCAACGAGTCCTATCACAGAGCCTTCCTTAACAACTGGGATTCTGAAGAGCCTGAAAGAATTTACACCGTATTGGTGTATCTTGTCCTTTTTTAGTTCCTCGCTTAGGTTAACTATGTCTATCGCGTCAAAGGGGCAGACCTTTATGCATATACCACATCCAATGCAGAGCTCTTCAGAGATAAGAGCCTTTGCGTTCTCATCGAGCACAATGCACTCCTTTCCGTTTATGTTTACAGGGCATTCCTTTATACATTCTAGCCCGCACTTCTTTGACTGGCAGAGCTCCCTGTCAACAACAGCTACCCTGTGGACCATTGCTTGCCTCCCCGCTCAAAAGCCTCTTCTTTATCGGGCAGAAGCTGCATATTGCTCTGTCCTCAATAAGGTTTAGTCTTCTCGCATCATACTTTTTTCTCATTGCTTCCCATATTTTTTCGTCGCTGTACTCCCCTCTAGCATGAAGTAGTTCGTGCTCAATAACTATGTTCCTGAGCCTGCATGAATAGCATATTCTCCTTATAAAAAGAATCTCTCCAAAATAGCTTGCAACCATAGCAGCAGAAGTTGCTCCAAGAAGCCAAAGTATCAAGATTGATATTGCAATGGGACCTGTTCTGATAGATATGAGAAGTATCGAGAATGTTACAGCCATTATTGCAGTACCAGCAAAGAGTGTTTCAGGTTTCCGCAAGAAGGAGAAACCAATTGCCTTTTTCATAGCTATGCAAATAAGTATCGGAGGGAATAAAATTGCGTTTAAAGAATTGATAGTTATTATTCTTGCCGTTTCTCCCTCATCCTCCTTTCAACCCTCTCTCCAAGCTTGTATAGGGAAGGTGTTATCTGACCTGTCATCCTGAGCTGGATTGGTGAAATTGATATAGTCCTCATCATATGTATTGCAAATGCGTCGCTGTCTCTCGGGAAGTTCTTCAACCTCTCCCCAAAGAGCCAGTAGTAAGGTCTCCTTCTTGGGTCAAGTCTGACTATTACCTTGTCCTTGTACTTTCTCCTTGCTATCCTTGTTATAGCTAGACCCTTTTCGCTTTTAATCTCGCTCGGGAAATTTACATTTAGAACCTCTGCACCTTCTGGCATGCCGTTCTGGAGAACATCATTGACAATCTCAGCTGCAATTAAGGCTGCACTCCTGAAATCAACCTTCCCAGGTTCAAGGGAGAATACGTTCTCCTCAGGGACCTCCATTGAAAAAGATATCGAGGGTATTCTTGCAAGCGCACCTGCTAAAGCTGCGGCAACAGTACCTGAAGCAAGTATATCTTGGTAGGTAACGTTATCGCCAAAGTTAATCCCTGAAGCAATTAGGTCTGGTGTCTTCGGAAGTATCTTGTTAACGCCTATCATAACACAATCTCCTGGTGTCCCCGAAACAGCATAGCACTTCATCCCAGATACAAGCAGCTCTGTTACCCTCAAGGGCTTGTGGAATGTAAGACTTAGCGCTGTTGCACTCTGTGGTTGTTCAGGGGCAACTATTGTCACGTCAGCATACCTTGATATTGCTTTTGCAAGTTCAAGAAGACCCTTGCTTCTGATACTGTCGTCGTTTGTAACCATAACAAGTTTTCTTCTTCTCAAGATATTACACTTTCACCCTCTCTGTCTTTTATCGAAAATCTTTTCCATGATTACACTCATTGACAAGAAAGGCAGAATTTTTAAAGCTGTCTGATCAAAAATTATTTTTCTTTAACCAGAATATGGCTATTAGCATGGATATACCAATCTATATCAATACCTTTATTTCCAATACTTTCTATAGAAAGGATAAGGCTAATAAGGGTTTGAGGTGAAAAAGGTTTGTCTGAGAGTGGTTCAGGAGTGAGTCAGCAGCAAGTTCAGCTCAAGGTGCTTGAAGCGTATACCAGGGATGTTGGTAGGGGTGTTGCGAGGATAGACTATGACGCAATGGATGCACTTGATGCCTCAACAGGCGATGTCATAGAAATAAGGGGGAAGAGAAGGACTGTTGCGAAATGCCTGCCTCTTTATCCTTCTGACGAGGGGAGGGGCATAATCAGGATAGATGGCCTAATCAGGAATAATGCTGGTGTTGCTATTGGTGATGTTGTTACAGTTAAAAAGGTAAAGGCACCTCCAGCAGAGAAGGTTGTTGTTGCGCCGCTGGAAGCTGTGCCGCCGATAGATGAGAGATACCTTGCGGATGCGCTTGAGAGTGTGCCCGTGACAAAGGGAGATAACATAATGATACCTTACTTCGGAGGAAGGCTCACATTCCAGGTAATAGGTGTAAGTCCTGCAGCAGAGGCAGCACTGATAACGCAGAGGACTGTCTTTGTAATTTCGGAGAAGGGTGAGGCCCTCAGAGGTGTTCCTCAAGTTACGTACGAAGACATAGGAGGTCTGAAAGATGAAATACAGAAGGTCAGGGAAATGATAGAACTTCCTCTAAGACACCCTGAGATATTTGAGAAGCTAGGTGTCGAGGCCCCAAAGGGTGTTCTCCTCTACGGTCCACCAGGAACAGGAAAGACACTCCTAGCAAAGGCAGTTGCAACTGAAAGCAACGCGCATTTCATACCAATAAGTGGCCCTGAAATAATGTCAAAGTTTTACGGTGAGTCACTTCCTTGGGACGAACCTGTCCTTGTCAAAATAAACGGGGAAATCAAACTCGTTCCAATAGGAGAAATAGTGGAATCTAATCTGACCAATGCGGAGGCTGCCTGTCTTGTAGGTGACAGGATTGAGTTTAGGAGGATAACAGGTTTGTTTAAGCACAGGAATACTGGAAGGATGCTAAGAGTTAAGACAGAAAGTGGAAGGTCAATAAGAGTCACGGACTACCATTCCCTGCTGACCTTAACACAGCATGGAGTAGAAAGCGTTCGTACATCGGAGCTTGTTCCAGGAAAGTCCTACGTTCTAGTACCTAAGACACTAGGAGGTAATTTCAGACCAGTCACTGAAATAAGACTATTGAAGATATTCAGATTTAACGACATGGGACTTAGAGTTAGGGCTAAAGAGGTATCAGACCTGATAGACCAAGCTATAGAGAGGCTAGGCCTATCAAAGGTAGAGAAGATTTTGGATTACAAAGCTGGGTATCTAAAGACTGTGAGAAAGCTGAATCTTGGAATACGATTATCTCGTTTCCTAACGTTGCTCGAGCAATCTGGAATCGAGTTGCCTTACGACAGAGAAAGAAGTATAAACGTTTGGGGAGAACGTACAAATCTTCCTGCTATATTATCATTAGATGAGAAGCTTGCTTTCTTCTTTGGCCTTTGGCTTGCGGAAGGAAACTTCAAGAACCGTACTATTAAATTGTCGGTAAACAGGAACAAAGTGAACTCTTTCATTGCTATGATACCAGAGTATCTAGGGAAGATAACTCTGTCTTATAAAGACGAAAACAGTGTTACAGTGCACATATTCAATTCAGTTATGCTGAGATTAATGAAGTTCTTGGGTTTCGCCAACAGTTCAAACAAGGGGGTTCCAAGTTTAATATGGAACCTACCGGACGAGCTATTGAAGTCGTTCTTCAGAGGATATATATCGGGAAAAGGTTCTGTTAGAGTGCTTGTTTCTCCTATCGTAGAGATAGATACAAGTTCAAGAAAGTTGGCAAACGATTTCATATATCTAATGTTGCGCCTTGGAATACTGTCGTGTGTGTATAAAACAAAGAATAAAGCATACAAGATAATTATCAGAGATATAGAAGGATTGGAAGCATTCCTAAAGATAGGGTTCTTGGATGAAAACAAGAACAACCTAATAGTAGATTACCTTTCTGCTGAAGATAAGCAAGTGGAAATATTTGAGCGTATACCAAAGTACTTATTGAATGATCTTGGCATATCCGTTCAAAGCTCTTGTCAGGGGGTGGAAACCATAGGCAAAAATAAGTTGCTTTCAAGCATTTCAATCCTGCCTCTTCAGCTAAAATCAATTCTTGAAGGTGAAGTCTTTCTTGATAAGGTAGTTGAGATTACTGAGGATACAAACAAGTATGACTATGTTTACGACATAGAGGTCGATGAGACGCATAACTTTGTTGCTGGGTTTGGTGGATTGCTTGCTCATAATTCCGAAGCTAGGCTGAGGGAGATTTTCAAGGAAGCAAAAGAGAAGGCACCTACAATAATTTTCATAGATGAAATAGATTCTATTGCACCAAAGAGAGAGGAAGTAACTGGCGAGGTCGAGAGAAGGGTTGTATCCCAGCTCCTTTCGCTCATGGACGGTCTGGAGGCAAGGGGTAAGGTAATTGTAATTGCAGCAACAAACAGACCAAATGCAATAGATCCCGCATTAAGGAGGCCGGGAAGGTTTGATAGAGAGATAGAGATAAAGGTTCCAGACAAGAAAGGGAGGCTCGAAATTCTCCAGATACACACAAGGCACATGCCTCTTGCACCTGACGTAGATTTGGAAAAACTTGCTTCAGTGACACATGGCTTTGTTGGAGCGGACTTGGAGTATTTATGTAAGGAAGCAGCTATGAAGACGCTAAGAAGGATGCTCCCAGAGCTGAAACTTGAGGAGGAAAGGATAAGCCCTGAGGTCCTTGACAAGCTAATAGTTACAATGTCCGACTTTGAGGATGCGCTGAAGGACGTGATGCCTTCAGCAATGAGAGAAGTTTACCTTGAAACACCGGACGTAAAGTGGAGCGATATAGGAGGCCTTGAGAGTGTAAAGAGGGAGCTTCAGGAGGCTGTCGAATGGCCACTGAAGTACCCAGAGCTTTACAAGGCAATAGGCTACAGCATGCCAAAGGGTATACTCCTGTATGGACCCTCAGGGACAGGTAAGACACTCCTAGCAAAGGCAGTTGCAACTGAGAGCGAGGCAAACTTCATAAGTGTCAGGGGTCCAGAGCTTTTAAGCAAGTGGGTTGGTGAGTCAGAAAGGGGTGTGAGGGAGGTATTCAGGAGGGCAAGGCAGGCAGCCCCTTGCGTAATATTCTTTGACGAAATAGATGCACTTGCTCCCACAAGAGGAGTAGGTGGAGATAGTATGGTGACTGAGAGGGTTGTAAGCCAGCTTCTTACAGAGCTTGACGGTATCCAGAGCCTTCAGGGTGTTGTGGTGCTAGCAGCAACTAACAGGATAGACATGGTTGACCCTGCCCTATTGAGAGCTGGTAGGTTTGACAAGGTCATCCAGATACCTCTTCCAGACAAACAAGCAAGGAAGGAAATACTAATAATACATACAAAGAAGGTTCCAAAGTCAAAGGACGTGGACATAGATAGAATTGTTGAACTAACAGAGGGTTTCAGTGGCGCAGACCTTGCAGCTGTAGCAAACACAGCAGTTTCAATTGTTCTGCAACAGTTTATACAGAAGTATCCGAAGCCTGAAGACGCAAAGAAGCATGTCGAGGAAGCAGTTGTAACGATGGAGAACTTCATAGAGGCAGTTAAGAAAGTAAGGGCATCAAAAGAGGGCAAGCAGGTAGAGAAGGTAGCTGTGCCCTACTATCGTTAAGAAGATATCACTTGTCAGAACAGGCAAGGATAATTGGAAGGGGCACATGGTTAGATAAAGTAGCTAACGAGATAATAGAAAGAGAGAAAAGACTTGGCCGGGACACTTCCCTAATAAGGGTCGAAAGTGGTCTCGGTGCCTCTGGAATACCGCACATTGGAAGCGTCGGAGATGCAATACGAAGCTATGGTGTAAGGCTTGCTCTAGAGTCTGCAGGGTATAAATCTGAACTAATAGCATATTCTGACGATTTCGACGGGCTGAGGAAGGTTCCTGCAGGCCTTCCCGAATGGCTGAAAGACTACATAGCACATCCAGTATGTATGATTCCGGACCCTTTCGGCTGTCACAGTTCATATGCAGACCACATGAGTTCACTTCTCAAGGAAGCCCTTGACAGGCTCGGAATTGAATACATTTTCAAGAGCGGTGCAGAGGCATACAGGTCAGGGACTCTAAACAGGCAGATAGTCGAGATTCTCAGCCACGCAGACAAGATTGGAAGGAAGATTAAGGAGATGGTTGGTCAGGAAAAATACGAATCAACCCTTCCGTACACACCTCTTTGCAAAAGCTGCGGCAGGATATACACAACAAAGGCAAAGTCATTTGATAAAGAGAAGAGAACCGTATCGTACATATGTGAGGGCACTGAGCTAGGGAAGGATTTCCTGAATGGATGTGGCTATTCTGGCGAGGCACGCATAGAAGAAGGGCTTGGAAAGCTTATGTGGAAGGTAGAGTTTGCTGCGAGATGGGCTGCCCTTGACATAAGGTTTGAAGCATACGGAAAGGAGCTCACAGATTCTGTCAGGATAAACGATTGGGTATGCGAAAACATCCTTGGTTTTCCTCCTCCATACCATGTTAGATATGAGCTCTTCCAAGACAAGAGTGGTAGGAAGCTCTCAAAATCTTCAGGTAACCTTGTCACACCGCAGGAGTGGCTCGAGTATGCGTCCCCTGAAAGTCTTAGGCTTCTTATGTTCAAGAGAATTGTTGGAGCTAGGAACATATCTATCGACGATATACCCGTATACATGGATGAGTTTGATGAGCTCGAGGACTATTATTTCTCAAATTCAAGGGACCCAAATCCAATGAAGGACGCAAAACTAAGGGGTCTTTACGAGTACTCGATGTTGCTGAAGGTGCCTGAAAGGAAGAGGTTACATGTTCCATACAGATTGCTTGCAGAACTTGCTTCATTTGCACCTGAAGGTAAAGAAGTAGACTTTGTTGCTAAGAGGCTCTCATCCTATGGCATTGCAAGGGAGCTTGACGAGGAGTTAAAGAAGAGGATAGAGTGGGCCTCAAAATGGGCAAAAAGAGGAATAAAGGAACAGATGCCAGATATTCAGATTAACGAGCAGACAAGAAAAGCAATTATTGAGTTTGCAAATTTCCTTCCCTCATGTAAGTATCCTGAAGAAATACAGTCAAAAGCATTTGAGGTTCTTAGGGCAAATGGTCTCGCTCCAACTGATTTCTTTCCTGTGGTTTACAAGATACTTCTCGGCGTCAACAGAGGGCCAAGGCTTGGCCCATACATTTACGACATGGGTGTTGAGAGGGCAAGGGAAAGGCTTCTTAGGGCTGCGGAATCACAAACAAATAACTGATAATGCATATGGATGTGATGGGCCCGTAGCCTAGTATGGATTAGGGCGTCAGCCTGCGGAGCTGAAGGTCGTGGGTTCAAATCCCACCGGGCCCGCTAAAATAGAGATAAAAGGCGTATTGTCATGTTTGTATTCTGCCTTGCTCTTCGCTCGACTGCCAATTCTCAGCCAAACTCTCGAAGTTTTTCGTTCATTTCCCCAAAACCCACATTTATGGCGCTCCAGATTTTACAAGAGAGACAAAATGTTTCACTCCAGTTTGAACAAAACAGATGCCTATTCTCTCCTTGCTCAACATCAAGTCTGTAAAAAGCACCTTTCTTGCATACTCTTATTGTAAGAGGTGAAATGTCCATCCCAGCCATGTCGAGTTTCTTCTCGTTCTGAAGATAGATTGTTATTATTCCCGCACCCAATATTGAGTAACCTTTCCCACGCCTACTTTATGGCCTTTCAGCCCCGACCGTGTCCCACCGTATGAATATATTCTCAACCCACAGATTTCTTAACAAGAAATGCTATCCTTTTCTCTTCATCCTTCGTTATACTTACCAAGGCAAAGGACGTTGGCCACATGTTGCCTTCATCCAGATTCGCTTTGTCAGTAAAGCCAAGAGTCGCATACCTCGTTTTGAATTTGCTTGCTGGCTGAAAGAAGCAGACAACCTTTCCTTTATTTTCGTAGGCAGGCATGCCGTACCACAGCCTTGGCACTAATCCTGGTGTGTTCTTCTTCACAATATCGTGGATTTTCCTTGCCATTGACATGTCTGGCTCAGGCATCTCGTTTATTTTCTTCAGAACAACGTCCTCCCCCTTAGTTCCTCCTGACCTTATCTCTTCCATGTATTCCTTCATTGCTTGAATTTCTTCCTTGCTCATCTTTTCCTTCTTGTCCTGCATTGTACGATTTACCAACCCTGACAGAATTTAAGGATTCTTAGTACAATGAAACAATTGAAATAAAGCATCCTTTTTCCTTGGATGCCATGGGATACAGCGTTGTATTTGTAACCTGCCCTGAAGAACACTCAATAAGGATAGCATCATTGCTTGTTGAACTAAAACTTGCCGCTTGTGTTAACATACTGAAGGTAGGGAGTATTTACACATGGGAAGGTAAGATGATGCACGAAGAAGAATCCCTTTTGATAATAAAAACAAGGGAAGAACTTCTTAGCGACCTTGAAAAAGAAATAAAGCTTGCCCATCCTTATAAAGTTCCAGAAATAATTTCTGTAAAAATAGAAAAGGGAAACGCGGATTACCTAAGCTGGATTGACGCAAACACCGAATCTAGAAAAGGATAAATATTTTAGGAAAATAACCCGGTGTAACTTGGTCTCAATAGCTAACCGGTTATACCTTTCCTATAGCTACTGGGTTAGCTATTATTACTGAGACAAAAATTTTCCTTTAGGTGTTTTAAATGGATCAAGACTCTATAGTTGTTTTGAAATTTGGTGGCTCAGTTTTAGAGAGCCAGAGTTCAGTTGAAAAGGTATGCAGGATTATAGCCGAGACGGTTAGAAAGGGAAGGAAGGTTGTTGTGGTTGTGTCCGCAATGAAGGGTGTTACAGACCAAATTCTAACACTTGCAAAACAGGTCAACGGTGGAATAGACCCTTCTTTTCTAGATGAACTTCTCTCAACAGGCGAGAGAATGACTGCAAGGAATCTTTGCTCCTCTCTTGAGAGGTCAGGAATAAAGAGTATAGTGATAGAACCAGGTTCGAAACACTGGCCAATAATTACAGACTCCAATCATCAGGACGCAAATCCAGATATGGAGCTTACGAGAAATGAAGCAAGAAAGAGGATTATCCCACTTTTGAAAAGAGGTTTAGTGCCTGTGGTTTGTGGCTTTCTCGGTGTTACGAAAGATGGCAGGATTACAACTCTTGGAAGGGGAGGCAGCGATACAACAGCTGTAATACTAGGTAGCTGCCTCAATGCGAAAGAGGTAGTCTTAGTTAAGGACGTTAATGGAGTGTATTCAAGCGACCCAGACTTAATAGAAGATCCCGTTCTCATAGGTAGGCTTCAGGCATCTGAAGCAGGTATGCTTGCATATTCCGGGGCAAAGTTCCTCCACTCAAAGGCTCTAAGGTATGCGAACTCAGGTACAAGGATAAGGGTTACAAACATCGAAAACCTCGACTCAGGTACCGTCATAGAGGGAGAGATTCCTGAGCTGGAAGTCTCCGTAGAAAAGGAGAAGATCAAGATGCTGACAGTTATTCTTGGTAAAGGGGACGCATATCAAGCAATAATGAAGATTGGTGGCATAGTGTCTAAAAAAGGTGGAAAGGTAGTCTCTGTATCCCAGCTTGAAAATACTGTAATAGTTTACTGCACTGATGTCGAGGGAATAGAAGGCGAAGTGCACTCATCTCTTGTGCCAAAAGGAATTGCAAAGGCAATCTCTTCCTTTGGGGATGTGGCTATGATAACAGTGAAAGGGAAGTCGCTCGAGACAAAACCAGGTCTCATCCAGAGGATAACACAGCCTCTTGCAAGAAACAAAATAAACATACTCGGTATAGTGACAATCTTCTCGTCCATCAGATTATTTGTATCTTCCTCAAGGTCTAGGGATGCAGCAGAAATGATAAAGCAAGCTCTTGGTGAGGTAGGATGAAGATAAAGGCTGCCATCCTTGGTGCAACAGGTGCAGTAGGACAAAGATACCTTATGCTTCTTGAGAACCATCCAAGCATAGAAATCGTTTCCCTCATGGGGCTCAGCTCAGCTGGCAAGAAATATTCAGAAGCTGTAACATGGATTGGAAACGGCCAGATTCCTGAAAGGTTTGCAGAGATGGAAGTTATGGAAACATCAGTAAAAAACGCTAGGGGTTGCGACGTTATTTTCTCAGCTCTTCCCTCAGAGGCTGCGAGGAAATTAGAAAAGGACTTTGCACACTCAGGTTTCTTCGTTGTTAGCGAGGCAAGTGCGCACAGGATGGAGGAAGATGTTCCCCTAATTATCCCTGAAGTAAACCACCAGCACCTCGAGCTTATAAAGGCTCAGAGGAAAGAGAGAGGTTGGAAAGGCTCTCTAGTTACAACACCAAACTGCACAGTAACAGGACTTGCCATTGCACTTAAGCCAATTGACGATTCATTTTTTGTGAAGGAGGTTGTGGTTACAACAATGCAAGCCCTTTCTGGTGCTGGTTTTCCTGGTGTTCCTTCTCTTTCGATTGTTGAAAATGTCATACCGTACATAAAAGATGAGGAGGAGAAGGTTGCAGTTGAGACAAGAAAGATACTTGGAAGATTATCATCAAACAAAATTGAAGAAAGGAAAATTAAGATAGCTGCATCATGCAACAGGGTCTCTGTTCTCGACGGACACATGGAATCAGTATTTTTAGTAACAAAGAAGAGAATAGACGAGCAGCAAGTTGAAAGAGAGCTTTCAAGCTTTTCTTCTCTTCCTCAGAAGCTCAAGCTTCCTTCAGCCCCCATACAACCAATTATAGTTAGAAGGGAGCCAGATAGGCCGCAGCCGAGACTTGATAGGATGGCTGGCACAGTTCCAGGCATGTCTGTCGTTGTTGGAAGAATAAGGAAGGGTCCTGACAGAAATTCATTACTGTTCACCCTTCTCTCTCACAACACAATTCGTGGAGCGGCAGGAAATGCAATACTTGTTACAGAGCTTGCCGAGAAGCTAGGCTATATCGGTGTTTAACTATGGTTTCAGGCAAGCAAGTCAGGTTTTCAAGAATAACAAAGCACGGAAGGATGCTTTGTATCCCAATGGACCACTCGCTAACACTTGGCCCTGTCATGGGTTTAGAATCAGCGGAAAGCATTATACAGCAGGTATCTGATGCAGGTGCCACAGCTGTCTTATTCCACAAGGGCACTGCGATTCATCTGAAGGCTGTGTACCAATTGGGTATGATTATACACCTGAACGGAAGTACATCCCTAGTTCCCTCGAATGAAAGAAAGGTAAGGATAACATCGGTCGAGGAAGCTCTTAGGCTTGGGGCCGATGCTGTTTCTGTGCATGTGAACATGGGTTCTAGCTATGAGCAGGAGATGCTTTCCTTCCTTGGAGATGTTGCAGATAAGTGTGATATGTATCAGGTCCCTCTGATTGCAATGATGTACCCAAGGGGGGAGTTTCTAAAAGAGCCGTTATCCGCAGATACAGTAGCTCACGTGGCAAGGGCCGGGGCGGAGGCTGGTGCCGACATAGTAAAGACTGTCTACACAGGAAGTACTGAAACATTCAGGGACGTTGTGAGGAAATGCCCTGCTCCTGTAGTTCTAGCTGGGGGCCCGAAGTTTGAATCAGATATGGATCTTCTTTTACTTGCTAAGAGTGCGTTGGATGCAGGTGCCATAGGCGTTACATTCGGGAGGAATGTATTCCAGCACAAAGAACCTGGGAAAATAGTTGCTGCCTTGAAGAGAATTGTCATAGATGGCATGGGGGTAGAGAATGCAATGGAGGTTCTTCATTAAAATGAAGAAGGTAATAGTTGACTGTACAGAGTCTATCGAGTTGCCCGAGGGGATAGGAAATTCCAGCAGAATAAGCGCACTTGTTAAGGAAAAAACGGATAAACTAAATGGATTGAATCAGCTTGAGGTAGCCAATTTCTTTACAATTTCCATATCTGAAACGGATAAGATGCAGGAAATAATTAGCAGGCTTGACCTGTCCTTCGATAGCTTCATAGTTAGGTGTAAGAGCTGGAAGGTAATTCCTATAGAGAACCTGATTGCTTACCTTACTTCAATTGGCAAGCACCTCTATATGTATGTTGATGACGAAAAAGACCTGCAGTACTGTTTTTCTATTCTCGAAAGAGGTGTTGACGGAGTTGTCGTAGCTCCTCAACTTGCACCAAGTGCTGTTTCTACACTTCAGAAGAGGGAAGGCTGTACGATTGAGCTGAAGGAGGCAGAGGTGCTAGGTGTGCAGGATGCTGGGGAGGGGGAGAGGGTTTGTGTTGACACAACATCTATGCTATCTATTGGAGAAGGTCTCCTTGTGGGAAGTTTTTCCAACTTCTTCTTCCTTGTTCATTCAGAGACTGTTGAGAATAGCTTTGTTCCAACCAGACCATTCAGGGTTAACGCCGGCGCATTACACAGCTACGTTCTCTGCGGATCTGACTCTACAAAATACCTTTCGGAGCTTGCAGCCGGTAGCAGGGTTCTCTTAGTTAGCAAGGAGGGGAGAACAAGGCAGGTTACCGTAGGGAGGGTAAAGATAGAGAGAAGGCCTATGATTCTCGTTAATGCGTCTGTTGGGTGCAATACCGGAAGTGTGGTTTTGCAGAGGGCTGAAACAGTGAGGCTTGTCTCATCTAGCGGAGTTCCTGTCTCGGTTACATCCCTTAAAGAAGGTGATACCTTGCTTGTTCATGTTACTGAGTCAAAGGGCAGACACATCGGCCTTTCATATCAGGAATTCATGGTAGAGAGATGAGGGCAAAGGTCTGTGTCACCGTGGCTGGAGCAAGCATCGCACAGATGGTTCGGAAGGCAAAAAGAGCAGTAGGCCAGGGAGCGGACCTGGTTGAGTTCAGGCTCGATATGCTTCGCAGTTACGATGAGTCAGAAGTTGTCAGGGAAATAGGGCACCTGATGCGTGTGTCCATCTTAAAGCTCGGCATTGAGGACGCATTTGAAAGGCTGCTGGAGCGCTGTTCACCAGCATATTTCGACCTTCCTGTAGAATCACTTCGTGTTCTGCACGAACAAACAAGTATGAGGAAGTGGAGGTTTATTGCTTCGTGGCATGATTATGAAAGAACACCAGAGACAGAATATCTCGAAAGGCTTGTACGTGATGCATCAGCTTACGGTATCCCCAAGGTAGTGACTAAAGCGGTGGTGCTCGAGGATAATCTCAGAGTCCTTAGGCTGTACAGGATATTCTCGCATCCTTTGATAGCATTCTGTATGGGAAAGCATGGAATTCTCTCAAGATTCCTCTCTGCAAGGCTTGGCTCTCCACTCATCTACTCATGCCTGCCTGGTGAGGAGGTTGCTGAAGGGCAGCCAGACCTGAAGACAGCTCTTGAAATCAGGGAAATGATAACATGACACTTCTTTACAGGCTTGTCGGGTCAAGGATTCGGAACTCACCTACAGCTGCTATGATGAACGCAGCCTTCTCCAATCTTAAAATCGACGCCGTGTACGAGAACTGTATTGCGACGAGCGTAGAGGAGGCAATTAAAAGTATCACCGAGGCTAAGGTTGCTGGATGCAATGTTACGATGCCGTTTAAGATTCCTTTAGCGAGGTTTGCTGAACCTAGAGATGATGCTGTAAAAGCACTGCTTGCTTTGAACACAGTTGTTAGGAGTCGAGGAAAGCTACTTGCCTTCAACACGGACGTTGACGGCGTCCTAAATTCTCTAAAAGAATCAAGTATCAAGTCTGCGAAAAATGTCTGTGTAATGGGCTCAGGTGGGGCTTCACGTGCTTTTCTGTACGCATGCCACATAATTGGGTGTGAAAATGCTACAGTACTCTCCAGAGATAAGGGGACAGCGCGGATCTCGTTTCCCAATTTAAACAACACAGGGATCAGGATTACCTTTTCAGGTTACGAAGATATTCGAGGACACTTTGATGTCCTGTTCAACGGAACACCTGTTGGAAGCATTGGTATACCCACTCCCAGAACCCTCCTAAAGGCTGTAGCCAAGACAGATGTGTTTTTTGACGCCGTCTATTTCCCTGTTGAGACAGAGCTTGTCATGGAAGCAAGGAAGCAGGGGGTAGAAGTCGTCTACGGCCACAGAATGCTTCTCCATCAGGCTGTAAAAGCATTCTCATTATTCACCGGCAGAGAAGCCCCAAAAAAAGTCATGGAAAGGAAGCTTAAGGAGAGGTTGAATCTAACTTGACCATAGAAGGAAGTGCAAACTGCTATGGGGCTATTACTATAATGAATGCAGTGCTAACTGGGAAAGGAGCAACGCTCTCTACCTCCCTGTACACTAGGGCAAGGGCGGAGGTCGAATCACGTCCAGGCAAATGGGAGGCATTCCTCAACGGGAATAGCTACAACTCACAACTTGTGGTCTTCTCCTCACTTCTTGCTCTCCGTCTAGCAGGGGAGAAAGAAAGGAAATTCTCAGGAAAAATATACCTTGAATCAAACATACCTGTTGGTGTTGGATTAAAGAGCTCTTCTTCAGCATCACTTGCGTGTATTCTTGCTATCCTAGATGCACTTGGTTTCAAAGATTGCAAACCATCTAAGATACTCTCAGCCTGTGCCGATGCTTCATTGTCATCTGGTGTAAGCATAACGGGTGCTTATGATGATGCAGCATCATGCCTTCTCGGTGGTCTGAACGTTACTGATAACAAGAAAAGAAAGATAATCCTATCGCAGAAGGTTGGTAGGTTTAACGTTGTGATATGCATACCTAGGATAAGGAGCAGAAGGTTTGCCCTCTTGAAATCAAGAAATAGGCATCTCAGCTCCGTTGCAGATTCAATATACTCTCTTGTTGTTTCAAGGAAATTCTGGCACGCGATGACATTAAATGGGTTGCTTTACTCGGCAATAATGGGATACAAAGATAGTGTTGCAGTTGATGCGTTAGCTTCAGGAGCGCTCGGTTCTGGTCTTTCAGGAACTGGGCCTGCTATAGCTTCCGTCTTCAGAGAAGAGGAAAGTGCTACTCTGTTTGCTTTAAAGTACAGAGAACTAGGCTTTGTAGTTATACAGACAACCTCGAATTCGAGGAGTGCTCTTGAGAATTGAATGTCATTTGGTTTGAAGCACCACACAGTTTGGAAGGAAAGGTAATAGCGTCTCCAAGCAAGAGCTATACGCACAGAGCTATCTTTGCAGCTTCTCTTGCGGCTGGCAACTCAGGGATAGAGGAGTATCTCGCTTCAGGTGATACACTCTCAACGATGAGGGTTTGCAGGGCGTTTGGAGCTAGGATAGAGGAAAGTAAGGATTTACTTTCCATCTCTGGAGTTGATAGACCTGAAACACCAGATGATGTGGTCAACGTTGAGAATTCAGGAACAACACTCAGGATAGCAACTTCAATTCTGGGATGTACAAGCTCCGGTTTTTCAGTTCTTACTGGCGATGAAAGTATAAGGAAAAGACCAATGGGGCCACTTATATCTGCTCTATCGAAACTGGGTGTTGAAGTATGGAGTACAAGGGGAAACGGATCCGCGCCCCTGGTGGTGAAAGGAGGAGGTATGAGAGGAGGCGAGACAGAGATCGAAGGTCAGATCTCATCCCAATTCATATCCTCGATACTTATCTCGTCCCCTCTTTCAGAAAAGGGTGTAAGACTTTTGGTTAAGGACGCTGTTTCACGTCCTTACATAGATTCAACAATTTACGTGCTTGATAAATTTGGAATCAGGATTGAGAGGGATGGCTATGCATTCTTCGAAGTAAGGCCCCAGGATTTCAGGGCATGCAGGATGAAGATACCTGGAGACTTCAGTTCATCCTCCTTCCTCCTTGCAGCATCCGCACTGGTTGGTGGGAGAGTAAAGATAGGCAACCTTGAGAGTTCATGTCCGCAAGCGGACAGCGCAATAATAGATGTGATGACAAAGATGGGTGTTAAGATAAAGGCAAATAGAGATACAGTTGTTGTGATGTCTGATGGAGGTAAGCTTGGAGGCTGTGCTCTTGACCTGACTGATAGTCCGGATCTCCTTCCTGTTGTTTCCGTGCTTGCCCTGAGGTCGGATTCAGGTGTTGAGATAAGGGGCGTTAAACATGCAAGGTTTAAGGAGACAGACAGAATACACATAATAGCTTCGGAGCTTACTAAGATAGGTGCAATTGTAAAGGAGTTTGAAAATGGCTTGGCAATACGTCCTCCTAGAGAAATTAGGAAAGCTGTTCTTGACCCCCACGGCGATCACAGGCTATTCATGGCCTTCCTCGTTGCATCCCTGATAAGCAAGGGGATATCCGTTATATACAGCAATATAGATTCAATATCCTATCCTGGTTTCCTTTCTGATATGAAGAAGATTGGTGTTAGGGTGGTGACTCGGCAAGTATGACGGGTAACATAGTGGGTGAGAGGTTCGTACTTGTGAGCTTTGGTGAAAGCCACGGAAAGTGTGTTGGCTGTGTGATAGACGGATGCCCTGCTGGTCTTGAGCTTTCAGAGAGCGATGTGCAGAAGGAACTGGACCTAAGAAAACCAGGCCAGTCAATTGTAGCATCGCAGAGGAGGGAGGAGGATAGGGTAGAGATAATGTCAGGTGTATTTAATGGTTACACAACAGGTTCACCTATCATGATGCTTGTTTTAAATGCTGACAAGGATTCTAGGCCGTATGAGCTACTCAAGAACAAACCTAGACCGGGGCATGCAGACCTTGTAGCATTGCAAAAGTACGGTGGTTTTAACGACTACAGGGGAGGTGGTAGATTTTCAGGTAGGATAACAGTCTCATACGTCATGGGAGGTGCTGTTGCAAAGAAGCTTCTCTCTACACTAGGCATTGAAATAATTGCCTACTCGCTCGAAATAGGGGGTGTTAGGGCTTCAAACTTCTCAGTTGAAATGGCAAGGGAAAACAGGTATTGCAACGAGGTAAGAGCTCCTGAGCAGAAAGCTGCTGAGGAGATGAAAAGAAAGATTGTCCAGGCAAGGGGAGAGGGGGATAGCCTCGGAGGCATTGTCGAATGTGTGGTTCTTAACTGCCCGGCTGGTCTTGGAGAACCTGTTTTTGATTCTCTTGATTCAGACCTTGCGAAAATAGCTCTTTCCATCCCAGCAGTAAAGGGCATTGAGTTTGGCTCAGGCTTTGGTGCCGCAAGAATGAAGGGTAGCGAAAACAATGATGAATACAGCATCGAGGGAGGGAAGATAGTATGCAAGACAAACAACTCAGGAGGTATTCTTGGAGGAATATCGAACGGAATGCCTATTCTCTTTAGAGTTGCTTTCAAGCCTCCAGCTTCGATAGCAAAGAGACAGCAAACAGTTGACTTGGAGAAGCATGAAGAAACAGAGATAATTGTTCCAGGCAGACATGACCCAACAGTTGTTCCAAGAGCTGTGCCTGTTGTTGAAGCAGTTACTGCCCTTGTTCTTGCAGATCATGCAATACGCTCAGGTTTCATACCCCCTGTGCTTGGGGTGAGGCGATGACAGAAGAGGAATTACAGAGGCTCAGGGAGCAGATAAAGGATGTCACCGGGAAGATAATATCCCTTGCTGCAGAGAGAAATAGGCTTGCGAAGGAGATTGGTAGGATAAAGAGCGAAAGGGGATTGCAGGTTGAAGATGAAGGTGCAGAGCTAGTGCTCGAAAGATACGTAATCTCCCTATGCAGGGAGTCTGGCCTCGATGAAAGGACAGGCCTAAAAATACTGCACACACTCATTGAAGAATCCAAGGCAGTTCAGGGTCGAACCCAGAGTAAACAGAGGATAACGCCTATGACAATGGCTGCAAAAGCTAGGAAGCTAATATCCGAGGGCAGGGATGTAGTTAGGCTTGACGTAGGTGAACCAGATTTTGGACCTCCAAAAGAAGTTGTGGAGGAATGCATCAGAGCTCTCAATCTAGGTAAGACGAAATACACAGACACAAGGGGTATACCTGCGTTAATCTCAGCTCTACAGAACTACCTTGAATCAAAGCACAGATACAGTACGCAAGGTGAAAACTTGCTTGTCACGCCAGGGGGTAGGTTTGCTATATTTGCAGCTCTGTCAGCAATAGTAAGGGAAGGGGAGAGTGTTTTGATAATAGAACCATGCTGGCCTGCTTACAGAGAGAACATAGATTTTGCAGGTGCAAAGGCAATATCAGTCAGAACAGAAATAGAAGAGGGCTGGAGCCCAAACATGGAGGAGTTGCAGGGATCCATAACTGAAACAACTAGAGCAATAATTATCAGCTATCCTTCCAATCCGACAGGCAAGATAATAGATAGAAGCACATTCAGGGCAATTATTGAAATTGCAAAGGATAAGAAGATAACAGTAATAAGCGACGAGATATACAACGACTATGCTTACACCGACTGTCCAAGTATTCTTGACTTCGACGTTGAGAACTTCGTCTTAACATCTTCCTTCTCGAAGACTTGGGCAATGACTGGGTTTAGAGTTGGATATGCTGTTTCAAGCAGAGAAATTATCGAGAAGATGTACAGGGTGATGGCTCTCGCCGTGACATGTGTGCCAGAGTTCATACAGTACGGTGCAATTAAAGCGCTTGGTTCGGAGCAAGATGCAAGGAAAAACTCTGAAATAATGAGGAGAAGAATTGAGATGGCATACTCAGAGATATCAAGGATAGATCAGCTCCAGACATACAAGCCTGATGGTGCGATGTACTTGTTTCCTGTTAGCAAAGATGAAAAATTTGATTCGGATAACTTTGCTGAGACACTTCTTGAGAGAAAGGGTGTTGCTGTCTCACCTGGTACGGGGTTCGGGGATTACAGAAGGGCTTTTAGGATTTCCCTCGGACAGAAGGAAGAAAAAATAGTTGAGGGTATAAAGAAAATAGGTGAGCTGCTGAGTTGAAAGTTGGGATAATAGGCTCGTCAGGAAGCATGGGTTCTTTCTTTGCCAGGTATTTTGTTTCGAAGGGTTTCGATGTCTTTGGCTATGATCTAAATAAAAGAGAAATTGAAGGTATGACACAAGCAGGAAGCTTAAGCAGCCTAGTGGAGAACTCAGAAATAGTTCTTGTCGCGGTTCCAATGGAAAAAACTCTCAAGGTTATTTCCCGCCTTCCATACGTAAGAGAAAGGAAGACACTTATCGAGATAACTTCTGTAAAGTCTGGCATCTTGGAAAAGATTTTGATTCAAGCAAAGCTAAAGGGCTACAAACTTTGTTCAATACATCCTCTTTTTGGGCCTTCATTGAGGGAGGGCAGAAAAATGAAACTAGCTGTTGTCGGATTGAGAGGAAGAATGAATTTGAATCGGATCTTCCCCGATGCGGAGTTTGTTTTTTTCAAGGATGGTGTCGATCATGACAGAGCAATGGCTTACGTCCTTTCGTTGACCCATGCTGTCTCCATAGCTTACTCCAGCCTTGTTTTAAAATATGCAAAACCAAATGCATTTTTCAGAATCTGTACACCATTTTCTTCAGTGCAAACTGCTCTCTCACTTTGCGTTCTAAATCAAGACGAGGGCTTGGTATCCCAAATCCAGTTCAGGAACCCCTTCTCGATGGAAGTTTTGGAAGAACTGCTGAGGGAGGTAGCATATTTCACCAAGGTTCTCTCCTCTAGAAGAACCGAAACAATGAAAAGATACCTAAGGAGAATAAAGTCAGGGCAGAGGTCTGAAAGACTTCAAGAGCTCAAGAATATCATTTACGACGCCTACCATGAAATCGAAGCCTCATCTCTCCTCCAATGAATGTAAAGTTTGTTCCTTGATGGGCAAAGGTTTTTTAAATTCTCCAAGGTAGCTATGCAATATCTTACAGAAATAATCATTTGGATTGCAATTCAAGTAAAGTAAAATTTATATTTCTGAAGTTTATTCATAAATTACGGGTGATGGCCTATGGTTACCTGGGCAAGAGTCGCAGGAATCATGGGCCTCCTAGCAGGCTTGGGCGCCTTGGCCCTGGGCCTGTTGGGTTATCACCCATCCAACGTATTCGTGGCTGCAGGTGCAGTTCTAACTGTACTTGGAGGGGCGAGTGAGGCGTACTTCTACCGCCTCAGGCGTGCTCCGAAAAGTCAACAGGCATCTGCAGCGGCTCAGGGTCAGGGATCCTGAGCTTGCGTGGGAGGTGACATTCAAAGTCTAGCGCCTCCCTAATTTTTTATTAACGCTTAAATACGGAAGAAAAAAGCACTCAGGCTTTGTTGCATTTTAAGGCAAGAGGTATTTCAAGGGCTGCTGCTATCCTCGTAGTTCTAATAATACTACTGGCTGGTTTTGTAACTTTCTTTCTGCTTAACAAGCAGCAAGCAACTTCTCCTTTAAATACAAGCTCACAGAGCTCATTTCAATCAACAACTTCCCAAACATCCACAATATCAACTCAAACTACATCTTCCACCACAACAAAAACAGCGGGTTCTCCTCAGACACTAATATATGAAACATACTCCACAATGCAATACCTTGATCCACAGGTATCTTACGATATTTTTGGCGCATCTGTTGAGCAAAATGTTTACGAGCCACTCCTTTGGTACAACGGTACAGACGGTCAGAATACGGTGCCCTGGTTGGCAAAAAGCTATTCAATATCCCAAGACGGCAGGACAATGGAAATAAACCTAAGGCAGGGCATCCGTTTTGCAGACGGTGCTGTATTGAACTCGTCTGCAGTTTACTTCTCTTTTAATAGGCTTCTTGTTTTTGATGGAAGTGCACCGGTTGGGCATGGAACCCAAGCATCTTGGATACTACAGCAGCTTCTAAACACAAGCTTGAGCACAACTCTATGCTCTTGCACTCAGACGTATGGCAAGAGCTACGTAGATGAGGTCCTGAAAGAGAACTTTGTAGAGATAGTAAATTCCACAACTGTGAAACTACATATAATGAATCCTAACTCAGCTCTTCCCTATCTGATATCGAATCTTTGGGCTAACATCGTTGAGCCTGGCTACGTTATGGAACATGACCTCCAACTTTGGAACCAACCAAGCACAGGCTACTCATTACCCTTCCCGAAACTCTCCGGTAATATAACAAGCAAAATCTACCAGTACTTTGTCGACTTCTCCTCAACATGCAACCAAGGCGTTACACCTAAGGGATGCGCTCTTACATACCTTGACCAGTCTGCTGCAGGCTCGTTAGCAGGAACAGGGCCTTACACGATACAGAGCGTCGACACATCAAACAATATCATAACACTTGTCGCAAATCCGAACTATTGGGGCGGTCCCTCAGGAAAGATACATGCCCACATCCAGAAAATAATAATAAAGTATGTACCTGTCCAAACAACAAGGGAGATAGACCTCCAGAACGCAGCTAGGTCAGGACAAGCAATGGTTGTTGATATAACCCCGACAAACATATTTGATGTTGTGGACAGGGACGCTTGGCTTAATCAAAACAAATTTGTTTCCCTGATACAGGGTGTGACAGTGTATGGCCCGTATACACAGTACGCAACACTTTTCATACCGTTTGGGACAAACGTAACTGATCCCTTCACAGGCCATTACTACAAATTCCAACCATTTGCGGACATAAGGTTCAGGCTTGCATTCGCGGATGCTGTTAACCTGACAGAAATAAATTTGAGGGTTAACAACAAGCTAGGTCAGGTTGCAAACAGTGTCCTTCCTCCAGGCATTCCTCCTACCGGAACAAATGCTTCAAAGGTTATGCCCAGATATCATTATGACCCTGTTGAGGCTCAGAACTTGCTTTTGGATGCTATGATGCATCCAATTACCAAGTTCAACTTTGAAAACGGTACAGCAGCACCCCCTGGTCTATTCAACAACACATTCGGATGCAAGCAACTCAACT
>CADDZR010000005.1 GCA_902812495.1 archaeon | reverse complement strand
CTTACAAGAATATAGCAAGAAAACTCCGACCTTTAATTAGGTAGGGAGGAGGTTCGGGTAAGGATAGGAACAATAACCCGCGTCTACGAAGCCATTAACAGCGTGATGGCTGGCACACCCTTTGCTTTTAAAAGAAACAAAAACCAGAATTCCCCCACATAATGGGGAATCCCACATCATTTAGCCATGGGAGGATGTCGACCGTGGCCTACTTCAGCTCAAGGAATTAGAGAGGCTACGTTTTCCTAGCTCGACCAAATTCTCTATTCTCTTTCCCAACATAAATTTTAGAGTATTGAAACAAGATATAGCCGGAGTAAAAGGTCTGCCCCATCAATACTGCACGAATGATTCTACAACAACTATTCCTTTATTCTAATGCACGCTAAGAGATATTTGATATTCTTATAAAGAAGTATCCTACAAACTTTAATACATCTTACCCATAGGCATAATATTGGCAGACCTAAGATACATTAGCTGGGAAGAGTATGGAAGGCTTGCAGAAGCATTAGCAAACAAGATTATTAACTCATCATTACAATTTGAGCTTGTAATAGGAATAGCAAGGGGAGGCATACCTCTTGCAATGGTAGTTGCTGACAGGCTAGGTGTTAAGCTTGACATAGTTAACGTCAAGTCCTACACAGGGATAAACATGAGAAAGGCACCTACAATAGTTTCAACCCTTACAGAAAACATAGCAGGCAAGAGGATACTTCTCGTAGATGACCTTGTCGACAACGGAGATACAATGCAGACAGTAATTGCATACCTGATGAAACAAGGGCCAGCAGATGTGAAGACAGCTGTGCTCTTCAAGAAGCCGTGGAGCAAGGCTGAGCCTGACTTTTACCTTGAACTTGTCGATTCTTGGATTGTTTTCCCATGGGAAAGAGAAGAAGTAAGGAGGTCTATCCTCTCAAGCCAAGAAGTGAAAGAAGGCTGACAATTATTCTGTAGCTGAGACCCCAGATAATGCAGTCACCGTACAGGAATGCTTCATTCTCAACAAGCTTCCCGTCCCTGTAGAACCCGTATCTTGTCCTCCGTGACTGTAGCAAAGGAAGTTCTATCCAATAGAAATCAGAGACCTCCCCATTCGGTCTCGGTTTGAGTTCTTTGAGAGGGTAGAATACCGAAGGAACAACATACATCTTTCCACTGTGTGTCTTGAAGCTGTCCATGTAGCCAAGGAATTCGGAATCAAGATGTAGGTTGATTCCTAGCTCCTCCATCGTTTCTCTTACAGCTGTCTTAAGATAGCTTTCGTCAGATGGCTCCCTTTTTCCCCCAGGGAAAGCCATTTGGTTTGACCAAGGGTCATCCTCCTTCTCAGCTCTCCTTATCATAAGCACCCTTTTCATTTCATCAATTACAACAGCAACAGAGGCACTATCTTTCCTGAACCTTGGCTCAGAACACGAAAGTTGATCCCTGAGCTTGTCTAGAAAATTTGAACTCATGATGCTACAGAAACCCACTGTGGCCTTTTAAATACAATGCTGAAATGGGGATAACGGTGTTTAGAGAAGAAAATGGAAACAGGTTCAAGTCATGAACTTCTTGTTGACCTGGATGAGAGAGCATTTGAAGCTCTTATGTCCTCCGGCAAGAACGTGCTTGTTGATTTCTGGGCCGAGTGGTGTGGCCCCTGCAAGGTTGTCGAGCCAATACTCGAGAAGCTTGCAAGGAAGTATCATGGAAAAGTTATTTTCGGAAGGGTTAACGTGGACAAGGAGATGAACCTCTCTTCTAGGTTCCAGATACTCTCCATACCTACATTCATAATCTTCAGGAATGGTGTACCAGTTAACACTATGATAGGTGCTGTTGGAGAAGACACACTCGAACACTTTATAGCAAGGGCATTAAACGGAAGCATATAGTGTCAGCTGCTAATCCTTTGAAAGCTCACTCTGGTACCGTCGAGAAGGAATATTTCTGCATTCTCTACATCGACGTACCTGCATGAAAGGACAGGTCCGAACTCTGTCGAACCCTCTGAATTAATTGGCTGCCCTCCAACTATCCTGTTAAACGGCGGCATAACTATGACCCTTCCCTTTCCTCTAGCCTCTGTCTTGTAGCCTGCCGATCCTGCAAGTCCTGCTATGTCGTATTCTGCTGACACCCATACGAGCTCCCTTGTCCTTGCACCGAACCTGTCTCTAACTTCAAACGAGAAATGTGAGTGCCCTATTATCAGGTTCCCTGACTCTATGGCTTCCCTTGCTGGCCATGCATGTCCGTGCGCAAGACCTATCTTCATTCTTCCAACTGTTACAACAAAGCCCTCGGCTGGAAGAAGCCTTACCCTGTTTGGAAGCAACCTTGATATGTTCCCGTCATGATTTCCTGGAAGAACAACAACATCAGAAAAGAGGTCTAGCATTGTTTCAAAGAAGGATGGTACCGTCTGCCAGTCTATATCCTCGACCTTTCCGACACTGTGCTTGACATCTCCAAGAACTATTAACTTTCTTGTGTCCCTCTGTTCCTTTATGTCCCTTATCCTCTCAACCATTCTTATTGTATACGACGGAAGCCTGAAGCCCTTCGCCACCATCTCTTTCTCTATGCCAAGATGAAGATCCGAGATAACAAGTACAGGCTCTTCGTCTTCAAGTATTATCGCCGCCTCATCCGGGACTATCCTTATCACAAGATAAGAGGTAATATCTCCCCTCTAATATAAGATTTGAACTCGGGCAGCTCTATCTTGCTGAAGACAGTCACAACACAGTTTCTCGTTATACCGACTATGTATCCGTACTTCTTTGACTTTATTACAGTGTACCAGAGCTTACCATGCTCCAGATACTCATTGTAAAGAGAGGTTATACCTAATGCAGAACCATAGAGGGAAAGCTTCTTTATGTTTGGTATGTCAACATCATCAAAGAATATTATCTTTGTGTCCTCAAAATTTTGTTCGTGGAACTTCCTCAGTGTCTCAGGGGCTATTCTCGCTTCAACAACCTGCCCAAGGCTCATGAAGACGGCCTTACTTATCTCGTTTGCTATGTTGTTTGCCCTGTTCTTCTTCTCGTAAACAGTGAGAAATGTCCTTCCCTTGTAAACGTCAAAAGTAAAGGGTGCCTCAAATGTCCTAACGTAAGGTTGAAGCTCACCGTGATGCTTGACTGTGAATAACATGTCAAATGCAAAGGTACCCTCAAGCATGTTTTTTGTTGCACCCAGTTCCTTAACCTCTGTGACGAGTGTGAATGCCTTGTCCTCAAATTTCTCCTCCCTCTCTAGCCTGAACCTTTTCAGCTTCTCGGCTAACACATCTGTAGAATAGCTCTCTCTGACCTCGAATACCTTCGCAGCAAGAACCATGCATTCTATTTTGAAAGTCCTGCTTATAAGAGAGGCGGATCCAGAATTCTCTATATTGGTAAACTTCAATATGCTTAGTGAGTAAAAATTCATGTACTATGGATGCAAATAAGAGTAAGGAGAAGTTTACTTGAGAGACTATATTTCGCGCCTTATGGAAAAAAATGCTGTAAAAGCCCTCTAGGAAGAGATACTTTCAGCTCTTTCCTCCCAAGCTTCAGGGACAAAGATTGAGGTTTCAGAAAGGGAACTCGAGCAGGCAGAACCTTCTTCCGTCATAGTCAGGATGATAAGGGAAAGCGTGAGATCAAGCCTTGCTGCGAAGAGAGAAAGGGCCTTGGACGAGATTGTGGTCAGGCTGTAAGAGCAGAAGGCATCCAAGCTCCTGAAATCCATGGCAAACACGGAAAGGCTTATTGTAAAGTTACTTTATCAGAGTCCGAAGAGCTTTTCCGAGAAGTTTGCAACACTCCTCGAGACAGCTTCGGTGTCACAACACCTGAAGAGCCTGATGAGAATTGGCCTTGTCTCGCATAATGATGAAGGTAACTACCACCTAACAAAGAGAGGGTGAGTGATCCTGTGAACACTTGCTCTAATCCACGAGGCACTTGAAGGCGAAATAAATAAGGAAGTTGTTGCTTACCACAAAGAGGAACCTGAGCAAAGGCTCAGAAACTTATCTGCAGCCCTTTCAACAAGTTGCCTCCTGCTTGCTTTGGTTTGGTTTATGAGGTCATATCTGATTTTTGGTCTTTTCGCCAGTTACATAATTGCCTCTGCACTAGCGTTTTTCTCTAATAAAAGATGGAGGGAGAATTAATCAGTCCTTCCAGAAGGCCCTTGTCGATACAAATCTTAGTTTTGCTTCGAGAAGAGCCCTGTAAAACGCTTCCTCATCCTCATGCATCTCTGAGAGTATCCTGCTTGCTGTCTGCGGCCCTATACCATAAACTGAGAGAGCGTAAACAGCCTTCTTGCCGTACGCAAGAACCAGGTCAGCGGCCCTCCTTGCCCTTGCGAGCTCAAGCCTCTCCTCTCTTTTTAGCTCGCCACCCTCTCTCTTTACCCTCAAAAGATCAGGTATCTTTGAAGTGTCGTAGAAGCATGGGTAGAGAAGCATCGAACCACATGAACTACACGAAGGCTGCTCCTCGAGCTCGCCCACAAGTACTTTCCCTGTTATGCAAGAACACTTCATGCAAACCATTCTTACCTGAGTTGACTCTATTGTTACTTTCATCCTTGCATGAATTGTGGCCGATAAGCTCTCGGGTGCAACAGCCTCAGGCAAGTCCAAATATTTGTAAAGTATGTGGTATGCAATTGGCGTTGGCCTAGAATCGGAAATAAAGGTCTTAACACTTATCGAGCCTTCTCCAACCATCTTGATTATTTCCTTTGCTCTCTCCATGTCTACAAGGTCGCAAGCTGTCTCTTGGAGTGCCTCAGTGTATATCGGTGTCTTTTCAAACCTCGTTGGAAGGGAACAGAGATTAGGGTGGGATATGTACATTCCCCTCTTCAGGGCGCCAAATCTCATTGCAACATTTTTAACCCTCTCCGGGAATGGAAAGTTTCTCTGAACAGCAACAGAGTAGTAGTTCTCGAGTTCCTCTGGTGTTATGCCAAAAAGCATTCTTGCAACATTCTCGATATCCATCTCATTCGTATCCTCAGTCAGCTCAAAGAGTATCCTGTATCCATCCATCCACCAAAGCCTTACAAGCCCTCTTCTCGACATTATCTCCTCGAATGAAAAGCCTAAAGCCCTGTTAACAGCCTCCCCAAAACACGAGTGTACTATCAGATACTTCCCAAAGCCTTCAACAAGTATCAACCTATCAGAAGGTACAGCAGCACCCATCTTCATGTGCTCTGCTATCTCGTTAATAATAAAAGACCTAGAGTTCTCGTCGCAGTTTAGGCCTTTGAGAAGCCCATCAGCAAGTTCCATCCTTCCCTGCGAGATTAGGGATGAGATCTCTTCCCTCAGCCTGCCCGTTTCTCTCGCAAGAGTATAGTGCACGGGTGCCATCTCACCCTCCCAACCTGGGAGCGCAGCAAGAGGATCCTCAACTGGGACGACGTATACCTTCCTGTCCTCTGTTACCTTCTCAACCTGCCACACCCTCCCTTTCAGAATGAAATGTACACCCTGCCTCACCCTGAGAAGAACAAATTCCTCCCCAAGTATTCCCACAGACTGGTTTGTAGTTGCGTCAACAACGATGTACCTTATCTCATCCGGGATCATTGAGAGGTTTTCAAAGTAGTATTCCCTTGTCTTTCCTGTCTTCGATAGCTTTCCGCCTTCCACCTTTATCTTTCTCAGCTCAGCAAGGTATTCTACGACGCTCCAGAAGCTCCTATCGTCAATTTCCCTAAAGGGGTAGACATTCCTCACCCTGGATAGGAGTTCGGAAGCTTTGATTTCTCCCTCGTCCAGGATGCACCCTGCTATCTGATGCGCGAGAACATCCAAGGAATTGATATAGAATTTTGTTGGTTCTATCTTCCTTTCTTTCGCAAGCCTTATGCTTGCCGCTGCTTCAAGTGCATCATCGGGAGATACGGCAACTACAACTCCCTCTGAAACCCTAGAAAGACTGTGGCCGCTTCTCCCTGTCCTCTGTATTAGAGCTGTCACCTGCCTTGGAGACATGTAATGTATAACAAGATCAACACTACCTATGTCTATCCCTAACTCAAGCGTGGATGTACATACAAGTGCCTTCAGCTCCCCCTTCTTGAAAGCACTCTCAACCCTCTCCCTCTCTTCTCTTGGGAGGGAGCCGTGGTGGACACCTACATCCTTCCTCAGCCTGCCCAACTTCTCTCCAAGCATCTCAGCAACTGTCCTGCTGTTTACAAATATCAGAGTTGAGCTGTGGCTTTCAATCATCCTAGAAATGAAGGAGAGCCTTGCCTCGAGCTCTGGTGGAGCAAAGGGAATATCTTGCTTCTCTTTTTCTCCTGGCACTGGATAGAACACGGAGTAGCTATATTCCTTCTTCTCTTCCGAGGTTAGTACAGTACCGCCCCTCCTGCCAAAGATAAATGAAGCCGCAACCTCCGGGGAGCCAAGTGTTGCTGAAAGGGCTACTATCTGGAACTCTCCAGCAACAGACCTAAGCCTCTCTAGCCCAAAAGCAAGCTGTGTTCCCCTCTTACTCTCTACTATGCTGTGAAGCTCATCAACCACTACAGCCTTCACCCTCCTCAGGTTAGCCCTCATCCTCTTCCCTGGAAGCACAGCCTGCAGTGTCTCGGGTGTCGTAACAAGCATGTCTGGCGGGTTTAACGACTGCTTGTTCCTCTCCCTGGCTGGAGTGTCCCCATGCCTGACCTCAATGCTCAAGCCTAGGAAGCTGCAGAGCTTCTCGAGCCTTAGAAGCATGTCCCTGTTCAGTGCCCTAAGGGGTGTTATGTAGAGAATAGAGATACCTTCACCCAATCCCTGCCTCATGTATCTCTCGACAAGCGGTATTATCGCTGCCTCTGTCTTCCCAGAGCCTGTCGGTGCAATTAGGAGAACATTCTGCCCTTCGAGTATCGGTTTGAGCGCAAGCCTTTGGATCTCAGTCGGCCTATCTAGCCCTGACCTTTCAAGGAATAGCCTCATCCTTTCATCCCTTATCTCATGCCACGACAAACATTGCTTCTACCTATCCTGGGTAAGTAAATATTTTGAAAAGAGCACTTGTCAAGTAGAGAAGACAGTTTAAACCAATCAATGCATACGCAAGGTCTAAATGCATGCACAGAGAAGCAAAGCAAAAGTTGTCTAGGAAGGCGGAGGAGGTATCAGAGGAAAGGCAGAGGTATCCAACACGTATCAGGGAGATAATACTAGAGAACTTCATGAGCTATGAGTATGCAAGGATACCCCTTAGGGAGGGCCTCAACCTTATTGTAGGACCAAACGGCTCAGGTAAATCCTCGATACTCCTCGCAATGTCCGTCGCACTTGGCCAGGCTTATACCGAGAGGTCAAGGAAGCTTTCAGACCTTATAAGAAGGGGAAAGCAAATAGCACGTGTATCCCTTGTATTTGAAAACACGGAAAGGGACGGAAAGAGACCAATACCCTACTCAAAGTCAGATACATTCATGCTCAGCAGGTACCTAAGAAAGGACGGTACTTACTGGTTTGAGGCGGATTACAGGGAGATAGACAAGGCAGAGGTAACGAGGCTGCTCAGAGAGTTCGGGATAAATCCAGACAACATACTGATAATAATGCACCAGGGCATGATAGAGGAGCTTGGCTCTGTTTCACCGCAGGAAAGGCTGAAGCTTGTTGAGGAGGCAGTTGGCTTCTCTGAGTACAGGGAAAAGATACAGCTTTCGGAGAGGGAGCTGAACTCCCTCGTAACAGAGGAGAGTTCCCTGCTGCAGTTAATAGAAAATGCAAATCAAGCCCTTGAATACTGGAAGCAGATATACCAGCGCTACCTCGAGAAAAAAGGACTTTTGGAGCACAGGGCACTGCTGGAGAGGGAGCTCCTCTGGAGCCAGGAATCAAAGATATCAAGGTCGATTTCACAGGCAAGGGAGAAGCTCGAAACAAAGAAAGCTGTCCTTGAGGATATGATGGAGGAGAGGGATGCGCTTCTCAAGAAAGCAGAGGAAAGCTATACATCACTGCTAGATAAGCAGACAGAGGTAAAGAAACTTTTCTTCACTCTCGTCAGGGCTGAGAAGGAGAGGTCTGCAAACACAGCCACAGCTTTGATTTCAAAGAGTCTAATCGAGGAGCTCTCATCCATCCTAAAGCAGTTAAATTCTCTTGAAAAGGGTAGAGAGAAGCTCGAGGAGAGGCTTGAGTACATAAATTCAAAGCTACAGAGCTACCTTGAGGAATCCGAGAGAAAGAATTCGGAGCTCAGCAAGGAGGTCTCATCCCTACAGGCTGAGGTTGCGAGGTCGGAAAACATGCTCAAGGCAATGATAGAGGACTACATATCAACTAGGGTTAAGGGAGAGGTTCTCCAGTTCAGGATAAAGAACATCGAGTCGGAGATAAAAGAGCTTGAAAGAAGCATATTGCAATACGAGCAGGAGCTTGAAGAGCTCCGCCCGAAGCTTGAACAGGCAATGCCAAGAATAGATACATCAAGGCAGCCGTACGAGATTGCTGAGGAGATAAAGCTTGTCTCAGCCCAGCTGCAGAAGATGCAGGACATACCTGACGAGGCAGAAAAGATATACACAACTTATGCAGGCAACCTTGAGGAGCTCAAGGTAAGGCTATCCCAGCTTCAGGAAAACAAGAAGATACTTCTTGAGGAGCTCAGGAAGAGGAAGGAGGTATGGAGGAATGCACTTATCTCTTTAGTTGAAGAGATACAGCCATACTACCAGGCTGTTCTGTCAGCAGCAGATGCAACAGGTTTTGTTAAGCTTGAAAACGAGGAGGATGTTGAGCAGGCGGGCCTACAGCTCTACGTTGGGTTCAGGGGTACAGCGCCAACGACACTCGACCCATACACACAGAGTGGCGGTGAGAGGTCTGTGGCCTTGGTCGCGTTTGTCCTCTCCCTCCAGTCAAAGATTGTCTCCCCAATAAGGGCAATGGACGAGTTTGACATACATATGGACCCAAGGAACAGGGAAGCTATGTTCAGGATGATACTTGCTCAGATGAAGAAGGCAGGTTCATCGCAGTATATAGTGATAACACCCTCTCTCATTACAGTTCTTGACAAAAATGCACACGTGATAACAGTGCAGGCAGTTCACGGTAGGTCGGAGGTTAGGGAGCTTGTCACAAAGACAAAGGAATAAGAGCATAGAGGATATACTGAGGGTAATAGAGCTATGCAGGAGTATAAGGCTGAGTAGTGCAGACCCATTCGAGGTTGACATAAAGGAAAAGATAAACATACTAAGGAAGCTACTTCCAGAATACAAGTTCCTTGACGAGCTCCTTCTAGATGCAGAGGCGCTCTACCAGCTTTCCCAGATAGTTAAGCTGCAGGACGAGTACATAAAGAGGAAGGCAGGCTCGATGTACATCGATCCACTTCTCATAGAGCTGAAGCTAAGGCTTCTGAGCAAGGAGAGCCTTGCAAACGCTATAGTAAAAAGCCTCCATCCAATAGCAACTCTAGACCAGCTCTCTCCAAGAGGCCTGGAGAGGGCGTTCATTTACTGGAGGGACCTCCAGCCCCTTTCTGAGAGATTTAAGGATGAAAGGGGTATCACAACGCAGCCAGGAAAGATAGGCGTCGAGGAGCTTGTGACAATGAGGATACTTTCAAAAGAAAAGTTCGAGGACAAGCTTAAGGCGGTCGAGGATGAGCTTACCAAGGTATCAGCAGGCGAGTGGATAGACTACTATTCATTTATAGATGCAGGCAAGTACGAGGAGAAGGTTGAGAAAGCGTACATACTTGCATTCCTAGTCACTGAGGGCAAGGCCGAGATAAGGATCGACCCTCTATCTGAAAAAGTATACCTCCGCAGCTCCAATATAAAGCTGACAAGTGAGCCTAGGTCGGTAGCAATACCTGTAGGAGCTGAATAAGATGGAGGCAGATAGGGCATACCTCGAAAGAAAGCTGAAGAGGGCATTCCAGCTTCTAATATTGCAGAGGGGAAGGAATCCAGGTGTAAAGGGGTGGGAGCTGAGGAGATACATAGGGAAGGACTTCAGGAAGATTCTTGAAATACTCTCGAAGGAACTTTCATCCTTTGGGCTGGAGGTTTATGAGGTTAAAGGGCCTGACAACTCGGAAGATTCAAGCAGGTTCATACTTAGGTTCAGGGAACCACCAACTCTCTACGAGGCAGAGATGGCAGGAATGAGGATAGACGAGCTTGCAGTCCTGGCAGTAACAATCGCATACATAAACGCAAAACAGGGAAGGGCAAGCAGGAAGGAGATGGAAAGGTTCCTGAGGGAAAAGTTTCCAAAATGGAGGGTTGAGTACTCCCTCGACAGGTTTGTTAAGAAAGGATACCTTGAGCAGAATGAAGAACTACTACAGATTGGATGGAGGACGAGGGCAGAGATAGACGAAAGAACGCTTCTCACACTCGTTCTCTCAGGTGTCTCTGAGAAAGTACCTTCTTCTAAGTGATTCCCTTTCCTCCTCCATTACAGCATCTACTACATCCTCTCCCTTCATTACCCTCTCCAAGGCATGTTCAACGTCGCTTATCCTGAGTCCCTTGCCTGCAGCTATAACATCTATGATGTGCCCGTGTTTTGCCCTCAACTCAGCAAGCCTTAGTATGTTCATGTAAACCTTCTCATTCCTGCCGTGGAGCTCAGAGCCGCTCCTAACCTTCAGAGATACGGAAAAAACTGTCTCATAAGATTCCTGTGTAACACCAATGTTCCGGCTCCCACACTTCACGCAAACACCTACATCCTCCAAGTCTGATACTTTCTTAAGCTCGATGTAGTTCCAGCACTTTGTGCAAACTGCAACAAGGAATGTGCTCTCAAGCCTTGCCTGCGTAGAAAGCCTTATCATTGCTTTAAGCCTTTCAGGGGAGACTATCTCACCCCTCCTGCTTATTTCCTCCATCCCTATCCTTGAAAGGGGCGAGAGCTGCCCCTGCTCTATCATCTTTACCTCTATCTCTCCCTTCTTTATCAGGCTGATTACATCTTTAGCCTTCTCAACGTCAAAATCTTCGTGGAATATGACGTTCATTGCTTCCCTGTACACAGGTGTCCCCCTTAAAGCCTCTATCAAGCCGGAGAGGGACACGCTCGCGTAGTCAGCATCCCTTGAAATTGCACCGCACTTCTTACCTGCATGTATCATCCTCCTCTTGAATATGCCTGACCTTGAAACTGCCTTTTCTGCCATCTCCTTCAACTTGTTTTCATCTATACCTACAAGCAGTTCCGCAACATAACTTGGAGAAACATCACTCTCTATAACAATCCTGTATGGATCCTGATGCACAGCAACAGACTGTCCTGTCTTCTCTGATACAATGTACCCAATGACACGGGCAAGAAGCCTGTTTACTTTGTGTCCAAACGATGCACCGATTATAACGTACCTGTCCCATCTCTCCACTGTTATAACCCTATCAGATGGAACAGGCATTCCAAGTGAAACCTGCTCCCTAACCTCCTGGAATGCCCTTAGAAACTCGTCCCTCGGAACAGGATACTTCCGTGCAAGAGAAGCAAAGCTCTCCTCTTTGCCTAAAGAGAGGCTCTCTGCATAGAGCCTTCTGAGCATCCCCACCTCTTGTGCAACTTCAAAAGGAACAGGTATCTCATCCCCAACCCAGTTTGGAACAGCTCCTGTAGGATCTTCCTCAGCCTTCACGTACACCCTGTCCCCATAAACTTGCTCTATTTTCCAACACCTCCCTGCCTCAACAAACTTCACACCAATCTCTCCATACTCCGAGACAAATGCCTCGTCTAGGACTCCAACCGGCTTGTCCCCCTCAACGACAAGGTATTGCTTTTCGTCAGGTATCATGGAAACATTCTCAAAATAGTACTCGAATAATGGCTTTATGTCCCTGGGGCGCCTCAGCACCCTCTCTGCCTCGCTATAGGATGCAAGCCTTGGGTACCTCTCTACCATGTACCGAATAAGCTCAGTCAAAAAATTCTCACCCATCTCAGAAAAAGAGTAACTCTGCCTTAGAAATTCAAGTATCTCATCAACTTTCCAGCTCTGCCTCTCTATTAGTAGTCCTGCTATCTGGTGTATCGCAACATCAGAAGGACAGATGTAGGGATTGAGTGGTTCGAGCGAACCCTCCCTTGCCCTCCTGCAGAGAACCGCTGCTTCAAGGAGGTCGTCCGAGTCCTGTGTTATTATCGTACCCATTGATGGTTCGCCTATCCTGTGCCCGCTCCTCCCGACCCTCTGTACCAGCCTTGTTGCCTGCCTAGGGGAGTTGTACTGTACAACGTACTTCAGAAAGCCTATATCTATTCCAAGCTCTAGGCTGCTTGTGCATATTACACCTTGTATCCTGCCTTCTTTCAACCCTCTTTCCACGGCCTCCCTTGTTGCCTTTGAAAGAGAGCTGTGATGTATTCCAACAGGGAACTCTGGGTCCCATACTCTGAACCTGTTTGCAAGTGCCTCAGCCTCGCTCCTGGTATTCGTGAATATCAAAACTGACCTGTACTTCTCGACAAGCTGCCTTATCACCCTTAGTCTTGCAGCAACCTCTGGAAATGTGTATAGCTTTTCAGCAAGCTCATAGTCGCTTTCGTCTGGATAAGGCATTACAACCTCAATAACCATATTCTTCTCTACAGGCACGTATACAATCTCACACTCCCTCCCCCTTCCTACAAGGAAGCTTGCTATCTTCTCGGGCGAACCGACGGTTGCAGATAAACCAACGATCTGTGGCTCGGAGACAGTTATCTTTCTCAACCTCTCCAGACCAACTGTTAGCTGGCTTCCCCTTTTATCCTCGGCAAGCTCATGTACCTCGTCAACTATAACCCACCTAACAGTTTCAAGGTTCTTCCTTATTCTCCTTCCAACCAGCATTATTTGCAGTGTTTCTGGTGTTGTTATCAGTATGTCTGGAGGTACAATGCTCATGTTTGTCCTCTCTGCCTGGGATGTATCTCCATGCCTAACTGCAAGCCTGAGGTCAAACCTCTTGCACCACCACTGCATCCTCTCTAGCATGTCTCTGTTAAGAGCCCTTAGAGGCGTTATGTAGAGAAGCTTAATGCCCTTCCTCTCTTTTGTATTTTCCCTCAGCATGATATCTAGTATTGGCAGAAACGCAGCCTCAGTCTTGCCAGTACCTGTCGGTGCCATGAGTAAGGCATTCTTTCCGCTGCTTATCACAGGGAAAAGCATAATTTGAGGGTCAGTTGGCTCGTAGAAACCCCTCTCCCTGAGAGCTTCTGCCAGTGGCTTAGAAAAGAGCTCGAACACGTTTGACAAATTCTCTTCATCCCCCTCACTGCTCTATAATAATCGTTACTGGGCATTAAATCTATTCAAGGTAAAACAAAATTAAATTATCAACTAATTTATATATTGGCAGGGCTTATGTTTGGCGATAAGAATTGCTAAATCCGTACGAAATTGTTTCGAAAAGTGCCCTCCCTGCACTTAGAGCAATGATTTCAAGAAGGCTGAGGGAGAGGTACGGCTTTACACAGCAGGTCATAGCTAAGAAGCTTGGTGTTACCCAGGCGTCTATAAGCAACTACACAAGAAGGATAAGGGGTGTTATGGTTAACCTTGAAGAGGACCCAGTTGTTAAAGGTGCTGCAGACAGGATAGCCGAGCTCTTGTCAAAGGAGAGTCCTGACAGAAGGGAGGTAGTTAGGACAATGACGGAGGTGCTCGACTACATAAGGTTCACGCACCTCATGTGCTCGTTGCACAGTACACTAGAGCCTGACTTTGACATAAACGGGTGCGATGCCTGCGACGGGGCGCTTACAGGAAGGGAATTTGAGAGGATAAAGGCAATAGCGGGTCAGCACTGACTTGGAAGCAAAGCCCCAGTGGCTTACTGTTCTTCCTCCCCAGGGAGAGAAATACAGCCAGCTGAAAGACCTTTTTAGAACACTTAACCTACACACAGTATGCGAGGAGGCGCACTGCCCAAACGTACATGAATGCTGGAACAGTGGCACAGCAACACTTATGCTGATGGGCGATATATGTACAAGGGCATGTAGGTTCTGCATGGTTACACCTGGAAAACCAAAACCTCTTGACGAGCTCGAGCCCCAGAACGTTGCTCTCGCCCTCTCTGTTTTAGGCTTAAAGTATGTTGTGCTGACATCTGTTGACAGGGATGACCTGCCGGATGGGGGCGCTTCCCACTTTGCAAAGACAGTTAAGGAGCTCAAGAAAGCAAATAATGAGCTTCTTGTTGAGGTCCTCATACCTGACTTCCAAGGCGATCTCGATTCTCTTAGGAAGGTGGTTGATGCAGGACCAGACGTTATATCCCACAACATAGAAACAACACTTTCACTCACTCCAAGAGTTAGAGATCCACGTGCAGGCTACTGGCAGTCCCTCTCAGTCCTTAGGAACGTAAAGAAGCTGAACAGAAAGATATACACAAAGTCCTCAATAATGGTAGGGCTGGGAGAGACGGAGGAGGAGGTCAGGCTTGCAATGTACCACCTGAGGCTCGCATCTGTTGACTTCCTAACCATAGGCCAGTACCTGAGACCTTCAAAGAGACATCTAAGGGTTGAGGAATACGTCTCCCCTGAGAAGTTCGAGAGGTACAGGAGAATGGGGGAAGAAATGGGCTTTCTGTACGTTGCTTCAGGGCCCCTTGTTAGGAGTAGCTACAGGGCAGGAGAATTTTTCATAAATTCAATTGTTAAAGAAGCTAGTCTTAAATAAAGGAAAAAGAAAGAAAGAACGATGAGTGAATTCCTCGGACCTGAGGAAATAGCATACGGCATGAAAGTTATCTCGGAAGAAGACCTCGAGCTCAAAAGAATTGAGGACATAATTTACCAGAGGCTTACGTACGACGGCAAGCTAAAAGGAAAGCAGCCTTCAATACCTGTCACAACTATGAAGAGAATGTACGAACTCATGCTAATAGGAAGGAGGTTTGACGAGAAAGCAACAAGTCTCTCAACTTTAAGGGAGATAGGAACCTACGCCCCCTGCAGGGGCCAGGAAGCTGTGCAGGTTGGATTTGCACTTGCACTGTCAAAGGACGACTGGCTTGTACCTATGTACAGGGACAGCGCGGCAATGATAGCTTTTGGCCTACCAGCAGAAAACTTGCTTCTGTACTGGGGAGGAGACGAGAGGGGTATGAAGATACCCCAAGGAGTAAACCTCCTTCCAATTGCTGTACCTGTTTCGACACAGCTGCCTCATGCAGTCGGACTTGCACTTGGCATGAAAAAGAAAAAAGAGAACTCTGTCGTTCTAACCTCAACAGGTGATGGTGGTACATCAAAAGGTGATTTTCATGAAGCACTAAACTTTGCAGGTGTATACAGGGCACCTGTTGTTTTTGCTGTTGAGAACAATCAGTGGGCTATATCTGTTAGAAGGGAGATGCAGACAGCATCAAAGACACTTGCACAAAAAGCTGTTGCATATGGCTTTGAGGGTATACTTGTTGATGGTAATGATGTAATAGCATGCCACGAGGCAACATTATATGCAGTAGAAAAAGCAAGGCAGGGAAAGGGCCCAACATTAATTGAATTCTACACATACAGGATGGGACCACATACAACAGCAGAGCTTGTATCAAACAGGCTGAAGGCACCGGAAGAGGTTGAACTCTGGGAAAAGAGGGATCCGATAAAAAGGTTCGAGAAGTATCTTTTGGATTCTGGAATAATAGACGAATCATTCATCACTAGTGCATCAAAGATGGCGTCAGACTTCGTCGATGAGGCCGTCTCGAGGTTTAGGTCATATCCAAAGCAGGAACCGAGGTCGATATTTGACTATCTCTACTCTTCCCCCACAGAAAGGCTGAGGGAGCAGCTGGAAGAATCCCTAGGAATTAAAGAACCCGCGCCACCTGAAGAGGAGGAGAGAAGACTCGAAGGAGGCAAAGAAGGTATTAACATAAGGAATGCAATAAACATGGCACTAAGGGAAGAAATGAGGAGAAACGAGAAAATAGTCGTATTTGGAGAGGACGTTGGAAAGAATGGTGGTGTTTTCCAGGTAACGAGGGGCCTGCAGGAGGAGTTTGGGGAGGAGAGAGTATTTGATACACCACTTGCAGAGGCATGCATTGCAGGTATATTTGTAGGCCTGGCTGTATCTGGAATGGTACCGGTGGCAGAGTTCCAGTTCGAGGGTTTCACACCACCTGCATACGACCAAATATTCGGCCATATTGCAAGGATGAGGAACAGGACGAGGGGCAGGTACAACGCAAGAGGTGTCATACGTTTTCCCTACGGGGCCGGTGTAAAAGCTCCAGAACAGCATTCAGACTCTCCAGAAACGTACTTTGCACACACACCTGGGCTAAAGGTAGTTGTTCCCTCAAACCCATACGACGCAAAAGGTCTCTTGATATCCTCTCTTAGGTCGGAGGACCCAGTTATATTCATGGAGCCAAAGAAGCTTTACGACACACCCAAGATGAGTGTACCTGAGGAGGAGTACACAGTACCGATTGGAAAGGCAAGGGTTCTTAGAGATGGTACTGATATTACAATAGTATCGTACGGTGCAATGCTATTAAACGCGGAAGCCGCAGCAAATACACTTTCATCAAAGTACTCAAAGTCGGTTGAGCTGATAGATCTTAGGACAATATCCCCCCTTGATGAGAAAACAATTCTCAATTCAGTGAGGAAAACAGGAAGGATAGTTGTAGTGCATGAAGCACCTAAAAATCTCGGCGTTGCTGCAGAGATATCTGCAATCATAGCAGAGAAGGCTGTTGAGTACCTTAAAGCACCAATAAGGAGGGTAACAGGTTACGATACGGTTGTACCCCTCGCAAGGCTCGAGGACTTTTACCTCCCAGGAGAGGAAAGGATAGTCAAGGCCTGCCTTGATGTCCTCAGCTACTAGACGATGCAAACACAACAATTACTAATGGGCCAAGGAAGCCTTATGCTCGGGTAGGTTTAGATGGCATACGAGTTCAAGCTTCCAGACATAGGGGAGGGAGTTTCTGAAGGCGAGATACTGAAATGGCTTGTTAAGGAAGGGGATTTTGTAAAGGAAGACCAGCCTCTTGTAGAGATAATGACAGACAAGGTAAACGTACAGATACCTTCCCCCAGAACTGGAAAGGTCTCCAAGATACTTGTCAGGGAAGGTGAGGTTGCAAAGGTGGGGCAGACAATTGTTGTGATAGAGGAAGAGGGCGTAGCATCAAAGCAGGAGCCACAGTCGCAGCAGGTCAGGGTTGAGGAGGCTCCAAGAGAAGAGAGCTCTCAGGTAGCTACGCAGCAAGTCCAGCAGGCACAGCAGTCTGTAATTGCAACACCAGCAACAAGGAGGCTTGCAAGGGAACTTGGCGTTGACATAACAAAAGTCAGGGGAACAGGCCCAGGCGGGAGGATTACGGATGAGGATGTAAAACTTGCAGCTGCCTCGCTTGCAGTCGGGAAGGAGAAGCCTGCCGAGCAGCAGGAGGAGAGAGTACCGCTCAGGGGAATAAGGAAGCTGATAGCCGAAAGGATGGTGTTATCAAAGCAGGTCTCCGCACACGTAACACATGTGGATGAGGTCGACATGACAGATGTGGTCATGCTGAGGGAAGCTCTGAAGGGGAGTGCTGAGAAGAGGGGCGTGAAACTCACCTACCTACCGATAATAATCAAGGCGCTTATCCCTGCTTTGAAGGAATTCCCATACATGAATTCCTCTGTCGACCTCTCCTCTGGAAACATTATTTTAAAGAAATACTACCATATAGGTATAGCAACGGACACGGAGCAGGGTCTCGTTGTTCCTGTTGTTAAGGATGCAGATAAGAAGGATATATTCCAGATCGCGTCAGAAATAGAAAGGCTAGCAGAGAAGGCAAGGACTGGGGAGCTCACACTAGAGGAGGTTAGAGGATCAACATTTACTATAACAAACGTAGGCACAATAGGCGGGCTGTTCGCAACACCTATAATAAACCAGCCAGAGGTTGCAATACTTGGTATTCACAAGATAACAAAGAGGCCAGTTGTTAGAGATGGAAGGATAGAAGCAAGGGACATGATGTATGTTTCCCTGAGCTTTGACCACAGGATAATCGACGGCGCATATGCTGCGAGATTTACTTCCAGGCTAGTAGAGATACTGCAAGACAAGAAGAAGCTGATGGCAGAGATACTTTGAGAGCTGTCACCTAATGAAGGAACTAAATGCAGATGTAGTTGTAATAGGTTCGGGACCTGGAGGCTATGTTGCAGCTATAAGGGCAGCACAGCTGAAGAAAAATGTTGTAGTTGTAGAGAGGGACAGGCTTGGAGGCGAGTGCCTGAACTACGGCTGCATACCTACAAAGACGATGATAAACACGTCCAAGCTTTATTCAAAGCTCGGACTCTCTTCAAAGTACGGCATCAAGGTCGGTACATTCTCGCTCGACATGCAGAGACTGAGAGAGTGGAAGAACGAGGTTGTTTTAAGGCTCGTGAAGGGTATAGAGATGCTTCTCACAGGATACGGTGCAAAGATAGTCTACGGCACGGCATCAATAAAGGACAGGAAGACAGTTTCTGTAAAGGGAGCAGGAGAGGACATAGAGATAAACACTTCAAGCATAATAATAGCAACAGGAACAAAGCCTGCTGCACTTCCAAACCTCCAGCCGGATGGCAGGGTTGTTATAACGTCGAGGGATGCCATGGACCTTGACAGGCTTCCCGAGAGTATGCTTGTTGTAGGAGGGGGTGTAATTGGGCTCGAGCTTGCTTGCATGTACCAGAACCTTGGCTCAAAGGTGTGTGTAGTTGAAATTATGGACCAGCTCCTCCCAGGAAACGACCCAGAGCTTGTTAGAGTTGTGCAGAGGAAGCTTGAATCAAGGGGTGCTGAGATATTCCTGAGCTCGAGCATCAGCTCAGTCAATAAAGGTGAGAAGGGAGCAACACTCTCAATAAAGACACCTGATGGGGAAAAGGAAAGGAGCGTTGAAAAGGTTCTTCTAAGTATCGGAAGGGTGCCTTCACTTGACGGCATAGATACAGCATCTCTCGGAATTAAGACAGACAAGAAAGGCTTCATTTTAACAGACGACAGGATGATGACAAGTGTTGAAGGGATATACGCAATAGGAGACATAAGGGGACCGCCCTTGCTTGCACACAAGGCATCGAAGGAAGGTATTGTTGCAGCTGAAAATGTCTCAGGGATAGAGAGTCATGCTGACTGGAAGGTTATACCGGATGCTGTATTTACAGACCCAGAGATAGCTACAGCAGGTCTTACGGAGAAAAAGGCAACAGAGCTAGGCTATGAGGTGAAGAAAGCAAGGTTCAGTTTCGCTGCATTAGGGAGGGCTCTTGCAAGCGACGAGGTGGATGGCTTTGTGAAGATTGTTGCAGATGCAAAAAGCGATACAGTTCTTGGCGTACAGATAGTTGGACCAGAGGCATCAAACCTGATAGGAGAAGCAGCACTTGCGATAGAAATGGGTGCTAGGATCGATGACATAGCACTAACGATACATCCACACCCAACACTACCTGAAGCTCTCATGGAAGCAGCTGAACTGGCGGCAGGAAGGCCAATACATCAGCTGAGACTATGAAACTTCTCGATCTTGGAAGGCTTGACTACAGCAATGCATGGCAGATACAGAAGGATACCGTAAAGAAGAGGGTAGAGGGAAGGGAAGAGGATACACTTATAGTTGTTGAGCACAACCATGTTATAACTCTTGGAAGGAAGACTAGCCCTTTTAACATAAAGGAACAGCCAATACCAGTCTACCAAGTTGAGAGGGGAGGCGACGCAACATATCACGGGCCTGGTCAGATTTTATTCTATCCAATAATGTATCTTAAGGATAGGGATGTTAGAGGCTTTGTTTACAGGCTGGAGGAAACAATAATAAGGTCTATGATTGAATTTGGTATTGTTGCAGAGAGGAAGGAGGGGCACAGAGGTGTCTGGCATGGCAGCAAAAAGCTTGCATCGATAGGTGTTGCAGTGGAGAACTGGGTAACGTACCACGGTTTCGCCTTGAACGTTAATACAGATCTATCATACTTTGAGCTTATAAGGCCGTGCGGCCTCGAGCCTTCTATGATGACATCCATGGAAAGGATACTCGGACACAGGGTTGATATGGAAAGTGTAAAAACAAGTCTAATAAAATCATTTTCAAGTGTTTTTAATGTTAGCTTTGATCTTCCTCATTTAAAAAAAGATTAAGAATACCGACCACTTGTCCCTTGCTATGTCAAAGGTTCAGGCAAAGGTAACATACGTCACATTATTTGCAGACGAGTCAATACATCCAAAGTATGAAGATGCGCTCTCAAGGTTCAGCAAGGACCTTGGAAAGCACTATCCTATGTACATAGCGGGGAAGGAGGTAAGGTCGGAAGAAGGTGAGTTCGAGCACAGGAGCCCCATAGACACATCCATAGTTGTTGGATACTTCCAGAAAGGAGGTAGGGAACATGCAAGGCTCGCAATACAGGCTGCAAGAGATTCCTTCGAGAAATGGGCAGACACAGACTACACAAAAAGGATAGAGATATTCAGAAGGGCTGCGGAAATAATAGACGAAAGGAAGTTCGACATCGCTGCAGCAATAACATATGAAGTTGGGAAGAACAGGCTTGAGGCACTTGCGGAGTGCTGGGAGGCTATAGATGCAATAAAGTACTACTCAAACCTCATGGAAGAGAGGAAGGGCTTTGCAGTGAAGATGGGCCCTGGAGGTCCTGGGGAGGACTGCAACCTCGTAATGAAGCCACTTGGTGTCTGGCCTGTCATATCTCCCTTTAACTTCCCATTCATGCTTGCAAACGGTATGGCTACTGGGGCACTTATAACAGGTAACACAGTTGTGCTAAAGCCAACAAGCGAGGCGCCATTAACTGGATTGATGCTTTACATGGTTTACAGGGATGCAGGTGTGCCTGAGGGGGTGATAAACTACGTGACAGGTCCGGGCCAGAACTTCGAAGAGGAGTTCACATCGAACAAGGATGTTGCTGGCATTGCATTCACAGGTTCTAGGGATGTCGGGATGAAGCTTTTCCACTCTTTTATGGAGAAGCAGCCATATCCAAAGCCTGTAGTTCTTGAGATGGGAAGCAAGAACCCAACAATTGTTACAGAAAAGGCAGATATACAGAAGGCTGTGGAGGGAACTGTAAGAGCTGCGTTTGGGTACTGCGGGCAGAAGTGCAGTGCAACATCCCGTGTTTATGTCCAGAAGAGCATAAAGAGAAAGTTTCTCTCTGAGTTACTTAAGCGCATAGGCAAGATAAAGGTAGGGGATCCAAGAGAGAGGGATACTTTCATGGGCCCTGTAATCAACCACTCAGCGTTAGAAAAGTATAGGAAGGCAGTTTCTGACGCTAGGAGGGCTAAGGCCAAGATACTTGCTGGAGGAAAAGTACTTAGGGGAAAGCTTTTCTCGAAGGGCTACTATGTAGAGCCAACAGTAATAGATGGCCTGCCGCATGGCCACAGACTTTTCAGGGAGGAACTCTTTGTTCCTGTCGTTGTTGTGGATGCTTTCAGTACTCTCGAGGAAGCAATAGAGAAAGCGAACGACACAGAATACGGGCTTACAGCAGGCATATTTTCGGAGGATGAAAAGGAGGTAGAGTTATTCATGAAGAGAATACAGTTTGGCGTTGTTTACGCAAACAGGAGGGGCGGCTCAACAACAGGCGCCTGGCCAGGGGCACAGTCATTCGTTGGATGGAAGGCAAGCGGCGCAACAGGAAAGGGTGTTGGGGGTCCAAACTACCTCCTGACATTCATGAGGGAACAGGCGCAGACATACGTTAAAGAGGGTTCTACTTGAGTGGGACGTATAGGCTTGACCTACTTGCACCTATTCCAGGTGTACCGTGCACAACCTTCTTGTTTGTGATTGCAAACTCTCCAAGGTACCTTCCAACCATTTCCGGCTTTATTTCCACAGGAACAAACTCCTTGCCGTTGTGAACATGTATTGTTAATCCAACCATAAGCGGAAGTATTACCATGTCCCTCGCATGTGTCCTTATCTGACCGCTGTACTCTCCTGAAATGGTTGCCCTAACATCCTCAAGCAGCTTCCTCTTTTCCTCCGATACACCCCTGTTCAGGGACCTTCTTGCCCTAGATGGAAGGAGCTGCAGAAGAGACTCGGTTGACATCGACTTCAGCTGTTCAAGTGTATAACCCCTGTATCTGTATTCTCTCGGCATTACTTCACCTCCACAACAGCCCTTGCAATCCTCTTCCTTCCTGTCTTTCTAGGTGCTATAAGACCTACCTTCCTGCCTGGGGGTGTATTCCTGGCTGTACTCGTTGACTTGCCTGGGTGCTGGTGCCTTCCACCTCCAAATGGATGATAGACAGCAGCCATAGCAACACCCCTGACCCTTGGATAGACCCTTCCAGCAGCCCTCATTGCATGGTGCCTTGTCCCTGCCTTGAGAAAAGGTTTCTCCTTCCTTCCTGCACCTGCAACCTCGCCTATAGTTGCCCTGCATCTGCCGTCAAGAAGTATGCTCTTTCCTGACGGTAGCTTTACAAGTGCTCCTCCCTCTGTCTTCGAAAAGAGTATGGCAGAAGTTCCAGAAGCCCTTACGAGTCTTCCGCCGTCACCCGGCCTCAGCTCAATGTTGCATATCCTTGTTCCCTCAGGAATGCTTGCAAGGGGCAGGATATTCCCTACCTGAGGCTCTGCATCAGGCCCCATCGATATTTCCTTTCCGACGTAAACACCTGCGACTGCAGGTACATAGGTATAGCTTCCTCCATCATAGCAGAGCTGCATTAATGGTGCTGACCTTCCCCTCTCATCGAGTATCGAGGTTACAATTGCCTTCTCCTTACCTTCACTAACATAATTCGGGTATCTTGAAGGAGCAATCTTTCCCTTTGTTCTCGCCCTGAACTGTATTCCTCCCTTGCCAGCCCTCTGTTGCAGTATTCTCTTACCCATATTACACCAGCCCAAGCCTTGACGCAAGCTCTGCTGCAGAGTTCTTTGGGTCTAGCCTGACAAATGCTTTCTTTCCTTTAATAGTCCTGGCTGTATTCACACTCATTACCTTGACCTCGTAGAGTGCCTCCACAGCCCTCTTTATCTGTTCCTTCGTTGCCCTATCGTCAACTATGAAACAAAGTTTGTTTTCCTTCTCTATCTGGTCAAATGTCCTTTCAGTAACGTACGGTCTCTTCACCACTTTCTGCGCATCCTCAAGCCTCATTCTTCTTCTCCTCCTTTGCCAGCTCCTTTATTGCTGACTCTGTCCAGAGTGTCAGCCTCCCAGCCCTTCCCCCAGGTGCGAGATCTAGAACACTCAGGCTTGATACTTCGACGACATCAACGCCGGGAATCGAGGCTGCAGCCCTTTTCAAACCCTTATCATGCTTAACAACAAACAGCGGGCCCTTCCTCTCCCTGTATGCCCTGCCCCTCATCCTAGCCTTTCCCGAGTTAATCCTTATTCCGTTGTAAAGCCTTTCAATCTCCTTTCCAAGTCCAAGATCCTCCATGAATTTTAAAAGCTCGGATGTTTTCTTTACTTTCTCTATTTCATCGCTCACTACAAGTGGAAGCTTCAAACCATCAAGCAAGTGCCCCCTGGCAGAGACTGCATCCTTGTTTGCTGTTAAAGCAATGGCTGACATTGTTGCGAGCCTCTTCTCTTTTTTGTTTACTTTCAGGTATATTACCTTCTCTGACTTTGGTGGGTGTGCAAGCCTCCCCTTAACAACACCTGAAATGCCCCCTGCCTGACCTGCCCTTGAGTATCTTTCCCCCTTAACTCTTGGGACCCTTGATATACCTCTTCCAGTAGGTGGATTGTAAGTCTCGGCCGTTGTCTTCTTGCCCGCTGTTGGGTCTCTTCCTTTTGGCTGAAGCCTATGGCTCCAGAGAATCCAGAATACCCTCTCTATAACGTCCTCCCTAGGGGGTGTGCTGAAGATCTCCGGCAGCTCAACCTTCTTCTCTCCCTTACCTTCGAGAGATATAACGTTAGCTTCCAATCCTTGTACTCACCTCAATTATCTGGGGCTGTACAACCTTTACATGCTTGGTTCTAACAGGGAACCTTACAACAAGGAACCTCTTTGCAGGTCCTGGGCATGAGCCCCTCAGAACAGCATAATCGCCTTTAAGAACACCAAAGTGCATGAAACCACCAGGCGGTGTTATGTCCCTTTCCTTTGTATTTGAAATTAAAATTATCCTCTTGCCTGTTTCTGTCCTCTGGTGGAATCCTCTTTGTCCAGCCCTTGGTGCAGTGTACATTACAGCTGCAGGATGCCATGGGCCAAGAACACCTATTGCCCTAACACTCTTCCTAGATTTGTGTTGCTTCCTCTTTACACCAAACCTTGTAACAGGACCCTCAAATCCCTTTCCCTTTGTTACACCTATAACGTCAACATACATACCAGCCTTGAATATTTCTGAGAAACTAACCTTCTTCCCAATCATCTCAAGACCATACTTAATCCTTGAGCCAATGTCAGCGCCCCCAATGCCAACCTCAAGAAGAATTGGCTTCTTCTGTGAAAGTCCAACCTCTCGGGGCACAACCTCGAGAACAGCCACGACCCTCTGCGCTCCCCTAGGAATGCTATCCTCCTTTTTCTCCTTGTACTCGGCTATAACATACTCGTAGCCATCCTTCTTACAGTAAACTCTAACCGCCTTAACCTTGGGCTTTGGGAGAGCAACTACAGTTGCTGGATTGAACAGTGGCTTCCCGTAGTTTGGTGTTCTTTCCCTGTCGTCCACAGTTATGACATGTATTGTCCCTGCCTTGAAACAAGGAAAGCCAAGAAGTAGTGGCTTTTCGCTCTCAATCTCCGGCCAGCTCCTTATTCTTGGGACTATGCTCGACGCTCTTGCCCTTGGCCTGAATGCAAGGCTTCCCCTTCTTGGTGCACTATGTTTCCTGTGGCCCAAAAGAGATCAACCTTTGTCTAACCCTTCACATCTCATGCTTTAAGTTTTGATGTCATGCAAGAAGGTTATTGATAAGGTTTAGGGCAGCAAAAAGTGCTTCCTCAGTTCTCACAGTCTCGACGTGTTGCTCCAAAAATAAGTTCACAACATAGCTTGAGAGCTTTGTAAGTTCAGGCCCAACTATCTCAAAGAGCCCCCTTGATGGAGAACCAAATATCAGCCTGACTGAATCCTGAATGTTGAGTTCCTTTCTTAGGTTCTCTATGACAGACTTTAGTGAGCTGCCGTACCTAGACGTCGCTATCCTAAGCTTAAATTCCCTGTCTTCAAAAATTTCTTGTACCCTGCAAGGAACAACTGTGTATCCCCAGTATTCGCTAACTTTTTCCTTCTGTATCACCTCCCCAACAAAGGGTTCAAGAGAAACAACTCTTACAGTTACCCTCCTTCCAGGTTCAAGTTTGGAGGTTAGCTTGATATCCATGTCAAGGCCTATGTACGCTGTACCATCCCTGTTTGTAACCCCTTCCCTAACTTCCCCGACCCTTATGCTGTCCATGCTTGCTTTCTTTTTATGCGAAGGTATTCGAAGAGGATGAAGCAAACCTGCATACCTAAGTGCCTCATCTATTTTGTAAAGCCTCTTCCTGAGATACTGCGGTGTTTCAACGTATTGAAGTATCTTGAGTATAAGGTCCCTCTCGCCTCTACCCCTGGGATCGTTGAAAATCTCTATCCTGTCGACACCGTAGATGGAGCATGCGCGGGCTATAAAGCCGAGCTTGACTGTCTTTTCCCTTAATGTCTCGGCCTCCTCAAGCACTGTGTCAGGAAGGGAAACTGCTATCCTCTTTCCAGCAAAAGTCATACCAATAGAGCTACTGCAGGGGTAATTCATGTTTTCCTAAATGCGATAAGTAGATTTACTCACAGATTAGTGGGGAGCTGAAAACGAAATGAAAGCTAGAAAAAAGATTGACTGGACATACTCTGTCCTACCTGCAGCTGTAGCAACAGGTCCTGTTGGCACAGTTATCTCACTGTACATTCTGGAGCTTAACGGCAAGTTCCTCGGAACAATTTATGTTGGTCTTGCAACAGCTGTTGCAAGCGGTGTAACTATACCTGCATCCATGTTCTGGGGTTACGCAACAGACAGGATACACAGCAGGAGGGCAATAATAGTATCTGGATATGCAGCAACATCATGCGTCCTGTTTTACCTCTTTTTCGCAAGGAATACAGCTGGTGCTATCGCATCATACGGTTTATTCTCCTTCGTCTCGGCTTCCGCAGCAACACCCCTCAACCTTCTAATAATGGAGACAGAGCCCAAGGACAGATGGGCAGAGAGCTTTGCAAAGCTCTCAATGGTATCAAGTGTTGGGAATACGGCTGGCCTTTTAATAAGCACTTTCTGGGCATCCTACCTGCCAGTCCTTGACCTTACAATACCTCTTGGTTTTCTATCCCTTGCATCATCAGTTCTTTCACTTCTGATGCTGGAAGAACCGGAAATAACACTTGAGAGGGAAACAATCGTGAAAGCAAAGCAAAGCTTCTTCACAAGACTTCTTTCACTGCCCATGATATTCCTCTCTATGCCGAAGGCCAGCGACTTCAGGAGGATATTCAGGGGTTTAAAGTATGGCTTAACAAGCTACCTCCCACTTCTCTATGTCTCAATTGTTTGCTTTTACTTTTCAAGTGGCCTCTTTAATGCTTCATTCGTGCCTGCCCTTTCCTACCACGATCTATCCCAGCAGGAAATTTTTGCTGTTACACTAGCAGGCATGGCAGTTCAAACACTTTCGTTCCAGTATGCAGGTAAATACATAGCAAGCAGGTCGCTATCTGTCTCAGCAATACAGGGACTGGTGTTAAGAGGAAGCTCATACGCGTTCATAGGAATCTCTTCAATGGTTCTTGCAAACAGTCTTTTCATCATTCCAGCATCAATCTTCTACCCGCTTGCTGCAGGTGTTGGTTTTGCAATATACTACACAGCATCAAACGTCATGATCTTTAACTCCCTACAACATAAGAATCCAGGGTCAAACCTAGGTGTTTACAGCGCTATAGTTGGGATAGCAAACACAGCAGGCTCCGTTCTCTCGGGTTTCCTCTCAGCCTACATTGGTTTCGAGTTTACCTTCCTTCTTGCAGCACTTCTTCTGGGCTTATCAGCCTACATAACGTACTATGTTAGGGGGCATTTCACGCACTGAAGTTCTTTTCAAACCAGTCCTTCGCTACCTGGACATCTGTGCTGGAGATCTCGTGTCCAACTTCAAGTACTACATGGTTAACCTTTGCGCCCCATCCAGACATCATCTTAACAAGCTCCTCTACTTCTGCAAGCTTTGAGAACTTGTCGTACCTCCCTGAAATGACAATTACCTTCAACCCTGCAAGGTCAGGATTCCCTTCGGGATGGAATGGCATGAAAACCCTGAACAAAATTAGGCCCTTCAGGGAAGCGGGGAATGAAAGAGAAAGCGCAACAGCCATGGCTGCTCCGTCAAAGTATCCAACTCCAATAACGTTGTTCCTCTGGAACGAATATTTCATAGAAGCATTATCAAGGAAGATTTGTATCTCCCTTGCATACTTTTTTATCTCTTCAGCATTTCGGCCTCCCTTGACTCTCTGGATAAAAAGAGGCCTTCCTCCCTCTATAATCTTGCCTCTCATACTTAGTATAGATGAATTGGGAGAGAGAAATTTTGCAAGCCTGACCATATCATACTCGTTCCTACCTTCTCCGTGGAGCATTAGCAGTGTAGGCATGCTTTTTTCGCCCCGAATGAACAAGTGAATTGGAGCTTGACTACTCAATTTTATCCCGCCAACGTAGTGCCCTTCCTATAATGCAAAACCTCAACCTAGACACCAGTAAATAATTGCTGAGAACCTGAATTTCAAAAAAAGTGCCAGGGCCCTCTTATCTAAAGCTATTTCCATAAATCCCGATTTATGTACCAAATATTAATCTTTTCTAGTAGAAAAAACTCTTTTTATATATCCACGTTCTGTTAATAATCATCTACCATATGCCCCCTGCGTATGGAGACGATAACATGGGAGGATTTCGAGAAGGTAGTTATCGTTGCGGGTACTGTCGTAAAGGTTGAGGACTTTCCAGAAGCCAGAAAACCGGCATACAAGCTATGGATAGATCTTGGAAAATACGGCGTAAAAAAGTCGAGTGCACAGATAACAAAGCTCTACAGGAAGGAGGAGCTCTTAGGCAAGCAAGTGGTCTGTGTAATTAACTTCAAGCCAAAACAAGTCGCAAACTTTCTCTCGGAGGTTCTTACAACAGGCTTTGTTCTTGATGACGGAACAGTTGTTCTAGCGCAACCTGAGAGGCAGGTTCCAAACGGAACAAGGCTTGCATGAATTGCTTTGCAAAGAAATTATAAACCAGTCAAGTTCCTTGCCATGAACGTTGAACCCTGTAAAGATATGGTACTCGATACTAAGCGGTACATACGACCCAAAGTCACTTCCTGTGGAGAAGCTCGACCCGTTCAGCAGGTGGCTTGTTGCGACAAGGTCTGTTGTTTTTGTGATGACAGCAAATTCTGTTTTAATAGCCTTGCTACTTGCATCGATAACCTTTGGCCTGAGACAAGAATTTATCTTTCCCTCAGTTCTTTGCATGGCTGGCCTGATACTAGCACATGCAGCAAGTAACCTCTTTAACGATTACTGGGACGCAAAGCACGGTATAGATACATCTGAGGGCTACTTCAGGCCCGCATACCTACCGCATCCCTCTATCTCTGGTATGATGAGCCAGAATGTTCTTTTCTCAGTAGGGTTAATTCATCTCCTTGGTATGCTAACAATTGCGGCGTATCTACTCATGCTGAGAGGACCGCAGGTCCTTCTATTCACAGCTCTTGGCGCAGCCTTTCTCATAGCTTACGCAGGTGGTCCTCTCCCACTGAAAAAAATAGGCCTGGGCGAGATTGCTGTCTTTGCTGTATGGGGGCCGCTGATGATAGGTGGTAGCTTCTACGTCATCACAGGCACACTTCCATCCTGGGTCTTTCTTGCTTCTGTCCCATACGGTGTCTCAGTTTCGACTGTTCTCTTTGGGAAGCACATAGACAAGATAGACTACGACACAAAGATAGGCGTGAAGACACTTCCTGTAGTGCTTGGAGAAAAAAGGACAAAGCAGGCCATAAAGGTGCTGGTTGCACTGGCATACTCATCAATACTAGTTCTTGTTGTTCTTCACTTCCTGCCCCTGCCTTCTCTGCTTGCTTTTCTTGCAATTCCCAGAGCTGTTGTTTTATTCAGATTCCTTGATACGCCAAGACCAGCTGAGCCTCCCAAGGGATATTCGTTCTGGCCAATATGGTATCTCGGGTCTGTCTTTACACACAACAGAAGGTTTGGAGCATTGTTCATTCTTGGGCTTGTTGTAAGCCTTGTAGTTCCTGTCTATGTTTGAGTATTGAAGGCATGTCTTCCAGTTTCTCACCCAACGTAAGTGGACCGGGGGGGACTCGAACCCCCGACCTCTACCATGCCAAAGTAGCGTCCTACCAGGCTAGACGACCGGCCCAAACATACTCTTTGATAGAGCCAGTTAAAAGAGTTAATTTCCCAGAAGGTTTTTCCTTTCAAGCTTGCTCATTTATCCTTTCCCCGTCTAAAACAAGTTTGAACAGAAGTAGCACCGCATCCCTTATACATCTTTATTGAATGAAAGTTTTTGGTACAGTTATTCTTCCCAATTCTTTGTATGGGAAGAAGCAGCCATCCAAACTTCTTACCTTTAGATTCCAAGGGTTCAAATCCAAGCTGCAGCTTTGCATAATTTCATTGCGTAAATCGATTCTTCTCTCAGTCCTCAAGGAAAATAAGAGAGCAAGATAAAATAGGATGTTAGACCTTTTAGGGTCTTAAGTTCCTGGGCACAAAAAGCATCGATGTTAACACTTATCTCCAGCCTAAGAAGAGGAATGCGCCATGTCTATATCCATAGAGGATTTTGGAAAAATTGAGATACGTGTTGGAAAGGTTCTATCCGTTGACGATATACCACAGGCTAAGAAACCCATGTACAGGCTTATAATAGATTTCGGGGGCTTTACGAGGCAGTGTGTTGCTGGAATAAAGGAATTCTACAGGGAAGAGGAGCTTCTTGGCAAGCTTGTTGTTGCAGTAACAAACTTGAAGCCGAAGTCGGTTGCCGGTGTGGTTTCGGAGTGCATGATACTTGCTGCATTCGACGGAGATACACTCTCGCTGATAGTCCCTGAAAGGAACGTTAAGCCAGGCCTAAGGGTTAGCTAGCCTTCAAGCCTGCTCTGCTGCTCGAGTCTTCTCCTCGAATATCTCACAAGTACAGGGACCTGCAAAACTATTGATATGAATACAACACCAACAACCATTGCAGTAAGAAGTGAAAACTCCTGATCCGAGATTATGTTCATAGATTCCAGTGTTGAGACAAGTGCTATTGATATCGCACCCCTCACTCCACTTAGCATCGCTGCATTGCTCCAGCTAAGGGGTATATTCTCTCCAATCTGTGATAGTACACCAAAGATAGGATAGACAGAGACAACCCTTGCTACAAGTACGGCAACATAAGCCATCATTATAGCAGAAATTGAGCCAAAGAGAGCCAGAAGGTCAGTCTGGAAACCTATAAAGAGGAAGGCAACGGAATTTCCTAAAAATGCAGCTATCTGCCAGAATGTTAGTATCGTTCTCTTTGTCTCCTCGGACCTCTCCATACTTATTATCCTGTTTCCAAAGTAAAGGCCTACAGCTGCAACAGCTATTAACCCGGAAGCACCTATTCCTGACGCAAAAACATACGACCCATAGACAGCTGAGACTGTCAGAACTATCTTTGCCATGTTGTCCTCAATGTACCTGTTCAAAATGGATGCACCAAACCCAACAAATATCCCTATTGCCGCACCCCCTGCAAGAATTAGTGCAAATTCAACTGCAGTTCTCAGAACAGGAACCCTTGAAACAGAGAGCGAAGAGAGAACAATGCTGAATATGACAATTCCTGTTGCATCGTTAAGTGCTGCCTCGAGGTCGAGTATCGCTGCAAGCCTTGGTGGAACCTTTATCCTCCTGAAGACCTCCAGAACAGTAACAACATCTGTAGGTGAGATGATAGCTGCAAATAAGAAGGAAACAGCAAAAGAGAGACCAGCAACGTAAAATAGAGTTAGACCTCCAACAATTGTTGATATCATAACACCTGCCGTTGCAAGTACAAGTGAGGGCCTTATTGCACGCATCAGCTCTTCTCTTCCTATGTGTACCATTGCCTCAAAGATCAGAGGAGGAACAATAAGCCCAACAAATAGACCCTGTTGCACTATTGAGCTATAGAAGGACCTTATCTGCATTACAACAGAGAGGAAACCCCTTGCAAGATTACCTGGTTGGAGAACCGGGACAGTAGAAAAAGTTACGATAAAGATACCAACCAGAACAAGGATTAACGTGTATGGTACCTTTAGTTTCTGCGCTATAATTTGCGAGGCAAGTATTATTGCAAGGAATGCTGTTATCACAAGCTCTATCGTTACTGGCACTGTACCACTACCCTCAAAACTAAATTGCATAAAGTTTGGCAAGTTTTTTCAGAGTGGACCGGGGGGGACTCGAACCCCCGACCTCCCGCGTGCAAGGCGGGCGTTCGTACCGCTGAACTACCGGCCCTTTTATCAACTCCAAAACCAAAGTGATTATAGCCTTTCCCTTTTTTCCCGATTGCGAGGGGGCCGGTAGCTCAGCTTGGCTAGAGCACTCGACTGATAATCGAGAGGTCAAGGGTTCAAATCCCTTCCGGCCCACTTTAAGCATTATAAGAATCCCTTATCAGCTTGGCCATCCTAATGGCACACAATGCCCACTGGCAGCAAGCACAAGCACCTCCTGGATGACCAAGACGTTAGGCGATGGTATGAGAACCTAGAAGCCAAGTCCGTCATCACCGCAACCGTCTACCTGAGGACGCTGGGCTATACTCCGACCTCGAGAGAACGAATCAAAAGGAGATTCTGACAGAGGCGAGAACCAAGAAGTTCAGGGACGAGTTTACCGGCTTCATCAGGAGGATGGAGAAGGAAGGCAAGGCAGGCTCCTACATCGAGCGATTCAAGAAGGTGATCCTCTCTTGGACCTCGTACAACAATCTTAACGTGAAGCTGAAGGTGAACATCAAGGGAAGCTCTGACACTCCAACGGTCGCCACAGAGAGGGTTCCGAGTAAGGACAAACTATCAAAAATCCTTAGGATGGCATCACCCAGAGGCAGAGTCTCTATTGCGATTCTCTCTTTCAGCGGCGTCAGGCCGGAAAGCCTTGGTGACTATCTCTGGACGGGCGGGATAAGGCTGGGCGACTTCAGCGACGCGAAGGCACGAAACGACGGGATTGAATTCGACAAAGTTCCTACAGTTCTGCTCGTGAGAAAGGCGCTGAGCAAGGCCAGGCATCCATACTTTACATTCGTTAACAGCGAGGGCCTCACGTACATCCAAGAGCACCTCAAGGAACGGGTCAAGCAAGGCGAGAAACTGACACCTGAGAGCCCTCTCCTCTTCTCGTTCATGTACAACTGAGTTCCGTCACGACGAGAAAGGGTCTCACAATTATTGTTACCGTTACTTATTCTATCACTGATCCAAACAACACGCGGGGCTTCTATTACTTACAGCTCACATATTTCTGCCAGTCACTTTTGCCGATGGCAATAGGTTATTCCGCAGCCCAAGTTAATGCTTCGGATTTCCGAAACTTGTATACATTGAGTATTACTTCTATGTGCGTCGAACAGGTCGACTTGCAAAATGGAGTAGTTGTCGGTTCGACTGATGCTTCCATAGTATATGTTACTGTGCCAGCACCTGACTAAATGACCTCATTCGAGGGAACTGTCGCTCTAGCGTTTATCCTAATTATTGGAGTTGCGAACTTGCATCAGCCGTTTGTGGCAACAGTAGTGTTTCCGGCCCCTTTGTAGCTTTTGTCTCAAGGTACAACGACTCAAATCGGAAAGAGAAAGGAAGAATTAAGCTCCGCGGAGTACAGGGGTAATTTTTTGAAGCATATCAGTGTACGGTCCCTGCATAAGAACCATTTAGTACAGCTAGCGATATGTTTGAACGTTACGAAATCCTTTCGGTTGAGACATTGAGGAGAAGTAAAGTTAATATATCAACACTACTAACATTATAATTATGAGCGAGCTGAGACATTGAGGAGAAATAAAGCTCATTCACCCACAATAGTTCCGAAAGTCGTCTTGCTAACCTTCGCTCTTATAATTGGTTCTTTGGTCTTGGTAATGAGCTTAACTTCTGCATATGGTTCTGGTCCATCCACCAACTCTTGCCAGGTGTCGGCCCCTCTTATGAGGCTGGCGGCTGAGGTGAGACAGAGCCCAGTATTTGCCTCGAAGGCGGGAGGTTTCAGCTACACTTTGGTCTCGGCTGAGAACACGAGCGCAACGACGGGCGTGGTAAACGCAACACTCGTCAAGACTGGTAGCGCGAATTCACAGAATGTGACAGGGAAATTCTCAAATGGAATTGTCGGCGGAACGCCATTCTACGCTCCGCCGAAGACTAGGCTGGCGTTCTATTCCTACGGGACCGCGGCCCAGGTGTCTTGTGCGAGCAATCCATATCCGAATCAGAAGGTTGTCGGCGCGCTGTGGGTCGATGTTCCCATGAACGCGAACGGCTCTTATGACTTGGCGCACATGACCATCTATTACACACCAGGACTCTTCGTGAATGGAACAGCGATTTCCAAATGATACGCGCCAAGGATCTAGAGTCGCTTATACTTTCGATGCTGTTCGCAATCGTTCTAATGTTATTGATTGCGAGCCCGGTCGTATCCGCCCAGAACAACCAGACTCCCAACCAGCAGATCAAATCCTCTAACACTTAGCTCGAGGGTGGGATGCCTTTCATTCGGTTTTCCGAATTCACTGCCTTGCCTTTTCATGGCACTACCAGATGAATTCGGTTGTCAATGGCTGCACGAGTTTCCCAACTCCCTGCTCAAATACCTATTGGGTGCAGGGAATCGTAGGCATAGACAGGACGTGCAGCGGCTGCCCACCGACGTCTGGATGGTATGTGCATGATTCCCACATAGAGTATGTGTGGGGGCTGGCCAACGGTAATTGCGGGTATGAGGGAAACTGTCAGAGCATCTGTTCCCTGATGATTCCTCAATACATCAATATCAATCAGACTAACTACAATGTACTGGTGCAGATCACCATAGATCCAACCTACCCATTAGTACCGCTGACGCTCGGGCTCAGTGTAAGTAACCAGAACACTGGGCAAGTCTTCTATTCCGTTTCGGCCGGCTGTAGACAACCCAGCGGTGCAAACGCTGTGTATTACTTTACCCAGTTAGAAGGAGTACTCGCCGGCTGTGGCCCGTGCGGACCAATACAGACCTTCACGCCTGCGAACAAGAACCTATTCTTTGGGTACATCGATATGCTCAGTAGCTTCAACGAGATGTCTAGCACGAATCTTCAGACGCAGACCGCGGAAGGATCGAATCTCTACCAGCAACCGCTATCCTGCTACGGGACAACCTACAATGGATATTATCTCTATACAGTTCAGAGTAATGAGAACACCTACAGTTCGGCGGGTTATTGTTGACGCTCAGAACAACAGGGGTGGCGGGAGGTTGAATGTAGATGACGGCGCGTAGCCCTACGATTGGTCCTAGCCGGAAAAGGCGAGGCATCTATGCGGCTGTGATTGTCATCATCGTCATAGGCGTGCTGGATTTGTTGATAGTGAATCTGAACGCAAACCCAAGCAAGGTGTCATACTCGACCTCAACGTCGGCGGTTAATCCATCGTCGCAGCTAAAACTTGTTCTTACAGTAAACTCCACAAATCTAGGCTATGGCAAGAAGGTCTCCGTGACGATTGACTTGATCAACACGCAGGACCGGTCTCTCAACATATCCTCCGCGGCGAATTGGCCCCTCCCCAACCTAACGCTTTCTTCGGGATGCGGGACTGTCGGAATGCCGTATGGAATAGTCCTGACTCGTGGGTACCTAACGAGCAGCAATCTCAGCCTGGGGACGCCTCTGACCGTTTTCCCAGCCGGGAGTCCCAATGCAAATTCGACGCTTAGTGGGGCTTCCTGCCCATTTCACGTACCTGTGGTTACTTTGTATTCAACGCCTCGAGCGACTTCGCCGAAAGATACTACTATCTTACCGGTAGGCATATGAACACTTCGTTTACCCTTAACGGAATTTGGTCCGAAGACGGCAACTTCCATTTCTTCGACCCGGGCTTCTATTCCCTCATCTGTGGAGACGAATGGGGTGATGTTGTAGTTTTGCACCTTCGTGTCGGTAGCTAGCCACAGTGGGAATTTTCTTCAGTCTTTTAGGGTAACTCTCCTAATCTTTTCTTATACCAACCGAAACAGGCTATCCAAGGTCTCGAAGCAGTTGAGACTTTCGCCTAGACGCCGCAAAAAGTCAAAGTAACCAATTCCGAGCCACTAATCTGCCTTATTCTAGGATTCGTTTAATTAATTAACTGCATCCCTTCCGGCCCACTTTATGGGTTATTGTATCTCAACCAGAAGTAAGATCTCTTTCTGAGACCAAACCTTTAACACGTTTAAATTATGAATTTTATCTGTAAGTATTTTAATCATAATTCTTAATTCTTCCCTCCTCTTACAACTATAACTTGACATTTACAGTTTTTAAGGACATAACTGGACACACTTCCAAGAATTCTCTTTGTAAATCGACCATAACCTCTTGTTCCAATCACAACAATGTCTGCACCGACAGCATCAGCGTATTCTACTATCTTTTGAGCGGGTCTGCCATGAAGTATCCTTGACTCGATTAACACACCGTGAATATTGCTGAAATATTTGTCTATGACATTCGCATGCATTCTTCTAAACTCCTCTTCTTTAGTCGTAAGATATTCCTTATCTAATTCTCCTTCAGACGCGACAAGACTTGGAATAGTAACCACACTTAGCAAAATGACATCCGCATTAGTTTGTAATGCAATCTTTGATGCTTTCTCTGCTACAATTTCTGCATATTCTGATTCATCAAGGGCAACAAGCAATAGGGTTCTTGTACCCATCTTTATCCTTCTTTTCACCTTTTTCTCAGCCTCTCATTGTTTTCCAGGAATGAACCGCTTCGCGATTAAAGTTGGAACAACTGCGCTCATTATCACAGCTGAAACTACTACGGAGAACTGACCAGACGAGAGGTATCCAAGTTGTTGCCCAAGAGTAGCTACTATCGTTCCAACAGTAAGTCCAGTGCTGAAGAGCATTGTGGAAAAGACAGGCGCCTCCGGTATCCATTTTCTGCATAAGATGTATACTCCGGCAAACTTCGACGTAAGTTTTGTTACCAGTAATAAAAGAACGAGAAGGTAGTTTATGGCAACAGCAGGAACATATATTAGCATACCTGCCTTTATAAAGAAAGCAGGGGCAAGAAGAGCAAATGTAACAGTCTTTGTCTTGGATAGAATCTCGTGATTCTCTTGAATTGAATTCGAAAATACAAGTCCTAGGACAAAAGCACCGAATACAGAATGGAGCCTTGCCTTATCAGCAAAGAACGAGATACCAAGCAAAATGGCAAGGACAAGACGTAATTCCACTTCGACTGCTTTCTTCCCAAAACTACTCACAACTCTTCTAATTAGCTTTGGTATTACAGGTGTTAAAGCAACCAAAGTTAAGACAAATAAAACTGTAAAGAAGTCGAAAGAGGTCTGAACAAAATTTATCCCTATGAGGGTGAGGATGTCATTTACGAATGTAACTGCGATTATATTTCTTGCAGCAGGTGTTTTTATCAATTCATATTCAGAAAGTACTGCATATACCACGGCTACGGAGGTTGTTGTTAATGCAAGGGCTCCTGCTATTCTTGCATTCAGACTCCAGTCTGTAAAGGCTGTTAGGACGAAGATAATCCCAATTAAAGGAGAGATGAACGCCATTGTGCCAATTATTATGCTTTGTCTTGCCTGCTTTCGGAGAAGTATAAGGTCAACCTCCGCACCCGCAAGAAAAGTCAGGATCAGGCCCCCAAACGTACCAAGAAAATCTAACCAGGGTGCTATTCCTATCCCAAGTAGGTTTGCAATGAGAATTCCTGCACCAACCTCAAAAATTGAAGACGATATTCTTGTCTTAATTCCTAGAATACCAGCTACCATTGTAGCTGTCGCAACAACCATGGTTGGATATAGGTCCGTTGCCATCTATTTTCTCACATGCCATTTTTTATCATCTGTGTAGAAGCTATTGGCCCGTCTTGGACGAGCGGATGATGGCGAGCTTCACCGCCAGCTCCTCTACCTTTCTGTGTCCCCTCTTAAAGAGCTTATTCTAGTAAAAGGAGAGCATGTATTTGAATTCTAGCGCTCGATTAAGGGTAGAACAACTTTTCAGTTATACTGTCGGCGAGCATACACATACTAGAAGATTTAGAAGAACAATGACTTATTCACACAACCTAGGGAAGCCTGAAATATCATTGTTGAAGGCAGCTAGATTCCTGCAGGACCTCCTGTCATTCCATTTTCATACCTTTAATTTCTTTTTTACTGGCTCACTACTAAAACACCAATCATTCCTGCATCAGCATGAAATACAACGTGGCAGTGGAAGAGGAATATTCCAGCCTGCGTTGGCCTTATTATCACCGAGTCTGCTGCCCCTGGCACGAGAGGTATAACCTCTGCAGGCCAGGGTCTTCCAGCAAGAGCCCACTGAGAAACCATGTTGATTTCGTGAAGATGGAAGGAGTGTATCTGGTCTCCTATGTTGATCACACTGATCCTTGCCACCTCGCCAACCTTCATGGAAAATGCTGGCAGTGAGACATTTAGCATTGAAACAACTGCATTGAAACCAGCTTTCTCGTAAGCATTCATGAGCGCTGCTTCACCTCCCGGTATACCTTTTCCGTTCATAATGAATGGGGGTGCACCTGTTCCAGATACCTCTGGGCCCATCTCACCCATGAAAATTACCCAGTCGTGGTCAAAGTTAGGGCTGTTGGGTTCGTCGACAATTATGGCACCATACAGCCCTTGATGTATATGATATGATATTGGATGGTGGTCAGAGGAATGGCAGTGATAGTAATAAAGTCCTGCCTGTTTTGCCTCGAAAATATATGTATATTCACCTCCAGGAGGCACCATAGACCCATTTCCTTGATTTGCAATTACGTTTGCCTGGCTCCCATCATAAATGAAATTATAATCTATGAGATGTGTATGAAAACTATGTGTTAGGTTAAGTTTGTTTACGACCTTTACTACTAAAGTATCTCCAACCTTAGCATGCAATGTTGGTCCTGGCACAGTCCCGTTGTATGTCCATGCATGCCAAACAGAATTTGGTCCTTCTTTTATGTCAGCCCCTGTGATTATAAGCGTATAATGTCTTGTTATGGGTGTGTAACTTGACACTTGTTTTTGGATGAGTATTGAAGGATTTCCAATGTAGAGTCCTGCTATAAATGAAAAGATCATTAAAGCTACGGCAAGATAATAAACATGAGCTCTTGCTCTGACCTGCATGATATTTTTTCCGCTTGATGATTATAAAACTCTATGCATTAAAGTGTACATATTTGCATATTTTTTTGCGAAATCAATTCTTTGAGCATAAAAGAAAATTTAGCCTAGGTCTGGGATTCAGATGGTCTGTCCCTTTTATTGCTGCTCTAGAAATATCTCTCCTCTCCGTCATGTGAAAGCTTATACTGCAGGCTTGCAAGGAACCGAGTGACTTTCATGAACTTCAAGTTCCCTCATTAAGAGCGTTATAGATTGCTTTTTGCGCTAGCAAAAGCCCTTCTGGTCCACTCTTAACTACTTCTTGAAGCAAGACTCTCAATCATTTTTTTCACTCGGATGGTATCGGTTGTTACGAACTTGCTAGATACGGGAGAGTATTGGACTCTATTTGGAAGGCTTGAACAAACTCAATCCTATCCTATTCTACTGGTGCAGATAGCCTGAGTCCGTTTCTAGCAATGTCAAATAGAGGATGTTTGTTTAAGACAACGCCCAATACAGGAATGTTAGAGCGGTGCCAAGGATGAGAAAGATTCTCAACTTACAACATTTATCCTTGAGACATACTATTCATTTACATTCAGGTTTAATTGCAACCACCAAATTTTCCTTCAAGCGAAAGTAATAAAAACAAAAAAGAGGTCGTGGTTAAAAAGGTAGAGAACCATAACCGAAGTTGGAACAAAAGGGTTGAAGACCAAGGTTAGGGGAGGAGTTTATCGATTACTTTACAATTTTGCTAGAGATATCATTCTAGATGAAGGATCAGCGATTAGGGTTGTTGTTAAGAAGGGAATGGGTTTTTGCCCATCTAACCGGTTTATCAAGTCTGACTATGAAAGCCTGAAGAGGCCGCACCAAGAATGCCAGAAAGAAAATAAGCTGTCAAGGTTTGCTGAGTTAGAATGCAGGGCTTCCTCGATTAAAGAGTTTAAAAAAGTTCTCGAGAGAACAGGTGACACAAGCAATTCACTGCTTAGCGGCATCGAGAGTAGATTTATCGGAGACGATACAGGTTGTGTGTTATCTGAGAAGCTACCACTTTGGGAAGTGATTGTTTATGCTGGCTAAGGAGATAGCATCACTCCTGTCTAAAGCTCGGCATCCTCCCGTCTTTGGGTTTTCAGACTTGAGAGAAGCTTTGCATTTAGGTACTCAGTTGACCCAGCTTCTAGGGGGAGGACTGAAAGCAGAGTTCTATATTAACTTCAACAACCGCGTTAGCTTGGAGGAAGTGGACACTTTGAAAGAACTTACTTCCAAAGGAGTGAATATAATATGGGACCCAGCTATTACCAGAAACATCGTTTTGGTAGACGGTACTAAGTATGTATTGGAGGGACACAAGCTTAAGTGCTTGGGGTCCTCAGAGTTTCATTTCAACAAAGCTGGTTTCTTTTACATCAAAAAAGCAAAAGTTATCTCTGCCCAGAGGCTGGAAGAGAGAGTGGGCTTCGAAGCGGTTCTCACCCTTGAAAACGACGACGGTATTGAATATCGCCTATTCGTCTCGCCAGGAATACTTCCACATGGGATGAGGTTTGGAGATACAGTAGAGGTTGCCTTCCTAACGGTAGTGGGCGGTAAGACCTTAGCAGGTTGGGACGCTCCAGCCGAGGTATTCTTCGAAGCGTTGGCAATACGACTGCTTCACCCATCATCTAACAATCCTCCCATTGTTTGGGTGACAGCTCGTGAAGCAATTGATCATATTATTTCGGGTCTCAAGCTACCTCCAGCAAAAAGAAACAGGGAAGTAGAGGCATGGCAGAATATGGCAATTAAACAAGTTATGTCAAAACTAAAGAAAGAAAAAATCTATGTTGACATTAGTAGCGAGCGTTATATCTATTCTGAAATAAGAAGGATAGCCGAAGCTTCAATAAAACATGTTGAGCCCCGTCATCATGAGTGAGAAATGACATGATAAGAAAAGAGAACTACGAAGAAGGAATAAGGGTCATTGCCTCAGTAGCTATTCAACGAGGGAAGAAGATACTCTTAATCAACGAGCGGGCGGAGCCATACAATGGCTTCTGGGTTATTCCACAAGGGTATGTTAAGCTAGAAGAAACAGTGAGCGACGCAGCTAGAAGAGAAGTTTTGGAAGAGCTTGGAGTTGACGTTGAACTTGAAGGCATAGTTGGAGTCTACGACGACTTTGTTAAAGAAGGCCCAAAACCTACACATTACGTTATAGTAGCTTTTTTAGGGAGGATTAAAGGGTCTCAGGAACCTCGGCCTACTAGTGAAGCCATAGACTTCGCATGGGTTGATGTGTCGAAGGGGCTGCCAAATGTCCCTTCTGTAATACAGAGAATATTGTACGATGTTGCAAAGGGTGAAGGTAGGAGAGTTAGAGTCAAGTTATAACCACAGACAGCTTGATGAGGCAAGAATTTGTGATGGTTCATGTTTGCTTGAAGATTCTAAAAGAATGTAGAGATAAGCTGAAAGCTTTGGCGCGTATATTTCAATTGTAGCTATCTGCCAATGCGTTTTGTACCTTCACTAGAATATGCAAAAGAGAATCTAGAAGAACTTAATTGTCTTGAGAAACTCCACCAACAGCTTAACTAGTTTTGTCATAAAAAAGGAAAGGAATGAAAACCATGCCGCACGTGGAACGATAACAGAAGTTACGCTCTTATGGCTTGTTCAGCAACCCAAGTGTTAGATTGAACGTTAAAGATAGCTCTCAACTGAAAATATCTTTCATGATTAACCGAGCATTCCTACACTTTGCCATGGTCTTTCGTTGTGAGGACTTAAAATACCTCGCCATGGATTACAGCATTCTCATTCATTTTCAAAATTTCGCAGTCTAGAATGAAACCCAATGCAGTAAATGGAAAGGCAAGGATCGCAAACATGGAGATACTGCACTATAGTATCTCCCATTTAAGAAAGCCACACCTACGCTATCTATTACCATACCTACCTGTGTACTAAACGAAAATGAATGATATTTCCACATAGAAAATTGCATTCAATGGATACTGGAGTCTATACCATTGATCCAAATAACACCATTTAGAGTTGCAACGTAAATCATCAGAGAAAAAAATTAATCCATATTCATTCACGAACAGGTCGCAACTAAGCCTCAGAAATAAAGCTTTAGCCGTAAGAAGAATTGCACGTTAGTTCTTCAAAATAGCAAGTCAAATATGTAAAAAAACTCGCTAAGATAGATGAGTGAAATCGTTGCTATGGCAAAGTTCCTGTCGGTCGGCTTATTCTCTGCTAGTGCATTTTAGTTTTTGCTGTACAAATAATGACTCAACCAAAAGAAAAACCCATAACTTCTGTCATAAATAATTGAAATCCCTTTAACACAACCCGAATTCTGTTGTGACAAGCTCTCGTATCCATGACCAAGTTCTCATAAAGTACATTTTGTATCTATGTAATGTAAACTGTCTTTATGACCATAGTCTTCTATACTTCTATTTTGACTCTTTCCTGATCATAAATGAGAAATTCCTTCCTCAGCTTTAACGATAGGTCGAGGGATTGAAAAATTTCTTTCATACTCAAATCAAATATGCAAATACCAACTACGAAATACTTGGAGTTATCAATTAGCGGCAGGTTCTCATTATTAACGGACAAAAAGAGGAGGGACTCGGCAAAGAGAGTGTTCAATGTGTGGAAGGGTTAACTCGTTCTGAATACATAACGATTTCCTGTCTATCCTCCGTCAGCGGGACCAGTAAGAATCTTCCATGGTGTATAACTGAATTGTTCCTTAAGCCTATCTGCGTTAGTTGTCACTTGTTTCGCTCTATCTCTGTAATAACAGGTATCAAGTGGCTCATTGTGTAAATTGCAGGACACCGCTCTTCTGCCATCTCCAATATCTTGCGCAAAGTTGCTTCATTTGCTTCGCTTTCAACAATCAGTCGTATCTTTATCCCTTCAACTATGGGTTCATCAGCCACATCTAGGGTCTTCGAGAAATTCACTATGCATTCAGCCTCTACTTCTAGCTTCTCCAGTTTCACTCCTTGCACTGCTGCTACACTTGCAAACGTCGAAACAAAGCAAGAGGCCATACCTGTGACGCAGTAAGCCATTGGTCCGGGTCTATTCCCATTCCCACCTAAGAAGGAAGGCGAGTCTATCTCAATTGTCTGTTTACCTGTCTCATAACTCATCTCAGTCCTGAACTGATATCCAGCCGACTCATCGAGAATCCACATACCATGTAGTCCTATCTTCTTTCTGAGAGCAGATTTATCATTCTTAGCTGTTGCAATTGTTTTTGCCAATCTATCTAGGTTAACATTGTTCAATACTTTGGCCATGATTTTGGCCCTGGGCTTTCATCCTATTAAAGTCCATGTTCAGAAGGAGTGTGACACAGTGTGCCAAGCCACTCACGCATTAAACTTTGCGAGACAAACCTTACTATTAAAACCTTCGGGTACATTACTTTCTCCTGCTATGGCAGATGTTGTAGGCGCTAACCAAATACCAGCCTTTCTCTACCTGAACTTTCTTTTCGGAATTCACCGGCCGATATACTTCTGTTTGGATTTACAAGTCCGCTTCATTTCCTTGGTCATTTTCAGGTGCCCTACTTATGCTCACTATACACAAACTTCTGTTTCAATGTTTCTACCATCATACCGCTTCCCAGATGTCGCAGCAGAAAGCCAAGTTGCTTTATTTAGCCCTTGATAAATGCAACCAATTAGTTAGGGAGGGAAGAGATTAATTGTGTATTCTCTTAAGGGGTGCTTTTACTCAGTTGGCTCCTATTATTGGGCAGGTTCTAAGATGTGGCTTGCTTCGATGCAAAAACAAAAGCCCGAATAAGACTCCAAGCTGAAAACGCTGAAGAGGTTTAGGCAGAGAAATAACCCGCGTCTACGGAAGCCATTAACGGGGTGATGGCATATTCTTTGCTTCTAATAGAAGCACAAACCAGAATCCCCCCAACATGACATAATGGGGAACACATCATTTAGCCGTGGGAGGATGTCAAGTATTGGCTCCTTAGCAGTCCCCTTACAGACACTTCGTCATCTAGGATTATCGTCCTGTCATAAATGTCTTTGATGACTAATAGAGGTGTCTAGAACCTGTTTAACAGGAAAAACATTTGTCTGAAAGAATGTAAATGAGAGGTTCGCCAATGAAAGTTCATCAAGACGTTTTTTAACAAGACGAGCCGACAATACCGAATTTAACCTCAACACCTCAAGGTTATTTGGTAATAGACTCTTCCTCAAGCAGTTTTACGGCTTTTTCGTAAGCACGTATTACGTCTGTTCTAGTGATGATTCCCACAAGTTCCGAGGTCTCCTTAGAAATTACGGGTAACCGGCCTACTCCATTAATAGTCATCTTCTCTAGAACACTCAAAAGCGTGTCTTCTGGGTAAGCCACAATTAGATTCCTCGTCATTATAGAGCTCAACTTGGTCGAAGCGCGTTGACCAATCGGAACACGCATTATGTCACTCATTGTGACAATTCCCACTGCAGTTCTTTGTACTGTACCCGCTTTTTCCCTGATATCGACTATTGGAATACCCCTGAATCCCCTCTCAAACATCAATCTTGCAGCTTTTTCGACTGTATCTTCTGGTGTGAGTACTATAACATTTGTATTCATGGCATCAGATACAAACGTCTTTGACAATAGCGGGATGCTGTATTCACCTCGATGAGCTGGAGAATCAGACCTCTTCAAAACCTGGCTGCGATAGATAGTGTACTTCGGACCAGCAACAAAATACGATAAAACTGCGGCTACCATTGACGGTGCCATGAGTGAGAGAGTACCTGTCATTTCGCTAACCATTAGTATCACTGCTATAGGCACCCTTCCAACACCTGCAAAAAATGCCATCATTCCAACTATAACAAGAGGGGCTGGTATAGGTATCCTACCTGGCATAGTAGAGTCAAGAACCATCCAGAATGCCGCCCCAACAAATCCTCCAATTACCAAAGAAGGTGCGAATACTCCAGCACTACCACCAGAACCAACAGTCAAGGAAGTAGCAATAATCTTCAAAACTACTATAAAAATAAGAGTAGCAAAGAGAGGGAGAGTAAAGTAATTTGTAACGATGTTAGACATTGTTCCGTCAATAAGAAATTGAAGAAAACCATACCCCATACCAAGCACCTCTGGAAAGAATATACCTATTAAGCCGGCTGTAGCTGCACCAATCATAGGCCTTAAAACACGGGGTATAGAACCTACCATAGTTTTTGTAGAGGAACTGAAGAAGCCTTTAACTCGGTAGAAGGCTGAAGAGTATGTTCTTGCCACTAAACCACATATTATACCTAGCAACGCATAGAAGACCAAGTTTAACGGATTTGTGAAGGTGTAATTTACTGAATTACCAAAGATAGGTGTAAATCCAGTAAAGGAAGCAAAGATGACGTATCCAACTGGGGAAGCAATGAACCCAGGAAGCAGAACATCAGCTTCAAAGTCGCCACCGCTATAGAGTATCTCTGCACTCAGGACTGCACCTCCAAATGGAGATTTGAAGATTGAACCTATTCCTGCACCTATCCCGACTGCAACAGCTATCCTCCTATCCCTAACTGAAAGATGTAACAGGTCTCCTATCAAGGATCCAAAACCAGCAGCTATTTGGGCTGTTGGTCCTTCCCTCCCTCCACTACCTCCAGAACCAATTGTAAATGCAGATGCTATAGCTTTCACTACTGGGACTCTGCGACGTATTTTACCATCCCTGTAATGGAAGGCAGCTATGGCCTCGTCTGTTCCGTGCCCTTCAGCTTCAGGAGCAAACTTGTAAACTATTAGACCTGCAATTAATCCTCCAATAGCTGTGGAGATGGGTATTAAAAGAAGCCTTGGATGGGGTGATGATGCAATTGATAATACGATTGCAAACGATTCCCCAGACGGGTTTGGAGGGTAATATCCAGCAATATTACCTATGACTAAGCTTGTTGTTAGCTGGATGAGAAAATAGAAAATTGTAGCTCCTATGCCGGCTACAACCCCTATCATCAAGCCTAGTATGGCCCACTTTCCTAGATAACTTCGTTGAAGAATCCTGTTGATAGCTCTCACAATTTTTGAATCCTCATCGGCACTACTGCTACTCATATTCTCATCAAACACCTAGCTCTAGCTTTTTATTCTTTGACCGTTATTATTAGAAGTTTTAAGCATAAAATTCTTTCTCAGGAAGAAAGACATGAGTATGTTAATCAAATGATAAGTACATTATTTTCTAGGCGGTCTTGGGGTACAATACTCCACCAACCTTCCAAACAACTTCCAATAACAAGGCAGAAGCTTCAAGTTGGAGAACGGAGCCGAACCATACAATTATCATCTATCCGTAAGCCGCCTTGACGTTCCTATCCGTTTAGATAGTAAAATAGCAACAAGCACTCTAATTACTTCTAACTTCTGCCAAATGCTATAAACGTTGATTCAACGGCTTCTTACTGATGAAAGTCAGTTATATATTCCTATATAACAGTAGTGATAAACACATGTCTCGCAAAACCACATGAAGAAGAGGAAAGAGTTTGAAGTACTGGAGTTCAAAGTCGACAGAGAAGACTACGAAAGATTCCAGAGATTCGCGGAAGTTCGTTGCCTCACTTTGGACGAGGCTCTTCGAACTGCCTTAATCGAAGGAATGAATCGGTACTGGTCTCAGCAGCTTGCACAAATCGAGAGCGGCTACACTGAACTTAAGCAAAGGCTTGAAGAATATCGCAGAGATAACGAAACCTTGAATAGAATTTTCTCTCAGAACTACGAGCTCAGAAGACTTTTGGGAGAATCAGAAAATAAATAGAGAGGTGAGAACGGTGCATTTCTTTGACAAACTTAAGGTTAAACGAGAAACTGATGAGCAGGACGTACATTCTATTCTTGCTATTCATAATACAGGGGATTCTGTTAAGATTACAGTGAAGCTTGGGGGGAAGAGTTTGAAGGAAATATCAAATTTTGCTAGGCAGATGGGATTTATGATGGAAGACTTGCTGCCAATACTCTTCTCTTATGGGGTATCAGAGAAGGCTGGTGTTGATGTCGAGAAAAGACGCTCAGAGATGTTTGCAATTGTTAGGGAGTATTCTGTAATGAGATTCGAAGCACATCAAATTTTCAACGATAACAGGGCTCTAACAATGATGCTATCTACAATGCTTGCAGAAAATAAGAGGTTAAGGAGGTTAGCAGAAGAAAAAGGTCTTATCCCCAAAAAGAAAGAAGAGTGGGACAGCTGGGACCAAGAAAAGATTGACATCTTTTTCAAGAAGTACGTTTTAGTAGAATAACAACTGCTAGGTCAAATTATCTTTTTCCTCTCCAACTATAGGAAAGTTTGCTTTTAGATCCACCATCATCTTTTAGTGCCGACAATCTATCTATGATTTACCAATTTGACTTTTTCTTCTACGGCAAGATCATGCATTCTTCGCTATAACTTAACCCTCAATGCTTATTTCGACGTGTTGCCGGATTCATTTCCAGAAGATTTGTAACACAAGGTAACAAGACATGACTGCGAAATAAAGCGGTTCCTCAGAAGATTAAAAAGAACGATTGGATAGCGATTTTAAAATAGATTGAAAAAGGTTGTATGCTTCTTGCAATATTGTTTAACAAAAACTTCTGAGGTGATGAGCTAAAAACAAAAGAGGTTCAGTTTTCGAAAACAACATAAAAGAGGCTAGACAGCAAAATACGTGCTACATACTTAACCTCGTAAAGCAAGTTGTTAGTCAGACAAGTTTGATACTAAAAAGCTTCAACTCAACTGGAAACATACTAGTCTGGCTTTTCTATGCCTGCGTTGATTTTTTGGCTGCCCTGTATGCATCGTAGATATTGAAAAATTCCAGAACACGGGATGCAATATGAACCCTATTAGTATTGTAAGGGCAAGGACTACTCCTAGTATCAAGAAAGTTATTTCTTTACTAATCTGACCATTATAGATTTGTCCAAGACCCGTGAACAGAAAAGACAACACCGCAGCTATGCTTGGATTTTTGTGCTCTACAACCGCAGGCAAAGAGGGTGCCTTGATTCTTACACCACATTTAATGCAGATCTCGGCCTCCCGATCTACTTATGCACCACGATGCGGGCAGTACGCGATACATATATCTAAGTTTTTAGTTAAGTATAATGCGGTATTTAAGTAGTGGAATCCTCATAATAAAAAGTTGGGGACATTAAAGTGCGTTCTGTTTTAACTGTGTTTTCCTACAGAGTTTGAGATATCTATGCTTTAAACGATTAGGTCGAAGCACTACTATACGAAAAGTTGGGGAGTGTTTCGAGCGACAAATAATTCAACCATGCTATGGCTATATGGAAAGGTCAAGTAATCAAGCTACAATTGTCCAGGTCCCCTGAAATACCGATAAGCATTGCTCTTTTTGGCCTAATACATGGTATTATTTTCTCTCATGGCTGAAATTCAGGGGGCTTATATCTTGCAGCGACCATCTCCTTCAAAGCAGTAACAAGGTCAAAAGTTGTAGCAACTATGTCTGTCTGGGTAACTATTCCAATGAGCTTGCCTTCTTCTACCACGGGTAGCTTCTTTACCCTTGCTTCAGCCATCAGCCTTGCAGCTTCTTCAACCCTTGCCTCAGGGCCTATAGTTATCAGACTCTTGGACATAAGATCTCTGACTGGACAGGTTGAAAGGTTAACACCCTTGGCAACAGCCCTCGAGATGTCCCCTTCGGTTATAATTCCGACGGGCCTTCCCTTATCCATGACAACCAGGGAACCAATCCTGTTCCTAGACATGATTTCTGCTGCCTTCCTTGCACTTATCCTTGGGTGGACAGTCTTCACGTTTGTTGTCATTATGTCTTTAACGTATATCATTTTGCATCACTTCACTACAAGCACGTCGCAGTTAGAGTTGTTAACAACATTTGCTGAAACACTGCCCATAAGGAACCTCTTGAGCCCCCTTATGCCTCTCCTTCCCACAACAACAAGGTCTGCCTTGAATTCTGAAGCAGATGTTAGGATTGCATCTGCAGGGCTGCCCTCAAGCACCCCTCCCTCAGCATTTATTCCTCCTTCCTTGAGCTTTTCTAGAGCTGCCGATTGCATCCTCTCTGCATCCTCTTTTGCAGAATCGATCAGCCTAGCGTAGACTCCAGGGTCTTGAAAGGATGCAAAGGGTGCGATATCAACTGCAGTTACAACCTTGATCCTCCCTCCTGATATCTTGGCAAGCTCCGTTGCCCTTTCCAGTGCTCTCTCTGAATTCTGGGAGCCGTCATATCCAACAACAATCCTCTTGTACATTATCCATCCCTTGTCTTGCTATTTTCTTCAACTATAAAACATGGACTGTTCAGATGCACATTTCTGCGTTGAACTGTGTAAATCTGGTGCTAGGGTTCGCCCCATCTCGTCAGCCTGCTTCCAAGGAACATGAAAAAGACAGCAAACGCTGCTGTAATAGCGATGTTGAGAGTTGCTGCTCCGTAATTCTGAAGTAGCATGGAATCCCTTAATGAATCCGCAAAGTAAGTTAGAGGCAGAGCCCTTGCAATGGACTGGAGAAACTGGGGCATTATATCGATCGGCCAGAAGGTGCCAGAGAGAAACATCATGGGAAACGCAACAGCGTTGCCAAGTCCCGAAGCTGCTTCCGGGTCGCTGACAAGTCCTGCCAGGGTCATACCGATTCCTGAAAATAGGACAGCACCAGCAAATATGCTTGCGACTGTGTAAATATTGATAGAGACGCTTGAATGGTACACTATAATTGCCAGAGCTATCATCACTCCTGTGAGAAGTATACCTAGCACTGTCTGGCTTAGAACATTCCCAACAATCCAGTCTGTCTTTGTTACAGGTGTGGAGAAGAGCCTCTTCAGAAATCCCCTCCTTCTAAATTCAGATGCAACCGATGTTAGACCGATGACACCGTTTGTCATCATGAATGCAGCTGTTATTCCTGCGACATAGTAATCAACGGCCCTAAGGGATCTGTAGGAAGATGAGACTGTTGTAACATTGATTAGTTGTGTGGAGTTTTGGAGGAACATCTCAAAGCGGAAGGATACGTCGTTTACAATTCCCCATACAAACTGAGCAGACTGGTCCGCAGGTGAAGAAATGAAAATAAGGTTTACATTTTCCTTTGCAAGGAGCCTCTGCTGGAACCCGCTTGGTATTACAAGGACCCTCGGTTCAGAGCCAAAGAATGCTGTTGTGTTTCTGATAAAAGATGTTGCATTAACAGAGGGGTCGAGCATCTTAATTGAGAGCACATGTGTAGAGTTTAGCGCCTTCACAAAAATTTGGGAGAGTCCCGGAGGCCCTGATCCCATATCGAGATTCTGAACGTAGAGCTGGTAGCTCGTGTTTCCAGTCCCTCCAAATATACTACCGAAGACAAGAAGGAATATTACTGGAAACAGGAAGCTGAAGAAGAGGCCGCTCCTGCTCCTTAGCCAGTTCTTAGTTACTGCCTTGAAAATCGCAGCGACTTTCACTCTACCTCACCTGTCTCCTTTATCCTGTAGCCTGTAAGCTTTAGGAAGACGTACTCTATGTTTGGGGACTTTACCTCCATCTCGAAGTTCAGCCCCATTTCAAACAGAGCGTTAAGTGCTATCTGTATGTCCCTCGGGTTTTCGATAGGAAGTATAACATCATTACCGTCCATCCTAGCTGTTTCAAAGAACCTCCTCAGTGTGCCGAAGGCTGCCTCTCCTGCGTTCTTGAATACAAGTGATTTTGAACCACCGTAAGATGAAATAAGATTTGAGGGTGTATCAAGAGCTGCAATCTTTCCCTTTACAATTATTGCAATCCTGTCGGAAAGTTGTTCTGCCTCCTCCATGTAGTGTGTTGTAAGGAAAATTGTCTTACCTCTCGCCTTCATCTCCCTTATGAAATGCCAGGTTGCCCTTCTTATTTCCGGATCAAGGCCTGTCGTTGGTTCGTCAAGGAAAACTAGGTCAGGGTCGTTTATGAACGCTGCAGCAAGACCAACCCTCTGTTGCAGGCCGCCAGAGAGCTTGTCAAACCTCTCCTTCTCCTTTTCCTGCAAGCCAAGCATATCAAGAAGTTCTGATATGCTAAGATGTTTGTCGTATATTCCAGCGAAGAATTCTAGGTTCTCTCTTACAGTGAGCCTCCCGAGTGCGTTGAAGTCCTGGGGTAGAACACCTATTTTCCGCTTTATCCTGTTTGCACCTTCCTTTGAGCCTATATCCTCTCCAAGGACAGAAATTTCCCCAGAAGTTGGTTTCCTTACGCATTCTAGTATCTCTACTGTCGTCGTCTTGCCCGCACCGTTGGGTCCTAGCATTGCAAATATCTCACCCTTTCTAACGTCAAATGATATACCGTCAACAGCTGTTATGTTTCCATATTTTTTGAAAAGATTCCTGACCCTAATAACCTCTTCCATCATTCTTTTTGCCTTCCGAAAGGGGTATATTAAAGATAAATTACTCTTTAGGCTATGGAAGAGGAAAAAGTTAAGGATATAATGGAGAAAAATATACTAACAGTTGAATCAAACAAAAATGCAAGAGACTGTGCAAGGCTAATGCTCAAGAAGGACGTTGGCTCTGTTATTGTCACGCACGAAGGGCTCGCAGTTGGAATTGTCACTGAGAGAGACCTTGTTAGGAAGGTCCTTGCGGATAACGTTGACCCCACAAAGGTCTTAGCTTCAGACATAATGTCATCCCCTCTAATAACTATTGACCCAGACTCAACAATGAGCGAGGCAGCAAGGCTTATGTCTGTTTACGGGGTAAGAAGGATAGTAGTTGTTAGCAAGGAAGGTGCACTTATAGGTATAGTTACAGCAACAGACCTAGCAAGGACTCTTGCAAGCAAGAAGGAGTTCAAGGATGAAGCGTTAAATGCTATAGCAAGGATAAGCCCCAAGACAGAGAGCCCATACCGCTAATCCACTCTAACCCTAACAGGTCTTGTGCTCCCTCCCTTTAGTGGTAATGTAACCTCCAGTATACCGTTGTTGTATCTCGAGGTAGCCTTCTCCGCATCAACGTTGTTTGGAAGCTCTACCTCCTTGTAGTACTTCCTACTCTCTGTTTCCACAGATATTACAAGCTTACCTTGACTTAATGTTAGGTTGATGTCCTCTTTCTGAACACCTGGAAGCTCTGCAATTATCCTCACCTCGTTATCAGACGTAACAATGTCAACAAGAGGCTCCCTCTCCTCCTTAATCTGCCCTGAGATGCTCCTTCCTCTTCTAACGTTCCCAAACTCCCTTATCACAGGCTTGCCGTCAGGGCCAACTGTTATTGAGTATCCGTAAACTATTGGGCCGATTTCCCTCTCCTTTGTTCCATTAGGGAGTATCCTCTCCCTTACAAGACCCTTGGGTACGACCTTTTCTATTTCCTTGAATTCTTCAGAAAAGAATTTTTCCATCTCCTCCATCATCTTATCTATATCAGTAAAACTCCAGGGACCAGGCAGGAACCTCCTCATCCTTTTTCTCCATTCTTCCTCCTCATCTCTATCTTTCATTTCATGAATGCTATCCAGCACTATGATTTAACAGCTTCGGAGTTTTTGGAGCAAATTGACCTTGCATGAGTAAAGTATTTACGTGGCTTTGGAAAAAGGAATCTGACCCGAGATGGCCCTCTCGATATACTTGAAAATTGCTGTTTTGCTTGCTGTACTGACAGGGCTGCTTATGGCTATAGGCTATATTATAGGACTTTACTTTGGCGACCCATATCTATTCATGCTTGTCGGCCTCGGCTTTGCTGCTGTCTTTAATTTCTTTGCATACTTCTACAGCGATTCGCTTGTCCTGAGGATGAGCGGAGCGAAGCTGATAAACGAGAGCGACAACCCAACGCTTTACAGCATTGTTAGAAATGTATCCCAAAAGGCAGGAATACCGATGCCTAGGGTTGGAATAGTTGAGACACAACAGGCAAATGCGTTTGCGACAGGCAGGGGACCTGAGAAGGCTGTTGTTGTAGCAACAACAGGGATACTCAAAACACTTTCTCCAGACGAGCTCGAGGCTGTCATAGGCCATGAAATAGGCCATGTAGTGCACAGGGATGTTCTCCTAACGAGTATTGCAGCAACCATCGCAGGGGCTATATCCTACATTGGAAACCTTGCTTTCTACTCTATGTGGTTTGGTGGAGTTGGAGGAAGGGACAGGAATAACAGCTCCGGACTTTTAATGATCATCGCAGCAATCCTTATACCTCTTGGCGCTTCTTTCATACAGCTAGGTATAAGCAGGAACGCTGAGTACAATGCAGACGAATACGGTGCAAAAGTAACCAGGAACCCGGCTGGTTTGATAAGAGCACTGGAGAAGATATCTGCCTCGGTCAGCAGGACACCTCCAAGGCAGCCTCAGGGAAGCACACCGTCACCAGCAACTTCAGCACTGTGGATAGTAAACCCCTTCAAGGGAAGCTCCCTTCTCGAACTCTTCTCAACACACCCGTCAACGGAGCACAGGATTGAAAGGTTGAAGAAAATAGCGAGAGAGATGAATATCTACATCCCTTAGCTGAGCAGCCTTAGAGCAGAAAGAAGAAGGAGTAGCTCTATTACCTCATCATCCTTACCTTTTTCTTCCTCTGTTCTCTCCTTTATCTCTATTGGAGATATTGGTGGAAGTATTGGATCGGGGAAAAGGGCTGGCATAATGTAAGGAACTTCACGGACACTTTGTCCAGCACTCATCTTTTCTTGCACATTCTCTTGTCTTGATGTTCCGTATTCCTGCTCTCGGGTAACCTCTTGACGTTTTACTTCTGTTTGTTTTACCTTTTGTCTCGGAATTAAAGAAGTGATTACGAGGATAAGCCCAAAGAAGGTGACAGGATAAAAACCTGATATAAGACCAGCTATAAAAAGAATTAAACCAAAGGCGAATAGCCGCGAGTTCGTTTTCTATCGTCATGAGAAGACTTTTGGCCTCGATTTAAACATCTCCTATTGCTTTTGGGAAAGGTCTTCAAGGCAGGAACGGAGAAGATTTGAGAAGGTACCTTCCTGATGCAAAGAGCGATAAAACGAAAAGGAAGGAGAGAAATGCAGGCAGGTAAAGACCGACAACCGCATCTGTAAAGCACTGTGCAGAGCCAAACATTAGGTAAAAGAGAAGGTATCTGCTTGAACCCCTGCAAGAATACCCTGAAACCACCCTGAAAGAAAGGAAGATGGCAAAGGAGGTAACAAACCATCCAAGAAAGTTAAGTGGTGGCACGCCAAAATAAACTCCTCCATCCAACCATTTCCAGAGGTGTGGTGAAACTCTCGGGTCAAGTGCTGTGTCAAGGGTAACCATCATCAACGAAGAGAATAAGGAAGAACCAGAAGCCATGTAGCAGAAGTAACCCAACGATGCCCACATCATTGGTATTACTGCAGGTACAGGACCTATAAATGGCTCAAGAAAGGAGTTGTAGCTGTACCTCCCAAAGGGGAACCCTGTTGTCACACCTAGATACTCAAAGGAGTAAGAAACAAGGAAGGAGATGGCAAGGAAAATTATGGCGTCCCTCCTACTCATCTCGCTAAAAGAGTGGAACAGATAAAGAGGCACAAGGAACACAGGAAGGAGGTCGAGAAATATGGAGATTTTCAGTCTAACTAAAATTGCTGCAACGAAGAGATAGAAGATAAATGCGTATGTGAGCAACCACCTTAATGTTAATCCTGTACCATTTTGCAAGGTAGCATCTGTGTTGCTGTGCTAAATTTAAGAATTGGTTTTATCTTTCTGGCTTGCGTTGTATGATGCCCATGCGAGTACGCCCCCAGCTAGGTTCCTTGCCTTTGAAAAGCCCATTTCCCTGAGAATCCTTGCAGCCCTTGCACCCTTTATTCCTGTATGGCAGAACACAACTATCTCTTCTGAGCTATCAAACCTGCCCGCACTCTCTACAAGTTTTGAGAATGGTATCCTTTCCGCACCGTCTATCCTGTAAAGCTCTGTCTCATAGGGTTCCCGTACGTCAACAAGCCTTATCCTTGCTCCTTGCCTAAGCCTTTCTTCGAGTTCCTGCACAGATATGAGCATCTCCTTCCTTCCTTCTCCTATCCCGCAAAAATTGTCGTAATCGATCAGGTTTGTTATCTCCTTCTTGCTACATGCCTTGCATTCGGGGTCCTTCTCTATGTTCAGCACTGTGAACTCGAGGTTCAGGGTATCGACAACAAGAAGCTTACCAAGAAGAAGCCTCCCTCTCCCAAGAATGTATTTAACTGCCTCAAGGGCTTGTATGCTGCCTACTATACCAGCGAGAAGGCCGAGGACACCTCCCTCCGCACATGTTGGGATAGCATCGGGTGGAGGAGGTTCTGGGTAGAGACATCTGTAGCACGGACCCCGCCTTGGGTCTATGAAAGAGACCTGTCCATCAAATCTATAAATGCTGCCGTAGATAAAAGGCTTCGATAGTAAAACGGAGGAATCGCTTAGTAGGTACCTCGTCGGGAAGTTGTCACTTCCGTCTATAATAATGTCATAGTTCTTTAGAATCTCGAGGGCATTCGAGCTGTCTATCCTGAGGTCATACGTCTCAACCCTGACGTCTGGGTTGAGTGATTCTATCCTTTCCTTAGCAGCCTCCACCTTCCTCCTTCCCAAGTCCTTTTCTGTGTAAATTACCTGCCTCTGCAGATTGCTCCTCTCGACAGTATCATAATCCACGATACCTATCCTTCCGATACCTGCAGCTGCAAGGTAGAGGAGTGCAGGCGACCCGAGCCCTCCGGCACCCACGACAATAACTGAGGAATTTTTTAGCTTCCTCTGACCCTCAAGCCCAACCTCTGGAATTATGAGGTGCCTACTGTATCTCAGGAAGGTATTTTCGTCAAGCTCAAATACACTCACATGCATAATTACCCTACCCCTTGATTTAAATTATTCCAATTAACCCCCTGCAAGAGCAGGCATTATTGTAACGACATCATCAGAGGAAAGCTCTGTCTCAAGTCCTGCTAGATACCTTATATCTGTTTGATTCACGTATATCCTTATGAACTCCCTTAACTTACCCTGGCTGTCTAGAATAAGCTCTCCTAGCCTGCTTCCAGACAGTTTGCATAGATCCTCAAGAAGCTCCCTTACATTTCTTGATGCCACTGTCAGCTCGGGCGAAGAGTACCTTGCAATATGTCCGTAAAGCTTAACTTTTGGCATGTAGCTCTTCAACCTCGCCAGAGACTGCCCTTGCAAGTTCCTTTATGTCAGGCTCTATTACAGGCGGAGAGAAACCTTCTAGCACCAGCTCCTGTGCCTTTATGCCGTTTCCAGTTATGCAGCACGCAACACTGCTCCCTTTCTCTATGAAACCAAGCTCAACTAGCTTCTTTGTTACAGCAACTGTTACGCCCCCAGCGGGCTCAGCAAAGACACCCTCCTTCGAGGCGAGAAGTCTTATTGCTTCTACTATCTCCCTGTCATCAGCCTCCTCCATGCATCCGTCTGTTTCAAGTACAGACCTTATTGCATACTTGCCGTCTGCTGGATCTCCTATTGCTATACTCTTTGCTACTGTATCCGGTTCCTTGACAGGTTCTATCTCCGTTGTGCCTCTGTAAAATGCTTTCACAAGGGGCGCACATCCGGCTGCCTGGGCACCAACAAGCCTTGGTAGCGAGTAAATCAGCCCAGCTTCGTAAAATTCCTTGAAGCCCCTGTGTATCGACCTAAGTAATGCACCGCTTGCGCACGGTACAACAACAAAGTCAGGAACGTTCCATGCAAGCTGCTCACATATCTCGTACGCTATTGTCTTGGAACCTTCAACGTAGTACGGTCTGGAAGTTATGTTTACGACATTCCAGCCAAGCTCCAGCGATGCAAGGGCTGCGAGCCTGTTTGCGTCGTCGTAGGTTCCCTTCACAGCAATTACATGAGCAGAGTATGCGGCTATCTGTGTAAACTTCTCTCTCTCAATATTCTGGGGCGTTATTACGTATGCTTCTATTCCTGCCTTTGACGCATGAGCAGCAACAGATGCAGCAAGGTTTCCTGTTGAAACACAGCATACAGCCTTATCGCCGAACTCAACTGCCTTGGATACAGCGACACCTGCGGGCCTGTCCTTAAAGGAGAGTGTTGGATTGACTGTGTCGTTCTTCAGGTATAGAGAAACTCCAAGGCTCTCTGAGATTTTCTCAGCTTTTAGAAGTGGTGTGAAGCCTGTACCAAGGTTAACTATGCTTTTCTTGCTTGAAATTGGGAGAAGCTCGAAGTATCTCCACATGTTCTTCTCCCTTAACTCAAGCTCTGACTTCTCTATTTTCACATTCTCGTAAACAACATCGAGCGGCGCCAGACAGTTTTCGCATATTGCTACCTTCTGGGGAAGATAGGGGGTGGAGCATTCTCTGCATTCAAGATGAAATCTCATGCCCCGCCTATTAAATTCCTACTTTATTTATGCTTATATTGAAAATATTACTTTAGGAATAAACCTATATTTCCACAGACTCTTTTAGTATTTGTTCCGGCTTGTTCTCTATCTCCTTCAGCCTTTCTATCATCCTGTTTATGGCTGTGTTGAAATCTTCTTCAACCTTCCTCTTCCTCTTGAACGGGTTAGAGGCAGATATTATCTGCTGGTATACAAAGGGATGCCATCTACCCATTTGCTTTATCTTGTCAGCTATCGACCTGACGTGATTGTTTGCCTCTATAATCTTCTCGGCTCTAGCCTGCCTTTCAATCGCAGCCTCCTTTAGCTTCAGTGCAAGGAACCCATCGCATTTCTTCAGGATTGGCTCGAAAGCACTGCCGGTAAGCCTTTCAGCCTTTTCGTACCCAATGCCAAGAGTAACATAGTATGCTTGTTCTATCGAGTCAACTAGGAGAGCATCAGCCTCTTCCATTTCTGGCCTTGTCTCCAGGTATTCCCTGTATATTGCAAGGGCAACTTGTGCCTTCTCCCTTATGTTCAGCTCTTTCTCTATGTTAAAGTTCATCATCTTTTCCGCAAGATTGTCCGGAACGACGATAACAGGAAGTTCAGATATACCGAGCTTCTTTGCAGCAAGAAACCTGTGCTGCCCGTCGATTATCATGTACCCATCCCCTCCATGCTTCTGCACAGCTATGACAGGCACAAGGAAACCTATCCTTTCTATCGAAGATACAAGATGCTTAACGTGCGCTTCACTAGGCTTTCTCTGATGTTTCACAACTTGAAGCTTATCAACCGGAATAATCCTTAGCTCCAGCTTGTACTTCTTATAGGGGTCCTGAAATGTATAGCCTTCGTCGCTTCCTTCCATACCAGATGCCTTAGCTTTACGTTATTTTATCTTATTGCACGTTTCAATCGGGGTCGTTGTTCACAAACTGCAGCTGTTGAGCAGCATATTTCCTGTAGCCCTGAAATATATATGGCATAATGCTGGCTACCTGCTTATCTGTCATGTTTATTGGTTTTGGCCCTCTAGGAGGATGTGAAAGGTCAAAAGCGTTGAGAATGTTGTTTGCATTCTTGTCCCTCTCGCTAAGAAAGGGTAGGTTGAACCTCCACTCAATGAACCTGAGTACGGACTCAAAGCTGTAAATAGTGTGGTCGAGAAAGCCGCTCTTCGAGTATGCAGATATTATCAGGGCTGGGCATCTAAAGCTTAGCCCGTAGTTGTCGACGTTTGGGGGCTTCACAGTGTCAAAGAAGCCTCCATAGTCATCCCAGAGTACTATAAGCACTGTGTCATACCAGTATTTGCTTTTCATTATCGTGTCCGCTACATACGTAATCCACCACATCCCAAGTGTTATGTTTGCAGGGGGGTGGTCACTTATCGGGGGGCTTGGTATTATCCATGATACTTGGGGAAGAGTACCGTTTGCTACGTCCCAAAAGAACTGTATCCTTGGTACGACACTTGAGCTGAAGTCTCTGTCTGTATAAGTTGCGTTCTTTGCCATTAGCGGATTCCAGTAGTCAAACGGGTTGCAACCCCTACATTTACCTTCGATAGCCTGAGCAAGTGTTGCGTTTTCTGGTGCAGGCAGATCGTAGTACTTCCAGCTTATGCCATGCTCTGTCAGTATCTCAGCCATAGTCTCTATCTCGTTTGCCTGATTTATGTACTCGCAGCTCTGGAGAGTGAGCTTACCTGTCAGCTGGTTGTAGCATTGGTTTCTCTCTGTTGCAGCATTCTCATAGAGGGAAACGTTAGGTGCTCTTCCAGCTATCATGTACCAGTGATTTGGCTGACTGTAACTCTTTGCTGAAGTGAAGAATTCGTCTGCAAGAACATAGTTCCTTGCAAAGAACCAGAGATAGGGTAGTGTATCCTCGTCGTAGTAGCTCATGACATATGGATTGTTTGATGCGGCGCGCATGAAACCATCCATAGAGCCGTTATCGTAGGCAATGTGGGTGGATACCCAGTCATGTGGCAGGTCAGAGGGTATAGCTGTTCTGTTAGTTTGCCAGGGCCTCATGCACCCCTGGGTCCTTGTAAGGGGCATGCAAAGGGATGGGTTATAGCCAACCTGCCCTGGGTACGTCCAGAAATAGTTGTCGAAGGTCCTGTTCTCCTGCATCAGTACCACGATGTGGTTAAATGGGACAGAAGCCCTGTTCATTCCTTGGAGCAGGAGTAAGATGAGAATCAACGATGCTGTGATCGCACCGGCCGTTGCAAGCAGGCCCTTCTTTCTTCGGTTCGTTTTTATCGGAGGGGGATTAGTCTGCAGTGTATTTATCTCTTAATCCCTGCATAGACTGAAAGTATTGCGTCGAATTGCTTCTCGTCCATCTCGATACTCGGTGAAGAAAGTACACGAACATTAACCTTGTTCCCTTCTACTTTTTCTTTCTTTATGCTGTCCAGCAAGCCAGACCTCAAGGCAGCTAGTGTTGCAAGAAGTAGGGATAGCTCCCCATCAGGCATGCCTGGATCTTCCAGAGACGCAAGCACTTCCTGAACTGGTTGCGTTGTGCCAACTTTAGGGTATGGAACCATCATCGGCCCTTCAGATCTCTTATAAAATGAAATGTATGTTACAGTATTTCCACTTTTTTTGAAAGAAATTACATCACCTATCATGTATCCTTTAGATTTCTCTCGTATATGCCTAGAGCGCAGTATCTCGGAAAAAGAGGAGGGGCAAAGAGGAAACAGGTACGCACCCCTACGGATTACTGTGTCAAGGGCATTTTCCATCTTATCCAGTATCTTTTTCTCAGCGGCCTTCCTTCCAAAAGAAAAGCATGAAAAGAAAGCGTAAAGGCTACCTCTCCAGATTACAAAGAACGAAACATCGGGCATAAGACTTGTACACTCGGCATACCTCTGTGAAGAAAATTTGACCTTTGCAACTCCGTACCATGTAAGCGGGACAAACCTTCCTCTAACTAGGAATGAATCCTTCTCTTCAACAACCTCCCTACCAGCCACGTAAGTGGCAAATGGTACTACAGCCAAAGCAAGGAAAAGGATAGATGATACTCTTCCTCCGTAAAATGCTGATACTGTAAAGAGAAGAAGCATGAGAATACTGAAAGAGTACCTCAGGCTAATTTTAGGTATCCTTCTCAAAAGTGGGTAGGCAGTGTAAAGAAAACAGAGGAGAGCTAAGGGCCACATGCCGAGGATGAGCAAAATTAAAAGTAGTACAGAGGCAAGCACCCTGTACCTCAATCAGTGAACACCTAGCTCATCTATAGAAAAATAGCCAAACCTTGAGTAGTCTTCTATTGCAGGGTGCCTCTGAGCCCAGATTACCCTTGACTTTTTGTCATCCTTATCTGGATTCACACATTCTGCATCTTCCGACCTTTTTGACCCGTGTTTTGTCAGCTCAAAAGAGAACTTTGCTTCGTGCCCAAGTATTACGCCTCCGAAGGGTCTTCTATCCCAAGCCTGTATCGGGTTGATTGTCACATGGCTTAAAGCGAGCACTGCCAACCCGTACTTCGAACAGAGCCTCTGCGCTGTTGTAAGTAGCATTGAGAGACTTGAACTCCTTGCAGGAAGGTCCGCTGTTCCTGCAAATACAGACTTGAGAGGAGCAGAGATCGAGTCATAAACTATGAGCGATGCACCTGCCCTCTCAACAAGGTCCTGGAGCGGTGATGGTATTGAAGGCGGTTTTTTGAGCCTTATTTCAACTCTACCTGCCTCGCTCACTGTTATGTAGCAGTCAAAGCCGTGAAGTGCAAGCAGCTCAGTTATATCTGGAACTTCGATGAGTATTAATGAGTTCCCACTCTCCTCAACCTCGACAGAAACAGAGCTGAGAAGCATGTTTGCTATCTCTCCTATCTCAGACTCAGAGGTGTTCAGGCCAAGCTGTTTCACTGTTCCAGCAATTGCTGAGACAACCTGGCTTCTTGAGATACCCTTCTTCTTGCCTTGTTCGTGCTTTAAGTATGCCCTACTTATCTTGAACTCCTTTGAAAACCTCTTCTCAAGCCTCTCCTTCCAGTAGGGTAACAGGTAGCTAGTGTATGACTGCTCAGTATCTATTATTATTGCTGAGCATCCCTCAATAGCTGCCCTGTGTGCAACCTGAAGCGAAATAATACTCTTTCCAAGCGCTTTTTCACCAAAGACCTGTGTTATTGTGCCGCGAGGTAACCCTCCTTCTGTCATGATATCTAGTGCTTCCACTTCAGTCCTTATTCTCTCCATTACCCTCCATCTCCTCGAGCTCTTTCTTTCCCAGTTCCGTAAGCTTTAGTGTTAGTAACTTTCCCCTTTCATCAAGCCTTGTTAAAACAAGAAATCTCTCTGAAACGAGCCTGTCCAGCTCCTGAACAACCAATTCCCTTGGGTATTCAGCAGATAACCAGCTGACTATAGATTCTCTTGTTGCAGTGCTGCTGGAGGATACAGCCTTCAGTATTTCGTGCACGATATTCCCTTCATGCACTTTCTCGACAATCAATCTCTCGGGCGTTGTTACCTTCCTTTCTGGTATGATTGCGTAGATGGGATAGGAAGTAGTTCTTCCTCCAATCTCAAACAAAAGGGAGCCAAGAGGTAGTTCAGAATCAGAGATTTCCACGAATGCTTTCCATGAATGCTGCTGGTAGTTCTTCCATGAAGTAGCCAACACCTTGCCGTGCATTCCTGAAAGGAAGTATCTCTCAAAGAAAATGTCTCTCGCGGGGCTGAAAAAATCGAGCAGCCTCTCGGCTCCCGTTATGAATACAACAGAATCAGGAACTTCATGTAATATCATTGCAACCCTTGAAGTAAGCATACATGCTAGAAAATCTTCAAGGTGCGGATTGTTTAAAGAAGAGAACGAAACAATGCATGACCTCTCGACAATGCTGTCCAGAGAAGCCTCTCCTGAAAAGATCTCTATCTGGCCAAAGGTAGCAACCTTTCCCTCAACCTCTTCCTTTTCAGTTGCCTTAAAACCGTCGACGAGGTCGACTGTATCAAAGATTGAACTTGGTGTTACGTATCCGTTTTCTCTTGCAATCTGTAATATTGCTGAGCGAAGTATAAGCCTCTGATTCCTTGGAAGCGAGAGCACGTTTGAGAGAAGTGATGAAACACAGGATGCGCATTCTATTCTCCCCTCTGGTATTTTCAGGACGTCGGGTATGAAAGAGACAACATCTACTGTCCTGAGATATCCTGATATCGTATTTGTAGCAATACCTGAGAGGTCAACAACAACCATTTTCCTATCTTTTCTGGAGCATTCGAGTGCAAGCCAGCATGCTGCGAGCGATGCATTCTTGCCACAGAAGAGTACAGATTCAGCTAGGTCTGTCTCGTCAAGACATACATGCTTCCCTGAAATTTCAGTTCCAATTAAATACTGCATGTATCCAAAATACAATAGTCAAGATATTTACCTGACGCACTTGATGAGCTCTCCTATTGTGAGTTTTATTATAAGGTAAACAATAGACCCATGTGTTTGCAGAAAAGGTCAGACATACTGATAAGGGCAGAGATACTCAGAGTACTACACGACGGGCCAACAGGACCCACAAGGCTCTCGAGGCTCTGCAACATACCGTACGACAGGCTTGAAGCATACATATCCCCGCTTCTATCGAAAGGGCTTGTTAAATCAGAAGTTTCTGAGGGCAGGCTTAGCTATTCAATCACACCAGAGGGCCTGAAGCTCCTGCATGAAATAGAGGAGATACTCTCAAAGCTCAGGCCATGATTCACGGAAAGTGAGTTACCGTTTTAAACCTCTTGCTTGATGTAATGCTTATGGAGGAGAGGCATCCAGGTGTCATGGCACTTGAGCTACACGAGGAGTTTATCCAGCACATAGAGAAAGGTAGCCTTAGGCTGAGATTCCTGTCTCTGGTAACGCTTCTTGTCTCATCTTTCTTACTTGTTAACTACATCTTCCAGCTTTTCATCCTTCCTTACTATCTGGGACAGAAGGTGCAGGAAGTTAACCTGACGGAACCTGCTCTTGTAATCTTCGGGCTGATACTAATAGGCTTTGCTTCTGCTTGGGCCTACGTTGCGATAAGTGACCTTATCTTTGTCAGGAGGCTGATGTCTCAGATAAGGGAGATAAGGAAGCTCCAGAAAGAAATAGAAAGCAAGATATCGTGAAGGATATAAGCAACGAAAGGTAAAAACAAAGCAATGCCGACAAACCTTCCTGAAAAGTCGAAGGCTATATGGGCAAAGGCTATAGCTGAAAGAGACCCGGAGAAGAAACTGCAGCTACTTAGGGAGTTCTACTCAAGCTTTCCGAAGCACAAATCGACGGAAAAGCTGGAGGTAGCTATAAAGAAACAGATATCCTCCCTTGAGGAGAAAATAGAGAAGGCAAAGAAAAAGAAGACAGGTTCGTCACAGCTAAAGTGGTCCGTCAAGAAGGAAGAACTTCAGGTTGCCGTTATAGGCATGCCAGAGATTCTCTCGGATTTCAGCTCCAAGTATCTTGGAAGGTTCTTCTCAAAGTATGAGGTTCTCGAGAGACCATGTGTATCGACAATAACCTCAGAGGGAACGTCAGTCCAGGCTGTGCTTGTGCCATACAGTGTTTCGATGTCCGAGCAGAAGCAGAGAATGCTCTCATCCATAGTAAGAAATGCTGACGGCGTAATTCTGCTTGGAGACAACGCATCGATAAAGGAGATAGCAGAGTGGCTCGAGGATAACAACATACACTTATCCTCCAGGGAATCCTTTGTCTCCCTTGAACCATCGAGCTCTGGCGGCATCAGGATAGTTGCGAGGAAGGAGATAGAGAGAGATGCGAGGCAGCTTTTATCGAGCTACGGAATAAAGAATGCTGTTGTATTCATAGGTAACAAGGCAAGCCTCGACGACCTTGAAGCTGCAATATTCCAGAAGACATTCAAGACATGCCTTGCATTTAAAGAGGCTGCAAGCTCTGAGCTTCCTATAGAGTACATAGACTCGGCTGACAGACATACGCTTTTGGAGTGTATAGTAAACTCACTCGGTTATATGAGAATCTTCACGAGAGACCCGACAGAGGGTATCGCGCAGAAGCCAATACTGATGAAGCAAGGATCGACGGCTCTTGACCTAGCCAGAGAAATACACAAGGAGCTTGCTTTAGAATTCGGTTATGCAAGGATATGGAGGCATGGGGAGTACTCTGGTGAGAGGGTTGGAAGAGATTTCGTCCTCAAAGACATGGATGTAGTTGAAGTTCATACAAGGCTAGCCGGTCTTCTTCCTTCTTCTTAAAGCAAAGAAGGCAGCAGCAATAACTATTATAGCTGCTATTACAACACCTGCTACAAGATAAGCGGTGTTATTTGGTTGGGTTACCTGTTTTACTATTACGTAACCAACCATCCAGTTATGAATAGTGCAATGGTAAGGGTATACTCCAGGACTTGTAAAGGTGTACTGTGTGCTGTTTCCAGGCTTAAGTGTGTTGTCGAATAACTTGCTGTTTGAAGTAACAGTGTGCACTGTCGTGTCATTGTTAAACCATACGACAGTATTGTTTACACCTATAACCACAGTGACGTTCTGGGGGAAGAAGCCGGGTGCATTTGACTGGATGCGCGCTCCGTTAACTATCGTTACTGTGACTGTTTGAGGGTTCTGGGAGAGTGCCAGAGCCGGTAAGAGCGCCAAGGCTAAAAATAATACCAAGATTTTTTTCATGTCCAGACCTTAAACTTTGTTACTTTTAGCCTTAAGCCCTATTGCTGTTCACGTTGCCTATCGAATAAACAACTGTAAAGTCTGTTCCATCTGTCATGTTTTTCACAGCGATAAGGAGCTCGACATTTGTCATTGAACTTAAACTCACTTCCACAGGAAAGGGAAGTAGCAGTGTACCGTTTGGATGTAGCTGCGTCGCCACATCATATACCCTTGACGCGTACTGGTCAGAAATAAATTGAGCATAGAGAGGCATGTATTTATCTTTATCAAACCACTGTATATAGATGCTAAAGACTGTACCGTTAAAACTGTAGCCCTTCAACGATGCGAACTTTTGAAAGTCCATTATCTTTGAAGGAAAAGAGTTGTTAATGTACTGCAGGTATCCAAAAACAGTACCAAAGGCTGCTGCGCCGACCATCATTATTAATACAACAAGTGTCCCTCTCGAGATAGCATTCCTCATCTACTTCAGGTCCTCTATCCATGGTGCAGTCCTCATAAGACCTATTATTCTTTCAAAATATGACTCAAGCATTCCTGCAAACTCTTCTTCGTTCTCGGATGACTTTGCATTCTCCAAGAATCTCTCTATCCATTCAAATTCCCTTTTTGCGTTTCCTCCGAGCTTTTCAATAAACCTCTTGTTTACCTTCAGTACGAAGTCGTTATCGTCTATCAAATTCCTTCTCTTTAACGAAGCAATTGCAAATGCATTCCTGCAGAGTATTGCTGCATCAGACACTGGGTCGCCAGTTGTCTTATCTGTAACCCATTGCTGGAAGAAACTTCTTACAGCATCCACCATCCTCTCGTCTATCACCCTGAAGACAATGTCATCAACAATTATGTTCTGGAGATGGTTGTACGCCTCTATGAGGTACTCTCTTTCTCTTGTCCTTAAACCCTCTAACCTTGAAAACCTTTCAAGTATCCTCTCAAGTATCTCGCTCCTGTGGGTGACAGCGCCCCTCTCCATGAAGTAAATATGTGCAAGTTCGTGGAGAATTAACCCTTCGACCATTCCTGATTCTAGGGACCACTCGGATACAACTATCAAATGGCAGTCCTTCTCCTTTTTTGAATAACCCATTATGTTCAGCTTTCTGTCCACCTTTATTTTTACAGGAGAATTTATTTTGTACCCCGTTTCAAGCATTTTTCCCATGGCTTTCCTGAGCTTCTCTTCAAGTGCTAGGCTCTCTTCTTCCCCCATCCATCACTCTTTAGTGCCTAGGCATGGATAAACCAATCGATTCCCAGCACTTATTTGAGTTATCGTGAAGTGTTTAAATCTGCCTGAAAGCAGAGGCTTATGCGATTGGTATTGCTCCGCCGGATGAATTCATTCAGTCTTCTCGTCTCAAACAGGAGGATTTCTTCAGCAATTAAGCACGTCATGTCCAGAAACAGGAACGTACGCGAGAAAGCCTCAAGAAGATAATCCTTCAAAGTAAATCTAGGGACGGTATAGTTGGTTTAACGGAATACGATACTTCTACAGGGAAACAGTCGATAAAGCTGTACAAGAGCATCCTTCTCTCAATGCCAGAAGAAGCTATCATAGGCGTCATTGCACATGAGTTTGCACATGCGTGGCTAAATGAAAACGTATTCCCCAGTGCATCGAAAAGAAGGGAGGCTGAGGCAAACAGGCTTGCTTCAAGATGGGGTTTTGCTAAAGAGATAAAGGCGCTGGAGAGATACTCAAAGGGTCTTCATCTGTAAACAGCACTCTGTTTGCTGTCTGAATCTTGAGCTTCCTTCAACCTCTCCTCTAGCTCTCTTGTGTCTATCTCGAACCCAATCATTGAAGAAATGACCCTCAGCATCTTCAAGACAGACCTCGTATGGGGTCTGGGCTCGCCGTGGTCTACAGATATCTTGTATCCTCTCATTCCGTAATCAGCTGACAAACCAACTATCATAGACGAAAAGAAGGGTGCTGGTTCGTTTGCAATTATCTTTACGTTGTTCTTCTTAAGCCTCTCAACTCCCTCGTTGTCGCTTGCGAAGCCCTTTACCTCCGGCTCAGCATCTGGTGGCAGGGGCTGTTCAGTCCACCTTGCTCCGACCGAGTACACCTCTCTAACACCAAGCTTTGCTGCGTGGGAGAGAACAAGGTTTGTAAATTCAAACTGCTCATCAACGGGACTTGTGTCACCTGCAAGCAGTATAAAGTCAGGGTCCTTGTGTGCATGGAACACGCACTGCGGGAGTCTGGCAACACCCCCATCTACTATAACCTCTGGACCAAGAGCAGAAGAATAAAGTATGCTGTGTATTGAAAATTCCATCTTTCCAAGCATGTAAGATGCAAGCTCCCTTGCTTGAGAGTAAAGCTCCCTGTACTGGGGGGCAGAGGTTGAAAGGCATACTATCATGCTAGTGTATCCTCCCCCATCTAGCTCTTGCCTCAGTCTAAACCACATACTATTTTTTCTCCAGCACAGGCGCATCTTTAAACATAGTGTTTGGATTCTTAGAAACTGTTTCAATGAAGGGCCACTAAAGCTTTAATTTTGCTTTTAAAGGACTTCGTTCAGAAACTAGGATAACTTTCAAACCACCTATCCTGAGTCTACACTTTCTTGCTCTTCCAGACCTACAACATTTCCTTCTACGTCTTCAGAGTATGTTCTGAAGACCATCTCTACAACAGGGTACAGTTATGGACTTCACTTGCATTCCCCATTCCTCCATTTCTCGAGCCTAGGACAACTGGAATGCCTCCTCATCCTTCTCGGTGGTTATGAGGCTTCAGTAGCCAATGCTAGGAAACTGTTCTATCTTCCAGTCAAAGACTTGTTTGTAGAAGGGTGAAGCATGTTTTGCATCCTTTGCAAATATATCGCAGAATGTTATCGAGTCCATTTTTATTGTGCTGCTGCACCTATTTGAAGCTAATTAACATGCCTAGGCTGTAGAACGCTTTCACCATAGGTGATAAATAAACTGGTAAGCAAGCATTGGGAAGAAAAAACACAGTTTGTCTTCGGACTCCCGTTGTATCATATATTGGACAAAAGTGCCAAAGTTTTTAGCTCATTTAATATACACCCAAATCAAAGGGGAAAATATCTGATCATGCCATACTGGAGGACACTCTACCACAACGGTGTTTGTTTTCCACCTGAGTATGTTCCGGAAGGACTCTCGATAAGGGTTAGAGGAAAGAGGGTTCAGCTCTCTCCCCTAGCAGAGGAGATGGCGTATCACCTTGCGAAGAAAAGGGAGACACAGTACTTCAGCGACAGTGTTTTCAGGTTAAACTTCATGCTTGATTTCAGGAAGGTCCTTCCTGAATGGTGCAGCGATCTCTCCTTTGATGAAATAGATTTCACGGAGGTATTTGCAAAGGTTGATAGAGAAAAGCTTGAGAAGCTTAACATGAGCAAGGAGAAGAAGAAGGAGCTCTCAGCACAGAGGAAGGAGATGAGGGAGAGGCTAAAAGAGAAGTATGGATATGCGACTCTTGACGGAAACAGGCTTGAGATAGCAAACTGGATGGTTGAACCCCCAGGTATATTTGTAGGAAGGGGTCAGCATCCCTTAAGGGGAAGATGGAAGCCAAGGATAAGCGAGGAAGACGTAATCCTAAACTTGAGCGAGGATGCCCCAGTACCTCCTGGTAGATGGAAGGCTGTAGTTCACGATCACAGTTCGATGTGGATTGCAAAGTGGGTAGACAAGCTGACAGATAAGGAAAAGTATGTTTGGCTTCACGAGAGTACACCAATACAACAGTCAAGAAACAGGCAGAAGTACGATAATGCAATGAGGGCTGGGAGGCAGATAGATAAGGTCAGAGAGAAGATAATGAAGATGCTATCCTCGAAGGACGAAAAGGAGAGGAAGATAGCAACAGTTTGCTATCTAATAGACACGCTTGGCATGAGGGTTGGAGATGAGAAGGACGAGGACGAGACAGATACAGTTGGCGCAACAACATTAAGGGTTGAGCACATAAAGATAGCAAAGGACCATGTAGAGTTCAGCTTTCTTGGCAAGGATTCGGTACCCTGGAACAAGAAGCTTGAGAACCCGCATGAAGCATTTCTCAAAAACCTGAGGGAATTCGTATCAAACAAGAAGGAGGGGGAGGAAGTTTTCGAGGGGATAAACTCAAATTCTGTGAACAGGTTCCTATCTTCAATTGTTCCAGGTCTAACAGCAAAGGTCTTCAGAACTTACCATGCAACAAGGGTTGTGCAGGAGTTCCTAAGGAATAAGGACATGAGGAACGCCTCTGATATTGAGAAGATACATTACGCAAAGCTTGCGAACCTGGAGGCAGCAATATTTTGCAACCATCAGAGAACACCTCCAAAAAACTGGGATGAGTCCCTTGAAAAGAAGATAAAGAGGTTAGAGGAGCTAAAGACGACAGGCAAGGACAGGGGAGAAAGAGTAAAGAAACTCGAGCTTGAAATAGAGCTGAAGAAGAAAACAAAGACATACAACCTCAACACATCCCTGAAGAACTACATAGATCCACGTGTTTACAAAGCATGGTGCGACTTTGTTGGTCTTGACTGGACAAAGCTTTACACAAAGTCGCTCCAGAGGAAGTTTGCCTGGGTTGCGAGGTCAAAGGCAAGGTGGACACAGCAGGAGGGCGAGGTTGTGAAAGTCGTTGCCTCAGGCTCTGGATAGGACCCTCCAGAGTTCATCCTGAGGAGGTTCCCTGATAACTTTTTTCCTTCCATTCTCGACAAGTATCCTGTCTTCCTTTGTGAACCTTCCAATTACAGCGCATTCACATATTTTCGAGAGCTTTTTACTCACATCTTCAGGATGAGACGTAGAGATTAGAAGTGAACCTGATGAAATTAGTTTGAGTGGATCTATGTTGAGTATCCTGCAGATCTCGACAGTCTCCCTTCTAAGGGGCACGTTTTCTCTGTAAAGTACAAAGCCAAGACCAGATGCTTCTGCCATCTCGAAGACAGCTCCAAGCACCCCTCCCTCAGTGCAATCGTGCATCGCACTTACGTACCCTGTTGAAGCAGCTTCAACAGCTTCGTCCACTATACTTAGCTCAGACATGAATGATTCAGCCTTTTTTGCTTGTTTTGCCCCAACTACGTTTTTGATATTCTCTAGCCCAGCAAGTATCGACGTACCTTCGAGGGCTGCTGCCTTTGTCATCAATATGCTTTCTCCTGCGTTTGCCATCGTAGAAGCAATATAATTCCTTGCGAAACAAAAAGACGTGCACATCACTATAGGTCTGCTCAGGCCTGGAGTAATTTCCGTGTGCCCACCCACGATCGATACACCGATCTTCTTGCATGCCATATCAGCTGAGGTAAAAATTTCTTCCAGCTCTTTCTCGGAAGTGCCCTCTGGCATCAGAATAACTGTCTCTGCAAACTCCGGCCTGTTCCCGCTTGTTGCGACATCGTTACAGCTAACGTTAATTGCATACCAACCAGCTTCCCTATCGGTTCCAGTTACAGGGTCGGAGGAAGTGATGAGGAAGTAACCAGCTAATTTTACGACAGCGAAGTCAACGCCCGTTCTTGGCCCAATAACTACCCTTCTTGATTCTGCACCGGAGTACCGCAGAAGTTTCCTGAGAACTCTAAGGGGAAGCTTTCCTTGTTTCAGTTGCGACAGGTATGCTCATCCCTCTTGTTATTCTTTTCACAGCTGCGGCAAGCGGAACAGCAACAAGCACACCAACCACAACCTGTCCTATGTTGTAGGGTACCTCAACAAGTGCACTTGCGTATCCGAGCTGTAGCCCAATACTTTCGTATAGAAAATATCCAAGCACCATCTCCATCCCTCCAAGCGTCGCTGAAAGAACAGTCCATCCGACCCTCTCGCTTGCAGAAAGAGAAGCATAAACTATCAGGGCAAATGTGACAGCCGCAACCACGTACCAGAACAATTCAGGCAGTACAAAGGAAATCTGTGCTTGCGGCCCAACGTTAAATCCTATTATGAAGGAATAGGAACCAGTTAAGTACGTTCTTCCAATAAAGCCAACAAGAAATGCAAAGAAAGCACCACATGCAAGGCTTGCAGCCTTCCACGCTTTGCTCGACATCCTCACAAACACCCTTGTGGCAAGCATTCCTACAATGAAACCCTCCAGCGCCTTTATGACGAGTGTTCCTGGAGCATACTGTGGTGCCAATATCTCATCAGAAAGTGCTGAGCCCAGGCCACCTGCAACTGCACCTATGTATGGCCCCATGAGTAGAGCGGTTGTGTAGATCATGACCTCGCCTATGTTGAAGTACCCTTGGGTTGCAGGTATGCTGAAGTTAAAGGCTATCGTGCAAACAAAAACAAGCGCTGTAAAGACTGCAACAGAAGCGAGCCTTCTTGTCGATGGCATTGCTACACTAACGCCATGAACTCAAATAAAAGTCTTGTGCATTCTTGACCTGTAAATGGCAAGCCAGACAATTGCCATGATAACAGGGAGCCAGAGCACAAGTCCTATTCTCCAGTCCATGATTGTAAGCGTTTCCATAGATGCTGCGAGGAATAAAAGCAAGACAACTGAGATTGCCTCAAGCACGTATACCCTTATTTCCTTGCGGAGTCTTCCTCTCAGGGCTGAGAAAACAAGCATGTTGCCCGAGGCCACAGCTATTGCATATGAGAAGAGCTCCACAAATGCGAAAGGAAATAAGAAAAGAGCCATCCCTACAATTAAACCAGGAACACCTGTTGAGTAAGATGCTACCTGCAGTACCTGCCCTGTCTCGAACATAACACCCGCAAACACTATGATTCCGTATACAGGGATCATCTCGAGAAGTGCTACTCTGATGTTATTTCCAAAGATTATGCCAACAAGTCCAAATCCGCCAGACGTCTGGGCGTAGCTTGTTATGTTCCTTGCTTCCTGCTGGAGCTCAGGAAGCCTATTGCTAGGTACTGGGTAGGATATAGCAATAAAGAATATGGCTATTTCAACAAGAAAGGCAACTAGGTATGCTGCTGTTCTCCTTCTTTCCAGCAACTCCATCATGGCTACCTACCTCTAAACTTCCCTAACCAGGCGAGATAATCCTTCCTACAATATAAAGAAGAAGGGCTGCAACAGCACCGATAAATGAGGATTCAAGCCCCCTTTTCAAGTTAAAATGTTCTAAAGTGAAAAGCTTTGTTGATCCAAGTACAAAGAGTGCAAGCACAGAGAAGCAAACGGATACAGCAAGTGAAAGAAGCCTCTCGAGTCCAAGGAAGTAAGGAAGAATTGGAACAAGTGCAAATATAAGAAATGAAAGCCCAGCGGGTAAAGCCTTTGCAAGGGGGTCACGTTCGAGCTCCTCCATATGCATGTGCAGCTCATGTCTCAGCTGTGCCCTAAGCCACATCTCCTTGTCTTTCTCAAGCCTGTTCAGGATCATACCAACCTCTTCATCAGTGTACCCTTCCTTCTTCAGAAGCTCAGAAAGTTCCATCTTTTCTTCCTCGGGCTCTGTTTCTATCTCAAACCTCTCCCTCTCCACATCTATCCTAAGGCTGTCGAGCTCGCTCTTTCTGGAAAGATAGCTGCTGAAGAACATGGCAACGGAACCAGCAACTGCAAATGCAAAACCAGCAACTATTATTGTGCTGTAGCTTATTGTCTGCACGCCGTTCAGTGCTGATGTTGCCGCGAGACTCTCTATTATTCCATCGCTACCTCCAAGAACAACCCTGTCCAGTATACTCCTTCCCCTTTGATGGGGATGTTTTTCTGTATAAGCTTTCACTTTAGTTTAACCTTCACGTTTTCTTCTATTTATGTATATTTTGGAAACTTTAGAATTTGCATAAAAACTAGAGTCGTTTATATGCATTTGCTCATTCTTAAATCTGAGTATTTCCTTGGGTATAGACATCATGACAATGGAAGAAAAGATAAGGTACGGAATGCTAGCACTCGCAGGTCTGGGGCTGTTACTACCGGCACTTGGAATTAAAATAACACCGCTGGAACCAATAAATGGCGCAGGGTTCAGCTGAAAACTACGCTGAACCTCCTCTTATTTTTAAGAGAACGTTCCTGAAAGCTTCAAGAACCTTCCCACTATCCAGCACCCATCCAGCTCTCTCCTGGTCGTAGAGGGTATACGGTATTGTAAAACTCAAGGAGTTTGTCTGGTCAACTATAAAGAAATTCACCTTTTCCTTAATGTGGCTTGTGCATCTCTCGATATACTGCAAGGTTTCAACAAACATATCTGTCGGTATTGCAACTTCGCAGAAGAAGTCAACACCAGATGCATAACCCCAGACAAATGGGAGCCTATCTATTCCTGCATATAACTTCATCTTTTCTTCTTCTGTTGGATCCCTTACAAGAATATCCGATATAACATACCTGTGCTTCCTGTGGAGGGCCCTTTCAAGCTTGTAGTCGTACCTCGTACCAAGCCAATTAATCCTGTATCCAGTAATAAGATTGCCTCCGAGAACATGTTTGTTGTAATGCCATGCAAGCTTTTTGTAGTTTATCCCTGTCTTCTTGGAAACTTCAACAAGTTTCTTATTCGCGTCTATCTGCAGCTCTTTAATTATAAGTAAGTCGGAATAGTCGAACCTTACCTTTCCGCTCTTTGTGAAGCTTAAAATGCTGCTAGGTTCAGGAAGAGAAAGCCAGTCAAAATTCCACCTTCCAGTGTCAAAATCGTAGTATTCACCTCTCATAGGTACATGTCTTACCCAGTCAAACCTGTACCTATCAAGCCTCCTGAAGAAACCCTCTTCCTTCAGCCTTAGAAAGAGGCTGTTAATCTCCTCGCTGTACTCTTGCGGAACACTTTCATGAAGTATGTATCTTCCGTCAGGTAACGTTTTTGAGAAACCAACAAGGTAGCACATTTTGTTCATTGCTGAAAGTATTACGTTTACATACTCTCTGTAACACTCATCTATCTCTACAACGTATATCTCCCTATTAAGGCCAAGAGCTTCATGATTAACATTTGCGTGTACGGAAAAACCCTTTTTCAGTATCTTTTCTTTGTACTTGTATCTTAAAGACTCCTTAAATATTCCGAGCCTCCTCGCTATCTCCGCAATGTCTGGTCCGATCTCCGTCAGCAGCTTCACGAGTTTTACTGTCTGCCTGTTCGATTCCTCTCTCGTCTCGCTTTTAAGCATGGACATTTACCAAAACCCACCCGTGAGCGCTAGCTACGGCTAAAATTTGGTTATTAAATCTATGCAATCCAAAATAAATTAAAGCTGAAGATTTAAGCACCTCCAACTCCGGGGTTGCATATGCCACTAAAGGACAGGAGGTCAGAGTACAGCTGGCAAGAAACCGCAATAACAAATGTACTGCTTATTCCTGAAAGGAACAACTATTCACTCGACGAGGACATAGTTCTCTCTTACTCATTCAGGCTGAAGGGTGGCTTGAGGGAAGCTTTTAGACCGGATGTATGGACTATTGCATGGGAGGACTATGACAAGTTCATAAGGCTACACTACTATGTTGAGCTCAGGGAAAGGACGGTGTTTGGGTCGAGGAAGGTTGCAGAAACAGGAAAGAGGGTCAGGAAGGCAACATTCTATTGGAGCAGGGACCCAGACCTGCCCTACAGGATATGGACTATGATTGTGCCGGAGGATGGTGGCGCGCCTATAATACCTACAGGTGTTGACGATGCAAAATCAAGGATGTTTGACTTCGAGGGTAAGTTCAGAATTAGTTCCTCGGTACTTGGAAGGGGGAATCACAAGTTGTACATAGATGCAAGGGTCAAATGGTTCAGAAGAAGCTTCATAGAGAAAGGGAGTGTCGAATCAAAATCAAAGTTTGCTGAGATAATTGTTTCCTAGGGTTGGAGTACTATCTTTCCAAAGTGGGCACTTTCCTCCATTCTCCTCTGGGCAAGTGCGGCATCTGAAAGCTTGAATACACTGTCCACAACAGGCTTTAGCTTCCCTTTCCTGAAAAGTTCGACAACCCTGAGAAGTTCAGATTTGCCTCCCATGTAGCTTCCAAGGATCGATATCTCCCTATTGAATACATACCTCAGGTCTGTTACTGCATCGTGACCTGTAGTGGCACCACACGTTACAATCCTTCCACCAGTTGCGCATGCCCTTATGCTTTTTTCCCATGTTGCCTTCCCAACGTGCTCCACAACAATATCAGCACCTCTTTTCCCCGTTATCTTCTTCACGCTCTCAACCACATCTTCTTTGTAATGGTTTATAGTGAAGTCTGCTCCAAGCTTTTCTGCCTTCCTCATCTTCTCCTCATCTCCTGCTGTTGCTATAACATATGCATTGTAAAGCTTTGCAATCTGTATGGCTGCAACACCGACTCCTGACCCTGCAGCAAGAACGAGAACATACTCCCCGGCCTGGATACCCGCCCTCCGAACGAGCATGTGGTGTGCTGTAAGGAAGACAAGAGGGAAGGATGCGGCCTCAACATAGCTAAGATTCTCAGGCTTCTCAACTATGTTCTGGACAGGCACCTTCACAAGCTCGGCATACCCCCCGTCAACCTGGTATCCAAGTATCGAGTAATTTCTGCATTGGTTGTCCATTCCAGATAAGCATTTTTCACACCTACCGCAGCTAAGCCCAGGGCTGACAATCACATCCATTCCTTTTTTTATTGAATTCTCATCTTCAGGAACCCACTCAACAGTTCCAGCCACGTCAGAGCCAGAGATGTGGGGAAGGGGTATCTTCACGTTCGGCAGCCCCTTCCTTGCCCATATGTCAAGATGGTTCAGGGCGCATGCTTTAACCCTGACAACTACTTCTCCCCTGTTAGGTTTCGGGTCTTCAACTTCCTCGTATTGAAGAACTTCTGTGCCTCCGTGTTGATGGAATCTTACAGCCTTCATTGCTCTGCTTCGGGAATATCGTACTAAAAATACTTTCACTCCACCCTCCTGTAAGAATAAACTATAGAGAACAATCATGGTTATATATTCCTTGAAGCGCATTTCATGAATCAATGAGAGGTGGTGTGTTCAGGGATGAGACAATACTCTACCCAGAGTACATCCCAAAGGAAACACCACACAGGGACAAGCACCTAAAGCTTCTCGAACTTTACTTCCAGGACGTTCTTGAGAACCCGCTCAAGGTAAGCCAGAATGTGATGCTTTACGGTCCTGTAGGCTCAGGGAAGACAATGCTTGCAAGGAAGCTTGGGGATATGATGGAGAAAAAAGCAATGCTTTACGGATGCTTTGTCAAGTTCTTGCATGTTAACTGCAGGATAGACAGAACACTTCACTCAGTTCTTGTCAGGGCACTGAATTATCTGGGGCAGAACTATCCTTCAAGGGGGTACGGTTTTGAGGAGCTACTGCACGTTCTTGTATCTGAACTTGCCTTAAAGAAAATACACATGGTTGTTGTTTTTGACGAGGTAGATTCCCTTGTTTATTCCGAGCCCTCATCCCTCTACACAATAACAAGGATGAGGGAGGTAACGAGAAACTACCAAGTCTTCTCCTCACTTTTAATATCAAAGACACTCGACTACATAAGGACTCTCGACTTAAGCACTATAAGCTCACTCCAGTGGAACACAGTTTACCTCGAGCCTTACTCATCGGAGCAGCTTTTTGATATTCTTCTATCAAGGAGCACTGAGGCCTTTAACGAGGGGTGCATAGATGAGGAATGCATCCGTCTTGTTGCAGATATGGCAAGTGTGTACGGGGACGCAAGGTACGCGATAGATATACTCTACAGGGCTGGAAAGCTTGCAGAGGCATCGGGATCTGGAAGGGTATTTCCAGAGCATGTAAGGCAGGCAAGGGCATCACTTCCGCCGCAGCTTAGAAAGGAGGAGCTGAACTATCTAACAAAGCACCAGAAATTCCTTCTTATGGCAATATCTAACCTTCTAAAGAATAATAGCTCTCCATACGTTACAATAGGTGAGGTTGAGAAGACATACAGTGCCCTCTGCGAGAGCTTTGGCGTAACACCAAACCATCACACCCAAGTGTGGAACGATGTTACAGAGCTCTCGAGGAAGGGAATAATAGAGACACAGCTCTCAGGGAAGGGCATCCGAGGAAGGACAACACTGATAGGTCTCTCGATAGTCCCAGCAAAAGAGTTGATCGAGGAGCTTGAAAGGGGAATTGTCGCAGACGCTAGAGGTTGAAAGGCTTTTCTCTTCATACGGCAGGTCAAAAATAATTGGGATACTCTTGGAGTATGGAGAACTTAACATAACTGAGATAATAAAAAAGTCTGGTCTTTCACACACAACAGTCTCGAGTCATCTCTCCTTCCTTGTTAAGGCTGGAATCGTTAAAGAGAAGAGGTTTAACAGGATAAGGATATTCAGGCTTGACTACGCCTCTCCCCTTGTACCAGTGCTCCAGAATTTCTTCTCGGAGTGGAAGGAAGCCTCATCACTCTCAAGGAGTATATCAATCGACCAGGCTAATGAATAATGCCTTGTAAGCAGCGAAGGATTCAGAGTGCTCCCCACAAAGGCAGCTAACAGAGACTGACGTCCTGTCGCAAAGCGATACGTAGGGGCA
>CADDZR010000004.1 GCA_902812495.1 archaeon | reverse complement strand
CTCTAAAAGTCTTTAAAAAGCTACGGAGGGGAAGCAATATTAAGGCGGCGCTACCAAAGGGAACTGGGCGCGTCAAATGCCTATAGTCAGCCTTTATCTGCCTGATAAGATGCTTGAGGTTTTAGACGAGGTCCAGAAGACAGTTGGTTTTTCAAAGAGATCTGAACTCATAAGGGCAGCGCTTCGAATGATGATAGAAGATATGAGGGCAAAAAACTCCATAACAGGTAACACGGATGCTGTAATCATAGTAACACATGACAAAGACAACGAGGTAACTGTGACCAAATTAAAGCATGATTTCGAGGATATAGTTAAGACACATGTTCACAGCAAGGTCGGGAAGTATAACTGTGTGGAGCTGTTTCTCCTTGAAGGTGATGGCCAGAAGATAGCACAAATGGCAAGACTATTTGAAAAGGAGAGAAGTATAAGAAGTGTTAAACTAATAACAATCTGAAGAGCATGCACAATCTGGTGAAATTTGCTTTCCTCACTGTTGTCTTAGTCGAGGCTTCTCTACTTGTTCACGACTAGCAAACAAATGCAAGCTTGAGGTGGCAGCTAAGAGGAAACCTTGAATCGACTCTCCAACACTCTTCTGGTCAGTCATAACTAAAACAAAGTCAGCGGTCAAGCCTTGGATGCTGAGTAGCATGAGAGCTAGGACGATAGATATGTGGAAATGGTTCAAGCTCTTTTGTGTTTCTTGCTCAATCATATGACACAACGAAAAAGGGAATTTAAAAACGCTTTGACGAAATTCAAGTTAATTTAATAACTAACCATCGAGAACATGATATCAGTCATTCCTTTCTCCACTACACAAGACAGCAAGTTGAGCTTTATAACACTACAAGGCAGTGTAACGATATTTTGCAAAAAGCATTTCATAAAACAGATGTTATAATAGTATAGGTTCAATTGAACCCTCAGCTTTAAGCAGAATCAAGAATTTTATCCAAGTCGCCTCCGGGAAGGCTCACGCTAAAGGAGAACTTTTTTGACCTGGAAACGTACTCGTCTAGGGAAAAACCAAGCCCCTTGGCCCTCTTCACCCAGTAGTGAGCAGTACATAGCTTCAGTGTTATGTTTTTGTACTTCTCTGGATGTGTCCTGAGACCCACCGCCTGGCATTCTACACAATATTCTTCTGATACCATTAAATCAGCACCCGCACATTCCCCCTCTTCCATTGCAGCACTTGCATGGAAGTTCTTCTTCTTTCGTGGAAACAGAATAGTATGGAGGTGCAGGTTTGGGCTCGCCCCATTCGGGGAGTATTACTGTAAACTTACCCCTTCCCCCACAGACACGGCAAATGGTTGCCATATTGTTTTTTTCTTATCAGAGAGTTAAAAATGTTAGCGATCTATCAGGTTAGGTTTGACTTAGTTAAACAAGGAAAACTTATTTCTTTATTAGGCAGTCTTCGATGGGTAATAATATGCGGAAGACAGAAGTAAAAGTAATCGAAGAAAAAGACTTTGAAAGTGAGGTTCTCAAGTCGGATAAGCCTGTCTTTGTGGACTTCTATGCGGACTGGTGCGGCCCCTGCAGGATGGTTGCACCTGTTATAGATGAGCTCTCTCTTGAATATGATGGAAAGGTAAAGTTTGTTAAGATAAACGTTGACTATGCGCCAGACGTTGCTTCAAGGTACGGTATAATGTCGATACCAACCCTGATAATCTTCAAGGACGGTAAGCCGGCAAAGACACTCATAGGTGCGGCAAGCAAGAGCCAGTATGCAAGGATGATTGAAGAAGTCCTTAACAGTTCAGCAAAGTAATTAACAGCCATTTTACCCAACTATCTGTGTTGGAAAGGGTAGAGCAAGTACTCAGGGAAATAGAAGAAAAGGCGAGAAGCGAAGGGCTTCCGATAATAGGCAGGGTAAAGGGCAGAATAGTTGAGAACATAGTTAGAAGGCTGGGGGAGGTAGAAGCGCTCGAGATTGGAACACTTGTTGGATACAGCGCAATAATGATTGCAAGGTCAATGTCAAAAGGCAACCTTACATGCATAGAGAAGAAGGAGGAGAATGCAAGGGAAGCAGAGAGAAACATAGAACGTGCTGGTCTAAGCAGCAAGGTAACAGTTCTGGTTGGGGATGCACTGAAAGTAATTCCACAGCTGAAAAATTCTTTTGATTTTGTTCTGATTGATGCTGAGAAAAGCCAGTACCTAGGCTATCTCAAGCTTGTTGAACCAAAACTTCACAGTGGAAGCATTGTGGTTGCAGACAATGCAGGTATTTTTGCAGACAAGATGGAAGAGTATCTTAACTACGTGCGAAGGTCAGGTAAATACAGAAGCTCTTTTCATGAAGTGGTAACAGAGACTGGCATAACTGATGCAATAGAGGTTAGCTACAAGGTTTAAAGTAAATTTTACTTATTTCAGTCTTTGTATTGTCTTTGAATACAACTAGAAGAGAAGGGAAGCGTCTACGTTAAAAGGAGGGATATCCTCCCTGTCTACCGTTAACTCGAGCACACTGGGTATATCTGACTTTTCTCTCAGGAATTTCAGGCCCTCGTCTATCAACTCATTCGAGTCTACCTTCATTGCTCTGAAACCAAAAGCTTCCCCGAGCTTAAGTAAGTCGGGATTTGTGTGAATTGTGCCGTGTATCCTTCCCATCTTTTGGATAACCTGACGGATCAAGAGAACTCTGTATGAGTTGTCGTTCATCACTACTACCTTAATTCCTATCCTTTCTCTTACTGCGGTTTCGAGTTCTGCAAGTGACATCATGAATTCACCGTCACCTATTACACACACCACATCCCTTTCCTTGTTTGCAAGCTTTGCACCCATGGACGCAGGAAGAGCAAAACCCATTGAACCCATATTTGTAGCTGCAAGAAAGCTCCTCGGTTTTCTGACTTTCATGAAGACATAGCCGTAAAGGGTGTGGAATCCTTGACCAAGCGCAAGTATGTAGTCCACTACAGACTCGTCGAGCTTCTTCAAGAAGAGCCCAGCGTTAACGTAACCTCTTTTCCTCGTTTCCAAGTAATTATTTACCTGAGATTCAAGCCTTTTTGAGATATCCTTTATTTGCTCAAGCCATCTTGTACGAGGGTTGAAACCTTTCATCTTTGATCTAAGAATCCTTAGAAATGATACACCGTCAGCTTCGATGTGGAGGTCGTATGTAACCGGCTTGTTTCTCCACCCCTCGTCTAGCTCAACTGAAACAACCTTTGCGAGTGGTGTAACGTTGTAACCGTATGTTGTGATATCAGATACTCCTGCTCCAATAGCTATTATCACATCGGAGTTTTTGAATGCAGTGTCTGCAACTATATTCCCGCCACCAAATCCAACCCTCCCGAGACAGAGTTCCTCCTCTTCTGAAAGAGTACCCCTTCCGTTCCCTGTCGTCACCACAGGAATGCCTGTTTCCTTGACAAACTCAGAAAGCTCCTGACTACCTTCCATGTTGTTTATTCCACCCCCTGCAAGCAAGAGAGGTCTTTCGGAGTTGCTCAGCAATGAAATAATCTTATTCAGATCGTCCTCTGTTACTTCTGGTGGACTCTTCCTTTCAAAAGGAAGAACACTGCCGTATGTATCTGCCTTAAGTACATCCTCTGGTATCTCCAGAAGAACAGGACCCTTCGGATCAGAGATGGCGCAAGAGAATGCATTTGCAATAAAAGATGGTGCATCGTTTTGGGTGGCTAGCCGAAAGGATTTCTTTGTGATGTTTTTAGCTATATCAATTTGGTTTACCTCAAGCCAGGAGTTTGTCTGCCATAGCCGCCTCTTCACCGCACCCGAAACAACAAGCAGCGGAGAAGAATCTTTGTAGGAATTTGCTATACCTGTTAGTGAGTTAAGGAACCCAGGACCGCCATGAACCAACGCAACGCCAGGAAAACAGGTCGTTCTTGCTTCACCATCAGCCATAGATACAGCTCCATACTCGTGTCTTGTAGAGATGTATCTGATCGATGTTTCCTTCAGGGAATCTACTATGTCTATGATTGAAGTCCCAATCAGACCATAGACCCTCTTTACCCCGTAGCTTTGAAGTGATTCAGTAACAATCTCCGAAACTTTCATAGGTTTACAACATTCTCCGGCTTCTGACCAAGCATAACTTTCATAACATTCTCAACCGTGACCTGAATTATACGTATCCTAGAATCACTTGTGGCCCCTGCTATGTGTGGTGTGAGTATTATGTTTGCGCCTTGCCTCGCTGCCACAAGAAGTGGATTATCGTGAGACGGTGGCTCTTCCCTAAAAACATCCACTCCAGCTCCTGCAATCCATCCCTCTAACACAGCCCTCGCAAGTGCTTTTTCGTCAACCAATCCTCCTCTTGACACATTAACAAAAACTGAGCTTGGCTTCATTGTCCTGAACTCCCTTTCACCGAAAATTCCTTCTGTTGACTTGTTAAGAGGGAGATGAACGCTCAGAACGTCTGATTCTGCAAGCAGTCTTGTAAGGTTTGTAAACGATGCCCCGTACTCCGCTTCCTCGTTTGCATCTAGCCTTTTAAGGTCATGATAAATCACGCGGGCGCCCATATGATAGACCCTCGAGGCAACCTCCCTTCCTATTCTTCCCATTCCAGCTATTCCCCATGTTTTCCCACTTAGCTCCCAGGTTGTGTTCATCAATTCATCCTGAATCCATTTCCCTTCAACGACTGAATTGTGCGAGTATATCATTTTTCTCACAAGTGCGAGTGCTAAAGCTACTGTATGTTCTGCCACGGAAACAGAATTTGCTCCTCCGACATTTGAAACAGGTATTCCCATAGTCCTGCAAGCTTCTATATCAATGTGGTCATAGCCAGTCGATGGCTGGGCAATTAGCCTTACCTTCTTCATATGACTTATCAAATCAGAATTTAGCTTGACACGCATTGTGTAATCACCAATTACTATGTCAGCATCCTCGAGGTTCCTCGCAAGTTCTTCCTTACTTGTACCAAATGGGAGACATGAAAACTCAGCTTCGATTTTATTCTTCTCTAGGTGCTCTGCAAATAACATCCTCACTAGTCCCTCCGGCAAGGGGGACAGAACAACAACCTTATACATCGTCACACAGTAGCTTCCGAGAAAGTAATAAATGGTTTTGCATTTTCCTTATTTGATTTCTGTAAAACAAAATTAATGAAGGGAAGCCTGAAGCTAGGCGCTTGAACTGCTTTCCTGCTTGGCTTCCCCGCCTGATTGCTGTTTCTTACCCTTTTTCTTAGCCAAATTACCTCGGCACCACTCTGTGAATTGTCATCTAATAAGCATTAAAATCTCGTTCTTTATCTCTCGTTACTGTCTTGCCCTTAGGATGCTGTTAATCAGCCTGTAACTATTGAGCTTTATTATTAGAATTCCAAGCACTATGAATATAAAAAGCTGTACCATTACAAAATTCAGGAGCAAGCCCGTCATCATAAAGGAAACAATACCAAGCCTCCTAAGAGATGATACAGCAGAACCCAAAAGCAATCCCGAGGCAATTATAAATCTCTTTTTTTCAGTGAAAATTCTGTTCCTGTAGGCATCTATGAGTCTTAAGGTGTGAGAAGTTCTTAGCTTCCACCTACTCACATCAAACCACTCAAGTAACGTATTAATTAAGCTAATAGAATACGTTATTGAGAATAAAAACAGGCTTATTTACGGCATCCGTATAACAAACCATACAACCTTAACAATAAAGTTCATTTATTTCAAAAGGACTAAATACAGCTTAAAGACTATAGAACCACATGTCCGTGAGTTGGTCTTTACCTTTTGAAGAAAAGATATCTCCTCACGGAATACAAAAGCTCGTTTCTGAAGACGCGTACAAGGAATTTCATAACAAAACTGTGAATAGCTATAGAAACTTCTGGGCAAATGTGGCTTTGGAGCTCGAATGGTTCAAACCCTGGGAGAAGGTTCTCGATGAAACAAACCCTCCGTTCTACAGATGGTTTGTTGGAGGGGAGCTAAATGCTTCGTACCTATGCCTAGACAGGCATGTAAAGACTTGGAGGAAGAATAAGATTGCGCTGATATGGGAGGGAGAGCCCATGAAGGATGGGAAGCCTGTCGAGGTTAAAAGGCTGACGTACTACGACCTCTACAGGGAAGTTAACAGGGTCGCATATTTATTCAAGAAAAGATACAACCTGAAAAGGGGCGATACGGTTGGAATATACCTGCCCATGATACCTGAGCTTCCAATAGTTATGCTAGCAGCGGCAAGGCTTGGCGTTGTATTCAGTGTAGTCTTTTCTGGTTTCAGTGCCGACGCGCTTGCGGAGAGGATGAATGATGCTGATGCAAAATTGCTGATTACTGCAGACGGTGTATGGAGAAGGGGCAAGATACTCGACTTGAAATCAATTGCAGATGAAGCTCTGAAGAAAACAAACAAGATAAGCAAGGTTCTAGTGATCAGAAGAGCTGGAAACCAGGTAAACCTACAGCAGGGAAGGGATGAGCTATTTGATGATGTGATTAACGAAATTCCTTACAACGCTACTGTTGAGCCAGAAAGTGTCAGATCAGAAGACCCTCTGTATATACTGTACACGTCAGGTACGACGGGGAAACCAAAAGGCCAGGTCCATGATGTTGGAGGATACATGACATTACTTCACGCAACAATGAAATGGATCTTTGATATACGCGACACAGACGTTTACTGGTGTACTGCAGATATAGGATGGGTTACAGGGCATTCCTATGTAGTTTTCGGACCGCTAATGGAAGGCGCCACAGGCATAATGTACGAGGGTGCTCTTGACTTTCCTCAGCCTGACAGATGGTCCTCTATAATAGAGAGATATGGTGTTAATATATTCTACACTTCTCCAACTGCAATAAGGGGATGGATGAAAAACGGCGAAGAATGGGTAAAGAAACATGACACTTCAACAGTCAGACTGATGCATTCTGTAGGCGAGCCCATAAACCCAGAAGCGTGGAGATGGTTGTTCAGGCTTGTTGGGAGGGAAAGTGTGCCCTTTGGGAGCACATGGTGGATGACAGAGACAGGAGGTATCTTGATTAGCCATACTCCTGGCCTCCTGATGGTTCCGATGAAGCCAGGAACAAATGGTTTTCCAATACCAGGCGTTAAGGCGGAGGTAGTTGACGAGAATGGGAATGCTCAGAAGGAAGGGCAGAGGGGATACCTTATAATTAGAAACCCGTGGCCCGGAATGCCTTTAACAATACACAAGGACCCCCAGAAGTTTGTCCAAGTATACTTCAGCAAGTTCAGTGGTGCATTTTATACAGGGGATTATGCAGTTAGAGACAAGGATGGATACTTCTGGGTTCTTGGCAGGGCGGACGAGGTGATAAAGGTTGCGGGCCACCGGCTGGGTACTTACGAACTTGAATCTGCCCTGATACAACACAGGGCTGTAGCTGAGGCAGCTGTAGTTGGTGTGCCTGACGAGGTCAAGGGTGAAGTTCCAGTAGCTTTCGTAATTCTTAGGCAGGGTTTCAAACCGGGTGAAGAACTGAGGAAAGAGCTTAGAGAATGGGTAAGAGGGAAAGTGGGACCAGTAGCCTCCCTTAAGGATGTGCTGTTTGTATCGAAGCTTCCAAAGACAAGAAGCGCCAAAATAATGAGGAGGGTTGTGCAGGCTGTGGCTGTCGGAAAGCCTGTTGGCGATGTTACAACGCTAGAGGATGAGGCGTCTGTTGAGGAGGTTAAAAGAGCATATTCACAGCTTCAAGAAGAGCTGAAGGGTTAGGGCGGAAATTTATAACAATCTCTAGGTATCTGACAGATTAATTCTCGTTTACAATTAAGCTTTGAAAAGAAAAATTTTCCTTGAAGTATGAGAACAAGCTGGAGACAGAGCGACACCTTAGTTCATGACAAAGTGATATACGGAGATCTTATCTCCTCCCTAAAGATTGGCTGCATTCATAAGGGCTAAAGCATCTTTGGTTTCTGCGACATTAGGTAGACAGTTTTGCCATTCTTCTGAGGGCGTAATACAGCGTAACCACCAATAGAAAGGAGAAAAATGTATTGATAAGTGCGGGGTATGCATAAAAGAAGTAGAGAATAGGTCGTAGCCCAACGAGAGGCACGAAAGAACCAATTATTAAAAAGCCGACTGGCACACTACAACAACCAGCAGAAAATAAAGCTGGGATTAATCCTAAAAGCGAGGAGAAGCCCGTACTTCTTTTACCCGTTGACCTTCTGACAAATTTGAAGGAATATACAATAGTACCTATGTTTAGCGAAAAGAGAAGAGAAAGTATAACTGAAAAGATGAGAGGGCCAAAGGCCAAAACAATCTCAAGGTGGCCACTTGGATACCATACAATTCCAGAATAGTAAAAGCTTTCAAGATTTGAAAAATTCAAGTAAAAGAGAGGATTTGGTATGTTCGATGCTTTAACGAGGGAATAGACATCTTCCCAGTAATAAACTAGAATTCCAGAGGAAAAAGCAAAGACAAGCCAATACATCACAGCGGAGAGAATGCAGATCAGCTTATATCTTCTTAATGAGAGAACCTCTTTCAGTATTTCTAACTCTCCTACCAATTTTATTCACCATCCATAAGAAACGAGCTGTGGAAGTGATTGAGGTAATTTGTACCCAATCTGCTCTATTCTTCCAGAGCTATCAATCAAGAAGTAAATATCCAAGAATGAGTCATGATTGTATATTTCTGTTGCTTCCTTTGTTGAAGTAGCAAAGAACCATCCTTTCCCTCCTCCACCTGCAAAGGACTTTTGGAATTCAGATACGGAAGGACCTGGGTAGCCAAGATCTTGGTATGATTCAACTGTAACAATAGTTACACCCATAGCGTTTAATTTTGCATAGTAGCTATCCTTGAGCATTAGTGCGCCCTGCTGACAGGAGGGACACCACGTTGCAACAAACCATAAAAGTATTGGTCTTCCTAACAGCTGGCTCAACCTAATAGTTGTGCCATTAGTTAGGTATAGAGGTATGTCAGGTGCTGTATCTCCTACGGTAACTCTGTGAATAGAAGAAGATGAGCTAACTATAAACGCTATTGCTGCTATAGCTGCTACAATAAGTATAACCAAAAGAAATACACCTCTTTTTCTACCGTACCCATGTTTTCTTCTCATATCTTTTCACATTCTGATGATAAGAGAACTCATTAGCTAAGTTATCGAAAATAATTGAATCTTTCAAGAAAGAAGCAAAAGCAAAGGAAAGTAGTGTAATCAAAAATGTTGATATCTCATAGCAGCAGCACAAAACAATTCTTGCTTCCAATTTCATTCAACGCAGCAGCTCATCATTGATACGTCTCTCAAGAAAGCTTGGCTTGCAATCTTTAAGCTCTCTGCAAGTGTTGGGAAAACGTGAGTTGTTCCTATAATATCCTCATAAGTGAGACCAAGCTTGACTGCATAAACACCCTCCATTATTATCTCTGTAGCATAAGGGGATAGAATATGTACACCTACAACCTTTCTGTTTGAAGGATTTATTACAATCTTAGTCAGGCCAATACTTTCCCCTATTATGCCTGCCTTTGGAACATCTTGTAGAGATAAAACTCTACATGAACATGAGCCATTTAATTTCATGAATTCTTCCTCCTTATAGCCAACAGAAGCTACCTGAGGTGTTGTGAAAACAGCCCAAGGTGCAGAACTGTAGTCAATACTCTCATCTCTACCAAGAATATTGCTTACTGCAACTGTTCCTTCCTTTGCTGCAAGTGTCTCAAGCATGAGTTTCTTTGAAATGCAATCACCAGCTGCATAAATTGAAGGGTTGGAGGTTCTCATTCTTTCGTCTGTTATTATAAAACCCTTGCTGTCTGTATTCACATTTGCTTTGTCTAGGTTAAGGGTGGATGTATTTGGTTTTCTTCCTGTTGCAACAAGTATCTCTTCTGTTTCCAAAACTTTCTTTCCAGCAGAGCCAACCATCTCAACTGATTTTTTACCGTTTTTTCGAAATACCCGAACAACTCTAGCTTTTGTTATTATAGACATTCCTTCTTCCTCTAAGTGAGCCCTTAACATTTCTGATATGTCTGGTTCTGCTGGCGGAAGTATGTTGGGAGCAGCTTCTACAACAGAAACTTCAGACCCAAGATGCAAAAATGCCTGTCCTAGCTCTAGACCAATTGCTCCTCCGCCTAGAACAACTATGCTTTTTGGAATGTATTTGAGGTCCCAGACATTATTGCTATCCAAATATCCTACATCAGAAAGTCCCTCTATAGGAGGAGCAGAAGGGCTTGAACCAACAGCAACTAGAAAGCTCCTTCCTCGAATTCTTAGTGATTTATTGACCTCTATTTCTTTGGCTGAAACAAAGTTTGCTGTGCCTTCAAATGTATCAACATTACTGTAAGCGTTGATTACTTTTTCATACTTTTCTTTTCGTAAAGTTTGAACAAGCCCGTGAAGACCTTTCATCAATTCGTTGAAATCGAGGGAGGGCTTGTTGCTCTGAATACCTGGGAATGTCTTCTTAAAACTATAGTAGTATTTGCTTGCAGACTCTATCAGATACTTTGAGGGTACACAGCCAACGTTTACACATGTTCCGCCTAATGGGCCATTACCGACCATAGCAATCGATACTTTCCCCTCAGAGAGCTCGCTTGCCTTTATTGCTGCAGAGAATGCTGCCGCCCCTCTCCCAATTATAACTATGTCATATTGTTTAACCATTAGCCCACCTCTTTGACAATGAGATCAGAAAAATAGCTGGCATACATGTTTACGTTTATTGCTATTGGATATTAAAGATTCCTATAAATAAAATAAAGTAAATGATGTATTTTACCTTATTTTTTTAAGAGGGACTGGCTTTACCAAGTAAGTTTTAAACGAATTTCTTTAGTGGAGATAAAAGAATGTAGAATAACATAGGACCTATACATATAAAACAATATATTTAAAACCCTAGAGAAAAATTATCCATGAAAGTTCGCATTCTTTCTCTTGACTTTGAAGGTACGCTTGTAAGAATAGAGGATATGGACTGGTTCTGGAGGGAGCACATCCCCTTTTTATACAGTAGGAAAACAGGTAAAAGCCTCTCCGAATCTAAGGATATCATTTACAGGGATTACGAAGAGGTAGGAAGTCAAAGACCTGAATGGTACACACCCGAATATTGGTTCAGAAAATATGACATTACGGAAGAGTATACTCATTCTGTTAAAATGCTTTGTGATAAAATTGTTCCAATGGAAGATATTACAGAATTGGAGGTTCCTGAGAGTATTGAGGTGATAATATGCTCAAATACCTGGGAAGATATTATAAGAATGTCACTAGATAAAATCAAACTAAATGCAAAAGTTACGAGGATATTTACACCACAATCGTTTGGTTTGACAAAGAAAGACAAAGATTTCTACAAGAAGATAGGCATGATACTTGGACTTGAAGACTGCTCATGCATACTACATGTTGGAGATAACCTTGAATATGATTACTTAGCACCATTAAGTGCTGGATGGAGAGCTCTTCTAATCGAGAGAAGAAAAGAAAAGGTTTTAGCTAATTCAATCAAGGATATTAAACAAGGTAATTTTGATTCTGTGATGAAAGTAGATTCTCTCAAGGAAGTCTCAACATACTTGAAATTCCAACATCTAGAGCTATGAGATTCTCATCATATAGGGAAATTCTTGTTTTTTGTTTTATAATGAAGCAAAGGATATGCCATCACCCTGTTAATGGCTTCTGCAGGGATTTTGTATCCTGAGCAATTCCTGTATTCACGCATCCTAACAATCTATTCATCTCTTCTCTCCACTAAAGGTCGGAGCTTTCTTGCCAGATTCCTTGTAAGCAAACCTTGTTAAATCCTTCATTCTTACACTTGCAAGATGCTCAGGGTTGGAATCGATATAGGTGGAACCTTTACAGATTTTCTATATTATGATGAGGATACGGGCCAAGTAGAAGTTGTTAAGGTTATGACAACTGGAAGACCAGAGAAAGCAATAGCTGAGGAACTTTCAAAGCGGCTAGGAAAGAAATTTTCTGCCGTAATACATGCAACAACTATTTGCACTAATGCACTTTTAACAAGGAGTGGGCTAGCATTAACAGCAATGGTGACAAACAATGGCTTTAGAGATGTTATAGAAATAGGTAGACAGAGAAGACCCAAGCTATATGATGTATTTGTTAAGAGACCTGAACCACTCATAAAGAGGAAGGATAGGTTTACACTGAGGTGTAGGATTCTCTCAAACGGTAAAGAACTTGTAAAAATAAATCAGAAAGAACTGAGAGGACTCGTAAGAAAAATAGTAAGAGGAGGATACAGCTCTGTTGCAGTATGCTTTCTTAACTCATATGTCAGGCCGAAACATGAAAAAGAAGTGAGAAACGCTCTAAAGGATGGAGGCTTTACAGGACATATAAGTCTTTCAAGCTTGGTTGCAAGAGAATATAGAGAATATGAAAGGTTTAGCACTACAGTCGTAAATGCTGTAGTTTCTCCAATAATGGGCTCGTATATAGACTCGCTCAAAGAGTATCTTAGAGAAAGAGGGATAAGAAGTAAAATACTATTCATGAACTCTGACGGAGGTATAACAACAGAGGAAAGGATACGTAATAGGGCTGTATTGAGCATAGAATCAGGCCCGGCAGCTGGTGTACTTGCATCAGCTTATTTAGCAAAGAAGCTCAAAACGAGTAAATGTATAACATTTGACATGGGCGGTACAACTGCAAAGGCAAGTGTTTTAGATAACTATGAGCCGGAGTATACTTTTGAATATGAGGTTGGTGGAGAAGCCCATCTCGGCAGGATAGTAAAGGGAAGTGGTTATCCGCTTAGGCTTCCTTTTATTGATATATCTGAGGTAAGTGCTGGAGGAGGTTCCATAGCCTGGGTTGATGAAGCAGGGCAGCTTAATGTTGGACCAAGAAGTGCTGGTTCAGAACCTGGGCCTGCATGCTACGGCAAAGGTGGAAGAGAATCAACCGTAACAGATGCAAATGTTCTTCTTGGCAGATTAAGCCAAGAACACCTGCTTGATGGCAAGATGAAAATCCATTATGAGCTTGCTAGGAATGCAATTTCTAACCTTTCTAGAAAGCTTGGAGTTTCTCCTGAGACAACAGCTTCAAGTATACTCAAGATAGCAAACAGCATAACAGCAAGGGCCGTTTCTCTTATAACCTCTGAGAGAGGTAGAAACCCAGAAGAGTTCACAATGATAGCTTTTGGAGGTGCTGGACCACTTCACTGTTGTGACGTTGCAGAAGAACTCGGAATAAATAAAGTATTCATACCAAATCATCCTGGACTTTTTTCTGCATTTGGCTTACTTTCTTCAGATATAACAGCAATGTTTGTGCGTCCCGTTATGCGCAAGAGCTTTGAGCTCGAACCTGAGTTCAATAACCTTGAAAGGGATGCAAGGAAGGAAATGCATAACGTCACGGAGGAAAAACTAACCATCAAAAGATTTGTAGATGCTAGATATGAAGGCCAAGCTTACGAGATTACAATACCTTATCAAAAAGGTATGACAAGACTTTCTTTCGACAGAGCACATAGGAAGCGGTACGGATTTTCTTCAAGAGATGAGGTCGAAGTAGTAAATATCAGGATAAAGGTCTCTGCATCGGTTAAGAAAGCTGGTCTACCAGCTTACGGATATACGGATAAACCAAAGCAAAGGAGGGAAGCATTTATTTCTAACAAATATAGGAAAGTGAAAGTTGTTAGGAGAGAGAGTTTAACTCTCTCCGAGGAGTTAAAAGGCCCTTTAATAATAGAGGAATACGATTCAACAACAGTTGTGAACAAAGGGTGGAGGCTGAAAAACAGCATCTATGGAATGATGATAAGGAATGAAATATGAGATACTACCTCAGATAATAAGAAACTATCTTGTCTACACAGCTGAAGAAATGGGTATTGCTTTGAGAAATTCATCCTACTCCCCAAATATAAGGGAGAGGATGGACCACTCCACAGCTATCTTTGATAATCAACTCAGACTTGTTGCTCAGGCAGAACACATACCTGTCCACCTTGGGTCAATGGAATGGGGGCTAAGGAGGACGGTTGAGTACTGCAGAAAAAATAGGATTGAGTTGGAGGAGGATGATATGATAGCCGTTAACAACCCCTATCTCTCAGGGACGCATCTCAACGATTTAATGGTTATACATCCTCTTTATTATAAAGGCGAGATAATTTGCTATTTAGCAAACAAAGCACACCATTCTGACGTGGGAGGTGCTGTTCCAGGTAGTATTTCTGTCAATGCAACCACGATATTTGAAGAAGGTTTTGTGGTTGACCCTGTTAAAATTTACAGGAAGGGAAGTTTTCTGAAAGAGAAGATTCAAGATTTTCTCTCGTCTTCAAGGACACAAAAAGAAAGGATTGGGGACATAAAAGCTCAGATAGCTGCAAATATAGCTGGGAAGAGAAGGATATCAGAAATAATATCGAAATATGGGCTTGAAGAATTGAAAAAGGCTTTTACAGAAGCACAACAACACTCAGAAAAGATGGTTTGTATGAGAATAAAAAGGTTAGAGAAGGATAAAGCTTTTGCAGAAGATTTTGTTGAAGATATAGACGGAAGAGAGATAAAAATCAGTGTTTCAGTAAAGATATCTGGAGAAAATGTAAAGATAGATTATTCCGGAACAAGCAACCAAACAAACTCTCCAATGAACTCTGTTTTTGGGGTTACACTCTCAGCTGTTTACTTTGTTTTTATGTGTTTATTTGGTAGAGATGTTCAGGTCAATAGTGGTGCTTTCTCCCATCTAACAGTTTATGCACCAAAGGGTAGTTTGATGAATCCAACTTATCCTAGAGCTGTAGGGATAGGTAACGTCGAGACAAGCCAGAGAAATTCTGACGTCCTGTTTAAAGCCTTCTCAGAAATATGCCCAGAATTTGTTCCTGCAGCATGCGGAGGGTCTATGAACAACTTGATGATTGGTGGCTATTTTAGAGGGAAGAAATGGGCTTTCTACGAAACCATAGGTGTTGGAATGGGTGGAAGAAAAGGTATGGATGGAATAGATGGAATACATTGTAACATGACAAATACAATGAACACACCAATTGAGGAGATTGAAAGATCTTTCCCTTTAGTTGTTACATGTTATGAGCTGCGAGAAGATAGTTGTGGCGCTGGCACATTTAGAGGTGGATGTGGAATAAAGAGAGGCTTTATGATGCTCTCTGATGCAGCAACTTTAACCTTTATCTCGGACAGAGCAAAACACAGACCTTGGGGAATTTTTGGAGGAAGAGAAGGAGAGCCAATAAAAGTGATACTAAAAAGGAAAGGTAAGAATACTGCTATGCCTGCTAAATTTTCAGCTACTCTGAAAAAAGGCGATAGAATAGAGATTAGAACTGCTGGGGGTGGAGGCTATCTACCCCCTGAAGGAAGGAAAAGAGATTTAATTTATTCCGACTTAGAAAATGGTTATATCTCAAGAAAATTTGCAAGAGAAAATTTCACTTTATTCAATAAGCCTTCTTATCATGATAGAGGCTAAGGAAACAAATATGAGTGTTGACAGGACAAGGGCAACTGCGTCAAGAGGAATACCTGAATAGTCTCCTGTAATAAGCAAAGAACGCATTGCATCAACAACATAGCTTAATGGGTTAAATAAAGAAATAGTCCTTAACCATTCAGGCATAAGGTCTAGAGGGTATATTGCGTTACTTGCAAAGAAGAGGGGCATTGTTATTGCTTGACCTATTCCCATCATTCTTTCTCTTGTCTTCAAGAGGGATGCAAGGGTCATAGAGAGACTTGAAAAACACATTGCAAATAGCACTATAACAACGAAGACAGAAATAACATCAAAAGGGTCGAGGCGGAGATTTATACCTATTATAAGAGTTAAGCCAAATATCATTATGGCTTGGAAGATACCTCTCACACCTGCTGCAAGCGCCTTCCCTACCACTATAGAGGACCTTGGGGATGGGGTAGAGAGAAGTTTAGTTAGCAAACCAACATCTCTTTCCCAGACAATTGTTATTCCATAGAAGATCGAGACAAAAAGAACAGATTGCGCAAGAACACCTGGTGCTATAAATGTTATATAGCTTATGTTACTGGATGTTATACCTTTTATTCTGTTGAATACTTCACCAAACAAAAGAAGCCAGAGTGCTGGCTGAACAGCCCTTGTCCAGAGCTCTGTAGAATCATGTCTTATCTTCCTTGCTTCCATCTCTGCTATTGTTAAGCTGCTAGAGAGGAACTTTACAATTCTAATCATCAGCGTGACCTCCTTGCAAAGACACGTCTCGTCATCCTTGCTTGAGAGTAAGACTCGCCTTCCTCAAAAGCTACTCTTGCATATTTTAGAAATACGTCATTTAGAGTGGGTTTGTTAAATGAAATAGACTCGATTTTTATTCCTCTTTTCAAAAGATACTCAACAATACTGGGTATTTTCTTCTCTGCATTCTCAACAGAAATAATTACACTCGAGTTCTCATACCCTATAATCTTTCCTAGTTCATCTGGGATAACAAGCTTTTCTATAGCTGAGGAGTCCAAGCAAAGCTTAATCATTTCCACGCCTACAGACATTTTTAATTCCTGAGGGCTCCCTATTGCTGCTATCTTGCCTGCATTCATTATTGCTATTCTATGGCAAAGCAGGTCTGCCTCTGCCATATCGTGGGTTGTTAGGAGAATTGTAGTCCCGAACTCTCTGTTCATCTTTTTTAAATAATCCCACATCTTTGTCTTTGAGGCAGGGTCCAAACCAATAGTTGGCTCATCAAGGATAAGCAGCTTTGGTCTGTTTACAAGAGCTTGTGCTATCTCTAGCCTTCTCATCATTCCACCACTATAATGCTTTACAAGCTCGTTTGCCCTTTCTTTAAGACCCATGTACTCAAGTGCAAAAATTATCCTTGCATCCCTCTCCTTCTTTGATACGTAAGAGAGTTTTGAGAATATCAGTAGGTTCTCGTATCCTGTTAGATCTCCGTCAACAGATACTGACTGGGGTATATAGCCTATAAGCTCTCTAACCTTATCAGGATGTTTTTCTGCATCAACACCAAAGACAAGTATTGAGCCTGAAGTAGGTCTGGATATAGTTGAAATCATTTTTATAGTTGTTGTCTTTCCTGCACCATTAGGGCCAAGAAGACCGAATATCTCCCCACTTTCGACATTAAAGCTTATCGAGTCTACAGCCCTTATTCTTGAGGAATAAACTTTCGTAAGGTCCTTAACTTGAAGAGCGTACAAACTTCACACCAAAACCGTATACTTAATATTAAAGGTCACGATCTTTGATGTAGGTTGAACCAAAGAGCAGAAATTCTCAAAAGTTTCATGAGGAACTTTCCGCAAGGCGTAACAGTCGTAACCTACAGTTCAGAAAGTGGTTTTGATGGTGTTACTGTTAGTTCTTTTACAAGCATTTCGTTAGAGCCACCTCTAATACTCATTTCACTTGCAAAAGGTACTAAAAGTAATATGCTTCTTTATTCGCAGGACTATTTTGCTGTGAATCTACTTGCAGAAGACCAGAAGTCTGTCTCCGACAGATTTGCAGGTAGAGATGATATAGAAGAAAGATTTACAGGTATAAAGTATAGTTTGACAAGTAGAAAGCTTCCAATAATAGCAGGTTCTGTAGCATACCTAGAATGTAGGAAATATAGATGGGAGGATGCTGGCGACCACGACATAGTCCTTGGAGAAGTTCTTGACGGTGCAGTTCTTAACAGTAAAATGCCTTTAGTCTATCATAGGCAGCAATATGCATTACTCTCACAAGCTTGGAGCAAAGAAGAGCCTTTTGAATTATTCTGATAGGTTCTGTTTCTCTATGTAGCTTGGTTTCTCTTCAAGGATAGGTGATAAAAGAGGTACAAATTTTCCTGTTTCATAATCTTTAACTCTCATAGACTCTTTAAACCAGCTTTCTGGTGCTGGACTCCCCCAGAAAGTCTGTCTTTGAGGGTCGTTCAGCTTCCAAACTATAGGCTCCCAGTCTGGGTCGGCCGTCATGTAGTCTCCTGTATAGAGTTCTATCCTGTTTCCGTCCTCGTCTCTAAGGTAAATGAAAAAAGCGTTCGAAACACCATGCCTTCCAGGGCCTCTCTCGATTGACCTCAAGTATCCTGAGGACGCAAGTATGTCTGCGCAGTCATATATGCTGCTTCTGTCGTAAACGGAGAAACCTGTGTGATGTAGCCTTGGCCCGTAGCCGTTCGTGAGCGCCACGTCGTGACATGTGTGCTTCCTTCTAAGCCAAGCCGCCCAGATTGCATGACGCTTACCTTCTGTCTCCGTAATTTCTGTGCATGTGAAGAGCAACTTATCCCTATACCACTTAAAGGCCTTTTCAACATCTGGTACATGGAGGTTAAAGTGGTCTATTCTCATTACCTTAGCTCCCCTGTGTTCAGAAAACCTTCTAAGTAACCACTCCTCCCGTTTCATGCTATGGTAAAATTCTATAGGAAAGCCGAACGGATCCTGAACTCTGACACATTTCCCAACTCCGTATTCATCGTCGTACCAGAAAGGCTTCAGCCCTGATAGCTCAAGAAAGATGTAAATTTTTGAAAGATCTTCCTTAGACGCAACCCTGAAGGCTATGTGCCCGATTCCAGGCTCATCTGATTCTGTTAGAACAAGAGAATGATGGAACCTTTCCTCAATGCAACGCAAGAAAGACTGTTTTCCTCTTCTTGCTGTCTCGAAGAATCCAAGTGTCTCGACGTAAAACTTTCTTGCCTTTTTAATGTCTGTTACTAGGTATTCAACATGACCAGCACGCACGATGTTGAAGCTCATTTACTTCCCCTTCATTAATTCCCTAGCTAGCTTCTTGTAGGGCTCCTTATCGTACCAGTTGTACAGGGCACTTGCCATCCTCACAGGGTCTCCAAAGAAGAATCTCTCATAGAGTTCCTGCCTTCCACCAAATGATGAACCAACAGCATCCCAAGCAAGCTTGAAGAGCCTTATCCTCTCTACCCCATCCTGCATCTTTGACTGGTAGTACTTCTCCACATACTTCGTTGCCTCTGATGCTAGAATATCCTCTGGTGGTATTGCCATAAGACCGCTTGCACCAAGCTGCCTTATTATTGAACACAGGGAAGGAGAAATTCTCGGCCAGAGGTTTCTAGCTGCGTTGAGAGGTGTGTAGTCTGGTACGAGTATGCCCCATTTATTGATTCTTGCATTTGCTTCACTTGCGTCAAGAAATGCTTTCATTGTCTCCCTCATTATGATTATCTCTGATATCCTTTCTTGGACCTGAGGGAACTGGTCTGCTCCTATGCTCTCAGCCATCAAGCACGCGAGACCAAGGAAAAACTCTACCTTTGCAAGCTCTCTAACAGTCGATTGGTGGGCCATGAATACAATCGCATCTGTCGACTCGCTGACAGCATTTGCCCTCTCAGGATCCTCGAGAATGAATATCCTCTCCCACGGTACAAGTACATCATCAAATATCACAACGGCATCTTGTTCGTCGAAACGTGAGGCAAGTGGATGGTCAAAACTTGAATCCTCTGAAAAGGATTCCCTGCATATCATCTTCAGTCCAGGTGTGTCCACAGGTATTGCAAATGCAAAGGCATATGGGATATCGTCCTGCCCAGACCTCACGACTGTCGAAGGGAAAACAAGTATCTCGTCCGCCAGAGGAAACGTTGCAAGCATCCTCGCACCCCTTACTACAACACCCTCAGACTTCTTTTCCGCAACTCTGGCAGCTATGAAAGGATCAACCTGCTTCGAAGGGCCAACACTTCTGTTTACCTGCGGGTTGATTAAAGTGTGCGTTAAAAGCAAGTCGTTCTCCCTAACGTATTCGTAGTACTTCACAATTCTCTCCGACATTCCGTTGCCAAAGAAGTCGCTTGCGGATGCCATTGCCATTAGAGCGCTGTTCAGATAGTCCGGGGTTCTGCCAAGCATACCTGCGGAGAAATCAGCCCACTTCTTGATCATCCTTCTCCTCTTTATAAGGTCCTCACTTGTCCTTGGTTGAAGGAAACTTGTTCCAACCCTCTCCCCTGTTTTTGGCGAGATATACGTCATGAATTCTAGGTTCTCTTCCTCAAGCTGCATATCGTAAAGTGCTGCCATTGTCCTTGCTATGCCCCTGAATGCAGGGTGCTCTGCTGCGTTTGTTGTTATTCTGTCCTTGCCGTACCATATCTCCCTCCTTTTCCTGTTTATTCTTTCGATGAACTGCTTTCCGCTACATGCAGGCATTAGCCACTCACCCCGAACCTTGGTACTCTCTGCTGTCTGAGAGCAAGATGGACTGTCTTCAGTTCTGTGTAGAAGTCGAAGCTATACTCTCCTCCTTCCCTTCCTATACCGCTGTTCTTCATGCCACCGAAAGGTGTTCTCAGGTCCCTCACGTTGTGCGAATTTATCCAGACCATACCAACCTCCAGTTTCGAGGCAACGAGATGCGCTCTCCTGAGATCTCTTGTCCAAATGTACCCAGCAAGACCGTAACACACGTCGTTTGCCTTATCTACTGCGTCAACTTCCCTATCAAACTTTTCTGCCACGAGAACAGGACCAAAAATTTCCTCTCTAGCTATCCTCATATCCTGAGTCACGTCCTTGAAGAGTGTTGGGTGCATGTAATTACCTGGTTTGAGTGATTCATGCTCTTTACCTCCGTACAGCAACTTTGCACCCTCTTTCACACCGGATTGAACGTATGAGAGAACTCTTTCAAGATGTTCCTTTCTTACAAGAGGGCCGAGTTCAGTACTTTCCTCGAGCGGGTCGCCTACCCTGATCCTCGAAACCCTGTCAAGAAGCATCTCAATAAACTTCTCGTAAATACTGCACTGAATTAGAACCCTTGAATTTGATGTACATCTCTCTCCGTTTAGAGAAAAGGCCATGAACACGACCGAGTCCAGTGCTGCTTCAAGGTCCGCATCCTCGAAGATAATTGCAGCATTTTTACCCCCCAGCTCCATTGAAAACCTTTTTAGTGTAGATGAGCCGTTCTTCATTATTTCCTTGCCTGTTGCCGTTTCACCTGTAAATGATACAAGCTTCACACCTCTGCTTGAAACTAGGTACGAGCCGGCCTGCTCGCCTATGCCGTGGACAACGTTAAATACGCCATCTGGTAGATCTGTCTTCGCAATTAGTTCCGCAAGCCTCTTCGCCGAAATGGGCGTCCATTCAGCTGGTTTGAGAATACATGTGTCACCTGCAGCAAGACATGGTGCTATCTTCCATGTCTCGAGCATCAGAGGCGTGTTCCATGGCGTTATAAGTGCCGCAACACCGGCTGGCATTCTTTCAGTGTAGTTCAGAAAATCTGGCTCCCTGGGGTAAACCCTTCCAGAGATTTTCGTAGCCATCTCTGCAAAGAAGTAAAAGTTCTCTGCAGCCCTCTTAACCTGCCCCCTACACTGCGATATTGGTATGCCTGTGTTCACTGACTCAATACGTGCAAGGTTTTCAGTATCTTTCTCTATTTCCCTACCTATTGAGAAGAGTATCTCTGCCCTCTTTTCCGCAGGTGTTATGCTCCACTCCCTGAATGCCTTCCCTGCAACCTCAACCGCATTCTCAACCTCTTCTCTTGTTGCATTTGAAGCCAAACAGATTACTCTGTTATTTCTTGGGTCAAGGACCTGAACAGAATTCTTTTCGTCAACTTCAAAAAATTTGTTTCCTATAAAGTGCCCAACGTTATCAGTCTTAGCTACTTCCAACTATTATCGTCAAATTTTGCACTCGAGTGTTCTATAAGTATATCGGATGCGAAAAGCTGAATTAAGTTGTCGCTATCTCTGCCCTGAAGTAGGCTCTTGCAGAGAGAAGAAGCATTATAAGTGTGAACATGCTTGTTAGAGCAAACTGGAAGAGATCGAGGGCACTGTAGCTGCCCATATATCCATCCCTGACTGTGTTTGAGATGTATGTTAATGGATTTGCGAGAAAGAGAATCCTTAGTGGAACTGGGAGGTTCTCTGAATAGGGATAAAATACTGTGCTAGCGAAGTTTGAAAGAAATATAACAGAGACCTGGATGCTGTTATATGTATTCTGGGATCTTACAAGAGCTGATATCAATAGCATTATAGAACCGTAGCATATGGAGCCAACAATAATTGCTAGAATCATAGTTCCAAAACCAAGTGGGGCTATGTAGTGAGGGACGATGACAGAGGAGACAACAAGCATTACAAGTCCTCCTGCAATGCCAAGTATTAGAGATGTGAGTATCAGCCCAAGCAGGTACTGTATCCTCGTAAAAGGTCCGACAAGGAGCTGCGCAAGCATTCCAAACCTTCTGTCAAGCCATAACATTGAACCCGTTACTGTCCCTGCAATCAGTGTCTGGAACGAGAGTATGCCAGGCGTGAGGAAGAGAAGATAGCTCTTGTCTCCTGGGAGAAATGACTGGTAGCCGTATCCAAAGAAAACAAGGTAGAGTGTTGGAAGGCCCACGACAAAGAATATAGTGCCAACATCCGTGTTTACAACAAGATTCCTGTACAGGAGCCTAACTAGCCTTGGGAAGGTCATTAACTCGCACCTGAGAGTAGCTGTATCAGAACATCTTCCAGTGTACTCTTTCTCACGCTTATGTACTCTATGTGGGAACCAGTCTTCGACGCAAGGTCTATGATAGTTGGGATAGCATCCTTTGGGTCCTCAGAAGAAATAACAGCATTTGTATTGTCCACTACGTAGAGGTTGCTTCCATAAATTTCTGAAAGTTTCTTGAAAAGGGCTTCGGAATTTGCCTCGTTTACCTGGAGCTCTATTGCTGTTCTGTTAGTATAAATCCTTTTCAGATTTTCAACGGTATCTAGCGCAAGTATTCTTCCCTTTGCTATTATTGCAACCCTGTCACAGAGGTAATCTGCTTCTTCTAGGTTGTGTGTTGTGAAAATTATTGTGAGGCCTTCCCTCGCCTTCTTCTTTATCAGGTTGAGCAGCTCCCTTCTCATTATCACGTCAATTCCAACAGTTGGCTCGTCCAGAAATAGGAGGTCCATGTCATGCATGAATTCCCTTGCGACTTGGAGCCTCCTTTTTTCACCTCCTGAAATGTCCGCAACGTTCTTTTTTCTTATGCTCTCAAGACCAAAAGATGATATGAGTTCTTCCTTTCTCCTTCTTGCCTCTGACTTGTCTACACCCCAGAGCATACCGTAGAGGTCAAAGTTCTTCTCTACAGTAGTGAAGTCGTATGATTCGGACTGCTGGACAACACCTATCCTCTCCCTGATTTTCTTTCCATCTCTAACAGGGTCATAACCTAGAACAGATACACTTCCTGAAGTAGGCTTGATTAGTGTTGTAAGTACTTTGATTATAGTTGTCTTACCAGCACCGTTTCTCCCAAGGAGACCGAAAACCTCTCCTTTCCTAACTTCAAAGCTAACACCTTCTACAACATACCTCCTGCCGTCGTAGCTGTGGTTCAGGTTTGATACAGATACAGGTTCAGTCAAATCAGTTCCTGACAGGATTCATGCAAATAAAAAGTTTCAAGTAGCAAATGTAGTTTATTGTAGAACTCCCACAGAGGAGGTAAGTATTAATGGTTGGCTTGAGGGATACGGGGAGATGAAAAAACTCAGGTTTAGGTACATGGGGGAAGAGTTTGAGGGAACTTTTGATAACGGTGTAATAGTTGATAGCAAGGGTTCTGTTTACGACCCGAGGGATATTGACTGGCTTCCACCTTCGAAGCCAAGGAATATAGTAGGACTTGCACTCAACTATGGAAAACATGCAGAGGAACTAGGCTTGAAGGCGTCTGAGAAACCCGTTCTCTTTCTAAAGCCTGTTAGCTCTTTGACGGGTCACATGTCAAACATAATAAGGCCGAGTGGCACAAAATATGTCCACTACGAGGGCGAGCTTGCTGTTATAATCGGAAAGAGATGTAGGAATGTTAGCATAAGAGAGGCAATGGAATACGTGCTTGGATACACAGTAGCAAACGACGTAACTGCAAGGGACTTCATTACAAACATGTTTAGGCCTCCAGTCCAAGCAAAGGGTTACGATACTTTCTGCCCAGTCGGACCTTGGATTGTAACGAAGGACGAGATTCCAGACGTCCATAGCCTTGAAATTATAACAAAGGTTAACGGGGAAGTGAAGCAGAAGGACAGTACATCATCAATGATCCACAGGGTTGAAGAGATAGTAAGCCACATAAGCTCATTTATGACGCTTTCTGAGGGAGACATTATACTTACAGGAACGCCTGAAGGCATTTCTCCTGTAAAACACGGTGATGTAATAGAGGTAACTGTTGAAGGAATAGGTACGCTGAGGAATAACATTGTTGACGAAGGTTAGAAGCTGAATATCGCATCTATTGATGTTGTTACGGTGCTGGTATTGTTATCGCCTGCATATAGCTTGAGTTCCATTGTAACCTTTACATTTCCATGGCCCTCTAGCAAAACAACGTATCCACTCCAGCAACCTGGTGCGACGGACGTTTGCACCTCGCCCGGCTTGACGCCTACGAGGACAGTTGCACAGAGACAGACGACACCTCTGTTCTCGATCTTTACTAGTGAAGAATTACTCCTTACTAAATATAGCCCCCCACCACAAGCAGAAGGTAGGTAGAGTGTCGTATTTCCCGTGTTCATAAAGCTAACCTTGAAAACCAAGCTTTGCTCTGTTCCCGTGTTGTATACCAAGGCTTTAACGGACTTTATGCTCAGGAAAGAAGAACTGTAGTTGTAGCTCTTTGCTTCGACTATTGTCGAATTGTTCGAGTATGTTGAAGACATATTGCTTGTACACGAAGTAGATGTGGTTGAAACAGTAGTTTGCCGGCTACTACCGGTATACGATACAGAACCGAGAAGCGCTATAACGAGGACAGCACCTATTAGGAAGAGGAAAGGTTTGAAGGTTGTCATGTCATATGGGTTACGTAAGGTGGTAGATATTTCTAGGGATGCGAACACAGATTCAATGCAATTTTAAATTTGATTGGAGTAACACCATGTAGCTTTGAAGCTTTCACAAAACAGCAAATCTTATACAGAGCTCGGCTGAAGTAAAAATTTGAAAAGTATAGAGAAAGTTATCCCAGCAATGTAGAGCCAGCCAAATCTCCTGTTGTGCAATAGTGCAAACCTGTGGTACCAAAGTGGCCAGCCTACGTACCCCTTAGGGGGCTCCCTCGGCTTTACGTTTGCGAAAGAAGCTACTGTCCTCTTTAAAGAAGGGATGTTAAGAAACACTATGAGAAACGGGATAAACTCAATGTTTCTTGTAAAAAGCAATATTATAACAGGAATGATGTACATTGCTAAAATAATAACATTTGCAAGCTGTCTTGCTCTTTTTTCACCGAGAAGCACTGGAAGTGTGTTCTGCTGTATCGAACTGTCAAACTCGAGCTGGTCGATGTGTTTTGCAAGAAGTATAGACATCACGCCAAGCCCATAGGGCACAGAGATGGCAAGAGCAAGATAAGAAATGCTACCCGTAATTACGAAGTATCCTCCTGTGATCATTATTGGCCCCCAGACGAGAAATGATGCAACCTCGCCAAGACCTATGCTCTTCAGTGTAACTTTTGATGCGTCGTAGAGGTATAGGAGCAGAAAACCTGGAATAGCGAACAACAGGAGATAAGGTCCGCGGACAAAAAAGAGGTATGCAGCAATCGCAACAGGTATCGTAAGGATGCAAAGTGTGATTATCTTGATCTGCGATTTACTAAAGTATCCACTTGCTATTGGATGAGGGGTATAGCTCAGCCTTGGTGACCCCGGAATGTCGTTCCCCCTTGCGTAGCCGAAATAATCGTTACTTAGGTTGCTGACCATATGGAGAGACACATATCCTATTAAAACGAGGGTGAAAAGAATCAGGTTAAAATTTCCAGAGTAAAGCGAAAGGAGACCCGAGATTATTGCTGCTTGAGCTGATATGACAAGTATAACACTCCTAGCCGAGTAAAGTAATTTTGTTAGAGAGTCAAGTTCTTCTCCTTGGGTTGGCTTATAGAATCCTACTAGGGTTGAAAGCCACCTTCTTACCTTGTTCAAGGTACAAGAGACCAATTTGGTGAAAAATTAAAATTTAGTGTTTCTCGCCATTAGAACCACAGAAGGTAGCTTATTGACCTAAAATCACAAATTTACAGATCCTTTGGTAAATTGAGTAGCTTTTTAAGTCAAGGTACCGGGAAGATAGAAACTGTTGTACAACCGCAACTGGGTGAAGTGCCTGTATTCCAGTAAGGACTTGGTGTGAAATATACTTGACCAGAAGACGAATCGACTCCCCAACCAGGCCAAGCATCCCACCAATCGGAAACAAAAATGAGACAAAATGAAGCCGGTGCTTCTTCTTGGATGTAACCAAAAGTAGTTCCAACACCGTTCTTAATTGTTCGACTTTGGCAAAGATGATAACCGTTGTAAGAAAGCGCGTAGGAACCAGATGGATTAATTGCTGTGACAACTCCTCCAAGGACATAGTTAATGTATCCCGCTGCAGTTACGTTGCCAGTTATCTGTCCAAGCCTATTGTAGAAGGTAACCCACTGTTGCGCCCACACAGTGGGGTCATAATATTTACCAGGAAGTTTTACCTTGTAAACTTTAAACTCTCTGGATGTGTATATGGTAACTGACCCATCATGTTCAACACTCGATATGTGTTTCTCGCCCAATAATTTGGAGTGTGAGTATCTTACCAGCTTACTTGTATCGTTAAAAACATATGATGTCGTTCCATTACTATCCCAGACAACTGTTACAAACTTTGAACCTAATCCTTTGGGTAATTGAAATGTAACAAGAGAGTCCTTTATTGGGTTTGGATTCACTATTTGATACGGGACGTCTGTTCCAGATATGTTGAAATTAGAATTCAAATCTAAACCGCCTCCACCCCCATAAGTGTATGTTTGATAGGTTGTAACACTTCCAACAGCATAAGGATTCAGAATACTGAAAATAGAATGCATGCAACTAGAAACAAAGCTAAAGCCCGTTTGTGAGGAAAAAGGTAACACGAGCAGAATAGCTGCTATTAATACAACTAAGAGCTTAGTTCTTCGTCTCAAACCCATCGTTAACAAAGATGTAAATAAATTATATATATCGGAAACTTTTGTGCAAACATTCAAAATCATTAAGAAATGGAAATAAAATTGTTGAGATTGTTCTTTTGTTAACATAAGGGCAATGCTTTCTGACTAGAGATGCCCCGGGCGGGATTTGAACCCGCGACCGCCGACTCGAAAGGCCGGCATACTTGACCGGGTTTTACGCTTCTCAGCTCTATACTACCGGGGCTCAATCAAAGCCAGTAAACAAGCCCTTAATGGCTTTTCTATCCATGTTTCAGTATTCGTAGTAGCACCACTGACCAAGCTCCAAGTCTGAGCTTAGGAGAGACTCCACATCCAGCTCCTCTACCTCAAACATACAGTTTTGAGTTAGGAAGAAGCCAGTCTTTCTATCGAAGAAATTAAACAGATTCGAGGCAAAATCTTCAACGTCAATTTTCGATATGTAGTAGTTCTTTGTTCCTACCCTCATAGTCGAGGAGTTTTTCCCAGGATAATGTGTTAGCACAGTAATTTTGCCACTTGAAAAGTCAAGAAGCCATTTGATGACCTTGCTCTCATCAGGAGAGAAACCGTTTAATCCCTTCTCCCTGAGAATTTTCCACGTGAAGCCATGCTCAAGCCTTGTTCTGAGCCTGATAACGTATTTGGACCTATACTTCTTTACGCTGAAATAAAGCTCGTTGAAGTCACTCCTTTTCAGCCTTTCCTTCTCGCATTCGAGAATCTCAGGAATCGAGGGAGCCACATAGTCTGTTGGGTCTACCGAAGACCAGCACAGACCTGCAGGATCTAGCCATATCCTTTCTCTTCCTCTACTTGCTACAATCAATTCCTGCCCCTCTACTCTAAATCCCAAGGAGGTTAGCCTGTCTCTGAGTATTTTGACTTGGCTTCCATTGATCTTTGGGAGGAGGATGCAGTGCTTCCTTTTTCCTCCTAGCTCTAGATGAGAATACCTGTACTCAAGCACAAGTCAAAAGGTTATTATACTGTATTTATCTTTGGCTGAACGAAAAAGGTCTTGTCTGAAAGGAGGCAGTTTTCTGCTGAGAGCATCGAGTACAGGCTTGGTCCCTATGCCCTAAGGGTTGAAGAAGCTCTAAAGAAAGAGCTTATGGCTTATTCGAACTCGAGGTTTTACAGGCTCCTTAACTACGCAATAGAAGGAGGAAAGAGGATAAGGCCTGCCGTTCTCCTCCTCTCATCCGAAGCCCTTGGTACAAACGATTCAAAACCAATGGATGCTGCTGTTGCTATTGAGCTGCTCCACACAGAATCGATAATTCACGACGACATAATAGATGAAGAAGCATACAGGAGGAATAAAGTCGCGTTTCACATACAATTTGGCTTTAGCACCTCTCTTCTAACAGCTGACTTCGTCTTTGCAATGGTTCTTTCTATTGCTTCAAGGTACGATGACAAGAGGGTAGCTGAAGAGATAAGTAACGCAGCCCTCAGGATGGCTGAAGGAGAGTACAACGAGCTTCTTGTTGACCCGAAAGGGAACGACCTAAAGTGGGAGAGGTACATGGAAATAATTCAAGACAAGACTGCGTCTCTCTTCCAGGCTGCGGCCAAGCTCGGAGCAATCATTGCAGGGGGCACAGAAAAACAGATCTCTGCTCTGTCTGACTATGGTAGATGCCTTGGCATTGCATACCAGCTGAGAGACGACCTTCTCGATTGGGATTCAAAGGACAAGATAACACACAACATGATAAGGAACATGGGCGAAAGCGAGCTGAAAGAAAGGATGAACAGTGAAATAAGAACCTTTGCAGAAAGAGCAAGGCAAGATCTTTCCCTCGTCCGTTCCTGCCCTGCAACCGAACTTCTTAGAGACCTTGTTGATTTTGCTGTCCTAAGGAAACACTAGCCGATCTACTGGCCTATTATTATAAGCGCCAGCACAAAGCCGTAAATAGCTATTGCCTCTGCAAGTGCAACGAATATCAGTGCTGTCGTTCTAACCTGTGGTTTCTCTACCACAGCTGCTATTGCTGCGGCGCCTGACTGACCTATGCCATATCCTGCACCTATTGCCGCAAGCCCAAGGGCAAGGCCTGCCGCTATCAGCTTACTGCTCACATCAGTCACTCCTGAAGTTGAGGGCGGAGCAGCTGCGTTAGCAGCTGGGACAAGGACGAACAGGGCTGAAACTGCTGCAAGGACCAATATTAGTTTCTTGGAAGACATGATTTGACGTGCAAGCACAAAATTGGACTGTTTATAAATATTACATAGCAAAGAGGAGCTTTGAAAGTATTCTCCTCGCTTCAAGGTGAGACTCGACACCCACGGCTATGGCTGAGAGGTTGTTTACCTCATTTTCCAGCAGCTTTATCAGGCCAAGCGCAACCGCCAAGCCTAGTCCCTGCCAAAGAAAAGTCCTTGATGCTGTTCTAACACCTTCCTCTGCAAGGTTCCATTCTATACCATCTATAATAGATTCCTCATCCTGCTTGGTAACATCCTTGAGGTACTTCTCAGGGAGAAGCCTCGATGCCTCCTCGACTGTTTCTGTTGAGATCATCCTTCCAAGTGTTTCAGATGAAACCTTGTACGAAGGTGTTATTATCAGAGATCTCACCTCGTTATCTGGAATCTTCCATACCTTGGCCCTAAGCACTGTAAGTATATTGTAAGAGTCTATTTCAAGAGATACAATTGATTCTACATCTGAAACGTCACTTCTAGATGCATAGCCTTTCTTGTTAGAAGTGAACTCCTTTGAAATTTGAGAGAGGATTGCATGGTCAATGTAGGTGTCAAAGACCCTTATCTCACCTGTGGAGAGGTATGCAGAGAGAGCCTTTTCAGCATCTTCGTAGAACTCCGTGCCTGACAGTAGAGTCTGAGCTTCCTGTATATCTTTTGCTGAGAGAACCCTAACTATCAGATCCCTTCTTCCTACAAGCTCCTCAGCCCTCATGTCTATGAATTCGGATGTTTCCTCGTAGCTCTTACCAAGAGCCTTTGCTTTGAGAACTGTTTTCAGGTCCCAGCCTATTCTCTTGAGATAAAAAAGCTCAACAAGCCTGGAATTCGTTACGCGAATAAGAGAAAAGTGAACATCAGCAAGTCTTGCCCTGAATGCAAGCTCGAGTTTCCTTGAGAAATAAGGAGGCGATAGCTGCGAAATGTAATCCGAGTAAGGCGTTGTCTTGAGCCTGTTGACAAGCTCGTCTATGCTAGCAGATTCGGCTAGTTTCTCGAGTGTGGGCCTGTCTAGAAGCTGCCCCTTCAAGGCAAACGACTTAGTACCTGCGTAAACGCCTGGCAAGTCTATCGTTCCGGCCTCTGTATGCCTTCTTTATCAGTATTGTGTAGTTGTAGCAAAGAAAGAAACGAAATAAGAACCCCTTAGGTAAGATATAGGGTGCAGAAAAATTTGAATCCTTATAACATGTAATTTTTCCCGGCCATGTGTCAGGTATGGGCAAAGCAAAGCTGTGCAGGGTGACTGTTGTTTCGCCTAGGAGCGAGTATGAATCAGTGACTAGGAAGATAGCTGAATTCAGGGACTTTCATATAATTGAACAGAAAAACAGTATATTTGACAGCAGGATACAGGAGCTTGATTCGAGGGCAGTAAGGCTTTATGCCATTGCAGACCAGACAGCAAAAGATCTAGGACTTCAGCCAATGCCAGGTGCAATAGATGTTGTTTTCAGGGGGGTGAAGATAAACAGGAAAGTCTTTGATGCAAGGGACTGGGAAGAGCTTATCTCGAGGGCTGAGTACATCCTCAGCCCTGTTTCAAAAAGAGTCCAAGAGGTAAAGTCAAGCATCCAGAAGGCACAGAAGGAAATTAACGAAACGAGGACAATGCTAGAGCTTGTGTCACTTGTTTCCTCCCACCCCCTCGACCTGAGGGGTCTTGGGAAGATGAAAAGACTTGGGCTAACACTTGTTATCTTGCAGCAGAAGGCACTTGGGGAGTTCCTTGGCTCCATTCCAGACACAATCTGCAAGACAGAGAAACTTTCCGACCTTTACACGCTTGTTCTTGTTGCATTTGACTCTGTAGACAGGCAGAGAATTGAAAGGGCTATCAAGGCATTTGGTGGAAGGGAACTCAGCCTGCCAGCAGATTTACCCCAGGATACGTCCCTTGCGTTCAAGGAGCTTACTGAGAGACTTTCGAAGCTCCAAGAAGAAATGGAAAAAGCAACAAGAGAGCTGGATGAAATTGCATTAAATAAGGGGGAAGATGTGCTCGCTGTTCTTGAGCTAGCAGAGATATGCAGGGACGCTCTCGATGAGATAAGGGCTTCAGGCAACATGAGAAGGTTTGCTGTTATCTCGGGCTTCATACCAGAAAGCAGGGAAGGGGAGTTCAGGACAATGATGTCGCAATGGATAGTTCACAAAGACACCGACAATGATGAGGAGGAAGGTATCCCAACCCTGCTAAACAACGGGAGTATTGCAAGAACTTTTGAACTGATAACCTCGGAGCAGGGTGTTCCCTCTAGGCATGAAGTTGACCCCACACCAATAATATCCTTTGTCTTCCCTGTCTTCTTCGGACTCATGTTCGGAGATTTTGGACATGGTCTTGTCCTCACAGTCTTTTCGATACTGCTGATAATAAAGGGAATAGGGAGCATTAGAGAGTGGGGGAAGATATTTCTTGCAGCTGGTCTGTCAGCAACATTCTTTGGTGCAATATTTGGTGAGTTCTTTGGCTTTTCTCTACACAGCATCCTGCCAGTTCCGACACTTCTTGAGATAATACACAGAGAGGGACAGGTTGCACAGCTTGATAATGCTGGTGTTATCAACATAGTACTACTTTCTCTATTCATAGGTGTTGCCCACCTTGCAACCGCGCTTGCACTCAGCATAGTAGAGTCCGTAAAGGCAGGAGAGTTCGTTGAAACACTTGTAAACAGGGTTCCGACCTTTGTCATGTATGTTGGAGGCATATTCTTTGGCTTTGCTTTTGTAGGTGCAAATTATACATTCAACATACTTAGCACCAACACGGTAGTTAACGGCACCGGGGTCCCAACGAAGCTTTTTGGCATGGTTTCACTCATTCTTATCTTCAGCTCGATGTTCTGCATTCTCTTTGGCAAGGCAATCGCAATAGCAGCTGGGAAAGTGAAAGGTGAGAGTATTGGGGGTGCGATAGCGATGGGTGCCCTTGAGGTATTTGAGAGGATTCTTCAATTTTCAGCGAACACAATAAGCTACGTTAGGCTTGGTGTAATGCTCTTGATACATGCATCTCTTCTTCTCATTGTAAATCAGTACGTACCACTCACAAGCCCTGTTACTGCTGTTCCTTGGGTTTTCTTCAACGTACTTATAATAGCATTCGAGGCTCTTGTTGTTTACATCCAGGATCTAAGGTTGCATGTTTATGAGTTCTTTACAAAGTTCTATGAGGGAAACGGTATACCCTTCAAGCGTATATTTCCTGAAAGAATAAGAACAAAGGTAAACTGGACCTAGATGAAGCTGTTAACTGCACCTGTGATGAAGTTAATGAATACCTGTGGGAATATACCTATTCCTATTATTAGAGCTGTCAGAACAGCAAAGATAATCACGAAGGATAATGGCTCATCAACTCTATCAGGCTTCTCAGGCTCGTCAAGATACATTCTCTTTACAATCCATGCGTAGTATCCTAGGCTGAAGGCGCTGTTAAGTACTCCAGCTATTGCAAGCCAGAGGTAGGGTCCGCTTGCGACAGAGAGGAAGATGTAGAGCTTGCTCCAGAACCCGTTGAGAGGAGGTATGCCTGCTAGAGCAAAGAGCGAAATGGCTAGTGTAAATGAGGCTATTGGCATCCTCTTAGCCAGACCGTTGTAGGAATCTAGATCCGCTCTCCTCAGCTTCAAAAGCACGGCAGCTGCTACAAGGAAGGCGGAGCCCTTCATGACAGCATGGTTCAGTATATGGAAGAGTGAACCTGTGAGACCTATCTGTGCATCATACGATAGAGGTGAGACAGCAAAAGGAACAAAACCTACGAGTATGTAGCCTGCCTGTGCTATACTTGAGTATGCAAGAAGTCTGGTTATGCTTCTCTGGGTTAGAGCTGCGACATTACCAAGTGTCATGGTTAGAAGTGCAAGTACAGCAAGTATGTTCGAAACTGTAAAGAAAGTATTGTTTGTCACGGCGTAAACTGTTGTCATTGCTAGAAGAACTCTTATTGCAGCAACAAATCCCGACTTTTTTGTAGCAGCAGCGAATAGTGTGCTTACAGTTGCTGGCGCTCCCTCGTAAGCATCTGGTATCCACATATGGAACGGAACTATTGACATCTTGAACCCAAAGCCCGCAACAAATAAAAGTATGGAGACAGCTACAATTATATCGTGCCTAGCAGAGAGTGCTCTGACAACATCAGATATCTGCGTGCTTCCTGCAATTCCGTAAGCTATGCTTATTGCATAGAGTATTATAGCCGAGGACATCGCGCCTATTATACCGTACTTTACGGCGGCCTCGTTTGACCTTCTTTTCTTATCTATTCCTGCAAGAACGTATGTCGGGAAGCTCATGAGCTCCCAGGAGACAAACAGCATTAAGAGGTCCTTTGAGAAAGAAAGGAGTAGCATTCCAAGCGCTGTGAAACCCAAGAGGGAGTAGTAAATTGCTGTATTCGGTGTACGGATGTAGTCTATTGAGGCAAGAGTAACAAAAAGTGTGACACCTATCGCTATAGCAGCAAAGAATGAACCAAGTGTATCGGAAGCAAGAAGTGAAGGAGAAAGCTGATTCTGGACAGGGTTAAGTCCGTATATTACTATTAAGAAAAGGGACAAAGCAAGAACAGATGCAAGAATATAGGCTGAGACTATCTTGAACTTGGTGAGCTGTAGTAGTGGAAGTGTGAGGGAGATTCCGGAAAGGAGTAATACTGTTAATGTCAGTAGGTCCATCATCTCAACCCCATAAGGAACTGTGCAACTGGTGTAAGTGGGTCTGTTATCAAGAAGGAGAACACAAGGACAATGACAAGCGGTGCAAGGTAAAGGAGAAAGGAGAGCATATCAAGAAGGCTCATGTCGTGAATCTCTGACACCTCGGCCTTTGAGAGAACTGTCCTCTTCACCATCCAGAGGAAGTAGCCTGCTGTTATAACTGGGACAAGCACAGAGATTGCAGACCAAGAATAAGCAGCTACGGCAGCAGCTATGACCATGAATTCAGCTAGGAAACTCGCGAAAGGTGGAAGTGCCATCGCAGCCCACGAACCAAGTACAAGAAGTATCGCTGTTCTTGGCATCAGATTCCTAAGGCCCCTGAGTAAGGAGATTTCCCTCGTTCCTGCTTGATGCTGTATGTAGCCGGTCAGCATGAAGAGAGAGCCTATTGCTAGACCGTGTGTGAACATCTGAAGCAGAGCTCCACCTATCCCAAGTACGCTTCCCGATGCTGCAGCTGCAAAGGCACCAAGCATCACGAAACCCATGTGATTTATGCTCGTGTAAGCGACCATCCTCTTGAGGTCTTTCTGCAGCATTGCTACAAACGCAGCATAGAACATAGAGAAGACAGCCAGGACAATGAAGTACACGGCATACTGGCTTGACGCTTGGGGAAAGAGCCCAAGACTTATTCTAAGAAATCCGTACCCTCCCATCTTCAAAAGCACACCCGCAAGCAGGACACTTATCGGAGAAGGTGCTTCTACATGCGCATCTGGGAGCCATGTGTGGAAGGGAAAGACAGGTAGCTTTACTCCAAACCCAAGGAATGTCAGGATGAGCGGTATCAGCTGTAATCCGCCTGGAACTTGGCCTGCCAAGTCAGGTATATCAAAGGAATGAACGGGTGAAACAAGGTAAACATAGAGAAATCCGAGTAGCATGACTGTGCTACCGACAAATGTAAATATTATAAATTTCATAGCCGCATACTTCTTCCTTGAACCTCCCCAGAGGCCAATAAAGAAGAACATGGGAATCAGGACAAGCTCCCAGAAAATGTAGAAGAAAACAAGGTCGAGGGACAGAAAGACACCCATAATTGCACCTTCAAACACGAAGAGGAGAGAGTAGTATTCTGGTTCACTTTTCTCTATGAGTTCTCTGGAGCCTAGCACCACTAAAAGTGTAAGCAATGCGGAGAGCAAGACGAGGGGTGAACTCAGTCCGTCTGCACCTACAAAGTAGTCTACTGTTACAGGACCATAGCTTATCCAGCTGAACCTCTCTGCATACGAGTAGTTGTTAGGCTGAGGTGGATTTAGATACACGCCTGTAAAGACATATGCAGAGAGAAGGAGAATGAAGAATGAAAGGAAAACAGAAAGAAGTATTCCAATCTTTTTGCTAAAGCGTGTTACAAGGTACACAACTGGAGAGAAAGCTATTGGTAGAAAGATGAGCATCGATAATATCATCAAAGCGTACCCCCTGCCGAGATAATGAGAACAACTAGAAGCAATGCAACACCTAAAGCAAAAACAAGTATGTACTGCTCCGTAACTCCAGTCTGAATTCTCCTGACAAGCCTAGAGAAAGATTGACCTGCTACAGAAATCCCGTTTGCTAGGGCGTCTACAACATTCGAATCAAACCAACCTCCAACAGCCGAGACGTAAACACCAAGCAGGCTCGCAGCATTGTTCACCCCGAACAGAAATACGTCAAACCTTTCGCTCAGCCAAGAGGATGCAGCTAGAGGAGCCCTAACAAAAACCTTGTAGTATATTGCGTTAATGTACCATCTGTTGTAAAGGAAGAGGTAAAGCTTGCTCATAATACTGCTCTGGGAGATGTACTTTGACGTGTCCGCACTTCTCCTGATGTAAAAGATGTAAGATAAACCGAAACCAAGTGCAACAAACAAACCTGTCAGAGCTGCAGCTGCAATGCTGAATGAAATCTCTCCCTCAAGAGAAAGTGAAGGGAAGAACGTCTTCAAATATGAAACTGAAGCACTCTCAATAGAAGCCTCTATATTCAGAGATGGAATAACACTACCAGCAAGTGCGACAACACCAAGAAAGAGAGTTGCAAAAGAGAGAAGAGCATATGGAACAAGCATTACAGGACTAGGGTCTACCACATGATGCCCTTCTGATTCAAGCTTCTCGATCTTTCTGCTTGGACTTCCGAGAAAGGCTATACCTAGAAGCCTGAAGGAGTAAAATGCTGTCATTCCTGCAGTCACAGAACCTACGACAAAAAGTGCGTACTGACCGGAGCTGTACGCAAGGGATAGTATTGCGTCCTTGCTCCAGAAACCACTGAAAGGCGGGATTCCTGAGAGTGATGCAACAGATATGAGGAATGCTGCAAACGTTATCCTCATCCTGTTTCCCAACCCACCCATATCTGATATGAACCTAGAGTCGGCTGCGTGGATGAGAGCACCAGCTGCAAGGAACAGAGAAGCCTTGAATATTGCGTGACTCATAAGATGATAGAGTGCTGACGATAGCCCTTGTGCAAATTCTGAAGATAGGCCAGCAAGGCCCATTGCCATCATCATGTACCCAATCTGCGAGACTGTTGAGTAGGCAAGTATCTTCTTCAGCTCGAACCCCACCATTGCCTGCGATGCTGCAAGGAATGCTGTGAATGCACCTATCCATGCTACAGTTACAAAGAATGGCTGTATAAGAGATGGATTTGTAACAACTGCGAAATAAAATATCGGGGCAATCCTGGCAACAAGGACAACACCTGCCTTCACCATTGTTGCTGCATGTATCAGGGCTGAGACAGGGGCTGGGCCGGCCATCGCATCTGGCAACCACTCATGTAGAGGAAACTGTGCCGACTTACCTATGGCCCCGCCGAATATGAGAAGTGCGACAGGCACCAACAACCCTGAATTTGCAAGAGACACAGCCCATGTCGATGAAGAGGAGGCAAGCTGCTGGTAACTGAAAGTCCTACCGTAGATAAATAGTATCAGTATCCCAGCTAGCATAGCAACATCTCCCGCCCTTGTCATTATGAATGCCTTCATCCCCGCATGTGAAGGAGGATATGCCTGATCCTCGCCGAGTGCCTTGTGCCCTATTGTACCAACCCAGTCCTTTTCATCATCCCTGTAGTAGTATCCGATGAGTGCGTAGCTACATAGACCTACCAGCTCCCACCCTATGAAGAGTGCAAGAAGGTTGTCGGAAAAGACTATGAGTTGCATGCTCCCAATGAAAAGGTTCATGAAGAAGAAGTACCTGTGAGCCCCGCTCTCCCCCTTCACATACTCCAAGCTGTAGACCATTATGAGGAAGCTAACCCAGCCTATGACGTTGCAAAGAATTACAGTGTATGGATCTGAAAGCACGCCTGTCCTAAGACCAAGACCCGAGATCCACGTGAAGCTCTGTGGTATCAGGGAATTGTATACACTTAGTGTTTGTCCCTGGAGTATTGGAAGGAGCAAGTAACCACAGAAGGATGCGGAAAGAAATGAGAAGAAAACTGCGACGTAGTCTCTCACCCTGCCTGCACGCGAGAGGATTGCAGTCACTATCGACCCAGCATACGGTAGCAGTATAATCATCCATATGGAGAAAGACGGAACCTCTGTCATCTGAAAACACCTCCTATTGGGAGTGTGTTTGCAAATGCAATTAGCTGCTTTGCGACAGCGTCAGGATATATTCCAAGCATTATTGAGACAACTGCAACAGCAAGAAGGGGAAGTGTCATGCTAAGCGGAGCTTCTGATACAGAAGAAAGGTGCTCTGGTACCTTTCCAAAGAATATCCTTTTCATTGGCCAAAGCGTGTATGCTATTGTGAGCAGTGTTGCTATTATGCCGAGAGCTGCAACAAGCTGGTATACCGCTGAACCGGCCGAGCCTGGATAGAACACACCAGCAAAAAGGATCCATTCGGCCTGAAATCCGGAAGTTGGTGGAACCGCTGAAAGAATTAGCGCACCTGTCAAGAAAAGAGAGGCGGTTAGTGGCATCTTGGAAGCAAGTCCTCCCATGCTGCTCATATCCCTAAGCCCTGTCTGGGTTAGAAGTATCCCAGCCACAGAAAAAAGTATGAATTTTCCAAGTATGTGGCTTGTAAAGTAAAATACACCTCCCGCCACACCTAGAGCGGAAAAGCTAGCTAGCCCGAGTATCGAGTAAGCGTTCTGGCCAACAGTGGACCAAGCAAAGATGTATTTTACATCTTTCTGTACAAGTGTTAATGCCCCTCCATAGAACATCGTCAGCACTGCCCATGCCATCAAGGGGAGGCTGAAGGCTCGAAAGACATCAGGCATACCGTAAAGAAGCAGTCTTGCTATAACGTATGTTCCAACCCCTGACACAGCAGCCATAACAGGTGCAAAGCATGTTGGTGGTTCCGCCTCTGTTATTGGAAGCCACATATGCACTCCAAAGACTGCCATCTTAACAAGCCAGCCTATGAGTATTAGTCCTGCCGCCCAGTACGCTACAGACCCGAGCTGGGAAGATTGCAATGAAGTAATGTTGAACTGGCCCGTCTGTATATAGACAAGGACCGCGCCTATAAGGAAGATAAATGCACCAACTTGGTTCCAGACAAGGTATATTATACCCACTCTTTCCTTGTCCACGTAGCCAAAAAGACTTATTATAACGAATGTGGGTATGAGGACAAGCTCGACAAACAGATATATCTCTATGAGATTTGTAGAAAGTGTTATCCCTATCAGGCCGGAGGATACAAGGAGAAAGCAGAGAAAATAAATCCCCAACTGAGACTTGCTACCTTCGCCGTAAAGTGCGGATACCCTTCTTTCCATGTATGGAATAGAAAAGGTGCATGCAGCTACAAGCATTATTGAAATAATCAGAGCTACAGGTATGCTTAGGTTATCTGCAACAAACCCAAATGTTAGGGACAGGGTGGGAGCCCAGTTGTAGCTCTCCTTCAGCACAGCGCCTGTAGAATATACATCGAGCCAGTTGTACACCAAAAGTATGACAACGTAAACAAGAGAAAGAGAAGCAATCCAACCGACATATTTTCCAATCCTTCTTGATAATGGGTAGAGTATGAGCGATGCTACGACCGGAATGGCTACGCTCTGAAGAAGGGTATATCCCTGGACCAATGAAGTTTCATCCTCCGAGTGAGCTAAGCTCGCTTACGTCGACGTCCTTGTTTATCCTGTATGCTACTACAATTATTGCTAGTATCACAGCAGCTTCCCCTGCTGCAAGAGCTATGGAGAAAAGAACAAACGCTTGCCCAACAGCATTATTCCAAAGATACTGCTCGAATGCAACGAAGTTTATGTTAGCGGCGTTTATCATTATCTCAACAGCGAAAAGAAGCCTTAATGCGTTTCTCTTTACTATTAGGCCATATATGCCAACAGCGAAAAGAATTGAAGATACAAAGATAAAGTCCGCCAGAGTATTCATTCCTCCTCCCCCCTTTCTTGCTTTGCTAAGGTTAGTGCACCTATTATTGATGCAGCAAGAACAAGTGCTAGGACCTCGAGTATGGTTGCGTAGCTCCCTGAAACAAGTACACCTATCTGTGCAATGCCTGGGTTCCCAGAAAGTTCACTGTAAGAGTACAACTTCGAAGTTATGACAGCGATAAAGAGAGATGCTGATATTAGCAGTGCCAGGATTATACCTGTAATTCTTGGTATAGAGCCAGGCGGTAACTCCTTTGCCCACCTCTCCTGCCTTACAAGCATAACAGTGAATATTATCAGAACGGCAATTGCGCCTACGTATATTATAATCTGGAATGCAGCAACGTATGGCGCATTTAGCAAAAAGAAGAGAGAGGCAACACCAAGCAAGGAAATTGCAAGAGATATCGCGCCATAAACTATCTCCTTTGCTTCAAGAGAGAGTATTGCCGAGAGTACGGTTATTACTGCAGCAGCAACAAAATAGACATCACTCATGCTTTACCACGCCCCTTTCTGTGTCTATCTTTACCTTTGTTGTCTGCCCTTGTATCTTGGGTGGGACAGCAAGCATCTCAGGTGTATACTTCAGGCTCATTTTATCGTATGCTGCAAGTTCGTAATCGTTCGTCATGTAAAGTGCATCAAACGGACATGCGTCAACGCATAGCCCGCAAAATACGCACCTTCCATAGTCGACAGCAGGCCAGATTTCTTTTTTGTTCTGGGGCTTCCCCTTCTTTATGTGCTGCATCTCTATTGCAACTGCAACACCATCACATGCAATAGCACAAAGCTGGCACCCTGTGCACTTATCCATGTAAAGTATATGCCTTCCTTTGAATCCAGGCAGACCAACCCCTTGCTTTGCATCAAACCTGTATCCGGGACCTTCAAGGTCAAGCTTCTGCTCAGGGTACCTGAGTGTCATCCTTGGTCTGAAGAAATGTTTGATACCTGTCCATGTTGCAGCCACTATCCCCTTAATGTACGAATATGCGCCCAAGCTCATCTCACCCCTTAGACAAACCCTCCAGCGACAAGTATCAGAGCTATAAACAGGTTGATAAAGGCAAGTATTAGCAACTTTACCCAGCCCGCTCTTAGCAGGAGGTCTATCCTAACTCTTGGTGCTATGCTCCTCGGAAGCATCATTGCTATCATCACTATTGTTGTCTTCAGTATGAACCAGAATTCGGGCGGAAGGAATGGAGGTCCAAGCCAACCACCAAGGAAGAAGAGAGTGAAGAAACCAGCAAGTATATACATCCTAGAGAAGTTTGCAAGCTGAAAGGCTCCAAAAAGCATACCTGTGTATTCTGTCTGCCATCCTGCGACAAGCTCTGTATCAGCCTCAGGGAGGTCGAAGGGTATCCTCTCGAGCTCTGCAAGAGCACCGATATAGAAAACAACTGCGCCTATAGGCTGCAAGGCTATGAACCAAATCTTTGTCTGCGCGTTGACTATATCCATCAAGCTCAATGAACCGGAGAGAAGAACCGCACCTACCAAGGAAAGAACAAGAGGTATTTCGTAGGATACCATCTGGTGGAGTGCCCTTAAGCCACCAAGGAAGGGGTACTTACTGTTGCTTGCCCACCCAGCAAGAAGGACAACTATTGGTGTAAAGCCAAGTATTGCAAACACAAGAACAGCTCCGACAGGTGGATTTGCTATATAAGTTGTTGGAGAAAGTGGAAGAAGTGCAACCAGAGCGCCCGCAACTGCCATTAAAGCAAAAGGAACAGCGATAAATGTTAATTTGTCTGCTGTTTCAGGTACAACAATCTCCTTAAAAAGAAGCTTGAAAAAATCTGCAAAGTTCTGCAATATGCCCTCGAATTTCCCTGCATACATAGGGCCCGTCCTTAGTTGTATCTTTGCAGTAAGCTTCCTCTCGACCCAGCCCATGAATATTGTGCTGTAGAGGGCAACCCATGTAAAGCCTGGGAAGACTGTCCATGCAAAGAGGCTCTTAAACGGCTCACTTGAAAGCATCTGCGTAATGAACGCTATGAGCTGGTCTGGTTTTGCTGTAAGAGCAAAGATATCAAGCTTAAGCCCAAAGGAAGCCGCTACTGCATAATAAATAGGAACAATGATCAGGGGTGTCAGCAGCAGTATCCAGAATATCAGTTTGAGGATCCGTTTAATGAACTCCTCAAACGTAAGGATCTGCTTTGCCATTTGCTCCCTTCGGTTGCTAGCCCAAAGGGTACCTTTTATAAAGATAGATAAGAGAATTTATAGTATCTCTATTGAGCTCTGGGAAAAGCCATTCTGCATCAGTATCTTAGCTGCACCATCCCTGTGGTCACCCTGCAGTAGTATGATGCCTTCCTTCACCGTACCTCCTGTTGCCAAGCCCTTCTTCATCTTCGTGCATAATTCTTGGAGCTCTCTTTCGCTAAGCTTGAGTCCTTCGATAACAGTTGTTGGTTTTCCAAATCTGCGCATCTCCATCCTTATCTTTACCCTTGCTTGCTCTCTATCGAGCTCGGCAAGGATGTCCTCAAAACTTTCGTCAAGGTCCTTACTGCTCACGTTACGGCACAGTATACCTTGGGGTACTAAATAGGTTTATTGATACCCTCCGCGGTTGCAATTGTTCTGATTAAAACTTTAGAAATCAACAGAGTAATATGGTTCATGAATAGTCAGTATTTAAAAATGCTAACAGGTCCATGATTAACGGTGGGCCTGTAGCTCAGAGTCACGAAATGACGAGAAGCTTGGTCAGAGCGACCGGCTCATAACCGGTCGGTCGTGGGTTCAAATCCCTCCAGGCCCACCACCAAAAGGTGCTGAACCCCGGTGCGTTAAAAGGCAAGACAGAGAGTATCATCATGAAAGGGAGGGAAGGAGGATGCTGTTTCTCGTATACTGTACAGGGTTTAAACGTAAAATAGCTAAAATCATGCTATTTGATGTTCATGAAGTTCAAACCTCATTCAAAACGAGTGTATGCAGTTCATAGGACCCTGTTATAATTTTTTTAGTTCTGGCATCCTGCTAAAGTGAGCGTGTGCTATTTTCCAGCCTTCTTCTCTTCTTACAAGAACCATCGTTACCCTTGAATTTGACCTTATCTTTGAGCCCTCGAAGGAGTAGTCGTTTACCACCATTCCCTCATAGCTTAAGTAGAAGGTTGCAATTGCAACCCTGTCTATTATATCGATTTTGAGGTCATCTATCCTGTACACCATATCAGAGATGTTTGAGAAAGCAGCTTGGTCGTAGACAAAGGCTTCCTTTGCATCCTGCCTGCTGTATGGCGGGTTTTCATCAAACTTGGTGTAGAACTCTGAATCATACATAGAGGCTAAAGAGCCAAAGTCCTTGTTCTTTCCTGCTTCAAAGAAGGCATAGATTGTAGCCTCCACCTGCTTTATCATGCTGGCTGACAAACCGATAAACGACCACCTGCAACAAAGATAAGCTTTTGGAATATCTCCACATTATTTAAAAACAGCAAGATAAGCTGTGAATCTGGGCGCCGTAGCTCAGCGTGGTAGAGCAGCGGGCTGTTAAATATACTGTAGAGACCCGTTGGTCGTCGGTTCGAGTCCGACCGGCGCCGTCCTACTTTTTCTTCGAAGCTACCATCTGTATATTCCTGCGTTTTCTATTATGTCTCCGTGTGACCTTGTTATCTCTTCCTTCTTCAACGTATCAAGTTCAACGAACCTTAGCTCTCTCCAAAAAGCAGGAAAGTTGTTTATTTCCATGTCGTAAGTTGAGGTGAATATGAATTCTATGTCCCAGTGGTTTTCAGCTGAAGTGTGTCTTGGATTTCTGTAAACTTCAGAAACAACAATAGGGCCGTTTAACTTGATACCGCTTAGACCTAGCTGTTCCTTAAGTACCCTCTTAGCTGCTTCCTGTGGCGATTCGTAAAGGATCAAGTGGCTTGAGGGTAGCATCCAGCCATCCTTGAACATCTCAGCCCTCTTTCTGTCGAGCGCCCCGACATGCTCCCAATCAGCTTCAGGATTGATCTTACCAAGAAGTACATTTGGCTTGTTTGATTTCTTTGATATTAGAAGAAATATAGAAAGACAGAAACCCCCTTCCGGTATCTCCTTTATGACAAGCCCAAATGCATCTTTGGAGCCGCTGAACCTGCAGAACTTTCTGTCTGTTACCATCTTCTACCCTTCTCTGGGCGCCATTAAAAATAGCTGTCTCTATTTTACATATTTTTCGTAGAACATTGCGTATCCATTTTCAAAGCTTATCTTTGCAGGAGGAGATTTGAAACCGTATGAGCATATAGCCTGCTCTGCTCCGTAACTTCCACTGTTCTGCGAAGAACAGACAGCCCTAATTACATCCAGCAAGATGTTACCCGCATTTGCTCCGTCTGATGTCCTGAGATAAACGTCAACTGTTACTCTCGAGCCAAGAAACATTGTTCCCTCAATCCAGAAATAGCTTGTCCTGTTGTTGCCCATGTAATCCACATAATCTGTAGTACCTGCGACTGTCTCAAACCTGTAAGGTACTTCGGCAGCCACAGAGCTAGTCTTCATGTCCCTCTTAACCATCTTTATTTTCTCGTCTATCGTGTTGTATGTTTCGGTGCCCCCTCCGACGTCCAACTGATAGCTCTTTGTAAGCTTCACCCCCCTTTTCACCATAAGGTTGACTAGACCTTTGTGGAAGACGGTACCACCAAACTGGCTCATAAGGTCGTCCCCTGCAATCACAAGCTTGGAACTCGAGTATGCTGAAACAAGTCTTCTGCTCTTTATCAGGCTTGTTGGTGTGCAGTTTATGAATGAACAGCCAGCCTTTAGGGCTGAATCGGCGTAGGCTTTGGTAGACCTGTCCGTGCCTGAGGAGGAGAGGTTCACAACAATGTTTGACCCGGAATTTTCAAGTTCGCGCACGAACTCAGAAGGCTTCACGTGCTCAATACTTTCATTTGCTAGATGGGGTGGCCTGTCTCCCATTGCTATGCCAGGCCTGACATCTAAGTTCTTTTTTGATACCTTGACAAATTTCTGAGCAACGTTTGGACTTGCAAATATTGCCTCGGCCAAGTCGAGCCCTACCTTCCTTTTGTCTATGTCAAAGGCTGCAGATATCTCAATATCCCTGACTCTGAAGCCCCCCACCACCGGATGCCAAAGCCCGTCTGTGTGCCTTGAGTAGTATTCAAGGCCTTGAACAAGAACAGACGCACAGTTCCCCACACCAACTATTGCTATCTTTGGTCTCAACATTCCTGCCTCATCTGTACTTAGATATAAATCCAATAAACCCAGCTATCAGCAAAGATATGCCAATGCCGTAGTAAACTGGAACTATGACAGGGCTCATACCTGTAACATTTGCATTTTGGTAGGTAAAGTAAACCATCAGTACACCAAGTATGAAAACTAACAGGGCTACAAGCCTTAGTAGCGCATCAACCCTAGACTGCTGGGGATTAACTTTCATACCTTTCCTTTCCTCTATTCCACCTTGTATTAGTATTTAGCTTTTCAGTAGCTCAAGCTTCTCTGGAAGGTATTTGTCAACAATATAGCTCAGGCCGTACCTTGCAAATGCCTCCTGCTCGCTCTTTTTCTTTATCTTCAGAAAAGTGTCAAGCTCGTCGTGCCACATCTTTTCCTTGTACCTTGGATCTGCCTTCAATTCGTAGAGCCTTTTTATGTCTATTTCAGTAAGTTTGTCCGAAGGAAGCTTGTACTTGATTATATCAGTCGCGTAAACACCAAGCCAGACAGCAGATGGTGTTGTCAGCTCCCTCAGATGTGCAGCATTAGCTGAATTGTGCAGGAGTATGCCCGACTTACCGCCAAGAAACCTTTCAACACCAGGTACAGAGATGTCGTAAACGTAATAGTCGTTGAAGTTCAGCTTTTCAACTTTGCTGACCCTCTCAAACGCAACATCACCTTCGGCAAGGTAAAGCAGCTCCCTTATTGTTTCGTTAACAGTCGGGCTGCAGACAAGGATATGCCTGAGAGCATCTTGAAGGATCTGTCTTTCAACTCCTTCCTCCGTTTCTGTTGATACAATTCTGTTAAGAATGGAAATGCACTCGCTGCTGTGCGCTGCATGTTTTTCAAGTTCATGTCTCACATTTTTAAGGCCGCCTGCAACTAAGGGAAATGTATTTCCAACGCTTTTGTAGTCGCTTTTTTCTACAGTGCATCCTGAAAGGAGGAGTTCCTTAGCTGAAATACCATGGTAAACGAAAGATTTGTATCCGGCTTCCCTTTTTTTCAGGTAATTTTGGACAACAACAAAATCTCCCTTTTTCATATCAGAGGTCGGTATTGAAGTAACCTTTCCATCGCGGAGGACAAATATGCTGTGGCTCGGTGTTACGAGAACAGATCTCCCGTTTTCTGTTTCAACTCTGTACATAGGACCCTCGTGCCTGTGCCTTATGACAGCTGAGACTGGTTTGAAAGCCACCCTGTACCTTTTGTCAACGGTCAGAACGTCGTAAGGTATTTCTGCACAAATTTCATTTCCACATGAATCTAGAAAATAACCGTACTCGGAAATGCACTCCTCAACAAATTCTGCTATCCTCTTCTCCTCAACGTTCCCTTTTCTGTCCCTGACCACTACCGGCTCATCTCCTTGAACTGACCCAGATTTTATGACCATTGCAATATGAGCACCCCATGGGTCAGCATCACAAAGAATACCCACAGGAAGGCCTAACTCTTGGTTCAGCCTCCTTAGCAGATACCTTGTAGACCTTGGAGGCTGACCAGCTGTGTTAACAAGTATTGCCTTGAATCTCTCGTGTACCCTTTCTTCAACGAATCTTGTGAAAAGACCTCCTTTCTCTATTGCCAGGACGATCTCTGCATCCGTGTCGATAAACTCAGCCGTTGTTAGGGCTGGACCTATCATAACGCCGTCAGGATGGGAAGAAAGGTCAAGTCTCTTACCCTCGTATCCTGGTACAGTATACTCGATTGTCATGTTGCCAAATATTGCGCTTCTCTCTTCTGGGTAAATGTTAAAATCTTCCCTTGCCATCTCCAGAAGCACTTCAAGGTCCGTTATCAGCTCGTCAGATTCAGCCTGGTCAACAAATTCGATGTTAAATGCCTGGGCTGAATAGTAGACATCTCTCAGGGTTGAGGTCCTCTTCTCCTCCACAAGTTTCTTCGCAAAGTACGCCAGCCAGATTAGCTGTGTAAATGGTCTAATGTGCTTGATGTTTGAGGCTGACCTCTTGACAGTTGCAGGACCGAGAACAAACTGCTGGAGTGAGCTGTCGTAAACTATGTTTCTGACAGACCTGCTCTTTAGGGTAACAGAGGGGAATTTTCCTTGGTCAAGGTCGTTGTATATCATGCTGCCGAGTTCCCTCAGCAGCTTCAGAACGTTCTTCTTCCTTGTCTCAGCTATACTCGTCGATCCTACTTTGGACTTCTTTCCCATCTGAACTCACCTCCTCAACAATCTTTTCTTCTTCTTCTTTTACCTGTTCGTCCTGAACACCAAGAAGCTTTCTGTACCTTGGCACTCTTTTCTGTTCTGCAAGCTCCTTTGCAAACTGTGCTATTAAGGGCAAGTACTTTGAATATATGTTCATCTTTCTCTGTACAGCCTCCATACTTCCTTTTCTTGAAAGATACATGCCTAGCTTCCTTAGAGCTTCTCTCAGTCCATTTCTCAGCTCCCTTTCTATCTCCGGCCTGTCAGCTATGTACTCCTTGCCAACTGTCTTGTATGGTATCTTTGTGCTGCACACATGCGTTATTACAGCAATTGGTGCATCCTGTGGTACGTGATACCTTCTCCAGTCTATCTCTTCTGTTATAACTTTGAAGCTGACGTCACTGCTCTCGTCATATAGCAAGGGTATCCTGTTTGCAAACCTGTATAGCTTAACACCGGGCTGGAGTACTTTCCCCCCGTAGGCTATTCCTACCTCAACAAGAAAAGGGAAACCAGAATACGATGAAGGCGGTCTAGTAACAACTGTTGCAAATTCTGGCTGGAGTTCCTTCTGGATGCCAGCAAGGAGTATCTGCTCTCCAACAGGAGAGAGGCAACTTGCATCAGGCTGAAGGAAGTCAGGAAAGCTCTGGAGTGCATTCACTACAGAAACAATCTGCTGGTTTGTCATCTTCTTTGGGTCTGTCTTTGGGTCTAGCCCAGCAAACTCAAGGAACTTCAACGCAATCCTTTCCCCAACCCTGTGGAAATTCCTGACCATAAACGACTTCATATCTCTCTCGTCCGAGAGTTTTATCATCCTCTTTAGAGCCTCTACATCTATACCATGGGGATGTGGTAGTGTCTCCTTAGGCGGCTGGGGCATTTCCTCTGTTGCCCTGGAATAGAATGTAACGACACCTGAAGGATCTAGGAAGACGAGGTTTGCGTAACTTGCAACCAGAGCTGTCTGCTTAAAGTAGTCTGCTATCTTCTGGGATGCTCTGAGATAGTCGCCTTCCAGAACTATTTCAACCCTTGTTCCTGTTCTGCCTCCTGCCTTTCTTGTCTCCCTTTTAAGTACAATAGGCCTGTTTTCAGTTATGTCTATAAGCATTTCAAAGTAGTGGAGTGTTTTACCGTCACTTGAGGTCATTATCCTCACAGGCTTGTTTGTAGTTATCTGACCGTAGAGTATTGCCATAGTCCCTCCGAGCCCAAACATGCCTCTTGACTGCCTAAGGACGTACTTTGAACCGTAGAAGACCTTTCCAAAAGCACTTGGAACGTACTGGGGCTCAACACCAGGCCCGTTATCCTTAACAGAGAGCCTGTAAGGTCTCGGGTCGGATATTTCTTGGGATAGTGTTTCAGGTATGAGACGCACGTATATGTCTGGTGTTATACCTGCTAGCTCACATGCATCAAGCGAGTTCTCGACAAGCTCTCTGACAGCCATGTAAAGTGCCCTTGCAGGATTTGTAAAACCTGCGAGGTCCCTGTTTCTGTAAAAGAATTCTGAAGGTGATATCTCGGCAAACGATACCTTGCTAGATGTCATCCCCGCCCTCCATAAAATATCCCGACAACTTCACCCTTCTCACCAACCCTTAATAACTAGTGTAGATACAATTTTAATTCAAATGAATGTTTTTCTTAAGCACCCTCAAAGTTGAGGTCGGGCAGCCTCTGGCCTAGCTTCTTCTCTATTTCTTCCGGAGAGAGACCTTCCCAGAGTATCATTCTCTCAAGCTTCTTTCTAGACCTAGCTCTTTCTAGCATGTTGTAGACAGATTTATGCTGGCTCCCTGATGCAAGCATCCTTATAGCATTTGTTGCAAGGTAGACCTCGGATATCTCACCAATTATTGCGACAGTCCTGCCGTAGACAGATATGTAGCACCCGGTAAGCTCCTCTATGACCCTCCTTGACTTGCCCTTAAGCCCTATTATCCTTCCCCTGACCCTCTGAAGCGCATTCTCGCTCTTTCCTGCATATTCTCTGAGGTCTATTATTTCAAGTACGGTTCCCTGCTCTACAAGACGTAATGCTCTCTCAGGAGAGAAGCCCCTTGCTATTGCCTCTATTACCCTTACAGCTGTAAGCGGGTCAGAGTTATCAACAGAGCTGCTCCTTATTGTCACAGCGCCCTCTTTGCTGTTTATCTCTAGAGTTATGCCAAGAACCTCCTCAAGGTGTTTCTTTGTCTCGCCTGATTTGCCTATTATGACACCCACCCTCTCATGCGGTACTTTGAGTGTTTGTTCGAAACTCATCCTACCACCTCCTTCATTATATCGTCTGCGCTTAGATTCACAACACCCCTTCTCCTAAAGAATCTTACCATGTTCTCTACATCCCGCCTTAGGAAGTTTTCTGCGTTTGGATGACTTGTCACAACAGCTGAACCAAAGTCAAACAGAACCCTCTCGCCTCCAAACTTAAAAATATTGTATTCCGAAAGATCTGCATGAACAAGCCTAGCTTCCCTGTAGAGTCTTTTGAGTGTACCCACAACCCACTTGAAATCCTCGAGATCAACCTCTGTCTCAGCGAAGGTTGGTGCCGGTTCCGGTGGGTTCCCGATGAATTCCATCACAATTATGTTCTTGCTAAAAGAATATGGCTTGGGTACCCTGATTCCCTTTGAGCTTGCGAGCTGCATGTTCTTGAACTCCTTTCTTACCCACAGGTATATTGTCTCCCTTGAGCTTGGCGGGAGTTTGGCAAACCTAGGGTCACCTGATATGTACGGATACCTCTTCCTAAACTCTGCCGTTACAGTGAGGTATATTTTTACAGCCCTAGGGCTTCCGTCTGGAGCAGTTGCGTAGAAGACCTTTGCCTCCTTTCCTGACCTGACAGCGCCATACATTTCTGATATTATGCCTTTTTTCATCAACCCTTGGAGTGAAATGAGTGTTGATGTATCAAATACCTCTTCAATGACCTTCCTCTGGTCTGAATCTTTTAGGAGAAACCTGCTTTCTCTTTCGTACCTCGCAAGCCTTTCCCTCAGCTTTGTTGGTTCCTCTTCCATCTTTCCATCTTCCCAAGAGTAAAGCTTATATTATGTATACAACCGTTTGTTGTATAGTGGTGACCTGTCATGATGAATCTTTACTGTTTGTATGGACCCTTTCAAACCTATCGTTTTAGCCTTGAAGCAGGAATTAAAAATTTTCCAAGAAGTTCAGGAGGTTTGATAAGATGAGTGAGAACGCGAATCAGCAACAAGAGAAAAAGGCACTGATTGATGTTGAACAGGAATTGAAGAAACTCCAGCGTTACATAGAGGAAGAGAAGAAAAGAAATGAGGAGATAACTGTGAAGTTAAAGTATCTCCAGGCAGATTTCGAGAACTACAGAAAGAGAATCGACAGGGAAATAAAGGAGATAGAGGAGTTCTCGAACTACAACCTGATAAAGAAGCTACTCCCGACTCTTGACGAGCTTGAACTTGCAATAAGGATAGCCGAGGAAAGGAACGAAAAATCAAGCATCCTCGAAGGTGTAAAGATAGCGTACAAGAACCTCCTCTCTGCTCTCGAAACGGAGGGGCTAAGAAGGATAGAGGCTCTTGGAAAGGAGTTCGATCCCAACTTGCACGAGGCTGTTGAGAAGGTTCAAGGAAATGGTGAAAGGAACGTGGTTATAGATGAGATAAGGCCAGGGTACCTGTATAAGGAACACGTAATAAGGCCTTCATTGGTTAAGGTTGAGTTGGCTAGGAGGGGTGAGAGTGTTTGAGTGCGCGTGAAAAGATAATTGGAATAGACCTTGGTACAACGAACTCGGCTGCCGCTGTTATTGAGGGCGGTAGACCAGTAGTCATACCGAGCGCAGAGGGCCCGACTCCAGCAGGCAAGATGTTTCCTTCTGTTGTTGCATTCACGCCTAACGGTGAGCTTCTGGTTGGAGAACCTGCGAAGAGACAGGCAATAACAAACCCAGAGGGAACAATTTTTGAGATAAAGAGAAAGATGGGGACAAACGAGAAGGTCAGAATATTTGGAAAGGAGTACACACCACAGCAGATAAGCGCTTTCATACTACAGAAGATAAAGAGAGACGCAGAAGCATTTTTAGGCTATCCAATAAAGAAGGCAGTAATTACTGTGCCTGCACACTTCAACGACAATCAGAGGCAGGCGACCAAGGATGCTGGAGAGATTGCGGGCCTTGAGGTTGTCAGGATAATAAACGAACCAACAGCCGCTGCACTTGCATACGGTCTAGACAAGTCTGAGAAAGAGATGAAGATACTTGTTTTCAGCTTCGGAGGCGGAACCCATGATGCAACTGTCATGGAATTTGGACAAGGTGTGTTCCAGGTTCTTGCTACAAGTGGCGATACTCAGACTGGGGGGGCAGACGTGGACAAGGCAATAGTGGATCTCTTGGTCGAGGACTTCAAGACAAAGACAGGTATAGACTTGACGGCGGATAGGACAGCTATGGCAAGGCTGAAGGAAGCGGCTGAAAAAGCAAAGATAGAACTTTCAAACCTGCTATCCACTGAAATAGACCTTCCGTTCATAGCAACAGATTCAAGCGGCCCCAAGCACCTTCACTACACCCTTACTAGGGCTAAGCTTGAGGAGATAGCTAGACCAATTGTTGCAAGGACAGAGCAGACAATCAAAAGGGTGCTTGCTGATGCAAAGCTTTCACCTTCTGACATTGACAAGGTTATACTGATAGGTGGCATGACAAGGATGCCACTAGTAAGAAAGTTTGTAGAGGAAGTCATAGGAAAACCTGCTGAGAGGGGCGTTGACCCCATGGAAGCTGTTGCAGTAGGAGCTGCAATCCAAGGAGCTGTTCTTGCTGGGGAGATCAAGGACATACTCCTGCTCGACGTCACGCCGCTATCACTCGGTGTGGAGACACTTGGAGGCATAGTTGAAAAGATAATAGAGAGAAACACAACCATACCAACAAGGAGGAGCAAGATATTTACAACTGCAGCTGACTTTCAGACAGCTGTTACGATACATGTTGTTCAAGGAGAAAGGCCTATGGCGGCTGATAACGTATCGCTCGGTATGTTCAACCTGACTGGGATTCCGCCTGCTCCAAGGGGTGTTCCGCAAATAGAGGTCACGTTTGATATAGACGCAAATGGAATACTTACTGTTACTGCAAAGGACCTAGGAACAGGAAAGGAAAGCAAGATAACAATAACGTCCTCGACAAAGCTTTCGAAGGAGGAGAAGGAGAGACTGATAAGGGAGGCTGAAATGTATGCTGAGCAGGACAGGAAGAAGAAGGAGGAGGCAGAGCTGAGAAACGAGGCAGACAGCATATTATATACTGCAGAAAGAACAAAGGCAGAACTGGGAGAGAAAGTTCCGAAGGAGGAGATAGAGAGGATAAATAGTGCTATTGCGGAACTGAAGAAGGCCCTTGAGGGGAAGGATTTGGGTGAGATAAGGACAAAGAACGAAGCACTCAAGAAGGTTCTACAGGAGGTTGGTGCTTCTGTTTACAGGCAGGTTGCTGAGGAGCAAGCAAAGAAGAAAGCAGCCGGCACCTCACAGCAGGGTAATGTTTCAGACGCAAACTACAAGGTAGTTGAAGATGAAAAGTGAGTTAGATGGTGGAGAAAGATTACTATGAGATACTCGGTGTACCTAGGAACGCAACAAAGGAGCAGATAAAGGAAGCCTACAGGAAGCTGGCCCTTCAGTACCACCCTGACAGGAATAAATCACCTGAAGCAGAGGAAAAATTCAAGGAAATATCTGAAGCCTATGCCGTTCTCTCGGACGACGAAAAGAGAAGACAGTACGACATGTATGGGAGGGAAAGCATATACGAGAAGTACACACCTGAGGATATATTTTCTGGAACAGACTTCTCAGACATATTCAGGGACCTTGGTTTTGGTTTTGACTTGAATGAGATATTCTCACGTTTCTTTGGAGGCTACACAGAAAGGCAGAGGGTAAACAGGGGTGGGGACCTCACATATCACCTGGAGCTGAACCTTGAGGATATCGTTAACGAAACTGTAAAGGAAATAGAGGTACCAAGACACGAAACTTGCAGGGTTTGCGGGGGCAGCGGCTCCAGACCTGGCACAAGTGCTCAGAAGTGCGACACATGCAACGGCACAGGTGAAGTGAGGAAGGTCCAGACAGCCGGCTTTGCAAGGCTGATAAGGGTGACCACTTGCCCGAGATGCCAAGGGAAAGGTTATGTCATCACAGATCCTTGTAAGGAGTGTAAGGGAAAGGGTGTTGTAAGAAGGACAAGGAAGATAAGGATTGTCATACCGGCAGGTGTGGAAGACGGACACACATTCAGGCTGAAGGGGGAGGGTGAAGCAGGAGAGAACGGTGCCCCACCAGGCGACCTGTATGTGGTCGTGAATATTAGACCACACAAGCTATTCAAGAGGCAGAACAGCGATATCCTCTTGGACACAAAGCTGAACGCACTCGAGGCTGCGGTGGGCACAAGAATAAGCGTTCCGACACTTTACGGCGATGTTATGCTTGAGATACCCGCGGGAACGCAAAACGGCGAGGTTCTTAAGATAAGGGGAAAGGGTTTACCAAAGATGAATGGGTGGGGCAAGGGAGATCAGTTTGTCAGGATAAACCTGTTCGTGCCCACAAACCTTACAGAACATCAAAAAGAACTGATAAAAAAGGCACTGAAAGAGAAATAAGATATAGTACAACTAATGGTAAAAACAAGAATTTCTGGCCTATGAGTGAATTCCAGCAGTTAAAGTTATCTAAGAAACTTGTATATCATCAGGAATGGGATATCTTCTATCTCCCTTATTGCATCCTTTGAGCCTATGTTGTTCTCAATTGCTAAAGATACAGACCTCTTCCCTGTAAGACTTATAATCGAACACTTTCTAATAAGGTCTAGGGCTTCTTGTTCCGAAACAATTTCTCCAGAAAAATATTCCTTTGAAATGTGCATTACAAGCTTTCCATCCTTAACTGTCCTTCCTATGACCTCAACATCGCATATGTTCACAAGTGTGTTTCCCTGGTATTCTGCAGTTCTAACCGAAAAACCCTTCCTTCCGTTACTAGACAACCTTTGCCACCGACCTTGCACCGCACGCCTCGCACACTATGAACCAGAGCCTCTTTTCCCTTTCCAGATGTGTATCGGGGCTGCCGCACACGGGGCAGATAACAGCATCCTTCATGTATCTCTGGATCAATTGTAGAAAAGCTTCTTTGTCTTTCCTGCCTATGAAAATTGCCCTATCCCCCTCGATCGATGCAGCTGTAGCAAGCTCCTTAGCTAGGTACATGAGTAACCTATTTGCATCTCTCCTGAGAAGCTTCGGGAATTCAGCGTAGTTCCTGAATATTGTCTTGTTGCCGACCCATATCACGTCAGGCTCTGGAAGCTCCAGCCTTAAAGCACCGCTTCTCTTAACGTCAACTTTCAGCTTCGACTTTGCCCTTTCAAGCAGCTTATCGTACGAAAAACTCAATATTTTGAAGTGGTGCTTAAAGCACTATTTCAATTCTTCGTATGTGTTAACTATCTAATAATATTCAGCAAAGTCAGGAGTTGAAAAACCCTCGGACCTTATATTTATGTTTGCTCCCTCTATAACAAACAAGCCAACAGACACCTTTGAGCTCGTTGTGAGCTTTTTAGCTTCATGATATTGATGATATAAGCTAGGTACACGGGATACAATATTCTCTTAATGAGGAAATTATATCTATTTTTTTATTGTGTTTCTGAGTCATACCATTTCTATACTATCAGAAACACGAAGAACTGTGATAATGTATCTCTTACATCCTCCATCTTTAGTCTGGATATGTGCATTATCTACTTTATCCTTGCGATTCTCGTTACAAAATAATAGCTCAAGAAAAGGGGCTTCGGAAAACGAGTCTGCAGAAATAGTGGGGAGACTCTACTGATCGCCGTGTATTATTCTCCTTGTATGCCTTTCCCGCTTTCTGGAGCATTCATGTGTGATATTCCAGACTGTATATCCCTAAATTCTTGGTATACCGAGACGGCGGACGGGGTAAACTTTTATAGCATCTTTCCATCAGCATTTTGCTATGGTTTCAAATTCTGTTTCTGTTGCAGTTGTCGTATCCGACGGCAAGAAGGCAATGGAGTGGTATACAAAAGCACTTGGACTGATCGCAGAAGAACATGGCCACTGGATAACTGTAAGACCGAGGGGCTCCGACACAAAAATACATCTGTGTGAGTCGAAGGAATTGGAGCCTGGAAATACAGGAATTGCCTTCTACAGCAGCGATGTTGAAAAAGAAGTGAAGAAGCTGAAGGAGAAAGGTGTAAAGTTTACACAGGATGTCTCTGATCGTGGATGGGGAAAGTTTGCAATGTTCTCCGATCCAGATGGAAATGTCTTCTGGCTAATCGAAGGCAAGCCTTGACGCACCCAATATGATTCAGGTCTATCAATCAATTACAGCAACCTGATTAGTAATTTATGGTGTAGAACTCCTGGAGCATCAAAATGTTTTCCAGAAGGATATTTAAGGCCGTTTACTGTTCCTTTAGGGAACGTGGCTTCAGCCTACCGATACGGTAAAAATCAGCTTCCAGGTGCGCCTAACTTGAACAAGAAAGCTGAGATAGGTGTGTTTGGTGGTTCGGGATTCTATAGCCTCTTCAAGACTGCAGAAAAACTCTCTCTGAAAACAAAGTACGGGAAGCCTAGCGATACAATAACTGTTTCAGAGATACACGGAAAGAGGGTTGCCTTCATACCAAGGCACGGAGCAAAACACCAGTTTCCCCCCCACATGATAAACTACAGGGCAAACATAGAGGCTTTCAAAAGGCTAGGCGTTGAAAGAGTTATAGGCCCGTGCGCTGTTGGAAGCCTGAAACCTGAAATTGGTCCAGGGCAGATAGTAATCTGCGATCAGTTTGTGAATTTCACACACTCAAGGAAGGACACGTTTTATGACGGTCCCCTTACAACACATGTCAGTACAGCTGATCCTTACTGCCCCGAAATGAGAAAAGTTGCCTTCGAAGCAGCTGAGAGAGTTGGCATAGAGGTCAGAAAGAAAGGAACAGTTGTAGTGATAGAGGGTCCGAGGTTTTCCACGAGGGCAGAAAGCAAATTCTTCAGCTCACAGGGATGGGACCTCATAAACATGACACAATATCCGGAGGTTACGCTTGCTAGAGAAAGGGAAATGTGTTATCTGAACATATCTATTGTAACAGATTATGACGTTGGGCTTGAGGGTAACCCCGAGATAAAGCCTGTTACTCATGAAGATGTGATTAGGGTTTTTAACGAGAACATAGGCAGGCTCAGGGACTTGATATTTGAGATTGTCAGGGTGCTACCCAAGGAGAGAAGCTGTGAATGCTCAAAGGCGCTTGAAAAGGCGAGAATAAAGGCATGATAAGTCTAGAAGAGAATCTGAAAAATGCAATAAGGAGCATACCCGACTATCCGAAGAAGGGTGTCGTATTCAGGGACCTTACAACGTTGTGGGCCAACGGAAAGTTAATGAGGCAGGCCATAGACGCACTTTACGGGTACGCAAAGAAGAAAAGACCAGACAAAATCGTTGGAATAGAAGCTAGGGGCTTCATAGTTGGGGCACCGCTTGCAGATAGGTTAGGTGTCGGCTTTGTGCCGGCGCGTAAACTTGGGAAACTTCCATCAAAGAAGCTGACAATAGACTATGAACTTGAATATGGTAAACAAGGACTTGAGATACATTCGGATGCAATCGAGAATAAAGAGAGGGTCATAATAGTAGACGATCTGCTTGCAACAGGAGGCACATCAAATGCAGCAAGGATACTTGTCGAGAAGCTGGGCGGGAATGTTGTTGGTTTTGCATTTATAGTTGAATTATCCTTCCTAAAGGGCAGGGAGAAGCTCAAGGGGTACGATGTGTTCTCGATAGTGAAGTATGAAAAAGAGTAGTATTGCCGTAATATCGGGTACAGGTGTAACCGAGCACTTCAAGCTAGGGAGGAGGCTAAAAGTAAAAACAAGGTACGGAACAGCGGAGGTCTATCTCGATCAGGCCAGAGATTATTTTATTTTACCGAGACATGGGCCGAAACATAACATACCACCTCACTTGATAAACTACAGGGCGAACATTCTTTCGCTACATCAACTTGGGGTAAGGCACATTATAGCCACGAATGCTGTTGGAAGCATTAGGAAAGACTTTCCCCCTGGCTCTATAGGAACTGTGGCACAATTTATCGATTTTACAAAGGGAAGGGAACCCACGATATTCCAGGACGGGGTTGTTCATGCTGACATGTCGCATCCATATAGTGAGAGGCTAAATGACTTGATTTCAAAGGCTGCAAAGCAGCTTGGAATAAATTTGCTTGGCGGTTTGGTATATGCTTGCATGGAAGGACCAAGATACGAAACAGCAGCAGAAATAGAAATGCTCAGAAGGCTCGGAGCTGATGTAGTTGGCATGACCGGGGTACCCGAGGTTGTATATGCTAATGAACTCTCGATCGAGTATGCCTCGGTTGTTGTTTCAACAAACTATGCTGCAGGAATGCAAGGCAAACTCTCACATGAGGAGGTCGTAGGAGTTATGAGACGGATAGGTGGTGCTGTAACGAAGGTTATAGATACAGCGTTTGAAATGTTGGAGAGAAGGTAAATGTCCAAGATAGCGGACCCGAGGCTTGCTGAAGCTGGGAAGAAGAACTTCGAGTGGGCAAGAAAGCATATGGATGCGCTTGTGAAGCTTGCAGAAAAGCATGAGGAGAAGAAGACACTTGAAGGCGTGCGCATAGGTGTCTGCCTTCACATAACAAAGGAGACATCCGTCCTCATAGACTCGCTTATCAGAGCTGGTGCGGAGGTATTTATCGCTGCTGCAAATCCCCTTTCAACGAACGATGATATAGCCGCATATTTGGCAACAAGATGCCACATATGGGCATGGAGAGGCGAGACAGAGGAAGACTACAAATGGTGTATCAAGCAGGTAATTACAAAAAAGCCAGACCAGATAATTGACGACGGAGCAGATATGCACGTCATGGCTCACGAAATGAATGCAAAATGGGTAAGGGGAGGCACAGAGGAGACAACTACGGGTGTCGTCAGGCTAAGGTCAATGGAGGGGGAGGGAAAGTTGATGTACCCCATTATCGCAGTGAACAACGCGAAGACAAAATTCCTATTTGACAACAGATATGGCACGGGTCAGAGCACAATAGACGGAATACTCAGGGCTACATCCTTACTTCTTGCAGGAAAGAATTTTGTAGTTGTCGGATATGGATGGGTTGGAAAGGGTATCGCAATCCGTGCGAGAGGAATGGGAGCAAGAGTGTACGTCGTGGAACCCGACCCCATAAAAGCTCTTGAGGCCCATCTTGAGGGATTTCACGTAGGGAGGATTTCCAAGTTTGCAAAAATTGGGGATATATTTGTGACTGCAACGGGACAGAAAGGAGTGATAAGGTATGAACATATGGAAAGGATGAAAGACGGGGCAATACTTGCAAACGCAGGTCATTTTGATGTTGAGATAGATATCAGAACGCTCAACTCCAAAGCAAGAAACATCAGAGAGGTCAGACAGAACGTGGAAGAATACGAATTGCCTAACGGAAAGAAAATTTACGTTCTCGCAAGAGGTAGGGTTGTAAACCTTGTTGCAGCAGAGGGTCATCCGCCTGAGGTTATGCAGATGTCCTTTGCAAACCAGTTTGCTGCAACAGTCTACATCAGTAATAACTACAAAACAATGAAAGCAGGTCTTTACGATGTACCTGTAAAGGTTGAGGCAGAGGTTGCAGCTGCAGCTCTTTCAGCCTACGGAATAGAACTGGAGAGGATGACAAGGGAACAGAAACAGTATGCCAAGAGCTGGAAGGTTTAGCTATGAGAACAGATAGGCTTAATTATTAACCCAAGAACAAAATAAGGGGTGGTTATACTCAACAATAGAGTAATTATTACAGCCGCGCTTCCGTACGCAAACTCTGACTTGCACATAGGACACATAGCAAGCACCTACCTCCCGGCTGACATACTTTACAGATACATGAAGCTAAAAGGTCTTGAGACAATACATATCTGTGCCTCGGACGACTTTGGTACACCCATACTTATTGCAGCTGAAAAACAAGGGAAGACCCCTGAGGAATACGTTGATTACTGGAACAGAAGATTCAGGGAAGACCTTCATTCGCTTGGCATAGACTACGACCTGTTTGACAGGACTAGTTCAAGGGAAAATATTAGTTTCGTACAAGCCTTCTTTACAAGGCTGTACCGGAAAGGCTACATATACGTGTCAGATGTGGACCAATTTTATTGTGAATATGATAAAAAGTTCCTCCCAGATAGGTATGTTAAGGGAAAGTGTCCCTACTGTGGTGCAGAAGACCAGTATTCAGACGGATGTGAAGTGTGTGGGAGAGTGCTCCAGCCTGGTCAGATTCTCTCACCAAAATGCTCAATATGTGGAAGAGAGCCAATTAAAAAAAGCACGAAACATTACTTCTTCAAACTCTCTGCCTTTTCAGAAAGTCTTAAGGAATGGCTTACTCAAAACAAAAACCTCCAGCAGGACGCTGTGAAATATGTTCTGAACTGGATAGAAGACGGCTTGCAGGACTGGGATATAACGAGGGATATTTCGTGGGGTGTCCCCATACCTCTTGAGGAAGCAAAAGGCAAGGTGCTATACGGATGGTTCGATAACCACCTTTGTTATATAACAACTGCCCTCAAATATGCAGGTAAACTCGATGAAGGGGGAAAGGAATTCTGGAACAGCTCCACAATATATCACTTCATCGGAAAGGACATAGTCTACCATCACTATCTCTTCTTGCCTGCTATGAGAATTGGACACGGTGACTTCAAGCTGCCTGATTTCATACCTGTAAGGGGTCACCTCCTCCTTGAGGGAAAAAAGATATCAAAGAGCAGGAACTGGGTAATAACAATCAGGGAATTTCTGGAGAAGTACCCTGCTGATTACCTCAGATACTATCTCGCAAGAGTTGTTTCAAGCGACCAGACAGACTGCAACTTTGACTGGGTTGATTTCAGGGAAAAGATAAACAATGAACTTGTAGCTAACATCGGTAACTTTGTTTACAGGTCGCTAAGCTTTGCAAAGAAAAGCTCCGGGCAAATAGTCCCACGAGCTGACAAAGTTGGGAAGGAGGAAGAAGAGCTGGAAAAAAGTTTCAGGAAGGCTTTTGCCTCTTATACAGAAGCGATGGATTCACTAAACTTCGACAGGGCGCTAAAGTACATTCTCGAGTTCTCCGATTCATGCAACCAATACTTTCAGAAGAAGGAGCCTTGGAAGAATCCCAGTGATAGCTCTGTCACAATTTATTTTTCGCTCAACTCCGTTAAGAGAATATCGATACTGCTGTACCCATTCCTCCCATTTACATCCTCAAGGATATGGGCACAGCTTGGGTTAAAAGGCTCAGCCGTTGAGCACGGAATATCAGAGGTTGATAGGATGATAAGTCCCGGTCAGAAGGTAGGAGAGCCTGAAATACTCTTCTCGAAGGTTTGAATCAGTCACACCTTTCTAGGAAATCCACTTCAAAAGGTATGCTGCAGTCCATTTCTTTTTCAAGGTTCTCGTCACCAAATACCTTGTACAGTGGGTCGTATTCATCGTATTTTGTATTTCTGAAGCCGGAAGCTATGAGGCTAACTTGCAACTCCGACGTACCGCTGTGAACAACGGTGTATTCAACGTCAACATTTCTATTTATCATTGAGCCAAGCCTTCCGACCGCGGTCGCGACATCCGATGCTGATAAGCTTCTATCACAATTCAGAATTACTACAGCCTTTTCTGTCTCCATTGTCTCTGCTAGCTTTCCTATTGATATGACAGCGCCTGCAAGTGCTTCCTCTGCCTTATCTGTTGAGTCTGAGTTTGCAACACCAAGAAGAGTGTAACCGTTGCAAGCAACTGTACTTAGGACCTTGTTTATACCGAGCGCAAGTGTTGTGTCAGTCGGTCTTGCAAAGAGAGAGGAAAGGGCTCTAACACATTCGTGATTTGTTGCTGTGTAAATATCTGTAAGTGTCATACTTTCAGAGGAAGCCTTGAACAGGTTGTTGTTGTCCACAACTATCACGCCCTTTGTGTTCTTTCTAAGCCATCTCAGTGCAACACCTGCGTTGAACAGCAGTTTTTTCTCAAATTCGAAAGGCATCACAGCTATGCCTATTACAGTGGCTCCGAGCCCACTCGCCACATGAGCAACAAGTGGAGCAAGGCCCGAACCTGTTGCGCCTCCTAGACCCGCGATGACTAAGACAACTGCTGCACCCTCGAGCTGCTCATTTAATTCCTTTATGTGAGATAGTGCTAAACCTCTTACAAGCGAGGGTGTTAGCTTCTCACCCAACTTTGGCTGGATTAGTATCCTCGGGTTATCCGAAGCAAACACAAAGTCGTTCTCGTCACACGATACAAAGAGGAATTTGTCCACAAACAAGTTTTCCTTACTGAGGAGCGAGGTGATTCTACTTCCCGCACTCCCTATTCCTACCGCAACTATTTTTCCGGTTTTCTCATTCTGACTCATGCTGGGGCGCCCAACCTTCCAGATAATTCTAATTTAGAGGTCAATCACTTAAAATAACTTACCCAAGATTTAACAATTTTGACCAAATGCGCCGTGATATTTTTTATGGATTGTTCCTGTTCACAAGCCTGTTAACTAGATCGTCTTGCATATGCCCAATGCATTCTACCTTGACCTTCTTCACCCCCTGCACTGAAAGGGCCGCGTCCCTAAGTGCCCTTCCTGTGTTGACTGCCAAAGGACTGTAAGGGGAAAGTGGTTGGAATTTTATAACTATATATCCTTCGGAGGGCTGTGTGATCTCCGTTATTATGTTAAGTTCACCAAACTTCCTGTTTGTTTCCTCATCAATTATATCCTGCACCTTTTCATGAACCTGCTTTACAAGGTCGGGCAAAAACTTCACCAGTGAAGCCTCAATGTAAGTGGATGAGAAGCTTTTGCTTCGTCTATCCTTCCCACAGCTGTATTTCTAGGAAACACTCCTTTGTCATCTTTGAGCTTCCCAAACAGTTCGTTCAATAATCTTGCATAGCTTTCGATTAGTTCGACTGGCTCAGCCTCTGTTGGTTCTATCATAAGTGCTTCTCTGACTATAAGAGGGAAGTAGGTTGTTGGTGAATGGTAACCTTCGTCTAGTATTGCTTTTGCTATCCTCATTGCAGAGCCTTGCTCCTCTGAGTTGACCGAGACAACTACTTCATGTTTCCTCCAGATACCCCTCCCATGCTTTGTTGTATACGCCTTCCCATCAAGAAGTTTCCAGAGATAGTTAGCTGCAAGAACTGAGAACGATGAAACATCGTCCAAGCCTTCCCTACCCATCAGCCTTATGTAGCAGTATGCCCTCAGAAGAACAGCTGGATTGCCCATGAAGCCTTTAATCATACCAATACTCCTGCTTCTTGAAAAATCAAGCCTGTAATTTTCTCCTTCCTTCTCGATAAGAGGGACTGGAAGGTATTCTGAAACCTTTCCCCTAGCTCCAACTGGTCCAGCCCCTGGTCCTCCTCCACCGTGGGGTGTACCAAAGGTTTTGTGCAGGTTAAGGTGACATATATCGAACCCCAGCTCAGCCGGTCTTGTTTTGCCAAGGAGTGCATTCATGTTTGCGCCATCGTAGTACATTAGACCACCAGCATTATGTATTTTTTCAGATATCTCCAGGACCTCGCCCTCAAAGAGACCGAGTGTGTTTGGAACTGTAAGCATCATACCTGCCGTTCTCTCCGTAATTGCCTTTTCCACATTGCTTGCACTCAGCATTCCGCGCTCGTCGCTATCTACCTTCACGACCCTGAAACCTGCCATCGAAGCACTTGCAGGGTTTGTTCCATGTGCCGAGTCAGGTATTATTATCTCATCTTTCTTTTCAAGACCTAGATCTGAAAGGTATTTCTTTATCATCAAGACACCAGCCAGCTCGCCATGAGCACCTGCTGCAGGCGCGAGGGAAAAGCGCGACATACCTGTTATCTCTCTAAGCATAAGCTCAAGCTCATAAAGAATTGAGAGAAGACCCTGAACAGTTGAGTAGTGCTGGAGTGGATGTGCATTTCTCATACCATGGTGAGACGCTATATACTCCGAAACCTTTGGATTGTACTTCATAGTACAACTTCCAAGCGGATACATACCAAGCTCGACTGAGAAGTTCATCTGGGAGAGTCTGTTAAAGTGTCTCAGAACTTGGAGTTGTGAGAGTTCCGGGAGCGGAACTGAATCTCTAAGCATACTCTTCGGCAGAGCGTCTTCGGGCCTCGTCACAGGTATTTTCTTATCCTTTGGAGGTACAAATCCTACTCTTCCATCAAAACTCAACTCATTCAGCATTGGTTCCTTCCATTTTGCTTGCCTGAAATTCATCGGACAACGTCCTCCAAGTTCTTTGCCAGTATTTCTATATCCTCGGATGTGTGAACCTCTGTGAAAGAATAGAGCCCTGCCATGCCAACTCCAAATGATTCACTTAATGGATAACCTGCGTTTATTCTCCTTGCCGCAAGCTCTCTAAATATGTAATTCGAGTCAGAATTCCTGTAACCAACGACAAAATCCTGAAAGAAGCTGCCTCTAAAGAGTGGACTAATTAGGTTCTTTATTTCAGAAAGCCTCTTTGCCGCATAGTGAGATGTTGAGATGATAGTCTCTCCAAGCTCCCTGAATCCTCTTTTGCCCAGAAGAGAGAGGTAAGAGGCTGCTGCAAGTGCCATGAGTGCTTGATTTGTGCAGATATTCGAGGTTGCGCCCTCTCTTCTTATATGCTGTTCCCTCGATTGAAGCACCATTGTAAATGCCCTCTCTGATCCATCCAGTGTTGTCGTCATCCCGATCAACCTTCCTGGCATGGACCTTGCAAGCTTTACATCCTTGACGGCGAATATGCCGAGATGTGGACCCCCGTAGTTCATGTGTATGCCCATTGGCTGTCCCTCGCCTACAGCTATATCAGCGCCGTAACTTCCAGGACCCTTAATTAGCGAAAGAGATAATGGTTCAATACCAGTTATCACGATGCTTCCATTTCTATGTGCTATTTCAGATATTGTATTTGCCTGACTCTCTATCACACCGAAGTAGTTTGGATTCTCGAAATATACAGCAGCTGTCTCGGAATCAAAGGAAGCCTCCAGCCCTCCAATATCTACCTCACCTGTTTCCTTATCGAAGGCTATTTCCTTAACCTCTATCCCGACTGGCCAGGAGTATGTTTTAATCACGCTTTTCCTCTCAGGTCCAACGTTGCCAGCAACCAGAACCTTCTTTCTTCCTGTGATACGCACAGCCATTCTAACAGCTTCAGCTGCAGCAGAAGCCCAGTCATACATAGAGCTGTTACATGCCTCCATACAAAGAAGGTCGCACATTAGGCTCTGGTATTCAAAAAGTACCTGAAGCATCCCCTGGCTTATCTCAGGCTGGTAGGGTGTGTAGCTTGTGTAGAACTCCTGTCTCGAGACAATTGAATCGACAACAGCCGGAACGTAATGATGCCAAACGCCGCCTCCAAGGAAGCAAAGGGCATCAGGATATGTCAAGTTAGAAGAGAGTTTCTTCTCTACCTCCCTCCTTAATGTGTATTCGTCTGTTGCTTCCTCAAGGTTCAGTCCACCCTTAACCCTGACTGATCCCGGTATATCAGCGAAAAGTTCTTCAACAGAAGCTATGCCAAGTTTCTCCATCATTTTTTTAACGGCTTTTGCATTCTTGTTAGGCAGGAATGGAATATGACTTCCTTCTTCCAACTTGGTCAAGAACCTTTAAAACGTGTATGTATTTGAACCATGCGAAGATTGAGGAGAATAGTCTGGGTAGTCGCGTTACTGCTGGCATTTGGCATGCTGAGTGAAATGCAGGTAAACGCCCAGCAAAGGCCCGATGTTAGCCTAACTAGCCAGTACATTATAGGAAGGTATGGCTATGGAGTTATAAACGAAACAATAACTTTTCATAACAACTCAACATCACCTGTTTCCATTCCTAGCTTCAGGATAGGCTTTAGTCAGGATATAGCGAGGCTTGCGTCTTACTATAACGCAACCTCTGGTTTTAGGGTTTATAGGTCTGACAACTTAAGCATGTATCATGTCAGTCCTGAGGAGCAAACGCTTCAGGCTGGCGCAAAGTCAGTATTTATGCTCAAGCTTTTCCTTCCAAACATTGTAAAGTCTACGAACACATCGATCTACGTTTATCTTATGCTTAGCCCTTCGATAAACCTCTCTCTTTCCACCTCTAAGCTTGTCATAAAAATGCCAGCCAGCACACAACTCAAGAATGTGCCTTCAGGATACGGCTACACGACAACTGGGACGAATACAACATACTACAGGGATGACAAAAATGTCCAGAATCTCGAAGCAAAATCCACTATAGCACAGATACAGACCTCAAACCAAATGGATTTCCATCCTCTGACAGTCTTTTACGCAAGCAGGATATTTTCCCTTTCAAACAACGGCCAGCTAGTTGTCACAGACAGTATAACATTTAGGAACAACGGGGTCACAACACTCACAACATTAACAGTTTCTCCACTTGCAAGGTTAAATTCAAGAATTACTATCGTTGCGAGTTCACAGCCACCCCTCATAAACCCAGTAACACTCTCTCTTTCAGGTTATGGGATACCACTTTCAGCTTCAGGCCTAAACTCGCCTGTTGCTCCCGGTACAAACTACACGATAAGCTATAGCTACGTACTTGACTCTAAGTACATTTCAATATCTGGAGATACACTAACCATATCTGTTCCGTATCTTCCACCTATACCTACAACGGTTGAAAAATATACAATCGCTACACAGACGCAGCCGGGTGTCCGTATACTTTCTGGGCAACCTCTCAACCTACAGAATGTCAACATATTTTCTAGCGGATATGTGAACTACAAGTTAGAAATAACTGTTGCATGGTCTGCAGACTATTTCATCCCACTTGCATCTCTAGTTTTTTTAGTACTTTTGTTTGGTTTCGTGGCCGTGAAAGGCCAAGCTGTTGAGGAAGAGGAGAAGGAACCAGTGGAGAATATTTCGTCAATGATAAAGGCCTTCGAGGAGAAGAATTCCGTAATTGTAAGTGCATTGGAGGAGATGAAGGAGAAGAAGGAAGGAAAAACATACTTTGACGAGGTAAGGTCTAGGATAGATGCATTTAGGAACAGGGCAATTCAGAGGCTCGGTGAGGCTAAACAAAGCACCACATCCCAAGACATTGCAGAGGTTCTGAACATGATACAGAACACTGAGAGGGAGGTGGACAGAGCTGCAAAAGACCTGATAAACCTATACGAGCAGTACTCCACAAACAGGATAAACAAAGAAACATTCGAAAGGTTGATGCCAAGCTACAGGAAGAGGCTCGACAGGAGTCTGAACATTCTCTCAGACCTCCTGAACGAGGCACAGAGACAATCGAAGCAGGCCTAGTATGGCTATCATATATGCAAGAAAACAGCTGAGAAAGAAGGAGCTCCTCTCTATACTCAACCCCACAGTTGCAGAATGGTTCTCACGTTTTGCCGAGCCCACGCCTCCCCAATCTGTTGCGATACCCCTGATACAGGATGGCAAAAATGTACTCATAGCTTCCCCTACGGGCAGCGGGAAGACACTCGCGGCCTTCCTTAGTATAATAAGCAAGCTTGTGGATCTATCTGAGCAGGAGGCCCTTGAGGATAAGGTCTACTGTATATACGTTTCACCCCTGAGGGCCCTTTCAAACGATATTAGGAAGAACCTGCTTTCTCCTCTTGAGGAGATAGACTCTATAGCCGAAAAGAATGGGAAGAAGAAACCCTCTGTCAGGGTCGGCATGAGAACTGGAGATACAACACAGTCTGAGAGGAGTAGGATGCTGGCAAGGCCACCGCACATTCTCATAACAACACCTGAAAGTCTCGCAATAATACTCACGGCGCCCAGGTTTAGAGAGAAGATAAGAGACGCAAAATGGGTAATACTCGATGAGATACATGAGATATGCAGCTCAAAGAGAGGTGTTCACCTCTCTCTTTCTTTGGAGAGGCTTGAGAACTTCTGTTCTAGCAAACCTGCCAGAATAGGTCTTAGCGCAACCATACATCCGCTTGAGGAGGTAGCAAGGTTCCTTGTTGGTTTTGAAGGAGGCGATGAAAGAGAATGCTATATTGTCGATGCTAGGTTCGTGAAGCCGACAGAACTCACTGTTTCTTCTCCAGCCTCAGACATGCTAGGTACTCCCTCAGAGTTGCTCAGTGATATGATGTACAAGAGGATAGCAAATGAGATAAGAAAGCACAAGACAGTTCTTGTCTTTACAAACACAAGGTCTGGTGCTGAGAGAGTTGCTTACAAGCTTTCGCGGTTAAAGGTAGTCGACCTCGACAGGCTTGCAGCACACCACAGCTCGCTCTCAAGGGAGCTTAGGCTTGAAGTTGAGGATAGGTTGAAGAGAGGCGAGATGCGTGTAGTGGTTACCTCAACTTCGCTCGAGTTGGGTATAGATATAGGGAGCATAGATCTTGTGGTCCAGATAGGTTCGCCTAAGTCTATCTCGAGATGCCTCCAGAGGGTTGGTAGGTCGGGACATGCGCTCAACAGGGTTTCAAAGGGTCTCTTGATAGCCCTTGAAAGGGACGACCTTATCGAGGACTGCGTCATTGCAAATCAGGCTCTAAAAGGTAAACTCGACAGGGTTTACATACCCAGAAATTGTCTTGATGTTCTAGCACAGCATGTTGTCGGTATGGCGTTAGAGAAGAAATGGCGTGTAGAGGATGCATTCGAGTTAGTCAGGAGAAGTTACTGCTTCTCGAACCTGAAGCTTGAGAGCTTCATAAGTGTCCTGCGTTACCTCTCCGGAATGTACGGTGTACTTGAGAATTACAGAGTCTACGGGAAGATATGGTATGACGAGAGAGAACAGACTTTCGGAAGAAGAGGAGCGCTTCTCCGTGTTATATACTCGACAAATGTCGGGACAATACCTGATGAGGTTGCAGTAAAGGTGTACGACGAGAGAAACAGGCTTGTTGGAATGATAGAAGAAGAATTTCTTGAAAGGCTTGCAAAGGGAGATGTCTTCACCCTTGGAGGAAGGGTCTACAGGTTTAGGTATTCAAGGGGCTTCAGGGCATACGTGAGCTCTGCAGAACACGAAAAACCAACAGTGCCAAGCTGGTTTAGCGAGATGCTACCACTGAGTTTTGACCTTGGTGAGGCAATAGGAAGGTTTAGGCAGGAAATATTCTATTTACTTAGAAAAGGAAGAAAGAAGGAAGCGTTAAAAATGCTCCTCGAAGAATACCGGATGGAAAAGAAAGCTGCAATAGCTGTACTTGGGTATATGGATGCTGAGAGAAGGTTTCTAGAGTCGATTAAGATATTTGATGCACCAGACAACAAGAATATAATAGTTGAGAATTACTTTGACGAACTTGGTAGGCAAAACATAATTTTTAACTGCGTGTTTGGAAGGAGAACGCATGATGCACTTTCAAGAGGTTACGCTGATGCCATCTCTAGTATGACAGGGAAGCAAGTACTTGTCACAGTTCTTGATTCGTGTTTCTCCGTTACCCTGCCTGAAGGAACTGAAGTAAATCCAGAGGATATTACAGTGTTGGTTGACTATTCTAACCTGAGGGATAGGCTCCTTAGGTCAGTGAAGAGAACAGAGATGGTTAGGAGGAGGTTCAGACATTGCTCGACAAGGGCCCTGATGGTTCTGAGAAACTACAAGGGACATGAAATTGGTGTTACAAGGCAACAGCTCAACTCCCAGATACTAATGGGTGTGTGCGAAAAGTTTGAGGACTTTCCTGTACTCAAAGAAACATACAGAGAAGTGATGGAGGATCTTATGGATGTGAGCTCTGCAGAGTCCGTGCTCAAGGATATTCAACTTGGTGTTAGAAGATTCGTCTATACAAAAAGGCTTGACATCCCCTCTCCTTTCACACACGAGCTTCTCGTCTCTGGCTACACAGACATCGTTCTGATGGAAGATAGAAGAGAGCTTCTCAATTCACTTTACAAGACAGTAATGAAGAGGCTTAGAAATGAAGGTAGATAGACGTCTCACAATAGTTGAACCTTGGCCAGTTCTGTACATTGAAAGCGAGTCAACGCTAGTTGTTTCAGACCTACATCTTGGAATAGAAGAGCAATATGAAAGGGAGGGAGTCCACCTGCCAGGAAGTTTTCTTGACGAAATAATACAATCAGTGAAGGAGCCTGCAAAGAAAGTTAGCGCAGAGAGAATAGTGATACTTGGAGATGTCAAACACGAATTCGGAAAGCCGCAGGAGCTTGAATGGTACGGTGTTAAGAAGCTTATAAAGGAGCTATCTTCCATTGCAAGGCTCGAGGTTGTCAGGGGAAATCATGACAACTATATACTGAACATATTGAGTGAGTTCCACATTCCGCTCCATCTGAACATGAGGGTTGGCGACTATTTTTTAGCCCATGGCCATGTTTTCTATTCAGAAGAGGAAACTGGAAAGAAAGTAATAATTGGACATGAGCATCCAACAGTCTCGGTGAGGGACGACCTCGGTATCAGGCACAGGTTCAAGGCATTTCTCAAATGCAGGATAGGAAAAAGGGATGTTGTCGTCCTCCCCTCTGCATCTAGGATAACGCTTGGAACGGATATTAATGCTGTTAATTCCCTCGACCTGCTATCCCCTTTCCTGAAGGGAAGGGAGCTTGGAGACTCGATACCGTACTTAATAGAACCAGGTGTTCAGGTTAGGAGATTTCCAAAAATTTCACTCCTTTGATTTATTCTAGAGACAATGGATCAATTTGTGCGTAACAAGAAAACACTATCTTTATTTTCTCTGAGCATTTTTACTTTAACATGGAGAATAATCTTAGGAAGACAGTCATAATTGGTTCTGGACCTGCAGGGTTGACAGCAGCAATATATGCGTGTAGAGCAGACCTTGCGCCACTTCTCTTCACTGGATCTGGTTTTGGAGGACAACTTATGCTAACAAGTGATGTCGAGAACTTCCCAGGATTCCCGGAACCAGTGCTCGGGCCAGAGTTAATGGACAGGATGATGAGGCAGGCTGAGAGGCTTGGAACAGAAATTGTCAGGGAGGACGTAGTCGAGGTTGATTTCAGGAACTATCCCTTCAGAATCAAGTCTTTGAACAAGGAGGTGCAAACACTCTCTGTGATAATAGCAACAGGTGCAACACCAAGAAGATTGAACCTAGAATCGGAGAAGCGGTTAATGGGAAGAGGTGTCTCTAACTGTGCTGTCTGTGATGCATATTTCTTCAAAGAAAAGGATGTAGCAGTTGTAGGAGGAGGTGACACAGCAATGGAAGAAGCAACGTATCTATCAAAGTTCGCAAACAAGGTTACAGTTATACACAGAAGGGACAAACTTCGGGCAAGTGCTGCTCTCCAGAAAGAAGCATTTCGCAACAAGAAGATAAGTTTCATCTGGAACAGTGTTGTCGACGAAATAGTTGGAGAAAAGAAGGTCGAGGGAATCATCATAAGGAATCTACTAACAGGAGAGAAGTCGAGGCTTAGTGTCGACGGATTATTTGTGGCCATAGGCTACGAACCCAACACATCCCTGTTCAGGGGGCAAGTTGAGCTGGACGAAAAGGGTTACATTGTTGTGAGAAACGAAACAGAAACAAGCGTACCAGGCGTATTTGCTGCAGGGGACGTTAAGGATTACAGGTACAGGCAGGCTGTGACTGCCGCGGCGGACGGGTGCAAGGCGGCTCTTGACGTAGACAGGTTCTTGAAGACAAAGGAAGAGTACATTAGTCAATTACAGGTATGAACCTGGCTTTGTTGTAATACTTGCTCAGAGGTCCAACAATTGGAGTCTGATATCCGCAGAACCTGCATCTGTTATTTGCATCCAGATTATACGCTGTTATCTCGTAACCATACCTTCCTATGAGCACTTTGCCGCATCCAGGACAGTAAGTACTCTCCGCAGGATGGCCGGGGACATTTCCAATGTAAACATACCTCATACCGACTCTCTTTGCTACTTCATAGTGCTTTTCAAGTGTCTCGATTGGCGTCCAAGGTAGGTCCATCATCATGTAATCAGGATGAAATCGGAGAAAATGAATTGGGGTATCGGGACCCAGATTATCGTAAACCCATCTGCACAGTTTTTCTGCAGCCTCAAGGTTATCACCTACCTGAGGTACAATCAAATCGGTTATCTCTATGTGTATTTTCTTTGTATCCCTTATCTGGAGCAACGTCTGGAATATTGGTTCAGCATCAGGTATACCGATGTACCTTCTAACAAAATTCCTCTCACCGCTTCCCTTGAAATCAACAGTTATACAGTCTAGAAAGCTGCGCATCATATTCACCGTTTCAGGTGTGTCGTAACCGTTTGAAACAAAGATATTGAAGATGCCTTCCTTGTGAGCTTCAATTCCTACGTCCCTTGCATACTCTATGAATATTGTTGGCTGGTTGTACGTGTATGCTATACCCTCACATCCGTACTGCTTTGCCATTCCCACCACCTCTTCTGGTGTTGCATCTGTACCCTCAATTTTCCTCCTCTGGCTTATGTCATAATTCTGGCAGTACCTGCAAAGCCAGTTGCAACCAGTTGTTGCTATCGAGAATATCCTCGAACCAGGTCTGTAATGAACGACTGGTTTCTTTTCGATCGGGTCAACATGACCTGCTATCACCTTGCCGTAGACAAGAAGGTAGAGCTTACCGTTGACAACCCCCCTTATACCACAGAGGCCGACCTGACCCTCACCAATCTGGCAGTATCTGGAGCATGCCGTGCACTGGACCCTTCCGTTAGGTAGCCTTCTGTAGAGCTCTGCTTCCTTACCTGAAGCCTCTGTGAGCTTGGCGGGAACGGACACGTCTAGAAACATAAAGGTGGTTACCTTTAGGTTTTTCCTATTTTTTTCAAGACGATTTTCTCCGTTATCAGATAAGCGGCTACGCAGTAAGCTACTCCTCCCAAGACATCTGTAACGTAATGCTGTCCGAGGTAGATTACAGAAAAGATTACGCCTGCCGTAACTGGGTAGGCTACATAGCTGAAATACTTCCCAAGCCTTACGAAGTAAAGCATGAAGAGAATAACATAGGCAACGTGGAGGCTAGGAAATGCGGCAAACTTGTCCGATTCAAATAACATGAAAAAATTTTCTATGGGTGAGAGGACAGAATGGAGTGTACCCCAGGATACCAGATTAATGCCGTCCCCCGCGAACCAGGGAGGTGCTGTTGGAATAACTATAAAAGTGAAGAGAGCCATATAAGAAACAATACCCAATGAAAGAGTGTAACCCCTGAACAGCCTCCTATTTAAAAACCAGAGCGAGACAGAGGCTATTGCAATTATTACAAAGTGCAGACCATAAAGAACAGAAGAGGCAAGCGTTAGGCTTTCTGACATAAACAGTTTCTGGACTGTGCCCACAACATTTCCTCCAAATATTGCTTGGTCGATGGCGGAGAGATATGTAACTGATTTACTGCTCGTAATTACACCTGTGATTCCTTGCAGGGATTCGTAGCAAAGAAGTGCAGTTAGAAATGGTGTTACGTCACGTAGGAACTCTTTTGATTTCCCTAGCCATGCAAGTGCAGGTAGTAATCCAAGAACTGCAATCGCAAGAGAAAACTGTGAAACCATCCCATACCTCAAGTATGCAAAAAGAGCAAGTGTCATGTATGGAATCGGGTAGAGGAGCCAACGATGCCCAGAAAGATAAGGAAAGTAATGCAAAATTGCGTTTATCTTCCTATTTTTTGATTCTTCACGCAACGGTCATGCCATTTTAAATCTCAAGAAATACTTTACTCACTTTCAGTATACCTCTTCTAAAGGAAGATTTAAGTATATAACCTATGTTATGCAGTTCCAGCTTTGCTCAACCTTGTACAAATGGTCCTACTTGGCGCCGTTGCGGGTTTCACGATATTCATTGGACTTCCCGTTGCTCTTGTTAGAGGACTGAATAGCAAACAGAGGGGTTTCCTTAATGCACTCTCTATAGGAATCCTAGTTTTTATAGTCGTAGAGATTCTGCACAGCTCGTGGGAAACGGTATCTTCATCCATTACCGCAGCTCTAAAGGGCACTGGGAGCTACGGGACAGCCTTGACACTTGCACTTCCAATGTTTGGAGGACTTGCACTTGGCTTGCTTGGTCTATCGAGGTACGAAAATATTTACATGAATAAATTCCAGGAAATCCCAGCTTCCCCATTCCGGATTGCAACAATGATAGCCCTTGGAATAGGCGCACACAACTTCAGCGAGGGTCTTGCAATAGGTCAATCCTACGCTTCAGGCGCTCTGAGTCTAGCTTTGATACTTGTTGTTGGCTTTGGAGTTCACAATGCAACGGAAGGTTTTGGGATAGTTGCTCCCCTTACAGGTGAGAAACACAGACCACCCCTGACATTCCTTGCGAAAGTTGGTGTGATAGGCGGGGGGCCTACATTTATTGGCACTATTGTGGGTAGTATGTTTTTCTCCACCTTCACGTACGTTCTCTTCCTATCGCTTGCTGGAGGTGCCCTGATTTACGTGATAATGATAATGTATGTTGCAGGAAAGAAGCAAGCAACAAACGATGTGCTCATGCTAGGTGTGTTCTGTGGTTTGGTTCTAGGCTTTTTGGCTGACCTGGGAGTTTCTATTCTAGGTATATAGTAAGTTCTACGCGTTTTATTTTAAGGTAGCCCGGCCTGGATTCGAACCAGGGTCGCTGGCTCCAAAGGCCAGCATGCTTGACCGCTACACCACCGGGCTGCACACTTCTGCCAGTACATCAAAAGTCAATAATCTTTTCCAAACCAGAAACTATCACCGAGACAGGGTCTTCCATTGACTCTAGTACTTTTCCTGCCCTTTTCTTTAGTCTGTCTTTCTCTCTTGGATCCAGCAGTCTTGAGGAGAGTGAGACAATGTCCTTTGTATCCCTTGCCTTGAAGAGTATGCCCCTGGATATGAGATAAGATTCCGTGTAAAGTTCGCCTTGGAAGGTCGAGATAGAGGGCACACCCATCAAAGCCGATTCAGCTGTCATCGTTCCGCCCATACCTATAAACAGGTCTGTTTTAGCTAGGAGATGCCTTCCGTCAACAGGTTGTGAAGGTATGATCATTTCCTTGCCGTAAAGCTCCTTTATCTTCTCGTATTGCTCTGTGTACCTGCAAAGAACAACGATATTCATTCCTGAAAAGTTCTCCCTTGCTACTTCAAGTATTCTGTATATCCAGTCCTTTCTCTTGCCCATCATATATGGTGCGAAGCTCTCCTCAAGCCTTACCACAACTGTTTTCTTCTTGCTATCAAGGTCTGGTATTGGGCCTTTAGTCAGACCCCTCTTAAGCCAAGCTGCTGGGTCTAAGGCTCTGTATCTTGTTATCTGTTCCTTTTTTATCCCGAAGGGAAGCCATTCTCTGTACGGTATCACCCATGGTGTGAAAAGATGGTAGCTTAAGGGGAGGGAGAGCTTGCCTGCTATCACGGAATGTGGTGAATCGTTAACTGCAACGTGTTTTACACCAAGCCCGAAGGCTATCCTTGCGCAAACGTTTGATGCAACCGATACAGCAACGTCAGGCTTGAACTCCGAGACAATTGGTATAGTTAACTCCATCCTCTTTACGTCTGCAACCAGCTGACTCAAAAAGTCTGAACCGCCCCTCTCCCCAACGTAAAGAAGTTCGAGAGAGTTCATCTTTGCGACAGGCTCAACTTCCCTGAACCTCCTTGATGTTGCCAAAACCTTGTGTCCTCTCTTCTCAAGGTCAGATACTATGTATTTGAAGAATAGAACCTGTTTCGGTGTGAGGATATCGAACCAGAATCTGGCCAAACTGCAACTGCCAGAAAGGTCTAAGGTTTTAAGTGTATTTAGAACATATATAGGGCTGTTTTAACCAGGTTAACGATGAACTCAGAAGACGGCTATGGATTCTCTAGAATGCTAGTGCTTGCAGGGGGAATAATAGCCATAGTTCTGGGAGCACTGGATGTTGTTACAGCGGGCTCCTTTATAAACAGGGAAGTACTGCTTGGCACTTTCAGCATAGTTGTTGGAATTATTGCAGTGATTTCAACGGCTGATATAAGAAGCGAGTCGATAGATTTGCTTTTAGTAGTCCTTGGATTCATAACAAACAACTTCGGGGGCATACTTGTAGGTATAGGAGGTATCGTTGCGCTTCTTTCAAAGTACATGCTTCCAAAGGAACAAAAAGTGAGCGAACCACCCAAAGCATAATTAAGTTGCCATACGAGAGTCAGGGAAGTTGCAGAGAAAGGTTTCTGTATATGGGCTGACAACGGAAGGATTCGGTGTTGCGAGGAAACTCTCCAAGAATGCGGATGTCTTTATAGTAGACGAAACGCTTCAGACAGGTTTCAGGTTCAAGGAGGAATTTGCATCTAGGACGCTGGAGCAACTCATGTCTGAGGAACCGCTCCTTGATGTAATACCAATAGAGAAAGCTATTTCCCAGTCAAGAGTTGTATTCTTTTCCCCAAAGCTGAGAAGGTATGGAGATGAGGCTCTTGTTGAAGCGTCTTCTAAAATAAGGGAACTTTCAAAGTTCCTCCCCAAGGGGTGTGCTGTAGTTAACACCCTTCCGTGCGGTCTTGGTGGAAACAGCGAATACATCCAGATAATAGAAAAGCAGTCTGGGATGAGGATAGGTGAAGATATTTCTTACTGTTACTTTCCGTTGAGACCTGGTGAATCATGGTCTGAATTTTTTGCATCTACTCCAGGCAGCAAGGAAAAGCTTGATGAGCTGGGTCTTTTCCAAACATCTCAGAATATATACGCTGCAGAACTCGAGTACGTAAGTGAGCTCCTTGAAAGCACCCTTGGGTTTGTATCCGCGATAGAGTTGAACAGGAAAGCACGTGAAGCAAACCTGAAGATTAGACAGAAACGGTCTCCATACATCGAGCATATGGTGAGTAGGCTGTACGACCTTAGGGCTGTCCAAGCGAGGGAAGAGCTCTCCGAAACAATTGCGTACCTAGCTGGTTCGATCCTCAAAAACCTTGAAAGCTTCTCTAGGTATCTAGTGGATGCAGTCAGGGATGCGTTAAGGGAGAGATCTCTGAAGGCAAGCAGGACAAAGGTTGTACTTCTCTGGAGCGTCGATAAATACGAGATTAGACCAGACAGGATATTTGTGTCTGACAACATAGTTCAGAAGCTCAGGGATTATGTTACGGATGTGAATATAGTTAGTTCTTCGACATTACGTACAGGCCTTGACAGCTTTGACAAACTCAAGAGCAACATAGTTGTTCTTTGTTCAAGCAAGGATGCTGAGGAGTTTATGCAACTGCATGTAAGAAGAAATGGAGAAATGATTGTTCTACATGCAAAGCCTGACCTCGAACTCTCTTGATTTCTGCCCTGTTTAAATAGCATTCCTGGGTGAGCTGGCTTGGTTGAACAAGAATGGTAAGAATAGGTGTTGTTGGGACAGGTGGGTGGGGTAAGAACCATGTTAGAGTTCTAAATGAACTTGATTCGCTTGGAGCAGTATGTGACATGGACAGTTCGAAGGTAGAGATGTACAGCAAGAAGTATAGGGTTCCAGGTTATACAAACTTCGATGAGATGTTATCAAAGGAAGAGCTTGACGGTGTGACGATATGCACTCCGGCAACGACCCATTTTGCACTTGCCTCGAAATCCCTCTCCGCTGGCTTGAATACCTTTGTGGAAAAGCCAATGACTGTAAGTTCTGAGGAGGCAAGAAAGCTTATCCAAATTGCAAATGATTCCAAAAAAATTCTGACAGTTGGTTTCATCGAGAGGTTCAACCCTGCAATAACTGAACTGAAGTCAATAATAGATCAGGGAAGGTTGGGCGACCTGATACTCCTAGAATTCCACAGAGAGAACAGGAGGAGCAATACAATCACTGATGTTGGGATCGTTAAGGATGCCTCAGTCCACGACATAGACACAGCCAGATGGCTCTTTGGAGAAGAGCCGGACTTTGTTTTTGCAAGGGTTGGAAGCGTGAAATCCGAAAGAGAAGACTTCGCTGCGATATTGCTTGGTTTTTCTGGCGAGAAAACCGCTTTCCTCACGACAAACTGGGTAACACCAAACAGGGTCAGGACACTGAGTGCTGTTTTTGAGAACGGTGTCGTGGAGGTTGATTTTGTGACACAGCAGACAAAGATACACCAGCAAGATGGTACACATATACCAACTAGGCAGGTTCAGGAGCCCTTGATGCTTGAACTCAGGGAGTTCGTATCTGCGATAAGGGATAAGAGACAGCCACTCATTACAGGTAGGGATGGACTGATGGTTACACAAATTGCTGAAGCAGTTCTTGCATCAGGCTCTTCCGGAACACCCATATTCCTTGGTGGTTCAAGATGAGTGTTTTGAACTACGTTGCGCCTGACGCAAAGATAGGTAAGAATGTTAGGATATGGCATTTTGCGTATGTTGGCTCGAGGACGGTTATAGGTGATAACGTGAAGATAGGTTCCCTAGCACACATAGACTATGGTGTGACAATAGGAAACGACACAATGATAGAGGGTTGTGTTTACATACCACCGATGTCAAGGATAGGAGAAAGGGTATTCATAGGACCAGCAGCTGTTCTAACAAATGACCCCTACCCCCCAAGCAAGAGACTTCAAGGGGTAACCGTAGAGGATGATGCCATCATAGGAGCAAGGGCTGTGATAAGGGCTGGATTAAAGATTGGAAAGGGAAGTGTTGTCGCAATGGGTTCAGTTGTTACAAAGGACGTGCCGGAGGGTGTAGTTGTCATGGGTGTACCTGCAAGGGTTGCTTACACGAGGAGAGAGTACGACTTGAAGAGATCAGAATGGGAAAGAGGCTTGTGAAAAGATATCTCAGTTCCTATCTAGAAGCAACTTTGACTTGACGTACCTGTTACGCATCCACCCTATTACAACAAACCAGAGTACTCCAAGCGCAAAAGTCATAAGTATCTTGGCCAGTCCAAAGAGTGTTAATGCACCAACCGAGTGTATCCTTGGACTCGCGGGGATTATTATCTCAAAGAGAACGAAACTTTCTCCAAGTACAAGAAACCAAGCAACAAGCACAATCATGTAAAGCGATTTCCCCATTTAGAACACCCATGTCAATATTGCAGTAAGTATAGAAAGAACGCAAGAAAAGATCGTTAATCTTGCTACAGCAGACACGAGATCCTTTTCGCTCATTGGTCTTTCAAGCAGTATCATTCTTACAAGCGTTACAGGTGCCTTGCTTTCCCTTGAAGGGTAGATAAGCCCGTCCTGGCCGAGATACGTAGGTCTCAGCCCAACACTTCTTCTCTCGATAAAACCCCTGAGACTAGACAGGATATAAAAGGAATTGAGTATAGCAGGTATTATCGAGACAACTGCTGAGAGCTCGACTCCCTCCACAACGGCAAGACATGCGAAGACAGAGCCGAAGAGAAGGCTCCCGCTATCACCGTCAAATATCTTGGAAGGATACCTGTTGTAGACGTAAAAGGAAAAAGCAACTGCAAGTAAAGGTAAAGCGTATGCTACGTGAATTAAAGAATAGCCTTTGACGAAAATTACTTTGATCAAAACAGTAATGACTAGGGATGCAGACGTTATCAGAGCAAATGAAGATATTTCACCGTTAAACGAGTCCATCATGTTGAAGGCGTTTGCAACTATCGGAATTGAAAGGACTACTAGCAATGTGTATATCGTGAAATGTTCTCCTGTCGAACCAACAACAGGAAAGAAAAGCCTTGGTGTATAAACGTCCTCTGAGAGTACACCAGCTAATACAATAGGTACAGAACCAAGTACAAGAAGAAGTGGTTTTGTCCTTCCACCAAGTACGAACAGGTCGTCCGCAAGTCCTATTAGAAATGAAATAAGACCGACAGAAAGCAATACAACTGGAACAGGTGACCTTGTAAAGGAGTAAACTGTTATTTCCCCTGCAGCAAAAGCAAAGAAGAGAAGAGGCCCTGCTGGAGATGGGACCTTTGTTGGTTCGAGTTTGTGCACGTCGTCTACCACACTTCCCCTTCTCTTCAGAAAAGAAATGTAACGTGGCATGGTACCGAGAACAATACAGACAGGCACAAATAACCCAATTAGTGTAGAGAGCACAACCGCTGATAGCTCCATCCCAGTTGGCTCTGACTGACGTTTTAAAAATAGATTCCCTCAACGTTATATACAGGCATGACCAAACCCGCAAAAGATGAACATAAAGGACTTGAGAGACAGAATGTCTAGGGTTGATGTAGAGGGAGAGATTACAGACGTTTCTGATCCAAGAGTAGTTAGCTTGCGAGATGGAAGCCAGGCAAGAGTTGCAAACTGTACTATAAAGGACGAAACAGACTCTATAAAACTAACACTCTGGAATGAGCATATTGACATGATAAAGGAAGGAATGAAAGTTAGGATAACAAATGGGTATGTATCGAGCTTCAGGGGCGAAAGGCAGCTCAACGTCGGAAGGTACGGCAAGATAGAAATACTTGAAGAGTAATCTGCTTTGGCAAGAGGCGGCCTTCTTCTAAGGAAAATAAGGGCACAGGTTTCTAGTATTCCAACAGGTTTCAGCTGGTTTGTTGACGGAATGGTAGCAGCATCTGGTTTTCCAGCTTCTAGAAGGCAGATTAAATGGGTTCACGCTCAAGGTATAGCTGCGGTAGTAACACTTACGGAGTACCCGTTACCGAAGGATTTGACAGAAAGTATCGATATGGAGTTTGTTCACATCCCCATGAATGACCACTTACCTCCAGCTCCGGAAAAACTTCTCTTGGCTGCAAAGGAGGTTGAGGATAGAGTTAGACAAAATAAGGCTGTACTTGTTCATTGTCTTGCTGGGTTAGGAAGGACTGGGACAGTGCTTGCTGCCTGGTTAATTTTAAACGGAATAAGTGCAAGCGAAGCAATAGAAAGGGTGAGGAAGGCCAGGCCAGGCTCCATAGAAAGATCTCAAGAGTACTCGCTCCATTCTTTACAGAGTATGCTAGAGAAACTAAAAGGATGAACTTACGCATAACAAGCCACTGAAAGAATTAATGAAGTTTTATCAAAGCTTGGACTCGGCTTCTTTCAAAACCCTCGACAGCCATGGAACAGCTTCAAGTATGAAACTTGGGCCATGATGTGCGAGAAAATCGTAGGGACCGGGTGTGAGGAAGAAGTTCTTCTTCCTTACAAAACTTAATGATGAAAGACCCCTCTTTTCAATCAAAGTGAGAAGGTCCTCGTACGAAAAGCTTGAGAACATCTTTGGCTCATATATGAAGACATCCGGCTCAGCCCTGCTAAGATGTTTTAAATCGGGTTTAAGCCATTCACACTTGCTGCTTCCGTACACGTTCTCGCAACCAAGTAGCTCTATAGCATCTGTTATGTAGCTGTACGCGCCAAACGAAACAGGCTCACCGAAGTCTATTTCTACGTAAACTCTCAGCCTCTTTGTTGTTGTCTCGGTTAAAGCAATTTTTTTCAGCAATTCACGCGCAAGTTTTCTCGATTCTCTTTCCTTGCCAAGAACAAGCCCAACCTTTGTTACAGTATCAACTATCCCTGAGATGGAAACAGGGAGTTCAAGTGGGTACACGCAATATTTCTTTGAAAGCCTCAAAGCAAAGTCCCTCTGATACCCAGTAACTGTAAATACCAGGTCGGGGTTGATCTCGTCAAGGAGTTCATCTCTCACAGTGTTATAGCTGCCTATCCTCCTCTTTCTCCTAGCTTCCTCCGGCCTTACGCAGAAGGCGCTTACTGCAGCGATAGCATCTCCCATCCCAAGCATGAAGACAGTTTCTGTTATCGCAGGGCTGAAGCTTACGATGCGTCTCGGTTCATCTGGTACAGTTACATACCTTCCAAGTACTTCGCTGTAAACGAGTGGCAAGGTGTTCACCGCATTTTGAGAACTATCTTGCCGGTGAAATTTCCAGAGTCAAACAGTCTGTGTGCTTCGACGATTTCTGAGAGGCTGTATGTTCTAAAGATTTCCGGTTTTAGCTTGCCTTTACTTGCAAGTTCGACGGCCTTTATCAAGTCCTCCTTTAAGTACGAGTAAACACCCTGTATTCTAGCTTCCCTTCTGTAGATTTGTGCAATGTTTACGGAAGCGTTTTCCCCTGTTGTTATTCCTGCAGTCAGCAATATGCCTCCCTTCTTAAGGACATCAAGGCAAAGGTTCCATGTCTCGCTGCCCGAGTGATCCAAAGAAACGGAAACACCCATCCCGTGAGTAATTTCCATTACCCTTTTCCTGACATCTTCTGTTCTGTAATTGATTACATGGTCTGCCCCGATTTTCTCTAGGAAGCTTAATTTCTCCTCGCTTGACGATGCTGCTATGACCTCCGCTCCAAAGAGTTTGGATAGTTTAACAAAAGCATGCCCAAGTCCACCTGACCCGCCCATTACAAATACTGTGTCAACAGGTGTCAAACCCCCAATCAAATTTATGGCATTGAGAGAAGTGCCGAAATCGATTGGTAGGCATGCAGCTATTTCTGCGTCTAGATTTGACAAAGGAACAAGGTTGTAATCCCTAACCTTGACATATTCCGCGTATCCACCATCAGCAGCACCTCCGATAAAGCCGACATTTACGCATCTGTTCCTCCTTCCAATCATACAGTAACGGCATGTGCCGTCAGATAACACGCTATATACAACCACAGGCTGACCTATCCCGAACCCCTTCACTCCACCACCCAGTTTCTCTATCCTTCCAGCGATATCACCCCCAAGAATCCTAGGTAGAGAAGTCCTGTACCTGCCAGACCTAAACCAAACGTCTATCCTATTCAATGCGCACGCTTCAACCCTTACAAGGACCTCATCCTCTCTTATTTCGGGGTCAGGAAGTTTCTCGATTTTAAGAACCTCAGGGCCACCGTATTCCCTTAGGACTGCAGCGAGCATGCTCAGAGCTTTTCACATGCCTGATATTTAAGAGAGGAGGAAGAGATAGCCTGCCTTCATGAACCTATCATGGCTTCCGCTTGCAAAGAAAGAAAGAGAGATACTCGAGGGCATAGAGCTACATTTAATGAAGGTTGAGGAAGCTGTTAACTATCTTGTGGAGCTGGTAAAAAACGGTAACGGTAACCAGATTGTTGAGAAGATAATAAAGGCAGAGACGGAGGCTGATGATATACACAGGCAGTTGAGCTTGAAAATTGCTGAGGGTGCTTTCTTCGGGGGAATAAGGGAGGACATACTCAACCTTATGGAGGAGATAGATAACATTGCTGACAGTGCAAAGGATTCGGCCAGGTTTATCCACATGAGGGGGGATATGAGCAAGCAAGCTCTTTACTTCCTCTCTTCCGAAACCATGTCTTCCTTCTTGAGTGAGCTGAGAGAATCCGTCAAATCTCTCTCTGAGCTGATACGTTCACTAGAAGTAAGTAGAAAGGAAGCGCTCTCAAGAATACATAAAGTAGAAGAAAATGAAGAAAGGGCAGATACACTCAAGGACACATTGCTCAGGGAACTGTTCAGTATCTCATCTGCGATGGACCCGCTTACAGTGATTCAGTTGAGAGATTTCATATTCAGTTCGGATAATATAGCTGACAGCGCTGAAGATGCGAGTGATGTGATTTTGGTCATGATAGCGAAAGGGTATGGATAGCCTCGTCCTTCTTGCAGCACTCCTCAGCTTTGTTTTTGGCTGGAACAACAGCTCAATATTGATAGGAAACATAAAGGCTGCCGGCTCCATCTCATACAGGAATTCTTCTATCCTAGCATCCGTCGGTCTTATTGCTGGTGTTTTGCTGGAAGGCGGGAAGATGAGCAATTCTCTAACAGGACTCACAACAGTGTATGTTCCAAATGGGATAGTAGAGGTAACACTTGGTGTTTCATTTGCGGTTGCTCTCCTCTTTTCACTTCTTGGTTTACCTATTTCTTTCAGCATAGTTATTGTTGGCTCTTTTGTCGGCTCAGTTCTGCCCTACATGCATCACTTGGTTGCTGGACAGCTTTTGGAGATTTTTGCTTTTTGGATTGTCGGACCTCTCTTATCAGCCTTTATCTCATTTCTAATATACAGCTCTGTGAAAAAGCTTGTCTCTCATCTAGGACTTGTCGAGGTTGATATGATTAACAGGGCAGGAATTGTTGTTGCAGGTCTTTCTGCTTCCTATTCCCTTGGAGCGAACAACATAGGACTCATAGAGGGAACAATGAGACAGAACTATCCAGCAGTCACAGGCATCCTGCTTTTTTCAGCTGTTCTTGGTACGGTAGCGATGGGTGGAGGTAATGTCAGTGGTTCGGTTGGGGACAGGCTTATGAGCCTCTCTCCTCAAGGCGTGCTCTCCACATTCATAGCTAGCTCGATAACGGTTTGGATAGGAACGCAGTTCTCACTGCCTATATCTATCAGCCAGTGCCTGCTTGGCGGCATGTTTGGCGCAGCATTCACTAGGAAGGTTGCGGTCGTTAACAGAAAGCTTGTGTACGAGACAGTAGTGCTATGGTTAGTGGCACCGCTAATTTGCTTTGGTATAGCATACATTTTATCTATCTTCCTTGGATTGTAGCTTATGGTCAAGGTCATCAGGGTCAATCCACTCAACCCAGATGAGAAATTAATTGAGGAAGCGGCAACTATAATGAGGAGTGGAGGTCTCGTTGCCTTTCCAACTGAGACTGTTTATGGGCTTGGTGCAGACGCAACGAACGACGAAGCTGTCAGGAAAATATTCGACGTGAAAGGAAGACCGACTGACAATCCGCTTATAGTCCACGTATCGGATATGGAGATGTTTGATTCCATAGCATCTCGCGACGATCTGGCTCTAAAGCTTGCAGGGAAGTTCTGGCCGGGGCCAATGACAATGGTCTTGGGGAGAAAGGATCTTCCGGATTTAGTTTCGGCCGGTATGCCTACAGTTGCGGTCAGAATGCCAGCCCATCCTGTCGCGATGATGCTTATACAAAAACTTCGAAGGCCTGTAGCTGCCCCAAGCGCAAATATAGCTGGAAGGCCGAGTCCAACAAGGGCTGAACACGTACTTGAAGACTTTGGTAACAAGATTGAAGCAGTCATAGATGGAGGAGAGGTAACTTTTGGTCTTGAATCGACTGTTATTAGCCTTGTTTCAAGACCCCCTGTCTTACTCAGACCAGGTGTGATAACACCAGAGCAGATAATTGAGATAACTGGGGAACTCGATATTCCGGACACAGCGAAAGGTTTCTTAGAGTATGGGGGAAAAGCACTTTCACCTGGCATGAAGTACAGGCATTATGCGCCAATGGCAAAGATGTATGTTGTTGAGGGTGATGTTCCGAAAGTAGTAGAGTATATAGCAAAAGCAGCCAAAAGAGATATTGAAATTGGGATGAAGGTTGGTATACTTACAACTGACGAGAATAAGGAATGGTATCCTCCAGAAGCGCATGTCGTGGTCTGTGGCTCTAGGAGTAATCCTTACTCGATAGCTTTAAATCTGTTCGACTCACTAAGAGAGATGGACAAGGAAAAGGTCGACGTCATCTATTCCGAAGGTTTTCCCGATCGCGGTCTGTTCCTTGCAATATCCAACAGGCTAAGAAAGGCATCCGGTCATAACGTGATAAGGGTATGAAGACAAGGTGTATAAGCAACCGTAGTTTTCATGAATCATGTGTCTGAGGGTACACCAGATGACCATGTGAGGCTTTACGGCGTTAGGGCTGAAGATATGATTTATTCAGAGACTTGTCCTTTATGCAATACGAGAATAGATGGAAGGGGTTGGTGTGGGTGCGACACTATAGGCGGAGATTGAGTTTGCTTATGGGGTAACTCTTGCACCGAAAGGTGAATTGTTAAC
>CADDZR010000003.1 GCA_902812495.1 archaeon | reverse complement strand
GCCTGTATAAGCTCAATATTTGCGTACCCATTCACGGCTGCAATTATAGGCTTCCTTAGCTTCTCCATCTGCCTCCATAACTCTATGTTCTCCCTCTGGAACTTTTCTGTCTGCTCAAGTGTATTCGTCAGGAACTCATTCGTGTCTCCACCTGCAGAAAAAGCTTTGCCCCTTCCCGTCAGTACAACAACCCTAACTTGTTTGTCCTCTGCGACCCTCCTAAAGGCATCTTCCAGCTCTAGCACCATCCTGTACGTAACGGCGTTCCTCTTATCCGGCCTATTCAGGTATATGGTTACTATCTGTTCCTTCTTTTCATATTCAATCTGCTCATAATTCATCTGGCTTTCTGTCCGAGACATGCAATAAGCTTCAACTTGAAGGTATTAAAACGGTTCTGGATTCAGTAAGTTCTTGGCAATCCAAGGGACTGCCAAGCAATAGATGCAAGCAGTATCTCCTCAGAAATAGGGTGCAGTCTGTATGCCCTTACATCTTTCCAATACCTTCCAACATCCTTCTCTACCAGATAGCCGTGCCCTCCAAGTGTCTGCAACGCCACGTCCGTTGAGGCTGAGGAAGCATCCTGAGATTGGAGAAGGGCAATGTTCACAAGACTTCTGTCTATCTCAAAGTACTCACACGCCTTCATCAAGATAGATTCCGCAGCCATCAACCTGCACGCTGAGTCAGCAAGCGGAAACTGCACTCCCTGATTTGAGCCAATTTTCCTTCCAAATGAGACCCTTTCCTTGGCATATTTTGATGCTGTATCGATCGAGAGCCAACCCGTCCCTATCAGTGAAGCAGCGGTAGCAAGCCTATCCATCATAAATATATCCCTCATCTGCTTCAGTGCTTCACCTTGCTTTCCAAGAATGAACTCATGGCTTACTTCAAGCGATTCAATGTCCACAGCAAAGAGATTTATGAATTCCAAGCCTATCTTTTCTATCTTCCTCTTCTTTATTGCTTTGTTTGATGTCTCAGCCAAGAAAGCTGTGATACCTTCTTCCATCTTAGCGAAGATCACTACGTAATCGCATTTATCAAGGTTCGATACAAACATCTTTGACCCATTTATTACGTAGCTGCCTTGTCCTTTTGATGCGATTGTTTGTATCGAAGCAGAGTCAAGACCGGAAACTTCCTCCGTCAGAGCTATACACAGCCTCTTCCTGCCTGACAGCATATCTGGTAGAAGAAAGTTTTTCACAGTTTCGCTTCCAAGCCTTTCAATAATTAGAGCTGAAAGGCATGAACTCAGGAAGAGGTATGAAGCAGCACCTGCGTACCATCTTGCAGTTGTCTCTACAGCAGAGCAAAAATCAGAAAGCCCAAGTCCAAGTCCTCCTGCCTCCCTTGGAACTATAAAGCCAATCAGGCCGGATGAGGATATAGAATTCCAGTATTCCTCGGGGAAACGTTCCTCTGAGTAAACCTTTCTCCAGTACTCCCCTGTGAACTTGGAGGAAGAATCGAGGAGTCTTGAGATCGCTTCTTTTGAATCCATCTTAGTAGCTCCTAGGAAGTGCGAGGACCCTCTGCCCTATGAAACTGAGGACCATTTCTTCCGGGATAGGGCCAGTCCTCAAGAGCCTTGAGTCGCGCCAGTGCCTCTCTATATCCGAATCAACCGCGTATGCCATGCCCCCGAATGTCTGCATTGCCCTATCTGCTGCAAAGAAAGCTGCTTTCGATGCCATATAGGCTGCAACATTTGCGTCTGTTGCACAATCCATGGATGAGTCAAACTCCCATGCAGCTTTTTGTGTCACTGCCCATGCAGCTTGGAGTTGCGAGAAAGCCCTCGCTAGGGGGAATTGTATCCCTTGGTTCGAACCTATAGGCCTTGAGAAAGTCTTCCTTACCCTGGCGTACTCTGCTGCCTTCATTACAAGAAGTTCCCCAAGACCAACACCTATAGATGCTGTTGAAATCCTTTCAGCATTTAGGACTGTTGGAAGTACTTCCCAGGCCCTGTCTATCTTACCAATGATGTTTTCCTCCGGCACATAGAGGTTTTCAAAGACAACCTCGCATGAGCCGAGAGGTCTCATTGAGATATCCTCTATCCTGCTTATACTGAGAGAACCAACAGCTTTCTCCTTCTCTACAAGGAAAACTGTCAATCCGTCCGTCTTCTTTTCAACTTTGGAAAGTTGTTTAGTCCTTGCGAGAACGAATAGGAGAGATGCCCTATGAGCTAGTGTTGTCCATATTTTTCTGCCATTTATTACGAAACCTTTGCCAGATTTCTCTGCATATGTCTTTATTTCAGGAGTATTGACGCCCGCATCAGGCTCAGTTATTGCAAATGAAACAATGTGTTTTCCTTCAGCTAATTCTGGTAGGAGCTTCTGCTTGAGCTCTTTGGAAGCAAACGACTTTATTGTCTGAACACCAAAAACGCATGTAGCCATTATCAGGTCCCCTGCAGACATACCGCAACTCCTGCTTACCTCCTTTATTACAAACGAGACAGCGCGGAGCCCTTGTCCCACGCCGCCGTATTCCTCTGGTACGTTGAGGGAGAAAAAGCCGTTCCTCGCAAGCTCAGAATAAAATTCATCAGGAAAATCGCCTTTCCTGTCATGTTCCCTCCAGTATCTGTCGTCATATTTCGAAAGCGAGTATTTTATGTTCTCCCCGAGTAGCCTGAAATCCTCTGGAATTGAATAAATGCCCATGGTGCCATAGCTCCCAAGAGCTCGCTGTTATCCTTTGCTAAGCAGCCTCAACGTACTTTCCAGGGTTCATTATTCCGTCTGGGTCGAGAAGCTTCTTTATCTCCTTCATTACACGGAGTGCTTCTTCTCCTCCGTGCTCTGAGAGTTGCTCTCTCAGAAGTTTTGCTTTCTGTATTCCAACGCCGTGCTCCCCTGTTATAGAGCCGCCAACGGATATTGCTATCCTGCAAAGCTCTGCAAAGACACGCTCTGCAAGCTCTTCACTCTTCCTGTCGTTTCTTTCATATAGTATGCTTGGATGCACGTTTCCGTCCCCCGCGTGCCCACCCACAGGTATCTTAACACCATATTTTGCTGCAACATCCTTAACACTCTCCAGGTAGTTCGAAAGCTTCTCTATCGGGACAACAATATCCTCTGCCCACACACCAGTTGAGTTTGCCTTGAGGGCAAGGTATGCCATAGACCTTGCGGAGTAGAACTTTTCCATCTCTTCTTCTGTCTCTGCTACTTTTACATTCCTTGCATTGCACTTCTTGAATATCTGTTCTGCTAAACTGGAATCTGTTTCCTCGATGTCAACAATTATAGTAGCCTCACTTTCAACAAAATCGTAGCCAAAGGTCTTGTTCACCATGTGTACAGTATCCCTGTCCATAAACTCAAATATATCCGGCAGTATACCATTACTTTTGAGCTCAACTATCGTTGAACAAGCATCCTTCCATGTGTCAAAGTTCAGTAGGTACCTACTTCTCTTAATTCTTGGTATTGGTATTATCCTGACGCATGCCTCAGTTATAACACCAAGTGTTCCCTCGCTGCCAACAAATAGATGAACAAGGTCGTAGCCTGCCCTGTTCTTCCTAAGAGGTTCACCAATCTGTGTAGCCTTCCCGTTTGGCAGAACAACCCTTAGAGAGAGAACCCACTCCTTCACAGTCCCGTACTTCAGGCACCTCATTCCACCGGAATCTTCCGCTATCGCGCCTCCCAGCGTGCATATGTAGCTGCTTGCTGGGTCGGGAGGGAAGAAAAAGCCGTAACGCACAAGCTCTCTGTTTAGCTCTTCGATAGTTATTCCTGGCTGCGCCCTTACATACCAGTTAACTGTGTCCACTTCTACTACCTTGTTCATCCTCCTCATGTCAAGCATTATAGCTCCGTCGAGCACAGACGCGCCTGTGAGACTGCTGCCAGCGCCCCTCGGCACTACTGGTATGCGAAGAATCCTTGCTATGTTTACAGTACGTATTACATCCTGCTCGTTTTCCGGGAGGATAACGGCCGCAGGTTTGCATTCGAAGCCAGCCATGTCCGTACTGTAGTCTGAAGTTTTCTCTGCTGTAAGTACCTTGTCCTTTCCTAGTTCTTGCTCAAGTCTCTCTATTAAGTTGATTCTTTCCATACCTCTTGCCATGGTTTTCAAGTATAAATGAATGATGAGAAACACTTTTCTTATGGGCAACTAGGCTAAGAGATGTGAAAGAATGAAGGTGGACGGATTTGAGTTTGATGGTGAGAATTTCGAGAGAGGAAAGTGGGTAGGGGATAGATTCTGGGTAAGTCACTTCAATTATGACAGGGAGCTGGAAGATGGTTTTTCATTCCCAGAGAAAGTTGTATTTCACGACGTTACGTTAAGGGACGGGGAGCAAACACCTGGAGTTGTTTTGAGAAAGAATGAGAAGATAGAGATAGCAAGGATGCTTGATGAGGTGGGAGTGCAGAGAATAGAGGCAGGGATGCCTGTTGTCTCAGCCGAGGATTACGAGGCCGTGAAAGAGATAGCACATCTAGGCCTTGGAGCAAGGATAATTGCATTTTCAAGGGTCGTGAAGGAGGATATAGATGCGGCGCTAGGATGCGATGTAGACGGTGTGATCTGCGAGGCTCCTGTTGGAATACCAAAGCTAAAGCAGTTTGGATGGAGCTACGAGACAGTTGTGCAGAAGGCTTCAGAGGCAGTTGAATATGCAAAGAAACATGGCCTATGGGTTGCCTTCTTTGGTGTGGACTGTACAAGGGCAGACCCTTCCTTTCTCTCTTCCCTCTATACAAAGATGGACAGAGAGTTGCATGTAGATTCTCTTGTTGTTGTGGATACCTTCGGCTGTGCAACGCCTGAAGGTTTTGGGAAGCTTGTGAGGTACATAAAGAACAGGGTTAGCTGCCCTGTGGAGGTCCATACTCACAACGACTTCGGGTTGGGCGTTGCAGTTGCGATCTCTGGCCTGAAGAACGGTGCTTCTGTTGTTCACACATCAGTCAATGGAATAGGTGAAAGGGCTGGAAACGCAAGTTTTGAGGAAGTAGCTATGTGCCTGAGATACCTCTACGGCCGGGAGCTTTCTATAAAGTTTGAGAAACTAAAGGAACTATCGAATCTTGTTGAAAAATGTACAGGCTTCTTGCTTCAGCCAAACAAGCCAGTCGTTGGGGCCAGGGTATTCACGAGGGAAGCGGGGATATCTATTGCTGGTTGGATGAAGTACAAGCTTGGTTCTGAGGCATACGAACCTGAGTTGGTTGGCAACAAACACGGCGTGCTTCTCGGAAAGAAATCAGGGTCGCATTCCATTGAGTGGAAGATGAGGCAGCTCGGCATGGAACCTGAAGGCATGGATATAGAGAAAATACTCCAGAAGGTCAAGAAGCTGGCGCAGGAGAAGAAAAGAAGCATAACTGATGAGGAATTCCTTGCAATTCTAAAATCCAGCTGAGGACCTATCGCTCAAGGAACCTCTTTATCGCATCTTTTGCTTCCCTACTTTGGAGAAGAGAGGAATAAAGCCTGCTCTCGAACTCTATGCCTTTGTCGATGCCTTTCCTCATCCCGTAGTTTATTGCTTTCTTTACCATCTCCAGAAGCCTTGTATCCTTTCCAACTATCATTTCTGTTATCTTCTTTAGCTCTTCATCAAGTACTTCTTTTTTAACGACCCTGTTGATTATTCCTGCCTCCTTTGCCTCCCACGCAGTTATGAGCCTTGACGTGAATACCATTTCCTTTGCAATCTTGGGGCCTACAACGAGAGGTAGCCTCTGCGTTCCCCCACCTCCAGGTATAAGCCCAACCTTGAGTTCTGTCTGCCCGAACCTCGATTCTTCTGTTGCTATGACTATATCAAGCGTGAGTAAGAGTTCTAGGCCACCTCCAACGGCTATACCCTCTACAACCCCTATTGTAGGTCTTGGGTAGTTTTCTATGTAGTTCAAGAACATCTTTACAAAAGATGCGTACTGCTTTGCTTCCCTACCTTTCAATGTTAGGAGGTATTTTAAATCTGCCCCGGCGCTGAAAGCCCTTCCCTCCGCCCTGAAAACAACGCATTTAACATCCTCATCTTTCTCACAACTCTTCATCGCATCCATTATCTCTTTTCTTGTTTCAACATCTAACACATTTAGCCTCTCTGGCATATTTAGCTTGATCGTGAGGATGCCTTCTTTATTTGCCACCGCAACCCTCTGCTTCATATAGCCTCTGCTATCAAACGTATAGAATTTAAATGCAACAAACCTTTTCAGCACCAAAAAAACAGCTAGTACCATGGAAGAGATGCGAAACGAGGTACCCGAGATCGACAGGGAGAAACTTGTGAAGGATGCTCTTGACCTTGTCAATGTTGACAGCCCGACAGGAAGGGAGCTTGAAGTGGCTGAGCTTTACGCATCAAAGCTTAGGGAGCTTGGAATGAGGGTTGTAATGCAAGAGGTAGAGACAGGAAGGAAAAATGTTGTTGCCGTACTGGAAGGCGATGATCCTGAAGGCGCGACAATCATGTTTAACGGCCACCTCGATACTTCTTTTGCTGCAAGCGAGGATCCTGAGATACTAAAGGCAATATCACCTGTCTATCCTACAGAGCCACCCTGGGGTTACATCAAGGATGACTGGCTCTATGGCATGGGTGCTTTCAACATGAAATCTGCCCTTGCAGCATATGCTTCTGCAGTTAGATACATACAGGACAAAGGTGTTAAGCTTAGAGGCAGAATAATGATAGCAGGTGTAGTTGGTGAGATAGAGAAAACACAGGTAGATAGATTCACTGGCCCTCAGTACAGGGGTTATGGATATGGCACATCATACCTTGTTTCGCATGGTGGTACAGCAGATGTCGCAATTCTGGGAGAGCCAACAGGCATGAGACTTATGACAACACATTCAGGTAGTTGCTGGTTTAAAATTGGACTTAAAGGACAGCTTGTTCATACTGGTCATGCACTAGGAGTAACAAACACAATACTCTTAATGAACAGGATTATTTCTGAGCTAGAGAGCTGGATACCTGAATATCAGCAGAAGTATACATACATGGGCTCAAAACCTACGGTTAACGTAGGCTCGATAGAGGGAGGTTGGCCTTGGAGAGCTTCCAGAACCCCGGCCTTCTGTAATCTTTACGTAGATGTGAGATTTCCTCCTCCATACCACTTTCTCGACATAAGAGAAGAAATGGCTAAATTTCTAAAGAGAGTTGAACAAAAATACGGGATAAAGGCAGATTTGGAGCTTTATCTAACTGATGCATGGGCTAAAGTGGATGACGATGAGTACATTTGTGAATCAATAGAAAGAGCGCATACCCAAGTAACAGGTAGCAAACTTGAGAGGGTTTATTTTTCTTGGTCTTCTGACGCAAATATACTGACAAGGTATGGTATTGCTGCTGTAAATTATGGTCCCTCTGGAGGTCCTGGGAAAGAAACAAGGGGTACCATGTATATACCCAACCTTGTAGCGTGTGCTAAAATCTATGCTCTTGTAGCCCAGGATATAGCAAGCAAAAAGAGAAGTGAGGTAAGAAGAAAGAAACAGTAGCTTCAGCAACCGATATTAATATAATCAAAAGAGCGTGTTACGAGGTATGGCTGAGTTAGTTGTTATTGAAGAGGAAAGAACACTAAGAAAAGAGCATGTTGGAAGGAGTATAAAGCCGAGAAAACATATTGCATTATTGCAGGGCAAGGCAACGTTTACAGACGACTTGAAGTTACCTAACATGGTTTATGCTTACTTCTTACGTAGCCCGTATGCACACGCAAGGATAAAGAAAATAGATTACAGGAAAGCACTTGAATTGCCTGGTGTTGTTTACGTTCTAACAGGCAAGGAGGAGTCGAGACAGCTTGTTTACTGGATGGAAAAAGAAGGGATGAGAAAGCCAGAAAGATATTCTCTTGCAAAGGATAAGGTAAGGTATGTTGGTGAGCCTATAGCTGTAGTTGCTGCTGAAACAAGAGCTATTGCAGAGGATGCTGTAGAGCTTATAGAGGTTGAGTATGAACCACTTCCAGCAGTTGTAGATGCTGAGAAGGCTTTGGAGAAAGGGGCGCCCCTTCTTTATGAGGAATGGGGGGACAACATACTCTACAAGGAAGTTTTTAAGTCAGGTGCGGAGGAAAGGTTCAAGGAGGCAGACCTTGTAGTAAGGGAAAGGCTTGTAAGCAACAGATACTCACCTACACCAATAGAGACTAGAGCTGTTCTATCTTATTTTGATGCAGAGAAAAATCAGCTCACAGTATGGGCATCGACACAATTTCCACATGTAATGAGGACCTTCCTCTCTCAAGTCCTCGATTTTCCCGAGAATAGGATAAGGGTTATTGCTCCATCTGTCGGAGGAGGCTTCGGAATAAAGAGTGCCATATTTCCTGATGAGGTAAGCGTTGTAATACTCTCTATGAAGCTTGGAAGACCTGTTAAGTGGATCGAGGACAGAAAGGAGCACATAATGGTAGCCGGCCACGAGAGGCAGCAGGTCCACTATGTTGAATGTGCTGTAAAAAAGGATGGGACGCTTCTTGCTGTTAAGGACAGGATAATAGCGGATTTTGGAGCCTACGGTACATTCTGGACGGAGGTGCAGCCTGCTATGCTCACTGCAGCCTCTATGCCTGGCCCTTACAGGCTAAAGCACTATGACTTTGAGCTTAACTGTGTGGCCACAAACAAAGCACCATGTGGTCCGCACAGAGGCTTCGGAAGGCCTGTCGCAGCTTTCGTGATAGAGAGGATGATGGATATAATAGCTAGAAAGCTGAACATGAGCCCTGCAGATGTAAGGCTGAAGAATATGATAGAAAAGGACGAGCTTCCATGGAAAACGCCGATTGGTGTTGTTTACGATACGGGAGATTACAAGGAAGTTCTGAGGAGGACACTCAGGCTCGCTGGCTACGAGGAACTTAAGAAGGAAAAGGAAAGTCTGAGGAAGCAGGGAAGGTACATAGGTATAGGACTTGCAACGTATGTAGAGTACACAGCCCCTGCCTCAAGCCGGCTCCAGGGCCCTCTCGGATGGTTTGTAAGTGGTTGGGAATCATGCAGATTAGTTATGGACCCAACTGGAAAGGTAACTGCATTTCTTGGCACCTCGAGTCAAGGTCAGGCGCATGAGACTGTTTTTGCACAGGTTGTAGCTGATGCGCTAGGTGCAAGGCTTGACGATGTAATAATAAAAGAGGGAGATACTGACTATTCGCCGTACGGCTTCGGAGCTTGGGCAAGCAGGTCAACAGTTGCTACAGGTGGAGCATGCATCAAAGCCTCGAGGAAGATGAAGGAAAAGATGCTTAGGATAGCCTCGTACATTATGAAGGTCCCTCCGGAGGACCTTGATTCAAAGGAGAGCATCATATTTTCCAAAAGGGAACCATCAAAGTATGTTACATTCCAACAGGTGGCCGACATTGCAATAAGGTTTTCCTCAAGGTTGCCCGAAGGCATGGAGCCAGGGCTTGAGGTTGTTGCTTTTTATGAGCCCGAGGCACCAACGACATGCAGCTATGCAACACACCTTGCTTTGGTTGAGGTGGATGTCGAAACAGGATATGTGAAGTTGTTGAAGTATTTTGTCGTTGATGACAGCGGTGTCGTTGTTAATCCACTTACACTTGCCGGGCAACTTCACGGCGCCCTAGCACACGGTATAGGTGGTGCCATGTTCGAGGAGCTGCTTTATGATAGTGATGGCCAGCTTGTGAGCTCCACGTTTGTTGATTACTTGCTACCAACCGCAACAGTGATGCCTGAGATAATCCATGATTACATAGAAACACCTTCACTTACACTTGGGGGCTTCAAGGGTATGGGAGAGGGCGGTGCAATTCCAACAGCAGCAGCTATATCAAACGCTATAGATGATGCACTTTCAGAGTTTAATGTTACTGTGAGGGAGCTTCCTCTAAAACCTGAGAATATTTACAAGCTCATAAAGGCAAGCCAGACTTCTTAGCCACGAGCCTGAAAATTTCCTCAGGTGTTGCAATTGACTTCTCTAACATTACACCGAATGGTGAGAGAGCATCGTTTATCGCATTTATCACTGCAACATGAGCTGTGCCCCCGCCTTCTCCAACACCTTTTGCCCCTAGCGGAGAGAATGGTGAGGGTATCTCTAGATGGTGGACCTCGAGGTCCGGAAGGTCAACTGAATGAGGAGAGAGGTAGTCAACAAACGTTGAAGATAGTAACTGGCCGTTCTCGTCGTACCTGAACTCCTCGAAAAGTGCTGCGGCAATACCGTGAGCAGCCGCTCCGTGAACTTGACCGTCAACGACAAGCGGATTAATTATTCTACCTGCGTCGTCAACTATAACGTACTTTGTTATCTTGAACTTGCCTGTTTCCGGGTCGAGTTCCCCCACAACGCCGTGTGTTTGATAGGAATAAGTGAGTGCGAGGTTTGCTATCTTCCTCTCATCAGGTTCAACCAACCCATTATAGTAAAAGTTAACTACAATCAATCCAGGTTCAGTATCCCTTGGAAGCATGGAGGGCATACCATACGCTATCCTCGACAGCCTCTTCAGAGATATGCTCTTTGAGCTATCCCTCGTTGAAACAACGCTACCGTTAGAGAGTGCTAGAAAAGACTGATCCTCATTTAGGATGTGTGATGCAATTCTAAGCACCTTTGCCCTTAGCTTCTGAGCAGCCCCGTATGCAGCACCGACGCCCATGGCCGCATACCTTGAACCGTACGTTCCAGAGTGCATTGTGTATGGATGGGTCATTGTGTCAAAACCTGTTGCAACGTCAACAAGTTCAACTGGCACGTCAAAAATCTCTGCAATTATCTGGCTTGTTACTGTCTCGTGGCTCTGTCCTTGGGGAACAGTCCCGAGTCTCACAACAAACCTGCCGTCAGGTGTCAGCTGAAGCATGCATGCTTCTGCATTTCCAACGAGTGGAAGCCTTGGATTTAGCATCTTGACCTGTCCAAAGTTAGGTGCTCCCGAATCAAGAGTTGTCGCAATTCCTATACCTATGTACCTCCCTTCCTTCCAGAGCTCCCTCTGCTTCTTTCTTAGCTCAGTGTAATTCAGTGCATCCAAGACAATGCTCAGGCTCTTTGGATAGTCGCCGTCGTCGTACACGCAACCATTTGGTGTTGTGTATGGCATCTCCTCCCTCGTTATGTAGTTCTTCATTCGTACATAAGCTGGATCTAGGTTAAGCTCCCTAGCAACGATATCCATAACTCTCTCTATCATGAAAGAATGAGGCGCTCTGGCAAAACCCCTGTTCGGGCCAGCTGGACACTTGTTTGTGAAAACAGCATACATATCGCTGTACACATGCTTTATTCTGTAAGCACCTGGGACAACTTGTGCCCAGACCGTGAGACCTGCAGGCTCGTGTCTTGCAAATGCTCCATCGTCATCTATGCTTAGTATCTTTAGGCCGAGAACAGTTCCGTCATTTTTTACAGGTACCTCTACGTTGAATATTCTCTCAGCACCGTGGCTTGAAGCAAGCATGTGTTCTGTTCTTGTCTCTACCCACTTGACGGGCCTGCCTACCTTCATCGATGCTAAGGAAATCAGAATAACGTAGACGTAGTTTGTTATTTTGCACCCGAACCCTCCACCAATGTCCTGAGTTATGAATCTCATCCTGTTATAGGGAAGCCTGAGTGCACTGTTGAACTGAGGCAACATGAATGAAGGTTCCTGATTGTTACACCATACTGTAAGCATGTTCTCTGACCTGTCGTAGCTTGCAAGAACAGCGTTTGGCTCGAGTGGCGTTGAGCTAAACCTGTGGAAATGCAGTCTTACCTTGATTATCCTGTCTGCTTCTTTCATTGCCTTATCTATGTTTCCGTAGCTGTACTGAACATGCGCCATGATATTGCTCCCAACCTCTTCATGCACAAGAGCAGGCGGGTCTGTTAGTGCTTTTTCAGCATCTACAACTGCTGGAAGTGGTTCATACTCAACCTCTATAAGCTCTACAGCATCCTCTGCAATAGCTCTTGTTTCAGCAGCAACTACAGCTATAGGCTCACCAACATACCTTACCTTACCAACTGCAACAGGATAGTCCCTTACGTTTGATGCTGGGGGCACAGTCATTTGAGGAAGGGGATCAGACATCCTGACGACGTCCTCCGGCGTTAATATGTCTACTACACCAGGTAAGGCTCTTGCCTTCGAGAAGTCTATTCTCTTTATCTTTGCGTGTGCGAGCTGGCTCCTAGCTATCGCAGCATGAAGCATTCCAGGCAGTTTAATGTCGTCAACAAACTTCCCCATTCCCCTCACATGCCTTAGAGCTTCCTTTGTCTTTAGAGGCGATCCTATAAACCTCTTTTCCCTTTCTAACGAAACAACAGTTTCGCTCATTCTCTCTTATCACCTGAGATTATCTGGGAAGCCCTCTCTACCGACTCGAATATCTTTACGTAACCAGTACACCTGCAGAGGTTGCCAACGAACGCTTCCTTTATCTCTTCCCTCGATGGCTTTGGATTCATTGAGAGAAGAGCGTAAGCAGACATTATGAATCCCGGCGTGCAGTATCCGCATTGCAGCCCACCCATTTCCATAAAGCCCTTCCTTATCGCTGCAAGTAGTACGTCGTTATCCCTACCCTCGACCGTTAGTATATCCTTTCCGCTAGCCTGGAAGGCAAGCATCATGCAGGAATAAACTGCCTTGCCGTCAACCACTACAGTGCAGGAGCCACATCCGCCCGTCTCGCATCCCTTCTTCGTACCTGTGAGCCCAATCTTTTCTCTAATGACATGGTTAAGTGTCTCCCACGGCTCAATATCAACACTGTACCTCTTTGAGTTTATATTGAGAATGATTTTAATGCCCATTAGGTCATTACCCTCCTGTATGCCTGAAAAACGGCCCTCCTACAGAGTACCTTTGCAACATCCATCCTGTATTCAGACGATGCCTTGACATCTGTTTCTGGCTTTGCATCGAGATGCAGTGTTGAATCTATTGCATTTTTCAAAGCATCTGTATCAGAAGGTAAGATCCCTCTCAACCTCTCCTCCGTCCTAACTGCCCTAACAGGTTTCTCTCCAAAGGCGCCACCAACGAAGATAGATGCACTCGAAATTAGACCTTCATCGACAACAACTGAGACAGAACAGTTTGCTATCGCCCAATCATCGCTTGTTAAAGAAAACTTCATGAAGCTACTGCCGGACTTTTCCTTCATACTTATCGAAACCTCCCTCAAGTATTCTCCATCTTTGAGGTCAACGTCAAAAAAGCCCTTTACAAATTCGTAGGCCTTCATCTCTCTCATATCAGGCCCTATCGTTACAATAGCCTCGAGTGAGAAGAGCGCAACGGGCATATCGAGAAACGGTAGGGCGGTGCAGAGTGCCCCTCCCAGGGTTGCAACATTCTTTACTTGGAGCGGCTGGATCGAGAGGCATGCATCCCTCAAGGCGGAGAGATAAGGCCTTGAGAAAATGCTTGAACGCTGTATTGTTTCGAGTGATGTTGCTGCTCCGATGATTATCTTTCCTCCTTCCTCCTTTATGTACGAAAGTTGGAGTTTAGAGATGTCGACAAGCACATCAACGTCAGAGAGGAGGCCCCTGCGGGAGAGTTCGTATATTCCAGTGCCTCCAGCAACAATCCTTGCATTTCTGCCATGCTTCCTAAGTACCTCAGCAAGCTCCTCCTCGGACTCCGGCTTTGCTACAACGCTTGGCCTGAAGCTGTACAAGACACGTGGAGCTGGATACAGGGAAGTTAAATAGCTTTAGAAGATGCAATCGGGCAATGCTTATATTGGCTCTGAGAACCCGAACGGCACGTTGGCAAGGAAATTTGCTATAGTTGGATACGGTGAGACGGAGGTAAGCAGGGCAAGGGTCGACAAAGGAGAGAAAAAACTCTCTGTCAAGGAATATCTAGGCATGGCTGTAAGCCTTGCGTTGGAGGATGCTGGTATAGAAAAAAAGGAGCTGGAGAACCAGGGCTTTGGTGTGACAGGCTCGGCATATCCTCATGCAGAGATATACTCTGGTGAGGTAGTACAGGACTTGGGAATATCCCCGAAGTTTCTGATACGGGCAGATACAGGAGGCAATTCTGGAGCTACGCTGCTAAGCCAGGCAGGGATGGCTGTGTCTTCGGGACTGGTGGATGTTGTACTCTGCGTCGGGGCCGATACGCCGATGAACATAACATACCCGGGAGCTGTAAGGGAGTGGAGGTATGAGGCAGACTTCCAGAAGCCTTTTGGAATGATGGGCCCAAACAGCCAGTTTGCATTTATAATGAGGAGGCATATGCATCAGTATGGGACCAGACTGGAGGAGATAGGCAAGGTTTCAGTCTCACAGAGGGAGAACGCATCAAGGAACAAGAATGCATATCTCAAGGCGCCTATTACTATTGAGCAGTATATGAGTTCAAGACCCATTGCAGATCCAGTCAAGCTTCTAGATGCATGCATTCAGGTAAACGGGGGTCTTGCATTCATAGTTGCCTCAGAAGAATACGCAAAGAGGTTCCCAAAAGAAAAGGTTGTCTGGGTCAGGGGTATGGCTGAATGTCACAACTACAGGCATGGGTCAGCTCTGAGCCCAGACCTAACATATACAGGGATAACTGTCTGCTCTAGGGAAGCATTCAGGATTGCAGGCATCGAACAAAAGGATGTTAACCTGCTCCAGATATATGACGATTATGCACTTGCTGTTATAATGCAGCTAGAGGATCTTGGCTTCTGTGCAAAGGGTGAAGGCGGGAAATTTGTGTCTGAACACGATATAACTTACAAGGGTGACTTGCCTATTAACACAGGAGGAGGCCAACTTTCAGCTGGCCAGCCTGGGATGGCTGGGGGAATGGTTCACATAGTCGAAGGGATCAGGCAGCTTAGGGGCGAAGCAAAGGAAAGGCAGGTTTCAAGGGCAGAGGTTTGTGTTGTAACGTCCTTGGGATGCCTTGAGTACAACAACACATTTGCACACGCCTCAACAATTGTGATGGGTGTTTAAAATGGAAAGCAAGTACGACAGGCCACTACCGGAGATAAATAGCCTAACGGCTCCATTTTGGGAGTACTGCAAGAAGCATGAGCTGAGGATGCAGTTCTGCAGAAGATGCAAGGAGTGGATATGGTACCCAAAGGCAATCTGCCCGAAATGCGGAAAGAATGACCAAATGGTGTGGGAAAGGCTTTCAGGAAAGGGGAGCATATACTCATACACTGTCATAAGGCAGGTTATCGATAACTCAGAGTCATTTAGTAAGGATATACCTTTTGTAATAGCTCTCATCGAGCTTGACGAAGGACCAAGAATATACAGCAACATTGTTGGAGTATCTTATGAAAGTATTTCGATAGGAGACAGAGTTGAGGTTGTCTTTGAGGATGTAACAAATGAGATAACTCTACCGAAGTTTAAGAAGCTTTAGAGTTTTTAATAGCCTTCAAAACCCTTTCAGGCGTCATCGGGAGCTCGTATAGCCTAACACAGACAGCGTCATATATTGCGTTTGCTATTGCAGCTGCAGTTGGTATACAGCCATGTTCTCCAACTCCTTTTGCACCAAAGGGCCCTTCTGGGTCTGGTTCCCCCACAAATATTACCTTGATATCAGGTATTTCAGCAGCTGTTGGCAACTTGTAGTCTGCCAGGCTGTTATTCACAACCAAGCCCCCGTCCAGTATCAGCTCCTCTGTTAGAGCCCAGCTCATAGCCATAACTATACCTCCCTGGACTTGTCCTTCGGCTCCCAGAGGGTTTATTATCCTGCCTGCGTCGTGAACTGCAACAACCTTCTTTACAGTAACTTTCCCAGTTTCCTCGTCAACCTCGACAAGTACGGCTTGGGTGCCAAATCCATACGTTGCTGAAATGTTACCGCTTTGTGTCTTTTCATCGGCCATCTGGTTCGGCGGGTCGTAAAAGTGTGATGCAACAATAACATCCCCTCCTTCTCTGAAATGAGCCCTTCTCAGCAGCTTATCGTATTCAACACTCTTTGAGCTGTTTCGTTTCGAGAAGATCATGCCATCCTTAATTCTCAGGTCTTCGTATCTCTCCTGTAGGTATTCGGACGCTAGACGCAATAGCTTTTCCTTTGCCTTTCTAGCAGCCATGAGTGCAGAATTTCCGCCAACAAATGTCATCCTACTTGCATGTATGCCAACATCCCATGGTCTTACGGATGCGTCATCGTTCACAAGCCTTACCTTAGATAGAGGTATAGAGAGCTCTTCCGCAACAATCTGTGTTATTGCTGTATCCGACCCTGTACCTATCTCCGATGCACCTGTTATTACTGTAACTGTGCCGAAGTCATCTAACTTAACTATTGTTCCGCATCCGTCCGACCTGTAGACCCTAGCCCCTCCTGCAACGTGGAAAAGAGATGCAAATCCTATACCTACAGACTTACCTGCCTTATGCCTCCCTCTCCACCCTATCTCCCTTTCTGCTATTCTCAGAGTCTCCTCCATGGAGCATGTTGTTATCCTCATTCCTTGGGGTGTGACATAGCCAGGTCTATTTGCATTCATTATCCTGAATTCGACAGGGTCTATTCCAAGCTTTTCGGATAGTATGTCCATCTGTGTCTCTATTGCAAAATTAATCTGTGGATTCCCTGCACCCCTCATCGTGCCAGAATATGGATTGTTTGTGTAGACGTGCTTTGAGGTAAACTCTACGTTTGGGACAACATACTGGCCAGTTGCTGTAGCCATCATCACCCTCGCGTCGAAAGCACCCCATGAGATGTAAGGACCGACGTCAAGTATCGCTTCAACAGACCTTGCAACGAGCTTTCCTTCCATTGTTGCAGCTGTTTTTATTTTGAAAATTGCAGGCTGCCTTGTAGGTGAGTTGGCCAGATCCTCATCTCTCCTAAAGAGTATCTTAACAGGCCTGAGTGTCTTCATTGAGAGTAGGGATGCTATTATGTCTGGCGGATAAAGGTCCATCCCCCTTCCAAATGACCCGCCAATTGAAGGCTGTATTACCCTGACCCTGCTTGGATCAATACCGAGTGCTTGTGCAAGCTCTCTCTGATATAGGAATGGTGACTGTGTATTTGCCCATATATTCAGCATACCGCTTGGCTCATAATGTGCGAGGGCACCCATCGTTCCAAGCGCTGTGTGTGTTATGAAGCCTATCCTGTACGTGCCCTCGACAACAACATATTCAGAACTACGGAAGGGCTCTGATACATCTCCCTTCTTGAAGTTTAGGCCAAGGTCTACTACATTGCTTTTCAGTTCCCTGTGTAGGATTGGAGCCCCGTTTTCCATTGCCTTCAGAGGATCAAAGAGAGCTGGGAGTGGCTCGTACTCAACCTCTATCAGCTCAATCGCCCTTTCAGCTGTTTCCTCATCAACGGCTGCTACAGCAGCAATCTCATCCCTGCAGGAGAGAACAAATTCCTCCTTCAGCGGCATGTTGTCTTTCATGAAGCCAAATCTTATCCTCGGTACGTCCTTTGCTGTTATCACTGCGATTACACCAGGCAGCTGCTCAGCCTTTGTCTTGTCTATGCTCAATATCCTTGCATGTGGGTACCTGCTTCTCAGTATCTTGCCGTAAAGCATTCCAGGGAGCTTCAGGTCTATCATATACTTTGCAGCTCCAGCAACCTTCTGTGCCGCATCGTACTTTGGAACCCTTTTACCTACAAAGTTGAATTCCTCCTCAAGCAGGGATAACGTGCTGCTCAAATGGCATACTACTGCATCACGGTGGCAAAATACTTTTACCTCCTTTTTAAAAGCTGGAAATAGCTATTAAACAACACTCACATAGTCATGGCTTGGGAAATATGAAAGACTACATAGTTAGGAATAGGGCTGTATTTCTTTCTCAGGACGACATACCTGACCAATGGTACAATATCCAAGCAGACCTTCCAGAACCGCTTCCACCTCCTTTGGACCCGGCTACAAAGAAACCGATGTCCCCGGAACCGCTTTTCAGGATCTTCCCAAGGGAACTCGTAATGCAGGAGGTGTCGAGGGAGAGGTTCGTTAAAATACCGGAGGAAGTTCTCGAGGCGTACAGGCTAATACCAAGACCAACACCCCTGATAAGAGCAAAGAGGCTCGAGCAGTATCTAAACACACCTGCAAGGATCTACTTCAAATGGGAAGGTGTAAGCCCTGCGGGTAGTCACAAGCCAAACACTGCAATAGCACAGGCTTACTACAACAAAAAAGAGGGTGTTGAGAGGCTCTGTACTGAAACAGGAGCTGGACAGTGGGGTTCAGCCCTTTCCATGGCGTGTGCCCTGTTTGGTTTGAAATGCACTGTATACATGGTTGCAGCGAGCTACAGACAGAAGCCTGGAAGGAGGATAATGATGGAGACATGGGGGGCAGAGGTATACTCATCACCAAGTATGAGGACAAAGTTCGGAAGGAGTCTGCTTGAGAAGGATCCTGACGACCCTGGCTCGCTTGGAATAGCCATAAGCGAGGCTCTCGAGGATGTTCTGGGTGATGAGAAGGCGAAGTATGCGCTGGGGTCAGTGCTAAACCATGTTCTAATGCACCAGACAGTCATAGGGCTTGAGGCAAAGAAACAGTTTGAGATGATAGATGAACAGCCAGACGTCATAGCTGGAAATATAGGAGGCGGCTCTAATTACAGTGGTTTCTGCCTTCCTTTCATGGCCGACAAGCTAAAAGGAAAAAGTGATGCAGATTTTGTTGCATGCGAATCAAGGGCTATACCTCACACGACCAGGGGCATTTACACTTACGACTTTGGTGACACGGCAGGGATGACTCCTCTTCTCAAGATGCTTACAATTGGGAGGAATTACAAGACACCGCCTATCCATGCAGGTGGGCTCAGGTACCACGGAATGGCTCCAATAATTTCCTATCTGATACACAAAGGGTATATGAGGTCTGTGGCCTACAGCCAGACAGAGGTCTTTGAAGCTGCGAGGATATTTGCCCAGACAGAGGGTATAATATCAGCGCCAGAGTCAGCTCACGAGATAAAGTTCGTGATAGACGAAGCAAGGAGGTGTAAACAGACGGGTGAGAAGAAGGTAATAGCGTTCAACCACTCTGGCCATGGGCTTCTCGACCTAGCCGGATATGAGGCATTCCTGAGGGGGAAGCTTGAGGACTGGGAACCAGCAGAGATAAAAGTGGAGAAGCTGGTTTCCGATTAATTTTTTTTAAACAAACTTGTTTTTCCTGAGTCAACTTTTATCTCGGCTCTTCCTACTATGAAGTCTAGATGCCTTTCAGAGTCATTCATTCCTCCGATTCTTGTATTCGAGCCCATACCTAGATGAACGTATCCTAGCCTTTTCTTTTCCGAGAATAACCATTCTGAGCGTGTCTCTATGTGGCTCATGCCTATTGCAACCTCGCATAGAACATCCAGGTTCTTGTAACTTCTTACAAATTCGAGTACTTTTGTAGATTTTTCCCCTGTAGCGCCAACAAGCCTTCCTTCTTCAAATTCAAGAAGTAACGGCTCCCTTATCCTCCCCAAACCTGTGATACCAATCCCAACGTTTACTGTGCCCCTTGCCTTCCCCTCAAGTGGTGCAATACCAACCTCTGCATAGTCTGGGATAGCTCCCCACGAACCAGGCTTTCTCAGCATGCATGTAATTATGAATGGTTTCCTTCTCTGCATATCCGAGGAGAGAACAATTTCAAGTTCTCCTGACGCTGTTATCAGCGTGAGTTTCTTTGATCTGGAAAGTATTTCTGCTGTACTTACTGCCCTTTTCTCTATCTCTTTGATGTCCTTCTCACATGGAACGTAAAGTTGGTCAAGAAGAAACGCAACCCTTCTGCCCAAGGCACATGCACTTTCTCTTTCCTCAGAATGGCCTAACTGCTCCGTCGCATCCTCATTAACACAAAATACAGTGATGTCAGAAGAGAGGATCCTTTCCCTGACACCTTTAGGTATCCTTGTACCAAGGATCTCGGAGTAGAAGACTTTGCTGCTAATCGACCTTCCAGCCTTAATAATTTCTGTTGCTTCTTCCTTTCTTTCTTGCTGGTAGCATATGTGTAAGCTCTCTTTACTTTTAATACCCAGGCAGAGTGATAGCATCTGTTCTAGCTTACCAACATTTGCCTTCACAACGAGAGCCTCCTGTGTATCCTCTCAGCCCTTGATGCGCACTCTTGCAATACATCTTCTCTCTTGAACTTTTTGAACTTACCCTCACAATATGCTAGTTCCCCGTCTACTATCGTTGCAATACATTTCTGATTATTGCCGTAAAAAAGTTCTTGTAGAACTCCTTTTGAGTAAAAACCGAGTTCGAGCTCAAACACTGATACATCTGCAACATACCCCCTTCGTATCTTTCCACCTTTTATTCCAAAGATAGAATAGGGTGTTTCAGTTAGCCAGGAAAGAACTGTCCCGACATCAGCTATACCAGGATCTTGAGATACGTCCTTTGCTATAAGGGATGCAAGCGTCCCTGCCCTAACTACGTTCAGATGGTTTGAGGAATTTGATGTGTCTGTTCCAACACATATCCTTACACCATCCTTGATAAGTCTGTGCAACTTCCCCTGTCTAGTGAAGCCTTTTCCTTTCTTCAGTTCTGCAGTTGGACATGTTACCACAGCTGTGCCAGTCTTAGACACAAGAGAAGCTTCCCTTTCTGTGATTACAGTTAAGTGCGAAATAAGAGTCCTCTCCGAAAGGAATCCAATCGAATATAAATTTTCGATAGGCCTTTTTCCAGTTCTCTTCAGGCAGAGCTTCACGTCTTCAACACCTGAAGCTTCGTGGGAGGTGACGATTGTATTGTTCTTTAGAGCAAGCTCTTTTATGGCCGTGTAGAGAGAGTTGGATGTCCTGTTAATACCTATGACAGAAGCAATTGCTTTAACCCTTCCTTTCCTCCTGTTAATTTTTAGTAACTCTTCATTTTCCCTGATGCAGTCGTCTGTAGGCATTGAAAAATCACCCCCGATATCTGAGGTCCACTTTGCAACAAAGCCCCTTATTCCTGACTTTGTTGCTGCATCTGCTGCTAAGTATGGTTCAACGTTTGCGGAATCGGAATAACATGTTGTGCCTGACTCAAGCATTAACATGCAAGATAATAGTGTACTCCAGTATAAGTCCTCCCTGTTGATTGCGTGATAATAGGGCAGGGTCCAGTCGCGAAACCAAGGTATGTGTTTGGCTGAATCCGGTATAACATTCATGTAAAGTGTTTCGTCTGTATGGATATGTGAGTTCATTATTCCAGGTACAACAAGGAGCTTCCTACCTCTTCCGTCTATTGTTACTTCTGGGTTAAATCCATCAAGACTCTCACCAACAGAGACTATCTTTCCATGCTCTATTGCAACGTCTGCATTTTGTAATATTTTTGTTCTCTCCTGGAAGACAGCGTAGGCTTCTTTAATCAGTATTCTCAAAGTCCAAGATACGCCCTTCTGACTTCAGGGTTCCTTGAGATATACTCTGTCTCACCATGCACTGCAATATGACCGCCCTCGAGGACATATGCGTACTCTGAAACTGCCAACGCGTCAGAGGCGTCCTGCTCAACAAGAAGGATGGTTGTTCCCCTAGACCTATTAAGCTCAACTATTGCGTTAAATATCCTCTCCCTCATCAACGGAGATAGGCCAAGAGATGGTTCATCCAGCATTAAAAGATTCGGCCTTGACATTATAGACCTTGCAATAGCTGCCATCTGCTGCTCCCCACCAGAAAGGGTGCCTGCTTGTTGCTTTCTCCTCTCTTTGAGTACAGGGAACAGTGTGTAGACGTACTCGAGGTCCTTTTTTATTTCATCTTTGTTCTTTCTAAGATAAGCACCAAGGATAACATTCTCCTCGACAGAAAGGCCAGGGAAGAGCCTCCTCCTCTCAGGGCAAAGCACTATCCCAAGCTTAACCCTTTCAGAGATACTCATGGGTGTAACATCAATCTCAGATACAACTATGCGACCTTCCCTTTGCTTCACGACACCTGCAACTGTGTTTAGAAGTGTTGTTTTACCTGCGCCGTTCGGCCCTATGACGCATGTTATTTTTCCCTCATGAACATCCATGTTCACATTTGAAAGAGCTACAGCACTTCCATAGAATACAGAAAGGTCACTCACCTTCAGCTGCATCTTCTTGAACCTCCCTGTATTTTGCGCCAAGGTAGGCCTCAACAACCCTGTTTATTCTAACGACTTCTTCCGGCTGCCCATCGGCTATTATCTTTCCTTGGTCCATAACAAGTACTCTCCTTACATTCTTCATCAGCTCGCTGAGCCTATGCTCTATGATGAGTATTGTTATCCCTTCACTTGAAAGCCTCGATATCACATTGGTAACAGTTGACAACTCATTCCTGCTCAAACCACCGTATGGCTCGTCAAGTAAAAGAAGGTCTGGTTTTGTTACAACAGCTCTGCCTACTTCGAGCATCTTCAGCTCTGCATGCGTTAGAGTATTCGCTTTTTCCCCTGCTTTCCTTTCTAGCCCAACCATCTCAACCACCTTCTTTACTATTTTCTCTGGGCTGGAGGAGAACTTTTTTGAAGAAAGAATTGTTGGAATCTTTATGTTTTCTTCGACAGTAAGGTTAAGGAAAGGTCTAACTAGCTGGAATGTCCTTGCTATCCCACTCCTTACTATGTTTGCCGTACTCTCATGTGTAATATCTCTTCCTTTGAATGTAATCTTTCCTGCATCTGGCCTTACAAAGCCTGTTATTAGGTTGAAAAGAGTTGTCTTGCCTGCTCCGTTTGGTCCGATAATGCCTGTAACCTCCCCCCTTTTAACAGAGAAGGAGATGTCGTCAACTGCCTTTATACCTCCGAAGTGTTTGGTTAAGGATGAAACAAGAAGTAAGGGAAGTTCATCGTCCAAGTTTCCTACCTCCAAACAGTGTCCCCCAGAGTCCTCTGGGCGCATAAATTAATACAATGAGTAGGAGAAGAGAAGCAATTAAAAGTCTGGCATCCTGAATGACGTCTATCCTAAGTAGATCTATCAAACCCTCGACTATTGATGCGCCTATTATCGGACCAACTATTGTACCCATACCTCCAAGGGCTGCCATCATTACAGGAAGGGCAGAAAATGTAAGACCAAAATCTGTTGGGGAAGCAACGCCATTCAGGAAAACATAGAGGGCTCCCGCCAAACCTGCATAAAAGCTTGAAATTGAGAAAGCAATCATCTTGTATCTTCCAGTATTCAGCCCCGAAGCTTCTGCTGCAATTTCATTCTCCCTAATCGCCTTAAGGAGAAGCCCAAAGTTTGACTCAGAAACAAAGTACATCGAAAGAGCAGCTACGGAGAATAGGGCAACAGCGTTTATGTATATGTACGATGTGTTGTTAATAAGCTGATTAACACCAAAGATACTTCCGTCTTGTACTATCAAATAATTGAGCAAGGAAGAAGAAGCTAAGGGAACAAGCAGGGAAACAAGAATAAAGAAATGGCCCTTGAGCCTTAGACTGGGAGCGCCTATAACAAGTCCAAGAGCCACAGCACCAAGACCTGAAAGAATGAACGAGACAAGCGGATTTAGAGCAAAGTTTGTTGATAGGTATGCTGCTATATATCCACCTACACCAAAAGAGAAAGCAATTCCAAAGTTAAGATACCCTGTCAAACCAGAGAAAACATCCCATGCCATTGCTATTACAGCATTTATGCATACGAGAACAGCGACACCTCTGTAAAATTGGTTATCTGTTACAAAGGGAAGGACTGAAAGAATGGTGATAAAACCAACTATAACATAAAGTGGAGCATGCCCGATGCCACGGAAGGATCTAAAATGCAACATCTTCATCCTGCTTCCAGCTTCTCCCCGAGTTTTATTTCCCTTCCGAACAGACCTTCAGGCCTAACAAGTATTATTGCGATGAGAACAGCCAAAGATATAAAATCAGAGAGAAGTGTGTTCACAAAAAGGAGCACCGCTGTCTGGGCGTATGCTAGTATAAAAGATGCAACGAGTGTGCCCTTGAGCGAGCCAAGGCCACCAATTATAACTATTGCAAATGCAAGTGTTATGACATTCCATCCAATTGTTGGGTCTATTGTCTGATAGGATGCGAGAAATACAGCAGCTGTACCTGCCATTATCGAAGCAAATCCGGAAACGATTAACATGATCTTGGTTGTGCTTATTCCAACAAGCTCAGAAGCCCTCCGATCCTGTGAAACAGCCCTTATTGCCAGTCCTACCCTAGATCGTGAGATGACAGCCCACATGGAGGCCATTATTGCAATCGAGAGTCCGTCTGCAACAATGTACTGGTTTGGAATGGATACGCCAAAGATTGTTGTTGAACCCGCTATGAAAACAGGCACAAAAGGAGGCCGTTGGCAGTTCGAAACGAACAGACTACTGCACTGAACAAAGCCCACGAGGTATTGTAGAACAAATGCAAGTGCGAGTGTTATGAAGAGGGCTTCAAGCTGTGTTTTTGCTCTCATTATAACAAGCTTCTGTATACCTATCCCCAAGAAAAAAACTGCAACCAGTGAAACTACCAGAGCCAACACAGTGTTTAGCCCGTAAATTCTAAGCAGGAGGAATGCGATGTAGTCTGCTACCATGTATATTGCTCCGTATGCACCATTAAGTATCCCTGCCACACCATATACAAGGCTGAAGCCTTCTGAAAGAAGTGTGTAGATTATCCCGGTCACACCTCCCAGAATTATCAGGGAGATGAGAGACTCCACACTCACCAGTACCATTATTGAATCTTCCTCCTTAATGGAGTGCCTATGGCTTGATTATCCTCGAGCTCACGTTTTGCTGTCCCGTCTTCCATATGGGAACAAGCACACCGTTCTGCCACTGACCAAACTGTTGGTACATTGGTATCTGAGGCAAATTGATACCGTGCTGACTTGTAAAGTGTATCGTTCCTATTACTCCAGTGTATGTAAGGGATTCGAGGGCAGGTATAAGCTTGTCTGCCTTCCAAGAATTCGCCATCTCCATTGCTTGTTTAACCACATAGACAGCGTCATACATGTCCATCGCCATTGTGTTTGGTGTATGCCCATATTTCTGTGTGAATGCCTTGATGAAAGGTACTGTCTTTGGAGTGAAGGACTCGTTAACTGTTGAAGGCCATGGCACCATTCCCTGCGCCGCTCCATTTGACTGGTCCCAGAAGTAAGAGAAGCCTCCAACCAAACCTGGACCGTACACAAAAGGACGTGTGCCGTTTGGCCAGTTGTAAGACTTCCACTGCTGTGCGAATGCTACACCATCTGTGCCAGAGAAGAAAAGTACTATCAAGCCAGCCTTCGAGGCAGCAATTTGAGAGAGGTAAGTCGAGAAGTCTTGTGTATTAAGAGGGAACAGCTGTGCATACACAATGTTGAAACCAGCACCTTGTAGAGCCCTGACAAAGCTCGAATTGCCTGCTGGCCTTCCAACCGGCCCAACAGTCCAGAGTGCATTTTCTGCAAGGATTGCAACATTATTTATATTGGGCCAGCCTGTTTGTGTCTTGGCATAGGCCCTAAGTGCAATCGGGAACTGGACTAATGAGGGACCTATTGCAGAACCATTTACAAAAAGATGGAAATAGTATTTGTATGCGGTATAATTAGAATGAGCGGTTGGCGGGCACTTTGGAGCTGTTCTAACCATACATTCAGATATAGGTTGATTTGACTCAACATCTACAAACACAACTTTATACTGTGGAAGCTTTGTTGTCTCCGCAACTACGACGTCCGTTCTTACACCTCCTAGAATTATCTGAGCACCGTCAACCGTAACCAGCTTATCCAATGCACTAAGTCCTTGGTCGACAGGTATGGTCCAGTCCATCTCGTTTGTATCTTCGGTAACTGTCCTGAGAAGGTAGTGTGTACCATTCATAACTACACCTCCGTTTGCGTTTATTTCGCCCACGGCCATGTCCGCAGCAGCTTGTGCATCCTGACCAACTGCAAACCTAGTTGGTATTGACAGACCTAGTGTGACGTAATTTTGTGCAGTGGTTGTAGTGTTTGAAGTTTGTGTTTGAGTTGATGTTGGACCGCGATAAATGTAAAGGTACACCCCAACTCCTGCAACTATAATGATGATAGCCAAAACAGCTACTATTAGAGCACTCGAAACAGCACTCCTAACACCCATAGGGTGCGGACGCATGCCAACCTGAGCATCTTGAAGGTATTAAAGCTTATAGAGTAAACGAAAAAAGATGAAAAAGGAGATGCTATGAGCTCAGGGGTTGAAGGAAGCATTTCACAATCCGAGAGCAGAAAAGATGCCAAGGGAGGAGCTTAAAAGGAGTAGCTCAAGACTCTTTAGAGAAACAGTTCGAAGGTGCTTTGAAAGTTCTCTTTTCTATTCAAGGAAGTTCAGGGAGCTTGGAATTAGGGCTGAAGATATAAAGAGCATAGAGGATATGCAGAAGCTAAGGTTCTTTACAACAAAGGACGATATTAGAAACTCGTATCCATACGGAATGCTTGCAGTTGAGAGGAACAGAGTAGTGGAGATGCATGCAAGCTCTGGTACTACTGGCACGCCTGTGCTTGGGCTTCATACAGAAAAAGACTTGGTTGACTGGGGTGAAATTTCAGCAAGGTGCCTTGTTATGTCTGGTCTAACAAAGGATGATGTTTTCCAAATAACACCAAGCTTTGGAATGTTCTCGGGCGGTTTTGGTTTCTACCATGGTGCAAGGAAAGTCGGGTGCACAATAATCCCTGCAAGCGCTGGTTTTTCAAGGAGGCAGATACAGTTCATGCTTGACTTGGGGACGACGATGTTTTCAGCAATTGTTTCCTACGCATTCAGACTTGCAGAGGTTGCCCAAGAGATGGGTATAGACGTAAGGAAGCAGACAAAAGTGCGTAAGGGAATATTTGGAAGCGAGGTCTGGACGAAGGAGATGAAAAAGAAACTTGCAAACCTCTGGGATATGGAGCCATATGATGTTTATGGTTTCTCTGAGATGTACGGGCCCGGAATGGGCAACGACTGTTTTGTGCATGACGGGCTGCATATATGGGAGGACTTCTTTCTTGTTGAGGTTGTTGACCCTAAGACTGGCGATATTCTAGGCCCGGAGGAGAAAGGAGAACTTGTTATCACAACGCTGAGAAAGGAAGCGATGCCTCTTTTAAGGTATAGAACAAGAGATATTTCTATGCTACTCGATGCAAAAACATGCGAGTGTGGAAGAACACATAGAAGGTATTCAGAGATAATAGGAAGAACAGACGATATGGTAAAGGTTTCAGGTGTTAACTTCTGGCCTTCAATGGTTGAAAGTACAATTCTGAATAATAAGGATGTGGGCCAAGAGTATAGAATAGTTATCTCGAGAATTGACTATAAAGATATTGTGAGAATAGAGGTGGAGTCCTCTAGAAAACTTTCTGAAATAGAAAGAGAGAAGCTCCGTGCAGTACTAAAGGAGAATCTCACTAATGTGCTCCTCTTTCAGCCGGAGGTAGTTGTAGTCGACCCAGGAACACTGCCAAGGGTTGAGGTAGGGAAGGCACAGCGTCTCGTGGACCAAAGAATTAACTCGGACAAATCCTTAGCCACGCCGTGACTTCATTAAGAATCTCAAGGTTTCGCTTTCTGGGATTGCTAACATTGTTTTGGCAAGATTTGGGAGAACTTTTCATGCTACTAGTACATGGTTTATTCTTTGAGGTCAACTCGTGTACTCGGGTTTGCAAGAAATGAATTAAGGGTAGAAATGCTGATACTTGCTGTGTCTAAGTCGTATGGAAAGCCTCCTCCCGGAGGCGTACTGTAGAAGTCTGCAAGTGCTTCAGTCTGAACTCCTTCACTTGTAGGTGGGATAGACACTTTTATGTGAATACAGCCATAAAGAGAATAAGAACCAGCTTGCGGATAGTACAATTTGTTTATTTGACCGAGAGGAGCGCCTTGGTCGTAAATAAAGTTAGAATAGTATGTTGCAGGAGATGAACATTGCCAGCCTGCACAATAAGTAACAATCCACTCGGCATAAACAGAAACAGTGGAGAATGCGTCCGCACTGACATAGCCGTATGCAGACACAGTTTCGAAGAATCAAAGCATGATACTCGGTCGGCTTAAGGTAATTTGTGCATAAGGTCCGTTTGGATTGAAGTAGCCAATAGCCTCAGGGTATGCACCTGAACATGATAATTCGTTGCAAGATGAAGACCCAAGATCGTAAAGAAACATGTATCCGTAGGTTAGGTTGTGGTATGCGCATGTCTTAGTATAAACACCAATCCAGGTAAATGTGCTACATGTTGCATATGAAGGTATTGATTGAAAGCTTGAAAATGGAGGATTTATGCTTGAGCTAACAGCATATATCTGGGACTCGGTTAGCATCACAACAGTAAGGAATTAACCTAAAAGAATCAAAATGCCTTTCATCATCCTGTCACAGTGAAGGTTACAGTAAAGTAGCCTTCACAATATGTTTCGCCAGGGCGGGGGACATTTACAACATGAAAGTCAAGTTCAAAGAACTTGGGTGCACTGTTCGATATACTGACAATAACAGGAACGTGCAAAAGTGTAAGTGTTTGATCTTGCAAGTGCAAATATCTTCCAGTGGGATAGGTCACTTTCACATATGGGGGCAAATCGTCAGTTATTTGGACCTGAGAGGGATTATCTGGAATGGACCTGTTTCTTCCAACAATAAGAACAACATCTTGTGTTCCGTAAGTACCCAGGTTAATGACTATCCTTGCAGGAGAGTGAGTTGAGATAGTAACTGACTTCATTGAAAATATGCTCGGACCGTAGCACACAACTGTAACAGTTTCTGTTGGTTTAGGAGGACCATTTTTGAAACCTTGGGCAATTGAAAGGTAGGACAAGAACAAGATAGTTAATAAAAGTGTGACTGAAAACACTGTTCCAACGTTTTGAGTCTTCACATCAGGATATATTATAACTTATATATATATTAGATTTTTGAGAACGGAAATGTAATAATAGCAGATTAATTGAGAGAATTGCACGTTTTAGAGCATCCTTATGCACCGATCATTGTTTTAGTTGCTCTGGTCTCTCTGGTATATTGTCATAATTGGGAGGCCACTCTTCCCTATTCTTGGAGTCAAGTTCTTTTAACTGTATCTCGATTTCATTTCTCTTTGGTTCTAGCCATACTGGCAGTGCTAATGTCTTTCCAAGCTCTTCTTGCGGCTCATCAACCGTGTATCCAGGACCTTTTGTAGCAACCTCCAGAAGGTTTCCCTCAGGATCTCTAAAATAAAGTGATTTAAACCAGAACCTATCTATTATTCCAGAGTTCCTTATTCCAAGGTCCTCAAGTTTCCTCATGATGTGCCTCTGGTCTTGATCTTCCTCGACCATCATGGCAATGTGATGTATATTGCCAATGCCAACTATCCCGTAAGGGGCTTTGTCGCTAACAATATAGCGCATGAAGTCAGTTCTTTGCTCATTACCTATCCCGACAATTAATGAATCGGCTTGGTCTGGATTCTTTGTAGAGTAATTTTTCTTCAGGCCAAGAACCTTAGTGAAGAACTTTTCTAATAAACCTGAATCTGAAGCTACTGGGCTTGAATGGTCTAGTTTTTGTAAAATCATATCTGAATCTACTCTATCTGGCTCTTTTATTTTTTCTTCGAGTTCCAGTATGTATTTTGGTTCAAGTTTTTCGCTATCTTTCCTTGTTATCTCGATTAAGACACCGTCCGGATCTCTTAGGTAAAGTGAGATGCGCCCATCTCTTACAAAAGGGCCTCTCACAGAAACACCTTTCGATGCTAACCATTTCTTCCATCTTATTATGGATTCTACTTTTTTAACCCCGTAAGAGATGTGATGAGGAGAAGTTAAGCCAACTCTGCCGCGTGAGAGTTCAGGCCACTCAAAAAATGTTATCGTACTCCCTGGATTTCCTTCGTGGTCTGCGTAGAACAAATGTCTGTGATAAATATCATCTTGATTCACACTCACCTTAACACGTCTTAGCCCAAGAATTTCTGTGTAAAACCTAAAGTTAACCTTTTGATTCCTTGTTACAAGTGTTATGTGATGCAGACCTTTTACCTCTCCCACACCATTATAATTCGCTATGCAGATGTATTTAAAGAAAATAGTTATGCAGCATTTATTAAATAAAGCAGACAAAACCAGATTACTTAGCTAAAAGCCTCCAAAAGTTAGAAAACAAATCTGGCACAGATTTGAACCACTAGCTTCGCGAGCTAAACATAAACAATTCTACTAGGCTGTAGAATAGTGGGCCTATTGACATCATCCAGCATCTAAAGCTATAAGATTTCCATCATTTTAGGAATTTTGTTTCTTGTTTCTATTAAAAGCAAAGGATATGCCATTACCATGTTATCTCTCCAAGAGGGACTTATTATTTTTACCCGAACCTCCTTATCAGCCCAATTCAGTTGGAGCCTTGCTCAGCTTTTGAACATCTAAGCCACATCTGACAATCTATTCATTGCTCTCATTTGTAAAGGATGCACAGTTCATCTCTTCACTAAATGTCGGAGCTTCCTTCAATGTATATATTCGTTCCATCTCTGCCTATCAATTATAATATCCAACTATCAAATATTTAATTGCTTCAAAAGGCTTGGATTGAAACCAACCTACTACATAGATTCAAGTTTTGAAGTAGACTTTTCTCCAAGAATCGGTTTGGGTTACTTACTCTAACAAGGAACACGATATTAGGAGAAAGGAGATCGAGCCATTGGAAGAAGAAAACTCAAAATAATAACGTACGGTGTTGAAGGGTAAATCTCCTCTGCTTTGGGCAATCTAGTCAATTATTGGAGCCAAATACCTAGGTCTGAAGCAATAAACGCACAAAGTTACTTTTACAGTTGTATAATTATGCAGCAAAGTACATACAGTTTAGCGAGAGTGTTAGCATGTTAACCAGAATGGGCCGGGGCGGATTTGAACCGCCGACCTTCGCCGTGTAAGGGCCTAACGGCATAAAGCTGACGTCCTAGACCAGGCTAGACGACCGGCCCTAAACAATGGGTCCCAAGCATGCGGATTTAAAACATCCATTAATGTGAGTATAACGTTGGAAGGGCCCAAGATGACCAGGGATAAGATTTTATCCATCTCCGCGAGGGAGATACTTGATTCTAGAGGCAACCCAACTGTCGAGGCAGAGGTACGAACAGAGAAAGGGTTTGGGATAGCTAGCGTACCTTCTGGCAAGTCGAAGGGAAAACACGAGTGTGTCGAGCTGAGAGATAAGGACAATAGGTTTATGGGCATGGGTGTAAGAAAGGCAGTTTCAAATGTAAAGCATGTAATTGCACCAGAAATAGTCGGTATGAGAGCTTCAGATTATGTTTCAATAGATAAAAAGATGATAGAGCTTGACGGTACGGCTAACAAGTCAAAGCTAGGAGGAAATGCGATACTTGCAGTATCTATAGCATGTGTCAGAGCTGCATCAAGCTCTCTTGGTGTACCTCTCTTTTCAGTTTTGAAGGAGAGAGACAGGTACACTTTGCCCGTTCCCATGATGAACCTGATTAACGGAGGCCAGCATGCTGGCAATAAGCTGTCTGTTCAGGAATTCTTGATAATGCCTGTTGGTGCTAGAACATTTTCGGAGGCAGTAATGTTTGGCTCCGAGATATATCACACGCTAAAGGAAAGGCTAGTGAAGAAATATGGAAAGGCTTCAAGTAACGTCGGAGATGAGGGAGGCTTTGCTCCACCACTCCAGAAAACTGAGGAAGCACTTGATGTTCTTTCAGATGCGATAGAGGAAAGGGGGTACGAGAAAGAAGTTTGGATAGGTTTAGACCTAGCTTCCAGCGCCTTCTACCTAACCAAGGAGAGAAGATACCTGATAGATGATCTGAAGCTCGACAGAGGGGGGATGATAGACTACCTTAGAGAAATACAGTCAAAGTACACGCTAAGGACGCTTGAGGACCCGCTCAACGAGGAAGACTTCGTGGGCTTCTCGCAGCTCAGAAGGGAAATTGGAGGCAGGGCAATAGTGATAGGCGACGACCTTCTTTGCACAAACAGGTCAAGAATAGAGAGGGCCCTAAGACATTCGGCTGTTGATGCAGTATTGATAAAGCCGAACCAGATTGGAACAGTTACCGAAGCTATCGAAGCAATTGAACTATCACATTCCAAGGACCTTTACACCATAGCATCCCATAGGTCTGGCGATACAGAAGATGCATTTATCTCGCATCTCTCGACGGCGGTGGGCTGCGTCATGATAAAATCTGGTGCTCCTGCGAGAGGGGAGAGAACTGCAAAGTACAACGAGCTTCTCAGGATCGAGGAGCTTCTCGGAGATAGAGCCACTTTTGCAGGAGAGTTACTTAGGCGCCGGGGGTGGGACTCGAACCCACGAGGCCCGTGAGAGCCACAGGCTTAGCAAGCCTGCGCCTTACCAGGCTAGGCTACCCCGGCGTTGGGCTGGCTACATGTCTCCCAGTTAAAAAGTATTAAAGAAAAAAGCATGTCAGCACAACGGCGGCGGCTCTGCCGGCGTTCACCCCTCCCTGCACCCCCATCTCGTGCTACAAATGTCCCCCACGTAGACGGAGAAGCGTGGTCACGTCACCTTAGGGCTGCTCCCTCCCGGACCTCGCCCGGTTCGGTGATTGAAGGTCGAACGCTCCCCTTCGGGAGCGCCGCCTCTCGTGACCACCCACTCCGGCGCGGGCTCATACACCTGCAGCACGCGGGTAGTGCAGGAAGTAAGCTTTACCCGGCAGTTACTGGTGGCCGCATGTAGCCGGTTTCGGCAAGAGGAGACGGCTAACCTCCCCACCCTACCCGCCGCCGTTTAGGATAGGGAGCAACGATTTATAGGTAATATGGAATTCCAAGCCTTGAAGCTAGACACCACCCCTCACAAGCCTTGCCATCCTACACGTGCCACATATGCCAGAAGAGGATGGCATGCCGCAGAATTTACATGGCTTTGACTTTTCCTTTGAGATGTTAAAGTGTGAAATCACTTCCATACAGGAGTTGAAAAGAACATATTTCATGCCAGGATGTTTTGCCTCCAGTTGGTTTAGAAAATCCCTTACCTCGCTCCTCAGTCCTTCGTGCATGTACGGGCAGCTTACACTCTGAAATGGAATACCCGATAAGTAGGCAAAAAGAGCTGTCTCTTCCTCATAAAGCTCCATCATTGGTTTTATCCTTCTTAGTGGAAAGGCCCCGTCTTTGTAGCTCGGGCTCATGAAACCGAGTCTCTCAACGTCACCATGCAGGAGGTTCATCAAAAATGTCTGTACGAAATCGTCAAGATTATGTGCTGTTGCGACAACGTTCACGCCTGCCCTCAGAGCGGCTTCGTCAATCGCTCTTCTCCTCATGACACCGCAGAAGCTACATGAAGATACATCTCTATCGTCCTGCCGAAGTGCCTTGTCCAGCGTAAAGCCGAAAAGTTCCCTGTACGATACAACTACATGCCTTATACCAAGCTTCTTTGTAATACTTGTAGCGTTTGATATTGCCTCGTCCCTATAGCCCTCTATCCCCTCATCAACAGTCAAGGCCGTTAGCTCAAGACCTTTCTTCCTGCATAGTTTTTCCATTATTAAAAGGAGGGAGAGGCTGTCCTTACCTCCAGAGACAGCAACACCTACTCTCTCACCGTACTTTAGCATGCCGTACTTTGAGATTGTCCTAGAAACCTTGCTTATCACAGACTCCTTGAAATGCACCTCGCAAAATTTCTCGCCTGAGTACCTTCTTGTGTAGAATGAGGGCGAGCTACACTTGGAACATATCTCCATGCAACTAGCAGAAAAGACCTTTGTAATAAAATGTGCAGTTAATCCTTGATAGGGTATTATTAATATACTCGGTATTCTGGTCTTTCCGTAGTTTGGAAGAGGAGTATAACAGAGTTGAGTTCAAGTACGGTGTCGTAATTCTAAGAACAAGAAGGTTCCTTGGCCTCATGGAGAGGCTTGGCAGGCTCAAGGTGACAAGGCCTTTTTCTTGGTTCCTGGTTTATCTGATGCCTTTTATAGCGGCTGTGGCAGTTTACATATTCCTAAGCCAGCTTTTCGTACTATTTTCCCCGCGAGGTCAGCAGGTCTCAACTGTAATCAAATCACTTGGACCTCTGGCAAACCTCGGTATACCTGGAATAAACCCATACCTTCCAATTGTCTACGGATGGATTGCACTTATAATAGCAATAATAATACATGAAGCGGCGCACGGTGTTGTTGCCAGAAGCCTTGGGTTAAAAGTAAAATCTTCAGGGCTCCTTTTTTTCATATTCATACCAATTGGTGCCTTCGTTGAGGTTGACGATGTGGAGCTTGCGAACGCTAGATTCAGGGATTCCTCAAGAGTTCTTGGTGCTGGCGCAGGTGTTAACTTTTTACTTGCTGCGGTTTGTTTAATGCTACTGATATTTGGTGTGGTATCGACGATGGCACCAAAGGCAAACGGTATAGCTGTAGTTAATGTTGTGGTGGACTCCCCTGCCGACAAGGCAGGAATCATTCCAGGCGATTTTATAGTCGCAATAAATGGCACGCATGTAAACTCCCCTACCAACATATCCTCCAGCCCTTGGTACAGGCCAGGAGTAGTCCTAAAACTCTCTGTCTACAGGGATGGTGCTATATTGAATAAAACATTAGTGCTTGGGGAAAACCCGTTAAACAAGACACTTGGCTTTATAGGTGTCGGGGATAAGAGCTACAGCGAGCTTCTTTCAGTTGCAAGAACATACTCTACCTCCCTCTTCTCTTTTCCTGCAATTTACTTCTGCATTCCGACTCTCCCTCAATGCCAGAATGCTGTACCATTCGGAAGTCCTCTCTACGCATTCTACAGCTCACCTCTTGGACCATTGATAGTTCCACTGGCAAACCTCCTTTACTGGATATTCTTTATCAACTTCAACCTTGCAATCGTTAATTCATTGCCAATTTACTTTTTTGACGGTGGTCAGGCTTTCAGGCTGCTTGTAAAGGCTGTGGGAAAGGGAAGGCTAAGCGAAGCAAGTCTAAACGGGATTACAGCCGCAACGAGCACCCTTGTCTTGCTCATGGTTTTGTTCACCATCTTCGGACCCTACCTTAGCTTTGCTTGATTGCGGCTTAAATATCAGCCAGCTATGATTGGAGGATGCTGGACACACAACAAGCTACAGGACAGAACGACATAGGAGGCGTAGTGCAGAACCTTGCGAACCAGTTCAGCCAGCTTGCGAAGACTGTTCTTTCAACTGTTGACGCAACTGTAGTCGACCTGTCTAGGGCTGCATACGTCACTGTTATACTTCTAGGTGTGTTCCTTTACTTCACGAGAATAGAAAGAAGGCTGGGAAAGGACCTGATAAAGGGAGGTATAATACTTGCAGTTCTCACAGAGTTTGTATTCCCCTTCATAAGTAAGCTTTGATTGGGTATCTAAGAAGTGCTATTATACCGCCAAATGAGGAGACATGTTTCCCGTACTCTAACGTTGTGTCTGCTACGTAAACCCTTCCTCCCCTCTGTTCGACTGTATTGAGTGTATCAACTATAAGCTGTTCATCTTTTGTTGATTCGAATACGTTATCGGATACAATGCATGTTTCCACAGCACCAAGATAGGCGGCCTCCCTTACCCTCTCGAGAGAGATTGCAACCCTACCATCGCCTGTAGATATCCTCTTCACAGCTTCTTCAACAAGTGATTGGAGCTTAACTGCCGTTGTGTCCGAGGCAATTGCCTTAAAGCCAGCGAACTTTATAAGCGTCCTCACACCGTCAGAGCCAGACATATCAAAACCATCCACAAGCAAAGCTCTCCTTCCCTTCCTCATAAGTAAGTTTGCAAGGACATTCTTTGTGTTGCCAGGGCCTGCAATAACAATCCTAGTGTTTTCATCAAACCTAGAGGCTTTCTCAGCTACGTCCTCCAGGTAATCTGTAATGTCTTTTTCCCCGAATGCTTTTCCGGATGCTCCTGATTCAATTGTTGCAACTATGGATAGATGGCTGCCGCTAAGCAATCCTATACCTGCCTCCCTCCTGTCGATTGCTATGAGAAGATACCTGTTCTCGCTCTCCGATTGGAGAAGCTTTGTATCAGTATCCCTCCATTTTTCCTTGAAAATAGAAACTGTACTTCCTGGGGTTATGGAAAACGTGTGGTATCCTGATTTGCTTACAGAGTCATCACTTGCCTCAACAACCTTTCCCCTCACCCTCAGCCTTTCAAGAGTGCTGTCGAGGAAGACCTGCTCTACACTAACTGTTATGTATACCTTTATCCTCTCTCCCTTGTCAGGCCTTGAGAATTCGTCTTCCTTCTTCACAACCCTGGATGTTCTTGTCGTAACCCTGTCCCCTTTTGAAATGAACCTTCTCAGCTTCCAGAGGTCGTCGGACGATTCAACAGTCAGTGTACATATTTTCTTCTTTATGTCGATGCTTCTTACTATCAACTACTCGAGACCGAGGTCCCTGAAAGTTGCAATAGTCGAGCCTTCCGGGACAGACTGGATCTCTCCTGTCCTGTGCCCGACAATTGTCTTTACACCTGCCTTGAATGCTGTGTCAACTAGTCTCTGTGTTATTATTCCGTCAAACACAAGGAACTTTGCGCCGTTCGAGTTCTCCATTTTCTGGACAAGTTCGCTTATGGGAAATCTTGCAACCTCTTGAAGCGATTCATCAAGCAGTACAGCTTCAAGTGTCCCATTTATTGTTGAGTAGAGCTCCTTTACTTTCTCGAAGAATTCGTTTGGTGCTTCGAGCTGCTTCTGGGGAGTAGGAGCTTCTTTTTCCTCTTTCTCACCCTTTAGAAGTCTTATCAGCTCTATTGGTGTTAGTTCCTCAACTTCCCTTCCAGGAGGTGCCCTGATAACCCTCTCTATCCTTGCAACTTGTGCAAGTTCCTTCTCTATAAGATCCCCGCCTCTGTCCCCGTCCAGAACCGCTATCAGTCTCTTTTTCTTGCTAAGCTCTATTATTGATTCCGGAACGCTTGTTCCTTCGAGGGCAACGACATTCTCTATTCCAGCACGCAAGAACAGTACTACATCAGCCCTTCCTTCCACAAGGTATATCGTCTCAGATGTATATATACCAGGACCTGCAGGCAGCTCCTCTGGTCCGAAGGTTATCACCCTAGCTCTTTTTGTCGACTCAACTACATCCTTTAGAAGTGTCTCGCCTTCGCTAGCAGTCTTAGAGCTCCATTCTCTTATTATTGCCTTTGCCCTGTCTACTATCTGCTTTCTCTTTGTTGCCCTTACATCCTCTATTGTTGATAGGGTGAACCTTGCAGTGCATGGCCCTACCTTATCGACACTCTCGATTGCAGCCGCAATAAGAGCAGCTGTGCCTATGTCTGTCGACATTGGTATTATTACCTCCCCTCTTGTCTTGTCGTTCTTTGACTCTAGGTTAATCTCTATCCTTCCTATCTTCCAGCTTTTCTGGAGTTCGTTGAGGTTCATCTCTGGTCCAAAGAGACCCTCTGTCTGCCCAAATATTGCACCTATAACATCAGCTCTCTCCACTACGCCATCTACTTCGAACTTCAGCTTTACCAAGTATTTTACTAATCCCGAATCTGGCAATTTTATCATCTCATTTACTTTTTAATCGTAACAGCTTTTACAGATAAACCATAGACTCATCTGTAATATAAACACTTGCATTTTGGGGAGAATGTTTTAGTTTGATTGCAAGTTAAACTCTGTGTTACGCATAAGGCATGTAGTTTGAATTTATTGTATTCTCTTTGGACATATTATGAAATAAATGAAAGAGGATAGTATGCTGTTGGCGCGCTTGAAAGATCACAATGAAAAGAAATCAGCGAATCTGGAAAGATTCTCTATGTTGTAAAGGAGGCCTTTTGAAGCGTCAAGCAACTTTTTCCTTTCCTCTACAGAAACTTCTATCCCAACACGTGGCATCGTTCTACAAAGCCTAGATGCTAGATACCTTCCCTCCTTGTCAAAGTCTGTCATCACTATTAGCTTGCTGAACATAAGGCTACCCTTTTGCCTCATCTTGACAAAGGAGGTGAGTGTAATTACATTGCCTGTAAAGCCTATCTTCCTGAGAGCAATGACATCCCTTTTTCCCTCTACGAGTAGAGCTATGTTGCCTTCACATTTTAAGTTGAGCTCGCTAACGAAGACCCTGAGGAAGCTTAAGAAGGATTCGAACCTCCTTTCTTCAGTGTTCATCTGTAAGCACTGCCCCGCAGCAAGACTTTGAAAACTGTGCTCCCTTAAGCCTTTTGAGTTTGTTGCCCGTCTCTGACTTGCCCAGCTCATCCCTAGCCTTTGGTTGCTGAGCCTCTTTGACGGGCACGCAGCCTTCCATGTCGCGCGCCTGGGTAAACCATCTGTTCATCAAAGCATAGCTGCCTTCACAGGTGGCCGTTATGCGCGCTTTTCTGGAAGGCTGCGGATACATCATGCAGTGTGGTGTTTTATAGGCTTTACAGGCGCTCATATATATTGTATAGCGCATAATGTACGTATTTCGGAAAGCAATATATCGTAATTGGGCCATAGACTGAACGTGAAAAGAAATGCAAACGCAAGTATCACAAAGAAGCAGATCTGTGATCTCGCCACAAGGAGTGAAGATGCTCTTAAAGCTCTATGGCAGTAAGCGGATGGAGTTCATGCAGGCAATGCATTATATGGATATGTGTAAGGCCGAATTTTCGAAGTTAGTAGGTGAGCTCCAGGGCGAATATCTTGTGGACGTAGTAACATACAGGGATGGAAGGTATGTGAAGGAATATCTCTCGCTTACTGAAAGGGGAGAGAGAATAATGTACGAGATAATGGAAAAGACATGCGAGCTGCCAGAATAAGAGCTTAGGGTTCCTTCACTGTCATATCTATTGTTATTTCCGAAATATCAGCGCCATATTCAGCAACCCTCCTCACACTCTCGAGTATCAACTTGAGGAAGGATGCCTCGCTCCCGAACATTTTTGGCGCAAGTATTTCTCCGCTCACCTTCTGCTCAAGCGTTACAACCTCCTTTGTCCTTGTTATTGCTTCCTCTGCAAGCTTTGTATCAAGTCTGAGAAGCGAGTTAACGGATGTTTCGAAAACATTCTTTGAGAGTTGTGCTATTTCCTCTATCTTCTCCAGAACCTCCTTCCTTATACCTGTCACCTCGCTTGCCTCCATCGCAATAGACGTTGCGTGGTCCCCAACCCTTTCTATACTCTTTGCCGCAAGTCTGTAGCCAAGCAGGTCCCTTGGAGAGCTTAGCCCAATTTCCTGTATGATGAACCTGTTTCTTATTGCTATGTTAAGCTGTCTCAGAACCAGGTAGTAGAACCTGTCAACCTCGTCGTCCCTTTCAAGTATCTCGTTCGCTAGGTCCTTGCTTCCCTGTTTCAGAACCTCAATTGAATCTGAGAACATGCCCGAAGCTATTATAGACATCCTCTCAGTTGCTTTCTTCAGAGGCAGGTCAGAGTAGCTTGAGATGCATTGGGCAAGAAGACCTGTTGAACTTTCTTCGACTATCTCTATGCCTATGAGCTTTTTCCTAACTATTTCCCTTATGGCAGCTCGCAACGCTGGTTCAGACTTTCCTGTGTCTATTTTGATAACGTCATAGCCTGCAAGGTAGTAAGAGATGAATCTTCTGAGAATTGTGTCTCTATCCCTTTCTTTGAGAGCATCAATGTAGCCTTCTTTTTTTGGGCTTTCTTTGTATTCCCTTTTTGGTACTATCAATAAAGAGGAATCAGGCTGTATGATAACAGCTACTGGATCCTTTGGCCTGAGCGACATGTCTTTTATCCATTCCTTGGGCAACGAAACAATGTAGCTGTTGCCACCTGTTACTTGGAGTTTTCTAAATTCCATAGCCTTTAAGTTGAAATTTAATATATATAAATTTGAGTAATGATATACACACAATATTGATTATAAGAACGTTATGTTCTTGTTCAAGATATATATTTCAAATAGGTCTATATTTAATAAGTAACATATTTCGAAAACAAATATAATGACTAAATATATAGCACAAACATAATGAAACGCAGCAAAGGGATATCTGCAAAGTCTTCGGTCATAGCTGTTGTTCTTCTAGTAGTTGTGGTGGTTGCGGTCGTGGTACTTGTATCTATGAGGCAAGAACAGCAGACTAGTACAACCCAAACATCTAGCACAACTTCAAGCATGACTAGTACCTCAAGGTACATGCCGCCTCCTGGCCAGATAGTTATATCTGCAGGAGGTTCAACCTTTGTAAACCCAATAATGCAAGTTTGGGCATCAGCATATCACAATCTGACAGCTTCCTCTCAGAACCCAGTCTCGATAAACTACCAGCCAATAGGAAGCAGCGCTGGGCAGCAGGGACTATTCACAGGAACACTCGATTTCGCAGGTAGCGATGCCCCTGTCAGCGCTAGCCAGCTTGCACAGTACTCATCGAAAGGAAACCTGCTCCAGATACCCGAAGCTCTGGGAGGAGTTGCAATATTCTACAACATACCTGGCATAAGTGTTTCCCTGAACCTTACAGGCGATATAATAGCAAAGATATACGAACAGAAGATAACAAAGTGGAATGACCAGGCCATTGTACAGCTCAATCCTTCTGTAACACTTCCAAATCAAACAATAATACCGGTTCACAGGTCAGACGGAAGTGGGACTACTTACGCACTTACATCCTATCTCGCTACACAGGACCCTACCTGGGTTAGTACGATAGGTGTTGGTACCTCAGTTAACTGGCCTACAAATGAACTTGCAGGAAAGGGAAGCAGCGGTGTTGCCGGGCTAGTAATACAGAACAAGTACTCGATAGGCTATGCAGACAGTTACTATGCCTTCAACAACCACTTGCTTGCAGCAAACATAAGAAATAGTGCGGGAAAGTTCGTTCAGCCCACCGTAGCCTCTTTCGTTGCAGCTGCCTCTCAGTTTGCAGATGTTCTCTCTAAGAACATAACAGCATCGATCGTCAACGCTCCAGGTCAAGATTCATATCCCATTGCAACTTTTACCTACCTTCTTGTATGGCAGAACCAGAACGACCCTAACAAGGGCTGGGCTATCGCAAACTTCTTCAAGTGGGTTGTAACGGACGGTCAGTCGTACAGTGAGAAGCTTTACTTTGCGCCACTCCCTCAGAATGTCGTAAGCATAGACATCCAGCTGATATCCTCAATAAACTATCAGGGAAAGACGTTCACATAGTGGACGTCTCCCAAAGATTTGTTGACCCAAAATGAAACTAAACGAAAAATATTTGAAGTATTTTCTAACAGCGTTTGCTTCATTCATACCTTTTCTTCTTGCCCTTTACTTTATTGCTATAGGGAAAGACTCGCTTCTTGCGTTTCAGAAGTTTGGTATCTCCTTCTTTCTTGGCAGCACATGGAACCCGCCGCGAGAGATATTTCAGGTATTCCCCGAGATAATGGGGACATTAGTTAGCTCAGCTATAGCTTTACTTATTTCCCTCCCTGTGAGTATTGGTCTTGCGATATTCCTTTCAGAGTTCTGCCCTAGAAGATTCAGCGACTTTCTTGGGAGCATAGTTGAGCTTCTTGCAGCTGTTCCTAGCGTTGTCTATGGCTTTTGGGGTCTTGCTGTATTTGTACCATATTTCCTGTACCCTGTCGAGAACTTCCTGAAGGAAAATTTGAGCTTCATTCCTTTGTTAAGCAGCAATGATGGGATAACAGGTTACAACATGCTAAGCTCTGGTGTTGTTCTCGCGATAATGATAATGCCAATAATGTCATCTGTGTGCAGAGAATCTTTCCTATATGTACCTAGCTCCTTACGTGAGGCTGCTTACGCATTAGGAGCAACAAAGTCCGAGGTCATAAGGAAGGCAGTGATAGGTTACGCAAAGCAAGGGATAGCCGCTTCTGTCTTTCTTGGCTTTGGAAGGGCTTTGGGTGAAACAATGGCCGTAACCATGATAATAGGTAACGCCCTTCAATTCAGCTACTCTCTTTTGATGCCATCTCAAACACTTGCAAGCCTCATAGCTAACCAGTATGCTGAAGCAATTGGCGAGATAGCTATATCTTCAGTCATAGCAGCAGGTTTCACCTTGCTTGTTATCTCATTTATCATAAACTTCGCAGCAAGGATCATACTGAGGAGGATGAGATTGAGGGGGTCGGAACTGATTTGATTAAAAGAAAAATCTACGACAAGCTATTTCTGTTTTTCTCTGTGGCTGCCTTCCTGGTAGCAGTTGTACCACTTTTCAGCATAATAGCATACGTCGTTTCAAACGGTCTCTCCGTTATAAACCTGAGTTTCTTAACGGAGGATCCCTCTGCAACGGGTGTTGGAGGAGGCATAGCAAACTCGATAGTTGGTTCTTTTGTAACTGTAGCAATTGCCTCGCTGGTTGGCATACCCATTGGAATTGCAGCAGGTGCTTACATATCTGAATTCAGAAGCGAGAGATACAGCAGGGTAGTAAGGTTTGTCTCTGATGTTCTGTTGGGTGTCCCTTCAATAGTTACAGGCATACTTGTTTATTCGCTAGTCGTTCTTTCGCTTCACACCTTTTCAGCACTTGCAGGTGGTATAGCACTCGGACTTATTATGGTACCAATCGTCACCATAACAACTGCGGAATCAATGGCCTTCGTACCAAACTCAATAAGGGAAGCAGCATACGCACTGGGCATAAGAAGGATTAGGGTTGTTGCAATAGTTATATCGAACGCAAAGGGCGGAATTTTATCTGGCATACTCCTTGCTCTGGCGAGGGCATCTGGTGAAACGGCACCACTGCTTATGACAGCACTTGGAAGCCAGCTTCCATTCTCGGGCCTCCTAAAGCCCGTCAATACTTTAACCCTCTTCATATTCAACAGCGCAACGTCAGGAAATCCACCTCTTGTGAGTCAGGCATGGGGTGCAAGTCTTGTCCTCCTCCTCATAGTTCTTGGAATAAGCCTTGGCGTGAGGTTTATTGCAAAAGGAAGATACAGATATTTATGATGCTTGTAAAAGAGGAGCAAGATAAAAAGAAAGGTGAATTGTCGTACTTGAATGGTGAGATAATACGTGTTGAGGGATTGAACGCGTGGTACGGAAAGAATCATGTTTTGAAGGATATCAACATATCCATCAATTCGAACTGTGTCACAGCGATAATCGGTCCATCAGGATGCGGTAAATCAACATTTATCAGATGCCTTAACAGGTTACACGAACTGGTTCCTGATGCAAGGGTTGAGGGGAAGGTACTCTTAGATGGCGTGAACATTTATGATGAGGGGATTGACCCAACAGAGATAAGAAGGAGAATAGGAATGGTCTTCCAGAAACCCAACCCCTTTCCAAATATGTCTGTGAAGGACAATGTACTTGCAGGTCTCAAGTTTTCCGGAATGAAGGACAGGAAGAAGCTTGATGAGGTTCTGAGAAGCTGTCTCGAAAAGGCGTTCCTTTGGGACGAGGTGAAGGACAAGCTTGACCTCTCAGGTGCTTCTTTGTCTGGCGGGCAGCAGCAGAGGCTATGTATAGCTAGAGCCCTTGCTGTGGAGCCAGAGGTCCTGCTGATGGACGAACCATGCTCTGCTCTGGACCCTACAGCAACAGCAAAGATAGAGGAGCTTATTATCTCGCTTAAAAGGGAATACACAGTTGTTGTAGTAACACACAACATGCAACAAGCCTCAAGGGTTGCAGATTACACAGCATTCATGTACCTTGGCAAGATAATCGAATATGATAAGACAACAAAACTATTTGAGAATCCAAGGGAGGAACTGACAGAGAGGTACATAACAGGAAAGTTTGGGTGATTGAATGGCAAGGCTTCTGGATATAGGTCTAGAGAAGCTGAATGGAATGCTAACCGAGATGGCAGGAATCTCAAGGGACGCGGTTGGGCTTGCAATATCTGCTTACAGTGAGGGAGAGAAAGGAGAAAGGGTAAAGGAGATGGCTGCAAGGCTAAGAGTTCTTCACAATGAAGTAAGTGAGCTTGCGATGGAGCTTTTAGCAAGGTATCAGCCAGTTGCCTCCGACCTTAGGTTCATTAAGGCATGCATGGAGATATCTTACGGTTTCTTTAGGTTCGGAAGGTATGCTTATGATATAATTGAGGTGCTCGATATATTTGGCGACCTAAGCAGATGCGACCATACGATTGTTCTCGAGACAGCAAAGAGGGTTCAGGAGATGATAGACATGAGCATAAATGCATTTGTAAATAGGGACATTCTCGCTGCAAGGAAGATACCAGAGATGGACGATTTTGTTGACGAGAAATACAGGGAAAACCTAAGAGCTGTTTTGAGAGGAAGTGAAAAGGGGCTAAAATGCCATCTTTCTGCAACATTGATACTTAGGTACTTAGAGAGGATAGCTGACCACGCATCCTACATTGCAGAAAGTGTTGTTTACATTGTCTCGGGTCAGATTGAGTGAGAGCTATTATTCAGCATGTTATAGAGCATGGTTAGATTTATCTCGAAACCCGATACAGGTGTGTATATACCGAAGCACTCAAGTGCCTCGGGCTTAACCTCGCCTATCACACCCGTCTCTCTCTCAGACACAAGAATGCTTGCTGTTCTACCCTCAGAGAATGCCCAGTGCGAGGATGGCTCTGTTGATGTTTTGATACCTATACATGTGTTGAGAAATGATGCAAGGTAAGACTTCGCCTCGCTGTAGCTGGCCTTTGAGTGAGAGAGCATCATGCAAAGATTCCAGTGCTCATCAAACGTGTTGCCTTTTCTCGAGAAAACCCTTCCAACCTCGTAAATTCTCTGAGGATACTCCTCCTTTAAGTTTCTTGAAAGCACCGAGAGAAGCGAGGGTATAAGACTGTCTCTAAGCAAGGAATGCTCAATGCTCTTTGGATTCATCACCCTTATTATGCCAGAGTCCTCCCTTGAGAAGTTTCCTATCAGGCTCTTCTCATCTGTTAGCTCGTACTCCATGACCTCGAGCAATCCTGACATTGCCATGAAGTTGGAGACAGACTCTAGGAAACTTTCAAACTTGTTCCTCTCACCAGGTGAGTTGGGGGGAGGGTATATTGCGTCGAACTTCTCGATACCATAGCCAAGTGCAACCTCCTCGGCTATGTCCACAGGATGCATGATATCAACCCTGTAGCAAGGTATGTAGACTCTGTTCCCTCTTAATTCAAGCCTTGACCTTGAGAGATATTCCGCAAGATCCCTTTTTGAAAGTTTCAGTCCCGTCAATCTCTCTACGACATTCTTTTCCAAGTTAGCGGTGAAGGGTTTGAGTCTCGGTGTTACTTCTGTAGAATTGCTGTAAACTATCTTTACACTTTTCAGCCTCCCACCCATATCATGAAGTGTTGTAGCGATTATATTAAGAACCTGTTCACCTGTTTTCTTGTCTGTGCTTGTAACATCCACAAAGACTTCCTTCGTTTCCACTGTTAGCTTTGTAACTGAACCATTTATGACTGGTGGCATTGAAAGGGTGTTTCCAGCAGAATCTTCGAGAACAGGGAATGTGTTTTTTCCCTTTATTAGATTCCCGTAAAGTTTGCCTTGTTCTGTTTTCTCAATTATCTCCGATATACTCATCTTTCTTTCGTAGCCTAGTGGCTGGAATGAATAGTCAGGCTCTGCTGCTCTGTAGTATATTGGCTGAGCGAGTCTTGAAAAGTCGTGGAGCCCAATTGCAGCCCTTGCCCTTTTCCTACCAAGACCCTGGTGGAGATCCTCTTGAAGGGATATTAACTGTCTTATGTCCTCCTCTCCCAATGAAAGAGATTCTGCGAGTACGCATGCAATATAAGGTCTTACTTCGTGGAGCTTGGGATCAACCTCAACTTTAAGATTCCCTTTTTCAACCCTATACTTTGGAAGACCTTTCTCTATGCCCATTATGCCCTTAAGTGCTCTTGCTATTCCAACGTCAGATCCGAAATCTGGCCTGTTTGGACTGTACTCGACTCTTATGTAGCTCTCGGTTAACTCCTCTATATCAAGTCCAACGTAGGGTATCCTTTCGACAATTTCTCTTTTCTCCGCACCAACTATGCGCGCCAACCTTTCGAGGTCAGCCTTCACCACTGGCAAACTGCCTTCTCCTCCTTAGCCATCCTATGTCGTTACTGTAAAGTTCCCGTATGTCATTGAGGTTGTATCTTAGAAGCATAAGTCTCTCTATGGCAGGACCCCAGGCCAGTACAGGCAGGTCAACACCGAGCGGAATTGTGACCTCCGGCCTAAATATACCGGAGCCGCCTAGCTCTATCCATCCTCCTGCCTTTTCTGAATACCCCATTATCTGTAGCGAGGGCTCCGTATAAGGAAAGTACGTTGGCCAAAGCTTTACGTCCTTGATACCAAGCTTCCTGTAAAACTCCTTCAGGAAACCGACCAGATGCTTTATGTTAAGGTTTTTACCTGCGATTATACCATCCATCTGATGGAATTCTGCAAGGTGCTTGTAATCAAGACTCTCGTTTCTGTATACCTTGCTTATTGCAAAGACTCTTAATTCCCTGTTACCGTATTCATGAAGTGCCTTTACAGTTAAAACTGTGTTATGTGTTCTGAGGAGAAGCTTCTTTGCCTGGTTAACATCCCACCTATATCCCCAGCCCGTGCCTCCCGTTACCCATCCGTTCTCATGTGTAAGGGCAACCCTTTCGTAAACGCCTTCCCTCCTTATTGCTTCATCTTGAAGATCCTCGAGGTAAAATGTGTCCTGCATTTCCCTTGCAGGATGATCTTGAGGGATGAAGAGCGCGTCAAAGTTCCAGAAGGCGGGTTGGATACTTCCTCCATGCAGCTCAGTAAAGCCCATGGAAATGTAGACATCCCTTACTTCAGATATGAATTCTCTGACAGGATGTCTCCTTCCCGGGTAAAACCTAGGAGCATCTGCCTTCACGTCAATTGGCCTGAGCCTCTTACCCTTCCATGCACCTGACGCAAGCAACTCCGCTGTAAGGCCTTCAAGATACTCTTCATGTTGTGATGACAGCGCTGCTAGGCCATGCTCCGTTATCCTGTACTCAATAGACCTGTGCTCCTTTATTTGAACAAGACCCCTTCTGGAAAGATCCTCCAAATACTTGAGGTCGAAAGCCGAAAGCTCCTTACCAGCAGATATTCTTTCGAATGAACTAAAGTAAATGCTGTAGTCAGTTCCAGTAAGTCTAACGCTTGCCTCACCGTCTCCTTTTACCTCAATCCATTTATTCGCTCTAGCCTTACCCATGCCTGCGGACAATTCTTCCTGAGAGAGCACAGACCTCAACTGTTCAAGGCTCAATGTTCCGCCTGAGGACTTCAGTATTTCTACAAGCTTCAGTTCAGCAGGTTTGTCCTTTATTTGCATCTGTGTATGCTTGACCTCGTGCTTCTCAACAAAACCCTTCTGCAGTAGCCATTCAACTGCTCTCCTTACCTGATCTTCTTTCAGTCCTGAAGAAATAGATAAACTACGGACATCCTTCCATTCTCTATTTGAGAGAGATTCCAGAACCTTCCTTTCGAGAGGGTGAAGTGTAGCCAAAGCTTTATCACTTCAGTGCTGAGGATATTTCCTTATTCCCCTTTGTTATTAGTTCTTCTGCCCTCGCTATAAATTTCTGCTTTTTTGCCTGGTGTTGTTCCAGAAATAACTTGACAAGAGATGCGGCTTCCCTCTTGCACTCCCCGCACATCCTTATACCTCCGATACATTCTCTGAACACTTCAGCTGCATGCTCATCCGACGATGCGAAGTGGAAGTTGTAGAGGTCAAAGACTGGACATTTTTCTGCCTCCCCTCCCATTCTTCTCTGCTCCTCTATCGTTGCTCTTCCTCCAGTAAAGGCTTCCATTACCTTCCTCTCTGCTTCTCCCTGCGAGTCTGCAAGTGTAAGGAGTGTTGATGCTGAGCGTTTTGACATCTTTGTTTCACCCGAAAGACTGAGCATTAGCCTGTGGTAAATTGCCGAAGGCTGAATAAAACCAAACTGTTCCCTGAACTTATCTGCAAGGTCTCTTGCAAGCCTTATATGCGGGTCCTGGTCCACGCCAACAGGCACTACTGTCGGTTTTGGTCCACCGAAGTCCTCCAGCTGGGGCATCAATATATCCCCTGCCTGAACAAGGGCTGAGAGGTATAGACCGATCTGCCTCTCACCATAAATTGCTTTCAGCATGTTATTTGTAACACCCTTTGAGAAAATTGTGGATAGTTTCATGACCCTTATCTCTTCACTCTGGAGATAAACGTAAGCCCTCTCTGGGTCTAGCCCTAGTGCAAGTATGTCAGCTACGTTTTGTACCGCTATTTTCCTGCTATCGCTGAATGATATACCGTTGTCACAGTAAGCCTCAACATCTGCAATTGCGTAGAACACAGTCGCTTTTGTTGACAGGGACTGGAAGTATATCATATCGTCTGCTGTCATCTTTGTTCCAAGATGGAATATACCAGTAGGCTTTATTCCGCTCATTACAGCAAATTTTTCGTTTTTCTCTATTGCGTCTATTATTCTTCCAAGGTCTCTGTGACCAAAGTCTATACCTCTTCGTATATGCAGGCTTGGATTTTTTAGCCTTCCTAAAATGGTTGATATTGGTTCTATACCAAATTCGGACTGAAGTTTTGCATAGTCTCTTAATGCTGACGAACCCCACGGATCGATCTTTTCCACAATACGCAAGGCTGAGCCTTCCTATGGTTAAATCTGTATCGTTATCTCTTCATGAGCTTGCCTTCCTTGTCTATCTCACCCTTCCTTATTCTCGTGGAGGAGATCGGGAGACCGTCCTCCGCAAGAACGTAGTCAACAACAATAACCTGAAGCGGACCGAAGCCTTTCTCCTGTCTTAACTTGTTTGCCAAGGGTACCCTGCCAAGTGTCTCTGGGCTCACAACTATTGCCTCGACTTCTGGCGAAGCTATACCAGGCCCAAAATAGTCGTCAAGCCTTGATATAATGTACTCTCTTCCAGGGAAGTTTTTTTCTATGTACTCCTTTAATCTAGAAACCCTTTCCTCGTAGGACATATCTGGTTTCTTGCCCTCCCTTGTAGCAAACTCGTCAGAAGTTACCCCTATCACAACCTTCTCCCCAACCTCAAAGCTCTTTCTCAGAAGTGCTTCGTGGCCCTTGTGAAGGTGGTCAAAGGTGCCTCCTGTGGCTACAACCCTGAAACGCATACCGCACACCTTGTTTAAATTAGTTGATATATCCCATTAATATGGGGTTCGAAAAAAGAAGGTACCGAAGATGGGTTTACAGAAGGAATACATCGAAGCAGGTAGAATAACAAAGGACGTAAGGAAGTGGTTAATTGGTTTTGTCAAGCCCGGAATGAAGTGCATTGAGCTCTGTGAAGCTGTTGAGAGCAAGATAAAGGAGCTTGGCGGCGTACCAGCATTTCCCTGCGGAATAGGCGTAAATCATGTCACTGCCCACTACAGTCCAAGGAGTGAAGATACTACAGAATTTACGGAGGAAGATGTTGTGAAGATAGACTTTGGTGTGCACGTAATGGGCTTCCTTGCGGACACAGCTGTCACTGTAACATTCAACGAGAGATACTATTCTCTCTTAGAGGCAACGCAAAAGGCTCTCGACGAATCGATAAACACAGCAAGGAAGGATCAGAGGGCAGGCGAAATAGGTAGGACAATAAGTAGTATTGCTTCGAAATACGGATTCAAGGTAATCGAGAACCTGAGCGGGCACACCGTCGAGAGGTACACTGTTCACGCAGGCAAGAGCATACCAAACGTCTATGTTCCAAATCTTCCTGTAATAAGAAAGGACGAGGTCTTTGCTATAGAACCATTCCTTACGACAAGGGATGGTGCTGGATATGTTGTTGAACAGAAGGAAGAGACAATATTCTCCATCGTTGGAAGGAGAAAGACAAAGCAAAAGAGATTAGACGAGTTTATTGACGCTGTATGGGACAGCAGGAGAACACTTCCCTTTTCTCCAAGGTGGTTCGAGAGGGACTTTGGTGATGTTGAAAGAATTCTAAAAGAGCTAGTTAGGATGAGGGTTGCAAGGGCATATCCAACACTTGTAGAAGGTGCAGGTAAGCCCGTTGCACAGTTTGAACACACAGTTGCTTTTCAGGACGGAAGTTTGGTTGTGCTAACCTAGCTGTTTTGAACTTTCCGCGTAGATTAATGATATTATTGTTGTATTACCACATTTTGAACATTTGGATGCTTCTTTTGTAATGTAGTCCCCTACCTGAAATGCCCTTTTTGTTTTCTGGCCACATGCAGGACATTCCTCTATTGTGTAGACCAGAAGCTTTGACCTCCTATCATTCGCTGGGACAGAACTTATCACTGACCCACACCAATTGTGTTGCCTATACCCGCGAGAAGGACACTATCTCCTTCCTTTGTTTTCTCGTCTATTACTCTGTTTATTATCTGGAGAACCTTATCTGTTGCTTCTGCTATCTCCTTTCTCATGACAGTTATTGCTTCAAGTATGCTCTGCTTTATCAGGATAGCGTAAAGAGGTATCTTGTTTGCTGTCGCGATCTCTTCTATCTGGTATTTTTCAACACCTATTCCACCAATAGCAGCACCAACGCCCTCGGCTACTTCTCCAGTTTTTTCGCCTTCAAGCTTTAAGGCTGCATCAACCATTATTATTATTGATGGTTTAATGTTCATCTCATTTACAACCTTCTGTATTGCAACGCCGGGCTGGCCGACATAAGCCATCGGCCCCTCGGCCTTTATCACGTAGAGCTTCCTTCCCTTGTGTTCCGTTACAGTCATTACAGTATCCTTTGCTATCCTCTGTTTTTCCTTGCCTACCATAAACCTAGATGCTATAACAGGACCTATCCCGTCACCGACAGGCTGTCCAAGCTTGAAGCTGTCAACCGCATTTAGGAGCGCATCTGCCTCCTGTATGATCTGTGGCATTATCATCTGCAGCTGGAATATCAGGAAAAGTGAATTTGTCTTCTTTCCCATCAAGTAATAATGCCTGACTATCTTGTGTATCATGTTCAAAGCTGAGGCAACACCAAGCAGATTCTCGGATATCGATATAGTTACCGGGTCCTTCTGCCCCAGAAGTCCCGATACCTCTGCCCTTATTCTATCGTCCCTTGTCGTTATAATGTGGTCAACCTTCTTAACTATTCCAGCGGGATCCATGTCTACCGGCATTATGGTGACATAATCGAGGAACTGGTCTACCCTCTCAGATGGGTCGTTTGACGCCTTACCTGTGTTTACGAGATAGTCTATTGTTTCCTTTCTGGCTTTATCTCTCATCAATTTTAGCCTGTTGAGACCACGCCCAATATCGCTAAGTGCAAAATACATCTGTATTCTCTGGCCGTAGAACCCGTAGAATACAAAGAACATCAAACTTACAAAGTATATTATTGTGTTAAGGTCTGTTGTTGTTTGAAGCTGTAGATTCCACAGCATTTTGGTGCTATCTCCTGAACTCTCTCTAAAAATACCTGAACTTAAAGGTTTAGGAATTTGTAGTACTATTCTACAAAGGTGCCGGCATCGTCACTTCCCGAGCCCTCTCGGAGCTCAGTACCGTGACGACGACACGTGGTTTGACTTCTGGGTTCGGAATGAGTCCAGGTCGGACCCACGTGCTATGGCCGGCTTGTTACTTCTTCCTTTACGTCCAAATTTAACTCTTGTGCTTCTTTGGTTGTATTTTAAATCATTTCAAATTACAAGCCTGCCGATGTATAATGAGAAAGAAACTCCTTGACATACTGGCCTGTCCTATGGACAAATACTATCCTCTGGAGCTCCACGAGTTTGTTACTGAGGGTGATAAAGTGATACAGGGAGTGCTTTTCTGTAGGAAGTGTAGCAGGTACTATCCCATAATAGATGAGATACCTATAATGCTCCCAGACGAACTTAGGAACAAGCAGGAAGACATGGCATTTCTTGAAAAGTGGAAGGAGAAATTGCCAAGTGAAATACTGGAAGAAGGCAAGCCGTGGAATTTAAAAGGTTGAGTATATGAAGGCTGTTGCATTAGCAGAGTGGGAAAGGCTAAGGGAGGTTGTTATACATAGACCGGGTGTGGAGATGTTTTTTGGCGTCTTGTCCCCTTTTTCATTTCTCTATGAGAGGGAATTTAGCATCACAAAGGCTGTTAGGGAGCATCAGGGACTTGAAAGGAGGCTATTGGATAACGGTGTCAAGGTTAGGAAGCTCAAAGATACAGTCATCTCTTTAATTAAGAGAGAAGAAAAGCTGAACGAGAGAATAAGGGATTTCGCAGCCTACGTTGTCAAGTTTAAGGGTCCGAAAAGGGAGGTTGAGAGGGCCAGAAGGGAGTTCATTTCATCGCTTGAAAGGTTCGACGAAGAAACAATCTTCAATATTCTTGTGTTGCAGCCAAGCTTCTTTCTAGAGAGCAGCAGAAAGTACAGGACAGTTTTGCCTAGGGTTGTTCTCGAGGTTCCACTTGCTAACCTTTTCTTCATGAGGGACCAACAGGCCGTAACGGACATGGGCATTTTTATTGGAAGGCTTGCAAAGCCACAGAGAAGGCTTGAAACAGTCCTTACTGGAACATTGCTAGAATTAATGGGGCTCGAGATCATCTACAGGGTGAAGGATCCTGGAACATTTGAAGGAGGTGATTTCATGCCTGCAATGAAGTTTGCCTTAATTGGAATAGGTGAAAGAACAAATACAAATGGTGCAAAACAGGTTATGAAACACTGTCTTGGATTTGATGAGGTAGCCATAGTACACCAACCAAACCATCCACTCATACCTGATAAAAAAAAGGATCCTATGATAAACATGCACCTCGACACATACTTTAACTTTGTATCTAGCGACGTCGCTGTTGGGTGTGTCCCACTGCTTAAACTTGCAAAAGTAGAGGTGTATAGAAGGCGTGGTGAGTACCAGAAAGAAGGAAGGACAAATTTATTCGATTACATTAACTCAAAGGGCTTCAGGATAGTTAACATCACAACTCTTGAACAGATGTGCTATGCATCGAACTTCCTCTGCTTGAGAGAAGGCAAAATACTCTGCATCGACACATACAGGGTTGCGAAGAATGTTCTCAGGAAGCTGGAATTGAAGGCATCTGTGGACAAATACAGATACGGTGCGCTTCTCGAACAAGCAAGAAAAGAATATGAAGAACTCAAGACTAAGAATAGCTTCTTTCCTATGAAGGAAGAGTTATCCACTCTTGGAGTTAAGACTGAAAGTGTTAGGCTTGATGAGATAACTGGAGGATATGGGGGGGCTCATTGCATGACAGCAACGATATCGAGGGGCTAAGTATGTTCCTTGTTAACAAAACATGGCTGTTGCTGTGTTATGCAATGTATACCCCCAAAGCCGTTGAGAAGATAACTGCACTCAATGGGTATTACTTTTCTTCCAGTAACTGACTCGAGCAAAGAAAGAGCAGTATCATCGTTTTTCTTTCCAAAGACAGGCATTATGATTTGTTTATTTGTAAAATAAAAGTTTGCGTAACTTAAAGGTAACGATGGCCTTTCATCAGGGACTGGTAGGGTGTAAACATCAAGCCTTCCTTCTTCCCCTATCTTAAATTTCCTCAGTTTCTCGAGATTCCTCTTTGCGAAGTCCCAGCCCCTTTCCTTGCTATGGATTGTGACAACCGTATTAGTGTTAACGAATCTGGCAACGTTATCCACATGCCCATCTGTATCATCCCCGGCTATTTTGCTTTCAAGCCAGATTACCTTTCTTATCCCTAGGTAACGTCTTAGATAGCGGAGAAGTTTTGCTTCATTAATTGCCGGGTTTCTCTTTCTGTCAAGGAGGCAGCTTTTTGTTGAAAGGCATATCCCCTTCCCATTAACGTCAATTGCACCACCCTCTAACACGAGGTTTGGTCTGATTATCCTTTTTCCAGACTTCTTCGCTATCTCGAGTCCGGTCCTATCGTCGTCAAGAAGGTCTGTGTATTTAGCTCCCCATGCATTGAACTTCCATTTAACAGCTAAAACCTCCTTCTTAGAAAGGACAAATATTGGTCCGTAATCCCTGACCCAGACATCGCACGACTTTATAATATTGAAGTTAACCCTTCCTCTTCCTGTCATCGATTTTATCCTATCTATCTCCTCATTGTCATTTACTAGAAGTTCAACTCTTTCTGATTTCGATATCTCCTTGATTAGCTGCAAATATGTTTCTTGAACTTTTTCAATTCCTTCGCCAAACGTTAACCTGTTTCTTGGCCATACAAGCCAAGTAGCTTCATGTGGCTCAAACTCTCCCGGCATTATCATTTTAGGACTCCGAAATTTCTCTGTAGGTTGAGGGTTTTCTGTTCCTCATGAAACCCCATCCTCCTTCAATCTGTTCAGATAGTTCTGTGTTACATGAAACAATCAGAACATGTTCATTCTCGCCTGCAGAACCGATCTTTTTACCAAACTGGTCGTAAACAAATGAACCACCCCAAAAGTGCATTCTACCTTCCTGTCCCGTTCTATTAACAGCTGCAACAATTACGCTGTTTGCTATTGCATGACCCCTCTGTACAGCCTCCCAAGCTTCTTTCCAAGACCCCTCTGTTTGCTCTATTCCTTCAACAGTTCCTATAGCAGAAGGATAGAATATTATTTCTGCACCTCTCAGCTTGAGTATCCTTGCAGGTTCTGGATACCATTGGTCGAAGCATATCAAAACACCAACTCCAATACCTTTCATTTTGCATAAAACATAGTCGTTACCACTCTTGAAGTAGCTCTGCTCATAGAAACACTCGTCCTGAGGTAGATGGACTTTTCTGTATTTCCCTATTATCCTTCCCTCTTTATCTATTAAGACAGATGTATTGAATAACCCTTCTTCAGACTTCTCATAAATTGAGCCTGCAATTACAAATATTGATAATCTCTTTGCAACCTCTGAGATTATTCTTGTTGTTTCACCTGGGACTGGTTCAGGTTCCTCATCTGCTTTTTTATACTGTGGAAAATAGCGATAGAGAAATAACTCCGGAAGGCACGCTATTTCAGCACCTTTTGATGCAGCTTCCTCAATCATAGATATTGCTTTGCTAAGGTTTTGATTCTTTTTACCTATCTCCATCTGTAACAGCGCTATCTTGATTTGTTTGTTCATCTATTTGTAAGCCCTTCTAAGCTCGTTAAAACTTTTATGGAGCTGACAAGGGCTAACTAATTAATAAGCCCAACCATCATCCTTTAGATGGAGGATAATAATCATTAACATAGAATTTGCAAAAAGGACAACAAACTTTGCTTTTGTCAACTTGATGCTAAATAAGTTTCTCCAACTCAACCGCAATAAAAGGAACAATTAACTCCTTTGGTGTTAGAGATCCATGATGCCCTCTCAGGTCTAGCTTTCCAAGGTTAGCAAACTTGTACCATACCGTGTTATTTGAATAGGGGAGTAGAAGTATTTGACCAAGTCTTTTCATAAATTTATCACTCTTTTTACCTATTCCGAAAAGCCCTTTCATCACTGCATCAGATGTGTCAACGACAAGTGCTTTCCCATTAAATTTCTTTTGAAGGTAAGCGATAGTAGAATCTACATCCTCAACGTGTAAAAAGACATCTCTTGCACTTCCCGTAGGCTCTATTAGCTTTCCGTCAGGGTTCTTTCTGAATTTTTCTTGTAGCTTTCTGAGTCTGTTAAGATATATTGTTTTTTCAGGTTCTATGTCAATCTGTCCGTGGTCTGATGTAATTATGAGAAGTGTGTTCCTAGCTTGCTTTTTATCTAGCCTGTCTATAAATCCGTCAAAAAAAGAATGCATGAAGAGTTCTAATTCAAGCTTAGACCCTTCGAAACTGGGACCATATGTGTGTTCCATTGTATCTACTGTGCTCCAGTACACCTGATAGTATGATTTTTCAGCTACTTGCCCAAGGACCCTTCTTAGATTCACAAACATATCTGACGAAGAGGTGTAGGGAACCAATTCGCTTCCTCTGTATGCAACTTTAGAATATGATGACCTTGCGATATTCCTTCCAAGAAAAACAAAACTCTTTACATCAGATTTTGCTAAATCTGAATAGAAGGTTCTGCCGTCAAATAGAATCCTCGGGCTAAATTTATCTGCAAGCAGGTCTCTACCCCTGCTACCCAAAGGAGAGAATAGAAGACTTGCAATTATCTCTTTAGCTTCCTCTAAATAGATGTACCATTCTATGAGCCCATGCTCTTGAGGTGTTAAGCCAGTTGATAATGATGTTAAGGCTGCTGCAGTTGTCGAAGGGAATACAGTGGTAATCGGATTTATACATGCAAGCTTACTTATTCTTTTGAACAGTCCTTCTTTATGTTCTAAAAGCTGGTAAAAACCAAAGCCATCTATCAGTATTAAAATTACCTTCTCGAACCTCTCTTTCTCTATGCCAGAGAAAAGTTCTTCTGGTAAGGTTCTTACTTGTCTCTTAGCAGTTAGTGTTTCAAGCAAGAACCAAGGTATGTTGCTCAAACATCTTTTTTTATAATCAGGTATTAGGAAGTTATTCCCTTCGTCAAACCAGCTGAACTCATCTGAGATCTCTGCATAGAGCTCTGAATCATACTTCATAGAAAGTCTTCCATTTACGTAGCTTAAAAATATAGACAGCCTGCTTTTAAGAATGAAAACCTATAATGATCATAGACCTTGTTTAGGAGAAATTTAACCTCCATTGGCTTTGAAATGAATCAACCTCACTTTTCCCTTTGCAAAAAAGCTTGTTTGCCTAGCGATGGTTTGGTGTAAACTTCTTAACTCCGCATCCTAAAATTTTAGGATGCAAGATTTCTCTGTCTCAAATCTGCATGTGCTTTAACTCTTGCACGACGGAACTAAAGCAAACAATTCCTTCTATAGTTTGATGTGCTTATAGCAGGAAGAAAGATTTACTTTGGTAATCCACTAATCTTAAGAAAGAGAAATAAGAATCGGCTAAGATGTGAAAAGAGGGGGACGTAGCCTAGCAAGGCAGGGCGACAGGCTCCAGTGTCAAAGAAAAGATGATGACACAGAAGTGGATGATTGAACATTGGAGCGCAAGAGACCTGTAGACCGTGGGTTCAAGTCCCACCGTCCCCACCAAAACCAGTCCTAGCTAAGGCGGTGAAATTCTGTTTTAATGAATGTATGACATCCTCCCACTTCTAAAAGGTATGGTTTCATCTGCTGGAATTTATAAAGGAAGAAAAGCCTAGCGTCTCAAACTTTTTGGATTGCAACGCGATTGACAAAGAGTCTTCCGTTACTTGATATTGAACAACTAACAGATATTGTACAAAAGGTTGAGTAGATCTTATTCTTTACTTTACATACTTTTTGGGATTTGCTTCAAAGCTTTTCTTGCATGAAGCCGAACAGAAGTAATATGTCTTTCCTTCAAACTCTGCCTTTAAGTTTGTCTTTTTCTCATCAACATTCATTCCACAAACTGGGTCTTTGGCCATAATTGACAGGATGTATTTACTGATTTATAAGACTGTGTATTTACATTCGTAAATTTTTTAATGTGAATACATCCAAAAAAAATATTGAAACTTGACAATACTGACTTAAAAATACTAAACATTCTATCAGAAGATGGAAGGGCTTCTCTCAGGAAGATTGCAAGCCTAACAAACTTAACAACACCTACTGTCTCAAATCATCTCTCAAAACTTATTAAGGTTGGTTTAATACAGAGATTTGTCCCACTATTTAACACAGAGAAACTTGAACAAGGTGTGGTAGCTTTAATCAGTTTGAAGATACCTCAGGTTATCTTTGACAGCTGGTTAAAGAAGCTTAAAAAGATGAAAGAGGTTTGCGGTATCTACCTAACTGCAGAAAGGAATGTTTTACTAAAGGTCTCATTCAAGAGTATGAGTGAGTTAGACATTTTTATTTCCAGCAAAATAGCAAAATCTGGTCTTGAAATAATTGGTAATATATTAGTACTCAAGACTGTAAAGGATGAACAGCCTTTCAACGTGGGAAGTAACCTGCTGATTGATGCAGAGTGTGACTTTTGTGGTGGGAAGATAACTTCAGAAAAGCCATACAGTATAAAGGTTGGTGCTTTGAAATACTTATTTTGTTGCAGGACGTGCAGGAGCTCTTATATAGAGAAAAATAAAGCAAGGCTTGAGAAACTAGGTTTCTTGCAGAAAAAAGCTTTACAAATGTAAAGGATATTGGTTAAATAAACGAGTTCTCTCATTATTCAAAGGTGAAAGGAGATAGCAAAAGACCCTGTTTGTGGGATGTTTGTAGAAGAAGGGAAAAATTCACTTCGGGCTAAAGTAAGGGGTAGGGAATATTACTTTTGCAGTGAAACATGCTTGAACACATTTCTTTATCCGGAGAGAGAATTTAAAAGTTTGAAGAAAGTGACATTCCTTAGTTTTGCTCTAGGCATACCAACGCTAATACTAACCTGGTTTAATGTTTTTACTCTACCAATTCCCACTAACTATGTACTTTTTTCTCTCTCAACTCCTGTTCAGTTTATAGCTGGATGGAGATTCTACAAGGGCGCTTACCATGCAATAAAAGAAAAAATTGCAAACATGGACACATTGATAGCTATAGGCACAACAGCAGCCTGGTCTTACAGTTCTGTTGTTACTTTTGCTCCAGGATTATTACCAGATGGAACATACTTTGAGGCTTCTTCTCTTATAATAGCCCTGATACTTTTTGGTAAAGTACTTGAACATGCTGTAAAAAGAAGAGCATCAGATGCTGTAAGGAAACTACTTGACCTGCAACCTGCAACAGCAAGAGTACTTAGAGATGGGAAAGAAATCGAGGTTCCAGTAGAGAAAGTAATTGTGGGTGATATAATAATTGTTAGACCAGGAGAGAAGATACCTACAGATGGTATTGTGCTAGATGGACATAGCTACGTAGACGAAAAAATGATAACAGGAGAAAGCATGCCTGTAGAGAAACAAAAGGATGATGAGGTAATTGGAGCAACCATAAACAAAACAGGTGTACTCACAATAAAAGCAACAAAGGTTGGAGCCGACACAACACTTTCACAAATAGTAAAACTAGTTGAAGAAGCTCAAGCAGCTCAGGCACCTGTCGAAAGACTTGCAGACAAGGTCTCTTCTTATTTTGTACCGACAGTTGTAGCTATTGCTGTTTTCTCACTAATATTTTGGATAGCGGTTGGGAAACCCTTTGTATATGGCTTTACTGCCTTGATAGCAGTTCTAATAGTAGCATGCCCATGTGCGTTGGGTTTAGCGACGCCTGCTGCTGTGGTTGTAGGTGTGGGAAAAGGGGCAGAAAAAGGAATGCTGATAAAAGGAGGAGAGAACCTTGAAAGAGCTCATAAAATTACTACTGTTGTACTTGATAAAACAGGCACACTTACAAGAGGAGTTCCATCTGTTACAGATGTAATTGCACTAAACAAATTCAGCAAAGAGGAAATCATAGGATATGCTGCAAGTGTAGAAAGAAACTCAGAGCATCCTATAGGCCAGGCAATTGTAAGGAAGGCTGAAGAAACAAAAATAGAGATTCCAAGCTCAAAGGATTTTGAGACACTGCCAGGCATGGGTGTAAAGGCACATGTTGACAGCATGGTAGTGGTAGCTGGCAACAGGAAACTCCTTGAAGCTTTTGGTATAGAAACAAACATTGCTGAAAGAGTTCTTTCAGCATTAGAAAATGATGGTAAGACAGCAATCCTTGTTGCCATAGAAGGTGTATTGGCAGGTGTCATAGGAGTAGCTGATACCCTGAAACAAGAGGCAGAAGATGCAATCAAAGAATTGAAGAGTATGGGTTTAAAGGTAATAATGCTTACTGGTGATAACGAGAGAACAGCAAGAGCAGTCGCTTCAAAGCTTCAAATAGATGAGGTCATTGCGGAAGTTCTACCTAACCAAAAAGCAGAGGTAATCAGGAAGCTAAAGGAAAGAGGTGAGATAGTAGCAATGGTAGGAGATGGGATAAACGATGCACCAGCCTTGGCAGAATCGGACTTGGGAATTGCAATTGGTAGTGGAACAGATGTCGCTATTGAGACTGCTGGCATTGTATTGATTAAGGACGATCTAAGGGATATTGTAAGAGCAATAAAGCTAAGCAAAGCAACGATGAGCAAAATAAAACAAAATCTTTTCTGGGCATTCGCATACAATGCTACCCTAATTCCTGTTGCTGCTTACGGATTGCTTAATCCAATACTTGCTGCACTTGCGATGGCATTTAGCTCAGTATCTGTAGTAACAAACTCTCTCACATTAAAGAGGATCAGGATTTGAGTTCAAGCTGTTAATCGGTTCTAACAAAGGCCATTGAAAGATTTTTCAGAGAATGCTCAAATTTAGCCATCAATATAGGACAAAGCATTTCCATTTTGTTAAAGATAAATTTGTGCCAATTGTTTTGCAAAATTAAACTACACCTATCCTAGCTGATATTATGTCTATCTTTGTAACTATGCCCTCTACCTTATCCTCGGACACAACAAGAACAGCGGGAAAGAAGGAAAGAAGAGGTGTTATAGCTTCTACAGGTGTATCCGGTCCAACTTGGGGAAATGGTCCTTGCATACAAGCTGAAACAGGTCTTTCGAGAAGTATCTCTGGGTTCTGAGATGAACCAATCAACGAAAGAACCTGTGTTTCTGTTATTGAACCAACAGACCTTCCGTTTGAAAGGACCGGAAGCTGAGATATTCCCTCTACTTTCATAATCTCCACGCATTTTTTCAATGTTGTGTATGGCTGAACAGATACAACAGGGCTTGACATTACTTCTCTTACCTTCTTGCTTCTTAGATTCATCCTGGTCCTCAAAGCCCTCGTTATCGAGACCATCGTACTGAACGACGGGTCTATGTTTCCAGCCTCTATCTTGGCTATCAGGGACTGGCTTACACCTGCTTCTTTCGCTAACTGATTTTGAGTCAGGCCTAGCTGGGACCTTATCTTCTTGACCTCCCTTGGCTCGAAAAGAACTATAGACATGGAGCAGCCCTCCTATAATTCATATAAGAATTTTTCCCCAGGTCATTGTTTAGACTTTTGGAATATAGGTTCCTAGCTAAGGGGAAAGAACTGCTGCAAACCAAAACACATAGTAAAATAGCATTTTAAAAGGTCAATAGAGTTTTTTCTAAAATGTGTTTATAAATGGTAGAATCTGAGCCAGAAAGTTGCCCGTACCAAGAGACGTAAAACTCTTAACATATCTTATGGCACCTAATAGCCTTCTCAGCTCTTACCTAATCATATTTGTAGCTGGATACCTGCCATCCAGGGGTTTTCCTGTTTCGGGTGTTGGGCTGCTTCTTGGAATAGAGGGACTCACATCAATAACCGCGGCGGTACCGCTTGGTATCTTGTCTGACAAGAAAGGAAGGAGAACAATACTTATTGCGGGGAATTCTCTTGCTGTATTAGCTGGAATAATTTTCTTCTTTGCTAGGCAACTGTATCAATACCTTGCTGCTGCAGTGCTCTTTGGTGTTGCAGGAGCCGCTGTGGTTTCAACTTGGAATGCAATAGTTGCTGACAGGACGGACCTTGCTGACAGAGCTCAAGCCTTTTCTTTGACTTTCGTAGTCTCGAATGTTGCTAACTCTGTTGGCTCGGCATTGCCATTTGTATTTCCATATCTTGAGGCAGTGTTGAATTCTTCGGTGGAGAGAATCCACTACCTAAGCCTCCTTGCATTAGTTCTAGCATGTGCAGTATCAACCGTGGCAACTGTTCTTGTGCTAAGAGGTTACAAAGAATTGGGCTATAATCAAGAAAAAGGCGCAACTAGAATATCTGGCCTAGTCCTAAAACTTGTAATTTCCAACAGTTTGATAGCCTTCGGTGCTGGGCTAATAATTCCTTTTGTACCCACGTGGCTCCTAGTAAAGTTTGGACTACAAGACAGTTTCAGCGGGCCAGTTCTTGCGGCTGGTGGAATTACAATAGGCTTTGCTGCTAGTTTAAGCCCTTTTCTTGCAAAGAAGGTGGGAATAGTTAATGCGGCAACGGCCACAATGGCTTCTTCGCTCACCTTCATGGCCTCGCTTGCGTTTATCTCAGACCCCTATGTCGCGAGCTTGGTATACATCGTTAGAACAATGTTGATGAATATGAGTAACCCGCTCATGGACACGATAGTGATGAGTTTGGCTAGTCCCGAGAGCAGAGGCTTTATAAGTGCCTTAGTCGCGATAATATGGAGAATACCTAACAGCGCTTCCACAATATTAGCCTCTATTCTCCTGGGTTTAGTTAGCTTTGATACGCTTTGGCTCCTTGCGTCTGTCTTTTACTTTGCTGGGATATCTATCTTTTACGTTTATTTCAGAAATCAGAAGTTTTGAGGCAGGTAATTGTTCTGGATCAGCCATTCTTCATGCGCTTTGATGTACCTCCAAACTACATCTGCCCTGCTGTCGTCGAAGTCCCATGGTGCGACAAGCACGACATCATTCTCCCTTATCCAGACCCTTCTTTTCATTTTTCCCCTTATCCTGCAGAGTCTCACCTTGCCGTCAGTGCACTTAACCAAGACATGGTCCCCACTTGCTATCTTGGTCACTCTTCCCAGTAACTCACCCTGTTCAGGAAGCACTAACTCCTTCAGGTTTGACTCGCTCAGAACTTTTCTCTTACCCAAACTTAACACCTCTATGTTCCTCTGTCAGCAAACAATCACTAACTTATCAGGGTTCGACCTCTATTTAAAATATACCCTGAAGAATGGTTCAAATGATGCAGATAGACCTTAAGAGGTTAAAAAGACCCGATAGGGATTTCTTTGAGAGATACACACCCGAGGTAGCTGTAGATCTTCTGGGATGCATGCTAGTAAGAAAAATAGGGAAAGATTATGTTTCAGGTATAATAGTTGAGGACGAAGCATACAGGGGGTCAGATGACCCAGCAAGCCATGCTTATAGGGGCATAACAAAGAGGAATAGTGTTATGTTCTGCGAGCCTGGGCATGCATATGTATACTTCACATACGGCTTCCATTACTGCCTTAACATCACCACAGAGCCAGCCGGGGTTCCAGGTGCTGTTCTGATAAGGTCGCTAAAACCTGTCCATGGTGTTGAGATAATGATGAAAAACAGGAAGACAAATGATTTGTCAAACCTTACAAACGGGCCAGGAAAAATAACAAAGGCATTTATGATAGACAAGAGACTAAACGGCCTAGATTTAATAAATTCCGATGAACTATTTGTAACTGAAAGGGTCTTGAATGATTTTGAGGTACAGTCAGGTCAGAGGATAGGTATAAGAAGGGGAAAAAACCTAAAATGGAGATTCTGGATTAAACAGGAAACCGTACGCCTACTCAACAAACCTTCTTTTCCGAAGTGTTTTGATAAAAACCAATAACGAGTGTGGGCATGAGCATGACGGGGGTCGTCGGCTAGTCTGGTCTAGGCTTCGAGCCTTGGGCGCTCGAGATCGCCGGTTCAAATCCGGCCGACCCCACTACAGAAGCATGCTGTTTGTTTTGCTAATCGCCTCTTCCATTAAGAGAGAGAACAGGATTGTTCTTTTTTGTAGGTTAATAAGATGTGCTCTGTTTTAAGATGTCATTAATTTCTGAGTAAACATATTGCAGCACGTCCTGATAATTCCTTTCACCTCTCTCTACAAGGTCCATCCTTTTTTCAAGTTCTCTAGTAGTCGCTTCTGATATCATCTTTTCAAAATTTGACTCAAGGTACTCATAAACTTCCTTGCCAAGTTTGGTCGCTATTATTGCCTTTCCTCGCTGTTTGATATATTTTCTAGCAAATAAAGTATCAATAATTTTAGCGTATGTGCTAGGTCTCCCAATCCCCCTTTCTTTCATTAGCGATATTATTTCATGCTGTGTATAGGGAGAGGATGAAGGAACCAACATTGACTTTGTCTCCACGACTCTGTAATGTCCTGGAACAATTGGAGGTTCCTGTTTAAGAAGAGGAAGATACACAAGAAACCCATGCTCTTTTATTTTAATAATTCTTTTGAGCTTTGTCTCTAAGGTGCCTAATTTTACAGAATACTCCTGGGATTCTACCAATGCTTCCTTCATCTGGCTCGCAATGAACCTTCTAAATATTGTGTCGTAAAGGAAGATATGTTCCTTTTTTATCCTTGTTTTTTGTCCTTCCGGATATCTATCTTGCAAGTAGAAGAAAAGTTCTGAGGAGTCAATAGGTCGCGTTGGTCTTATACACTCATGAGCACCTTTACTTTCATACCTCCTTTCTTTAAACTCAAGCGACTTTCCCTCAAGGTACTGTTTTGCAACAGCTAAACCAGAATCGGAGACTCTTGTAGAATCAGTTCTATGGTATGTTATTAGGCCAAGCTCAAACAGGTCTTGAGCGAGTTCCATGACACGTATAACATTCATTCCCATCCGAGAAAGTGCGCTGAGAAGTGTGTCTGTTGTAAATGGAGGTGGAGGACTAACTGTTTCGGTAATTAACTCGGAGGAGGAGATTACTGCTTCCAAAGGTTCAGACTTGGTTATTTCTGTATCCCAGAATCTCAGAAGTAATCCGTTTTCGAGTTTTACAAGAATAACTTTTCTTTTCTTCTTTAGTTCGTCCGTTCTCTTTACGACCCATCCTAATACTGGTGTCTGAACTCTCCCTGTCGAAAGTGTATTCTTTCCAAACTTTTGCCAAAGTTTATGACTCAGTTCAAAGCCTATCCATCTGTCTTCAATCCTTCGGACCATCTGAGCCTCCACTTTTCTTATGTCGATTTCCCTTTGTTCATGCAATGATTTGAGAAATGCTCTTTTCGTTACTTCGTGAAATTCTAACCTCCTTACAGTCTTGTTGAATGGATATACACAACACAGTATGTCATAGGCTATCTTCTCTCCCTCACTGTCTGGGTCTGTTGCTATTAGAACCTCATTCGTCTCAAATGCGAGTATACCAAGTGCTCTTGCTATTCTGATTTTTGAAAAAATATTGTTTGATTTGCAAACAGGACAAATCTCAGAATCTGTAAATTGGTTTTTACAGGACACACACCTCCTAATATCTGTATAAATTGGAACAAAGACACCATCTTCCTTTTCAACGCCATGGAATCCTCTTTTTGTTGTCAAGTCAAATATATGCCCCTGACTTGCGGTGATGCATAGTAACCTCTCGCCAGAGGGGATTTCATAAGCTATGATTCCCTCATTATTTCTCTTTGAAGGCTTTCCAAAAAATCCGGCTATTGTTTTTGCTTTTGCAGGGGACTCTACCACGATAAGAGATGTCTTGAAAGGGATTTCGTGTGTTTGGTCTTGTTCAGCATACTTCATTTGCTTGAGAATACTTCTGTCTTTATCAATTACCGTGAATTCCTTATTTACGATCGCTAAATCATACTCCTCGAAACTTTCGTCTGCGACAATTGCCAACCTTTTTTCTAATCCTTTGAAAGAATCTTCATCGTCTATCAAAAGTATTGAAACTCCTCTAGTTAGTCCGTTTGCGAAAAGCCTAGAAGTTCTTCCGGAGGCCTGTATGTAACCCGACACATCTGGAATGACTAGTTTAATCCTATCCGCGCCATCCGGTTCAATCTGTAGGCTTATTCCAATTTCATGAAACTTTTTACCATCCTTTAAACAAATTCTTTTGAGTAATGCCCACGTTTCCTCTTTTAGAGAATATACTCTGCTCTCTTTTGTTGCTAATTCCCCACGCATTGCTGACAATTCTCTAAATAGGGTCTTTGCTTGCTTTCTTTCAACTTCTTCAAGTAAAGGTAATATCGATTTAAGAACAACCAGCAACAATTTCACAGAGCTCCTATCCTTTTCGAGCAAAATTTCACGCCTCGGGACACCAGCAAACACAGCATATCTAACAGCTTCGGGGAGGTCTATACCTTTTGCAAGAGGCCCTCTTGTGCTTGCAATCCCAATAAGCGCATCCAACTTTCCCGAAGAAAATTCATCAAGCACGGATGTATCTGGTTTTTCATATGCCTTCACATAAAGACCATACCTAAGCAGAGCCTCTTCAAGTTTAATAGCAAAATCCCTCCCAAGGGCATGTGGCGTGAAAATGAGGCACCCTTTTCCATGAGTCTGCACAATTTTTGCTAACTGTTCTTCTGAAAACCTCCTTAAATAGAAATTCCTAACATTTCTGAGCAGGCTGGGTGAATATGAGGGTTCGAAGCCGAGAAGCAAACTAAATAACTTTACTCCAGGGCTATCCCACCTCGTTAGCGAACCAGCTAGAACTATCATTGTTTCCAAGTTTCTTACGCTATTCTTTGTGTCAGAATGATCCTTTCTCGCGTAAGTTAACTCATATTCAGTGAAACCCATTATCTTTAAAATTCTCTCTGCGTTCTTTGGTGATTTGAGAAATGATTCAATATCGTCTACAAAGATAAGGTTGAATTTCACCTGACTCAAGATGTCAAGTCTCTTATGCAAGAACCTGTCCGTAGAAACAAAAATATCAAAATTCTGATTCTTTATTAAAGAAAGAGACTCAGAAGCTTTCTTTTTGTTCATTGATGAGAGATATGATACTATTCTAATGTTACGTCTTGCTGTTATACCTTGTAGGGTGTCCAAGTATTTTTTGTACCTAGATACAATGTTATAAACCAAGTAAGCCGTAGGAACAATTACATAGCTTTTCTTCATCTTTGTAGCAAGATACAAGGAATAAATAAGTCCGAAAGTCGTTTTACCGTAGCCTGTAGGCGCGGCTATTGCAAAGCTTTTACCAAGAAAGAGTCTCTTTGCCCATGTTTGCTGGAGGTTAGTCATTCTGTGTCCTGTAGCTTTTTTAAAAAACTCCTCAAACTCGTGTAGCTCAAGGTTAACAGTTAGTATCCTTGCAAATTCTCCTTCTTTCCCTTTGGATTTAAGAAGATCAAGCATCTTTCTCCAAGCATCTCTAACAGGATCTGGTCTGTTAATTAGATCGTATTCTTTTTCAGTAACACATTTTTCACAAACACCCTTAGAAAGAAGTTCTTCGTCATATATCTCATCTTCACAATTAGGGCACAAATTAAGATAAATTGCTCTTCTTGTCAAGGGGTCCATACCACACCCTGAGATTAACTTGATTGATAATTTTTCAATTAGGATGCTTCAATTGGGTTTTAAAGCTATGTTCAGTATGAAAAAGTATTATCATAATGTTAAATAGTTTTGACACCAAGGCTTCGCCCCGAGTTGCAGGCAGCTCCAAGAAGGGTCAAGTCAATTTATAGTGTGATTGCGTCTCCACAGAGGCTTGAGATACTCAGGATACTGAACACAAAAGGACCTCTAACGTACAGCGCACTTAAGACACTTGCAGGTTTCAAATCAAAGAAGGAGTCTGGGAAGTTTGCGTATCACCTAAGAAAGCTCGTGAGGGTTATGCTCATACAGCTCAACAGGCAGGAGAGGAAGTACACTGTTACAAACTTTGGAAGAATGGTTCTTAATGTAACAAAGCAAATAGAAGACCAGTCGCAGGTAGAAAGCGGCAAACTATATGTTAGAACGTCACGTCAGACAATGGAAGAGTTCAATGCAAACAAGATAACACAATCTCTAGTCAAGGAAGCAGGAATGCCAGTTGAGCTTGCACAGAAAATAACAAGCGAGGCTGAATCGAGGATTTACAAGTTTCAAGCACAGTACCTTACTGCACCACTCATAAGGGAGATAGTCAATTCAGTTCTCGTCGAGCAGAATTACGAGGAATACAGGCATAAGTTAACTAGACTTGGAATGCCTGTTTACGATGTAACGCAGCTCCTCGGAAGGGCGGGAGAAGACGGATGGAGTATAGATTCGCTCATACAGTACACAGGACGGTCTGTATTCTCTGAGTATCTCTTGCTGGAGCAGCTACCAAGGGATGTAGCAGATGCTCATCTTTCAGGAGATATGCATATATCCAAGGCAGGGACATGGGGGCTCGTACCTGACACGGTATATGTTGATCTGCTGAGCCTGAAGAGTTCAGGTTTTAACATGAGGGGCAGGATAAGAGAAGCACCCTCAGTCCCAAGCCCTGAAAACGCGGAAAGAGCTCTTAACATGATCGTGATTCTCACTTCACTCCTTTCACGTGAAGCATCTAACGATGTTGTTCTAAGAAACTTTGTACAGTATTTAGGTGCTTTCGCAAGGTCAAAGACGATAAAGGAGCTAGAGGTTGCAATACTTAGAATGCTTGAGATCCTTAGTATGTATGCACGCGGTCTTGATGAGGCAGGGATAAGTATAGAGCTTTCAGCAGATGGTGGAGATGATATACCAAGAGATGTTGCTGAGAAGGTGTACGAAGCAACCTTCGATGCGTACTCAAGCTTTGTTAAGGAGACACCTGAACCCAGGGTTAGGCTTCTTGTTCATCCTCCTGGAGAAAAGGAGCAACAGGCATTATACAGAAGGGTTGCCTCTCTTGTTGCAGAGGGAGGCAAGGTAGCACTTGTCTCTTCAAGCCGTATCTATAACTTCGAGGGTATAAGCATCTCTTCTTTGCCTGGGGATTTCAAGGCAGATAACATATGCGTCTTGCATAACCTTAGTCTGAATCTGCCCCGTCTTGCATACGAATCAAACCAAGATGAGACGTATTTCAGGGCAAAACTTGCGATGCTTATGTCTACAGCTGTATCTGCTTTATCCTCTAGGAGAAAGATGATAGAAAGGAACTTGAAGAGGGGATTGCTGCCTGCACTTGTGGCAGGTAGTGAGACCTTCACTTCGGAAAACATGCCTCTTGTTATAAATATGGTAGGGATAGACGAGACTTTGGACAGCCTTACAAAGCAAGTAGGACAGCAAAGATACGAGCTTGCTCTGAAGATAGCCGAAACAGCCTCAGAAAAGGCAAGAGAGAAGTCAAGCAAAAATGAAAAGTTCTTCGTCTCATTGGTTGAACAGCATGGAACCTCAAGGCTTTACGAGCTTGACGTGGAGAGGTACGGTAAGTCGGTTGTTCAGCCCCGTGTCGAGGGAAACTACAGCCAAACAAACATGATCAACCTGCAGAATGCGAACGACACAGAAACAATTGAATATATAAGGAAGCTATCGTTGGTTCTGCTTGGTGGAGTTTCAACTACGCTGGATGCTAGGGGCCAGGAAGCAAAATCAATTTCTGCAGCTCTTTCGACATTCGCTCCCAAATTTGAGTTTCTCAAGATTGCAAAGGACATAACCGTCTGCAAGAACTGTGGCTTCAAGTTGCAAAAGCAAGAGAGATGTCCAAGGTGCAGATCTGTTGCAAGTAGTGTATATCTAACCTCAAGCTAACTATGTCAAAATAATTTAGATGGTTTGAAGCTTCTTTGGTTTAAAATTTTTGAGCGATAGCCATTTTTATATTTGACCTAATCGCAGTGTGGTGCGTTTATGACATCGGTTACAGAAAGCTCGGAAAATAGTGGGAGGGGTTACGAAGTTGAGCTGCCCCGAGAAACATTACTTTCCTTTGACGGAGATGAGCTGAGGGCAAGGGTATTTTATGAGAAATACGCCCTAAGGGACCTTACAGGAAAGCAAGTAGAGAAAACACCTCAGGAGATGTGGAGAAGGGTTGCACATGAAATAGCTTCGGTGGAGAAAGATGAGCCAAAAAGGAAGGAATGGGAGGAAAAGTTTTACTGGCTTCTGGAAAACTATAGATTTGTACCTGGAGGGAGAATACTTTTTGGCGCGGGCCAGCCTAGAAAGTCAACCCTTTTGAACTGTTACTTCTTCAAGATAAGGGAGGACTCGATAGAAGGTATCTTTGACTTCTGCAAAGAAGCTGCAAGGACCTACAGCTATGGAGGAGGTGTTGGAACGGATATCTCCGTACTGAGACCAAAGGGTTCGCCTGTGAACAACGCGGCAATATACAGTTCGGGCTCTGTCTCTTTCATGGAGCTCCTGTCGACCACAACGGGTACAATTGGACAGGCAGGAAGAAGGGGTGCCCTTATGATAACTCTTAGGGTTGACCATCCTGATATCTTCGATTTCATTAATGTAAAAAGGGACCTGACAAAGGTCAACTATGCAAACATATCTGTCAAGATAACAGATGAGTTCATGAGGGCAGTTGAGAACGATGAAGAATTTACGCTCAGGTTCAAGAACGAAAGGGTAGAGGTCTACAGGAGGGTTAAGGCTCGGGATATCTGGAAACAGCTTGTGAAGAGTGCTTGGGCTTCGGCCGAACCAGGCGTTCTCTTCTGGGATACAATAAAGAAAGAGTCTACTACAGAATACAATGGAATGGAGGTTGAAGGTGTCAATCCCTGCTCTGAGCAAACACTTGAGAACTACGGAAATTGCTGTCTTGGATCTGTTAACCTGAGCGCCTTTGTCAAGGAGCCATTCACTGAGAGGGCAAGTATAGACTGGGAAGCGTTGACAACAGCCTGCCAGTACGCTGTACGCTTCCTCGACAATGTTCTCGACTACAATGCGGATAGGCATCCACTTCCACAGCAGAGAAAAGCTTCACTCTGGAGCAGGAGGATAGGCGTGGGTATAACTGGACTTGGAGACATGCTGATAAAGCTCGGACTGAAGTATGATGAGGATGCGACCATAGAGTTTGTCGGCAACCTCTTCGAGAGGATAAAGAATGTGATATATGATTATTCGACAGAGTTAGCAAAGGAAAAGGGAAGTTTCCCTGCATTCGATGCAGAGAAGCATCTCTCCCAACCATTCATTCAGAGACTGGATGACAGGGTGAAGGAAAAGATAAGAAACCTAGGGCTCAGGAATGCAGCTCTCACAACAATACCTCCTGTTGGTTCTGGATCCATACTTGCGGGCTGTTCAAGTGGCATAGAACCTGTCTTTGCACTCTCCTACATAAGAAGAAGTAAGTCACTCAGCGAGGGAGAGTTTAAGGTATTCCACCCGCTCGTAAGGCAGTACATGGATATGTACAGGATAAACGACGAGAAACAGCTTCCGAGTTACTTCGTAACAGCGCATCAAATAAAGCCTGAAATGCGTGTCAAGATGCAGGCAGCTATACAGAAACACATCGATACAGCGATATCTAGCACGGTCAATCTTCCCGAAGATATAACGCCCGAAGAAGTGGAAAAAATATACATGCTTGCTTGGAAACTTGGCTGCAAGGGTATAACAGTTTACAGGGAAGGAAGCAGGGAAGGTATACTTGAGACGGAAAGGGCTGCAAAAAAGAAGGCCGAACAGATACAATTTGAAAGGCCAAGGGTGATGGAAGGAAAGACGATAAAGCTAAGGTTACCTCAAGGCGCTATTTACGTAACAGCCAACTTTATTGAAGGCGAGCTAAAGGAGGTCTTTGTTACACTCGGAAAGTCAGGCGGTGACGAGAAGGCAGACGCGGAGGCCCTGGGCAGGCTAATAAGCCTCTACCTGCAACATGGAGGAGATGTCAAGAATGTGATCTCAACATTGAAAGGAATAAAAGGAAGGTACGCAGCGTGGGACGAAGGTATTCAGCTTCTATCCATTCCAGATGCCGTTGCGAAGGCATTGGAAATTCTTGCAACGGGTGGAACAGAAAAAAGTGGTATATCGGAGCAGATCAAGGGTACAGGCGCGGCAATATGTCCGGAATGCAAGGAGAGCACGCTCATATTTGAAAACGGATGTTACAAGTGCCTGAACTGCGGATACAGCAAATGCGAATAAACGAGAAGCAGAAACATCTAATAATAGTGATGGTAGCAACACCTGCAATAATAGCCCCTCTGATGCTCCTTGGAATTTATGCAGGTTCTTACTTTGCTTCATACGGGATTCCAGCTGTTGTGATGCAGAGCATCCTTGCAACAGCAGGTTTCGTGGTAGGAATATACATAGTGGGAAGGATAATTGTCATGCTTGTTAACTCCAGCTCTAAGAACCAAGCTTCCTAAGTGTTTCTTCCCTTGCTTTCTCCACCTTCTTCCTCAATTCATCCTCGAGTTCCTCGAACTGCTTCTCTACCTTGCTCCTTAGCACGCTAAAACCTTTCTCCACTTCCTCCTTTTCACTCATTTTGTTATCCTTCTCTCTAGTACTTTCTTGACGTGCTTTAATCTTACGAATTCCTCTCTTTCTCTCTCCTCCAGTATCTGCTGAATATACCTTATCGACGCCTCGTACCTTGGTATTATCATATATTCAAGCGCGTTGAGAAGTCTCTGTGTTCTCTCAAGCTCCTTTGCTAGTCTGAAAATCGCATTTTCGTACTCTGCTGCTCTAAGTATTGATGGAAGAACCCTTCTCATCTGTCTCGATGCTCTGTCTACAGCTATGTTAGTATCTGCAAACCCGTAAGTCATGCCCACGTTCTTCTCCGAAAGCTTTAATGTCGGCACATCCACATCAACCACCTTCTTTATGTTTACTTCAGCCTCAACTGTCGGGGGTGTGTTTGAAGCAATACCTTCAAGTCTAAGAGGTCCTAGCTTAAGGTACGCGTCGTAGAGGGAGAAGTAAGCATCTGAAAGTGGCTGGAATATCTCCTCTCTCGCCTCGCTTGCCCTCTGTATCATCTCGTCAAGCCTCTTGAGAAGAACCTCTCTCTTATCATCTAGTACCTTTTGTACTCTTCGAGCTGTCTGGAGACTTCTTCTCGTCTTTATTAGTTCTATCTTTGTAGGAAGGACGTTGGCTCCAAAGCTTACAGACAACCTAGACCCTCTTCACATAGTATTTCTGTATGAACTCTTCCTTTATGTTTGTTAGCTCTGTTTCAGGAAGTATAGAGAGAACATCCCAAGCGATTCTAAGTGTGTCCTCGAACGTCCTGTTCTCTTCGTATCCTTGCTTAAGGAACTTGAGCTCGAACTCATCACCGAATGTTAGGTATTTTAGGTCCGCACCCGTAAGTCCTGACTTTCCAACTATCTCAGCAAGAGCTCTGAGCTCAACGGCTCTGGCATACGCATTGTAAAGCTGGTTTCCAACCTGATGATGATCTGGTCTTGCCTTTCCTTCCTTTATTGCCTTTCCAAGTGCAGGACCCATAAGTCTGCTAAGGCTTGAGAGAACGTAGACAGGGGGATATATTCCCTTTCTGAAAAGCTCTCTACCTAGAAATATCTGCCCCTCTGTTATGTATCCTGTTAAGTCGGGTATCGGATGTGTTACGTCGTCGCTTGGCATTGTGAGTATAGGCATCTGTGTAATGCTTCCCTTCTTTCCCTTTATCCTCCCTGCTCTCTCATAGTTTGTTGCAAGGTCTGTATATAGGTATCCTGGGAATCCCTTTCTTCCGGGCACTTCTTCTCTTGCTGCAGATATCTCCCGGAGTGCTTCTGCATAGCTCGTCATATCTATAAGTATAACAAGAACATGCATGTCAAGCTGGAAAGCAAGGAATTCAGCAGCTGTTAACGCGACCCTGGGTGTTATTATCCTCTCTATAGCAGGGTCGTCTGCAAGATTTAGATAGAGTATGCTTCTCCTTATTGCACCTGACTCCTGAAGACTCCTTTGGAAAAATGAAGCCTCACCATGAGAGGCGCCTATAGCTGCAAAGACAACAGCAAACTCCTCTCCCTCCCCAACAACTGTTGCCTGCCTTGCTATCTGTGCTGCAAGCATGTTGTGAGGCATACCAGCGCCGGAGAAGATTGGAAGCTTCTGACCACGTATCAGTGTTAGCATACCATCTATTACAGAAATGCCTGTCTGTATAAGGTCTGCAGGATACTCCCTTCTCTCCGGGTTGATCGGTGCACCGTTTATGTCTAGAAAATCTTTGCCAACAGGTTCTGGCAAACCATCCAAGGGCCTCCCAAGACCGTCAAAGACTCTGCCGAGGAGTTGGTCTGAAACCGCAAGTTGCATGGTCTTTCCGAGGAACCTTGCCCTCGTTCCTGAGACAGAGAGACCCGAAGTACCCTCAAAGACTTGCACAACGGCCTTTCCGAAGCCTGTTTCAAGAACACGCGCAAGCCTTCTGTTTCCCTCGTTATCCTCTATCTCTACAAGTTCATCGAAAGCTGCCCTCTCCACTCCATCTACAACAAGAAGAGGTCCCCTTATTTCTGCTACCCTGCTGTACTCAACACCCGAAGTCTTACTCAACGACCTGAACCTCCTTTACACCGTAGAGAGACCTGAACTCGTTAAGCATTTCCTCAACCAGCTGGTCAAGCTTGTCCATCTCCTCGTTCTTAATGGCAAACTTTGCCCTGAGCATCTTTGGAATAACCTGCATTCCCCTTATCCTTGCAAGCTGGACGCCACTTCTGAGGGCTTTAAGTGCCTCTTGGTAAAAGATAACAAACATTTTCATCATCTTGAACTGTTTCATCGGGCTGCAGTATGCATCAATAGGATCATAGGCATTCTGCTGCAGGAACCCTATCTGGATCATCCTTGCAACGTCAAGTATCAGCTTCTCCTCGTCAGGGAGAGATTCAGGTCCAAGAAGCCTCACTATTTCCTTCAGGGCATCTTCTCTTTGAAGTATTGCGTATGCATCTGCCCTGACCTGGAACCATTCCTTGTCAACGTTCGACTCCCACCACGTCTTGACAGTATCCACGTAACCTGAATAAGATGTCATCCAGTTTATGGCCGGATAATGTCTTGAGTAAGCTAGCCTTGCGTCGAGCGACCAGAAGGTTCTAACGAACCTTATTGTTTGAGATGTTACAGGTTCCGTGAAATCACCTCCAGCAGGTGATACGGCACCGATAAGTGTCACGGACCCAGTTCTCTCAGGTGTGCCTAGAGCAATTACTCTTCCTGCCCTCTCGTAAAACTCCGCGAGCCTTGAGGCCAAGTACGATGGATAGCCTTCTTCTGCCGGCATCTCCTCGAGCCTTCCACTTATCTCTCTTAGTGCTTCCGCCCATCTGCTTGTCGAATCAGCAACAAGGACGACGTCATAACCCATGTCTCTGTAGTATTCCGCCATAGTAACACCTGTGTATATTGAGGCCTCCCTTGCCGCAACTGGCATATTGCTTACGTTTGCAACAAGTATCGTTCTCTCCATAAGGGGTCTTCCTGTCTGAGGGTCTGTTAGTTCAGGGAATTCAACAAGAACTTCTGTCATCTCGTTCCCCCTCTCTCCACATCCTATGTGAAATACAACCTTAGAGTCCGCCCATTTCGCAACCGAATGTAGTGTCACAGTCTTACCAGTTCCGAATGCGCCTGGTATTGCACCTGTGCCTCCTTTTGCCATTGGAAAGAAAGAATCAAGAACCCTTTGCCCCGTGAGAAGGGGTATTACAGGGTCAAGTCTTTCCCTTATTGGTCTCGGTATCCTAACTGGCCATCTGTGGTAAAGCTTCAGCTCGTGCTTCTTTCCATTCTTATCTTCAACACTAGCTATCTCGTCGTCGGCCTTGTACCTTCCATGCTTTGCAACCTCCTTTACGGTGCATTTCGGTATGTTTGGGGGTACAAGTATCTTGTGCTCAATAAGGGGTGTTTCTTGTACAATGCCAATTACACTTCCACCCTCGATTGTGTCTCCTTGCTTGATAGTGGGGTCAAATTCCCAGGGCTTATCGAAAGGTATCGAGTCTGCTGTTATTCCTCTTGTTATAAATGGTCCTGCTTTCTTTGCAATTACATCCAAGGGCCTCTGAAGCCCATCATAAATTGTCCCGATCATGCCAGGTCCAAGTGTTGTTGAAAGGGGCAGGCCTGTTCCATAAACAGGTTCCCCTGGTCTAAGGCCACTTGTTGATTCGTAAACCTGTACAAAAGCTATGTCTCCTGTCAGCTTTATTATTTCGCCTATCAGCCTTTCCTCTCCAACCTGAACAACCTCGTACATCTTTGCGGATGCCATACCGCTTGCCTTAACCGCGGGTCCAGAGATCCATTCTATCTTACCTTTAACAGCCAAATTAGGTCGCTTCGTTTCACCCCCGCCCCTCTAGATTGAAAAGTGTTGTGATTGGACAGCCAACCTGTGGCGCAGAACTAAGGTTAAATACCCGAGCCACCTCATTTTTAAACATGGTAAAGAAAAAACAGTTGACACAAGATACCTTTGAGGAATGGTTAGCAAGACAGAAGGTTGTCAGTTCTTCCAGGAAGATAGGGAAAAAGATTGTTCCGGACAGCTACGAAGAATGGATAAACAAGAGGGTAGAGAAGTTACTTAAGAAGGGGAAAAGGGACAAAGGGACGTAAATCCTACAAGGTAAGAATCGAGGATACTTCCTTCCTGAGCTCCTGCCTCATCCTTTCCATCCTTGCTTCAACTGTGTTGTCGAACCGTATTGTTTTATCCTTTGATTCTACAATTATTCCGCCACTGCTTTCTATATGCTCGGAGGATAGTGATACCTTGCTTAACTTCAGCTTCCTTATAGATGAGGATACGATGGAACGGTCTTCTTTGTTGCAGTAAACGACGCATTCCTTTCCAATTGTCTCATAGGCTTCCAGAAGCATCCTTGATATTGCATCTTTGTACCTCTCTTCATCAAGGTTTTTTATCCTCTCAATGGCCTTGTCTATGACATCTGTAAATGCGTCTTCCATCACCTTGAGCTGATAGTTCCTTGCCTCTATCTCCGCAGAACCTACTATCTGTCGTTTCAGGGACTCTGCCTGCTTTTCACCATTCTCAACTACACGCGATACAAGCTCCGCAACCTCTCTTTGCTCTCTGTCTATTCTTTGAATTATGTCCTGCTTAGCCTTCGAGATCTCCGTCTTTACCTCGCTTAAAAATTCCTCGGAGACCTTTGCAAGCGTCCTTTCTGTTGAGCTCATAATTAAACACCAAGTATCTGTCTGAGCATTTTCCTGTACTCTATTTTCTCTGGTTTGCTCCCAGGACCAGGAACCTCATATATGAGTGGGACTGGTTTCCTAGTCTTTAGAAGTGAAATCTTCTCCCTTAATGGCTTTGCGATCTCGTCGCTCACTATGATGAGCCCGACCTCCGGGTTTGAAGAGAGTTCTTCTATCTTTTTCATTGCTTCTTCTGGACTTGAGACGTATTCTCCATTGACACCGGCAAGCACGAACCCTGTAACAAATGCCTTCCCTCCGACAGCAAAGATTTTCATTATTTTTCACCTAAAATTTTAGACACGACAAAATCGACCGCTTTTTCCTTGTTTGCGTCTATCTTCTTTCTAAGTTCAGAGCTAGCCTTTTCCGCTTTTTTCTTTATCTTTGCTGCCTGTTCTTCCGCTTCGTTCCTTGCGTTCTCAACAAGTTTCTGTGCTCTTTCTTTAGCAAGACTTACAATTCTTTCCCTTTCCTGAGAGAGTGCCGTTTCAACATCAGCTGCTATCTTCTTGAGCGATTCTGACGTTTCCTTCCTTATCTCCTCAAGCCTCTCTTCAAAAGAAATGAGTGCATCTATTGCTTCCTGCAGATGGGACATCTGTTCACGGCAATTTGTTTGTCTAATTAAATGTTAACCTTGGGTTGTAAGTTTGAGTATTGCTTTCGCTACCTCCCCATCAGATTCCTCGAGAGCTGCGATAGCCCTTGTTCTATCCACGCCAGTCTGCTGCTGAACAAGAAGCACGTCCTCCTCTGTAAACTTTTCCCTCTGCTTCTTCTCTTCGCTAACCTCACCTGTTACTTGGAATATCCTAGCACCCTGTGCATTTATTTCTGACACGACGGGGTTCTTTATCACAAGATCCATGTTACGTGTAAATATAACAACTTTCTCAACCTCTTTTATTTCCTTCATTTCGATGCCCATTCTTTCCATCATCCGTCTTGCCTGCCTGTTGTCAATTTTCATCTTCTATGCACTTCCTCACCTTAACTGCAATGCCTCTCTTAAATTCTCCCATATGTTTCCAGCTCAATACAGAGGTACCTATTGCTATCGGCTTTCCCGACTCATCAAGCACTACAACCTCGCTCCCAGGTCTAATGTTCTTACCAGCCTTAACAACAAATTTGTTGAAAACAGACCTGCCTTTCTTGACAAATTCAGCAGCTTCCTTGCTAACGTAAATGCAGTTCTCTAGAAAATTCTTCGACCTAAGCAATATCGAGACGGAATAGCCTGTTAATGCAATGGATCCGTCTGGCCTTACGGTAGCGAATAAGTTATTTCTGTGATATATCTGCTTAACCCTACCAGATTTGGGAGAAATGACAAACTTGTACCCTTTTTTTGGCAACACAGAACTTACATTACCAAAAAAATAGTCAAAAAGTATCGCGACTTTTCTGAACCGAACCATTTCCAATTTTTTATCCCTTTCGACATTCGATAAAAGCTTTGATAATCTTTATAGGCATTTAAGAGTGCCTGAAAATGGCTTGCCATTAAGTTGCGAAGTATGTGGTGCGGAAGTCAGGTTCCCTGTTGCTGTCGAGATTGATGGAGCGGTGTTAAACGTCTGCAATAGTTGTGCTAGAATGGGAAGGAAGTTAAAGAAAGCGGAAACTGGAAAGGGCACCCCAAGGGAAGTAAGGCAAGTTACTAGTCCTGAGCCTGAGTTTGATATCGACCCAGAATACAGTTCAAAAGTAAGAACTACAAGGGAGAAGCTTGGCCTTTCTCAGGAGCAGCTTGGGAAAATGATTAACGTCAAGCCCTCTGTCATAAGCCACATAGAGACTGGTAGGCTCAAGCCAGACCTTATCCTTGCAAGGAAGCTGATGCACGCGTTAAAAATAAATCTTCTAATACCTGTAAATGAGCTGGAAGAAAGATAGAAGGAATGGTTAGAGCTCTCCTCATAATGTATCCTGACAAGTTTGCCATAGAGGAGTGTGTTGCTCTTGCAGAATCGGCAGGCTACCAGCCTGTAGCTATGCTCACGCAGCGGTACTTATCAAGGTCGAAGTTCGGGATAGGAGAAGGAAAGGCTGAAGAAGCGTCGAGGGTTGTGAGAGAACAGGAGATAGAAAAAATAATTTTTGATGCCAAGCTCAAGGCATCCCAAGCTTACAACCTTGCGAAAATATGCAAGGCTGAAGTGATAGACAGAGAGAAGCTTATACTTGAAATATTTGCAAAAAGGGCTTCCAGCGCTGAGGCAAAGCTCCAAGTTGAGCTTGCAGAACTCACCTACCAGCTACCAAGGGCAAGGGATATGGTCAGGGTGGCTAAGATGGGAGAGCAACCTGGCTTCTTTGGCTTGGGAAAGTACGAGGCAGATATTTACGTTAGAATGATAAAGAGAAGAATATCAATCTTGAAAAGAAAAGTCGAGGAAATAAGAAGGAGAAGGGAAGCTTTCAGGATAAGGAGAGAGAAGACAGGACTTCCATCTGTTGCAATTACTGGTTATACCGGCTCAGGTAAAACAACATTATTCAACCTACTCTCGGGGGAGAGGAAGGAAGTTGATGCAGGTGTCTTCACCACCCTAGCTACCACAACAAGGGGTATCACAGTCGCTGGGAGGAAATTTCTTGTGTCAGATACAGTTGGTTTCATTAGCAGGCTTCCTCACTACATGATAGAGGCATTCAGGTCAACACTTGATGAGGTTTCGACCTCTGATGTGGTTCTCTTACTTTCTGATGCCAGTCTCCCCGAGGAAAGGCTACTGAAGAACTTTGATACATGCATTGAAACACTTCAAGATCTTGGTGTAGGACAGGGAAGAATCTTGCATGTTATGAATAAGGTTGACCTAGTGGGTGAGGAAGAAGCCCTGGAGAAATCAAAGATGCTTGGGATAAATGATCCTGTCATCATATCTGCAAAAAAGGGAACAGGTATAGACAGGATCCTTAATGAAATATCAAGCAGGTTAGCCTCATGAATAAAGTAAGGGTACTTAGAATAGGTAGGAGGTATGCAAGAGACGAAAGGACCGTCACCCATCTCTGTCTAGTTGCTAGGGCATTTGGAGCCGAGTCAATATATCTTGAGGATGCGGAGAACTCTGTTGCAGAAAGTGTGGAGAAGGTGAACAAAAGGTGGGGTGGTAATTTCAAGGTCAACATTGGGGAAAAATGGAAGGACGTCATAAGGAAGCATAAATCGAGCGGCTGGAGTATTGTACACCTGACAATGTACGGTATCCCTCTTCATCAAGCACTTGGCGATGTGAGAAAAGAGGAAAGGATTCTTGTTGTTGTAGGGGGCCCGAAAGTACCGCGTGAGATTTATGCGATAGCTGACTACAATATATCTGTAACATCCCAACCGCATTCGGAGATAGCAGCACTTGCTGTCTTTATGCATGAGCTACAGGAAGGTAGGGAGCTCTCTGCTAGTTTTGAGAATAGTAAAATTAGAATAATACCGATGAGAAAAGGTAAAATGGTTATTAAAGCATGAAAATAGAGTACGAGGACACATTTGTGAAGGTAGCAGGTCTTCTTGGCGGGCCGGAGTACGTAAAGGTTGCAAGGGCCCTTCTCAACAACGAAAATGCTACAGACGAGGAGATAGCTTCTGCAACTGGCCTGAAGATAAAGAACGTAAGAAAAGCACTTTACGACCTTTACGGAAGGAGCTTAATCACAGGAATAAAGGTAAGGGACCCGAAGAGAGGCTGGTTTGTGTACAGATGGAAGGCACAGAGAGATCAGACTGACAGCTTTATACAAGCCCAGAGAAAGAAGATACTTGGCAAGCTGAAGCTAAGGCTCGAGTATGAGGAAACACACGAGTTCTATCACTGTAATACTCAGACTTGCAAGACAAGAACGTTTGAGGAAGCTATGGAAAATTTCTTCAAGTGTCCTGACTGTTCCAAACCTCTAAACAGGGTAGATAATACGGAGCTCAAAGAAGCACTCAAGTGGAAGATAAAGCAGCTTGAAGAGGAACTTTCCAAGTGATTCCTGACGAAGGAACAGCTCTGAAGCTTCACAAAAAATATGGTTCGAACGAAAGGATTGTAAATCATTGCAGGACAGTTGAAAGGGTTGCTAGTATAGTAGCGGAAGAGTTTGCCAAGAAGGGGAAGAAAGTTGATTTGCAAGTCGTTAAGGCAGCTGCTTTGCTTCATGATATAGGTAGGACAGTGACGCACTCTGTCAGGCATGGTCTTGTTGGTGCTGAAATCCTCGAGAAAGAAGGAGTTGATAAGGCTGTGGTGGAAGCTGTAAGGAGACATGTTGGAGCTGGAATAAGCAGTGAAGAAGCGAAAAGATTAGGCCTTCCTGACTTTGATTATATTCCAAGGACACTTGAGGAAAGGATAGTTTGTTTTGCAGATAAAATGGTAGACTCTGATAAGGTGAGGCCGTTCGAGAGAGAGGTAAAGAGGTTCGAGTTAGAGGGTCTTGATGCGAGGAGGTTAGTCGCACTTAAGGAAAGGTTAAAGGAGGAACTTGGTGAGGACCCCGAATTAGTTGTGATGAACAGGATGGTGTTGTAAAAAGATGCCAGTATGTGTATGCAGGGTCTGCAAACACAGGACATTTGAAAGCTGTGAAAAATGTAGTTGCTGTACCTATATTAGATGTGCTTGCATGCAGAAGAAAGCATAATTTGTTAATCTGCTGTTTGTTCTTGTTTATTCTCAGATGCAATAACTTTAAGCGTGGTAAGGTAATAGCTGGGTTGGTAGCGAGGTGGGGAAGCCAGGTTATCCCGGCGGGCTCATAACCCGCAGAGCGGTGTCCTGTTGAACAGGCCGCAGGTTCAAATCCACCCCTCGCTACTATTCCTAAACAACATATATACAGGCTAGGTAAACCTTCGAACTCATGGCTGGAGATTCTACACTTTGTGTGCATGAAGGAGAACCTGTAGATGAAACAACTGGCTCTGTTGTGACACCAATATACCAAACATCTACCTTTGCATTCCATGACGCTGAGGAGCTTTCAGAGGTTGTGAGAGGTGAGAAAAGCGGATACGTTTATAGTAGGTGGAGCAATCCAACGGTAGAGAGACTTGAACAGAAGCTGGCAGCACTTGAATCAGTTGAGGATTCTGCCTTCTTCTCTTCCGGTATGGCGGCCATCTCTACAGCTCTGCTTTCTATAGTGAAAAAAGGAGATAGCGTGGTTGCTATAAGAGACCTCTATGGAGAGACTTACAGGCTCTTTACGGAGTTTCTTCCAAGCATGGGTATAGATGTGTCTCTTATTGATACGAACGACACAGAGGCCCTTGCCAATGCAGTTGAAAGGAAGCCAAAAGTTGTCTACATAGAAACACCTACAAACCCGACCATGAAAGTTGTTGATATAGCCTATACGGCAAAGCTTGCTCATGAAGCTGGCTCCTTGCTTTTCGTTGACAATACCTTTGCTTCACCAATAAATCAAAGACCTGTAAAACATGGCGCAGACCTTGTATTGCACAGTGCAACAAAGTGCATCAACGGGCATGCCGACGTGATAGCAGGGGCGGTAGCAGGAAGCAAAGAAATTGTATCAAAGGTAAGGAAGCTTAGGAGAGTGCTTGGGGGCACTCTCGACCCACATGCTGCTTGGTTAGTTTTGAGAGGAATGAAAACAATGGCTATAAGGGTTAGAGCGCAAAACTCGAATGCGATGAGGCTTGCGGAGTACCTCGAAGACCATCCGAAAGTAAAGTTTGTTCACTATCCTGGTTTGAAAACCCATCCGCAACACGAAATAGCAAGAAAACAGATGAGTGGATATGGTTGTATGCTAAGCTTTGAGATAAAGGGCTCAATGGCACAAGCAATGAAATTCACAGAATCGGTCAAGATAGCATATCTTGCTGGAAGTTTGGGTGGTGTAGAGACCCTAGTATCCCAGCCCTCAACTTTGACTCATGCGCAGATGAAGGATGAGGATAAAAAGAGAACAGGTATATCTGAAACCCTGATCCGTGTTTCGGTCGGGATAGAAGACGCCGAGGATATAATTGAAGATTTTGGGAGAGCCCTGGAATCTGTTTGAAATACTTAGATAGCCGCTAGATTTGATACGGCAGTTGCAGTTTCTCCTGGCCTTGATCTTTATAGAACCATGCGCCTCCAACCTCATGTTGCTGAAATACGCCTACATTGATGTATCTCGCGTAAGGTTTTGTTAAATGTCTGTGAGCTCTTGGTGATGGCAGGTATATCCCAGGGACAAGTTTCCTTTCTATCTTTGTAAGTGTTTTCCTCTTTCTTTTTAGGCCACACTTCTTGCATTCGAAACCTTTTCCAGTGCCCTCGGATTTCATCCTGTGCATGCATTTCGGGCACAATGGGTTGGAGTAAATCTTGTCTTTCAAAGCAAGCACTTGTATCTTTTCAACGTTAAGTACCATTGGATGGTTCTTAGAGGGTTTCCGCATGCCTCCGTAAAGCCTAAGTTTATCCCCTTCCATCAAGGATGAAGCAATCCTTAGAAGGTCTCCTGTTGGACTGTAAACTGCTGCTGGGAAGCTTGTTCCATCAAGCTCAATAATTATATGCCCGCCTGTTATCCTTTTGATATTTTTCACTCTTCCATCTATCCATCCAGAGCTAAATGACTTCTTTTCTATCTTGTATTTCAAATGTGCGTCGGTGTGCTGATTTGAGATGTAGATAACGTAGCCATCAATCGGTTCTTGTACTTTTACCATCTTGAAGGCTTTGAGGAGTATCTCAGGTGTCTCGCCCCTTATTCCAAATAAAACTGGATCTGGTCCGTGCGGTGCAATGAGAACCCTTCCCTTCTCATAGTCGAAGTTGTTAAATGTGAACGGAAATGTTGAACGGTCCATTTCAACGACAGAGTTTGTTTCTATCAGTCTTGGCTTTCCCCAGTTCTCCCTCTTTCTGTATGCTATGAGCTCATAGGTGATGTCTTCTGAATCAAGGCCAACTGCAGCTGATGCCCCGACGAGACCCATCCCATTGCCTGTAGTGAAGTGTTGTATGTTTTTTCTCTCAAGGAATTTTCTTATCTTCCTGTGGTTTACCACACCTCGTAGGGCTCTCGAGTAAATCTCACCAAATTCATGCGACACTCTTTCCTTACTCACAAAAACCAAACCTGTATTAGCTCCATGGGAGATGTCAGAAAGTTCTTTCACGTAACCACATAGTTCATCAAATGTTTTGTCTGGGTCATCTGTAACGATATCCAAACATACGGATGCGTTTCCCCTTGTCTTAAACGGTATGTTGGGGTTCAGCCTCACAAGTCTAGGGAATGGCTTGACCCTGAAGTTTCTTGCTTTTGAAATTATATAGTAAGCAAGATAGGTTGTACACATTCCTTCTGCCGAGTCTGTGTCGTCTATACCGGCTAGGTATTCCACGAATTTTCTACCCAGCACCCCAAGAAAAAATTTACTTAGGAGCCAGAGTGAGGAGATGCCTCTTCAACATCGGGGTTGACAACAATCATAGTCAGGGTACTTCTTACCTTGTCAAGCCTCCTTATTTTCCATGTTATAGTCTCTTTTACTTTTTCCATTGTGTCTGCTTCGACCTTTGCTACAATGTCGTAAACGCCGTATACTACGTAAACCTCCTTCACGTTCTCTGTGTTTCTTAGTTCCCTAACTAATTCCTCTTCAGCTCCCAAGTCGGCATTTATCAGCACGAACGCCATTGCTTTTGCCAATCTGACAGCCTATATGTTTAATAGGGTATAAAAAACTTTCATGCTTGGGAAGGTTTAATTATATTTGAGCTTCAAAATGAGAACATGGATGTTTTTGTTCTTGAGCTGTGCCAAGATGATCCCCTGAAATGCACAGCAAGGAAGATGGTCAGGATGGAGTTAGCTAAGCCTGTTGGAAGGAAGTTTCATGCATCGGATAAAATGCTCGTACTTAATCCATTTGCACACAGAATAATGTCACCAAACGATAGAAGTGCAAGGGGGCTTTTGGCTGTGGACTGTTCCTGGAAGCTTGCTAAAAGTGTTTTCCATAAAAGGCTTGGTGGTAAACACAGGAGACTCCCCCTTCTTCTTGCAGCAAATCCAGTGAACTATTCTAAGATAGGACTCTTAAGCTCCTTGGAAGCTGTTGCCGCTTCCCTTTTTATACTTGGAATGAGTGAAAGAGCTAGGAAATTTTTATCGATTTATAAATGGGGTGAGACTTTCGAGAAATTAAACCAAGAGCCACTCCAAGCATACAGCGAAGCAAAGGACGAATCCGAGGTCCTTAGGCTAGAGAGGGAATTTTTCCCACAGCTCTTTCAGTTAAATACATAAGGCAGTATTGAGTGTATTGGAAGAGGCGCGAGTCGGCGGACGGGTCACGGGGGACTCCTGAGGAAGTTCCTCCCTCGTAGCAGGCTGCATGGCGCCGAGAGGCGCAGCCGGAGACGGCTGGCAACGGAACAGAAACGAGACCTGGCCCACCAAATGCGGTGATTGGGGAACCATGAGGTCGGTGGTGCTAGGATGAAACGGCCGACCCATGCAGAGCAAGGCCAAACATGGTCTATGAGGCGCCTGCTCGAGACCAAGGTGGGCCGCATAGCCGAATCCCGTCTAAAACAGAAGGAGGACTACGGCCGAGACGCGCCATACGCCCAGCTTCTGTTAAAGTATTTATGATAGGGAAGAAACGGAAGGAAGCAGATGCCTGAAAAAGAGAGCCATGCTGTGATTGAAGGAAGCTCACCACCAGCTGTGTTTGTATCTTCAAGAAATTATCCAAGACTTGCAATTGGTCCAATGGTCCCTGAATTACACGGGGATACATCACTACTAGATGAGCCTGAAAGATGGCTTGGAAAGAGCTTCGAAGAAATACTTAGCTACAGAAAGATGCTTGTTAGAGGCCTTGTAAATGTCAACAGAAAAGAAGTTATAGAGCCTAATGAGAAGATTGTAAGGCTGCATGAACTTCTCATCTCTTCTAGACCTGTTGATAGTATTTTGAAGCTGTCTAAGCCTCCAACCGTAAAGGTTTCGCTAAGCGAGTTTGTACCTCCTCTCGGCCCATATGGCGAAATGGTAGAATTAAGAATATTTCCTTCTAACAGTGACAGGAGAATTGAGAAAGTATACTATGATATTGATATGAAGGCAGAGGAAGCTATCTTTTATCTCTATACACAAAACTCTTCAGTAAATACAATACAGAAGGTATTGAGCTTAGGTATGATTGGGCTGAAGAGCAAAAGAAAGATTATCCCTACAAGATGGAGTATAACTGCTGTAGATGAAATAATCGGCAGGAAGCTGATTGAGATGATAAAGGATTACGAAACTATAGATTCGTATAGAGTCTACAGCTTTGAAATTTACCGTAACAAGTATGTAGCAATACTAATACCTTCAAAGTGGAAATTTGAATGGATTGAAGCTTGGTTTCCCAGCACTTTATGGAACCAAGATTCTAATGGACCATACATTGAAGGAGACTATGAAGGTTATTCTGGAAGAAAAGATTATGCAAGGGTAGGTGGATGCTATTACTCTGTTAGATTAGCTATAGCTGAACACCTTCTTCATGAAAGAAGGCAGGCAGGAGCTTTAATATTAAGAGAGGTTTATCCAGGATTCTTTGCAAGAATAGGTGTATGGAATGTGAGGGAATCTGTGAGGACAATGATGAAAGGTAAATATAGTTCACATGAAACATTTGAAGATGCACTTCTTAATGCGATGTCCTATCTTAAAATAAGGCTTGAAGAGTGGTCGAAGATAAGCAAGATTATAAGGCAAGAGATGCTGCAAACAAAATTAAACGGAGGCTAAATTTTGACAAGAAAGCTCTTCTGGGAAGATATGTATATGAAAGAGTTTGAGGCTGTAGTTGTTTCATTCTCTAACTCTGAGCTGATTCTGGATTCTACTGCATTCTATCCAAGGTCAGGAGGGCTTGTATCAGATACGGGTTTTATTTCAGGGGTGAGGGTCCAAGAAGTATACTACAAAGGGGAAGATATAGTTCACAGAATTGAAGGGGAAGGGGATTTTGTAAATGGGAGTGCTGTAAGAGGAACAATAGACTGGGAAAGAAGATACAGAATTATGCGTATGCATACTGCAACACATATACTTAGTTCAGTAGTAAATAAAGAGTCTGGTGCACTTATAACTGGAAATAAAGTTGGACCTGATGTGTCACATGTTGATTTCAGTCTTGAGAACTTTGAAAGGGAAAAGCTTTTCCATTTTGTTGAAGAAACAAATAAGATAATTTCTCTCAACCTTGAGGTTAAAACTTATTTCCTAAAGAGAGAGGAAGCAATCAAAATACCTGGAGTTGTTAAGCTTGCTGAGGCAATGCCCCCAAACGTTTCAGAGTTAAGAATTGTTCAAATTGGTGATTTTGATATTCAAGCAGATGGAGGCGTTCATGTCAGAAATACAAAGGAGATAGGTAGAGTTTCTCTTTTGAAGATGGAGAATAAAGGGAAGAATAACAGAAGAGTATACTTTACGTTAGAAAACATTACTTCCTGAACCTACTCCAAACTGGCATCTTCTTTGCCATGCAATTCCCACAAAGCTGCCTCATTGCCTTCAGCTTCTCATCGTAAAATGTGTTTGAATGGCTCATGCATATTGGAGCCCCACATTCATAGCATTTTGCTACTGCGTGAGACCTGCAAACAGAGCATCGTGTCAAGCAGATACCACCGTATAATTTTGTTTATCCAAACCTGTTTCTATATTGCTTCTCCTAGCCTATTAATAAATGAGATGTTTTCATCTTGGCATTTTCAAAGTACCTTTGTAACGTTCTATGCCTAGCGATACTAGGCTTCTAACTATTTGATTTGTCTTCTCTTCCTCCATCCAAGGAGTTATTGCCTTTGCATTTCCCTCGCTGTCACATATAACAACAGCTCTCTTATCTCTATCTTCAAGCACAGAATAAAGATTTTCTTCTCCAACAGGTTCAAAGTCAGCTTTTCCAAACTTTAGGAAAAGCAAGGGATATGAAAGACTTCCAGATTCGTTAAGAATTCTCATAGATTCTCTAACTCTATCCTTACCTTGCTTAATAGCGTCTAAATATCTCATTTTTTACCCTGAAAAATAAAGAACAAAAAAGACACCTGAAAGAGCAAGAAAAGCACCAAATATCTGATTTAGCTCGAGCCTCTCCCTGAGGAAAAATATTGCATATGAAGTTGCAAATGCACCTCCTAGACTAGATAAAGCTGTGACTATAGGTAGATGCACACTAGAATCTGAGATACCAAGTGTAAGGAAGAGAAGACCGAGAGATTCGAGTATCCCCATTACAATTACTGCGGGTTTGATGCTCATTTTACTTGGTTTTACATTCTGCTTGAGGAGAGGCGCTAAGGTGAAACCCAGAAGTGCGCCCATAGCTCTTAGAAATATAACGGGAACAAAGTATCCTATTAAAGGTGTAACGTAGCCAACACCAACATAAACAGTTCCAAAAGACATTGCTGCAACTAAAGCTGAGCCAGCACCGGGTAATAGTTTCCTTCTATCTACGTATGAGCCCTTCAACTCAGAAATTCTTGCTGAGAGAAGCATTACACCAGCCATTATACATATTAATGCTATATATTGAAAAGAAGAGAGATGTGTTCCAAATAAGAGAAACCCAAGCAGTACAGTTACTGCAGGGTAAGTGTATGCAAGCGGTGCTACTACAGATACAATTCCCTTGTGGAATGCTTTGTAAAGGAACAAGAATGCAAAGAAATTCAAAATACTTGCCGCGAAGAGTACAACTAGGCTTTGATATGTTAAGGCTAAAGGTGGATTCAGTACTGGCACAAGTATCAAGAGAGTAATGATTGTGAATACATGCATATAGACTGTTGTGTTGTAGTGGCCCACTTTCTCAGACTGGTAACGTGAAAGGTAGTC
>CADDZR010000002.1 GCA_902812495.1 archaeon | reverse complement strand
AATCAGAGGAACAATATTCGCTCTTCTCTCGTTTCTTCAATTTCTTGGGAGTCTTCCTACTGTTGTCATTTACCCATGCCTAATTGCTGTGGGAGGACTTGGTGCACTATTCGAGATGACCTCAGATGCGTTTACACCTCAGATAGTTGAGAGAGACCTCCTTTTCAAGGCAAACTCTCTGATGACAGCAGTATTAAATATAGACAGCATTTTCGGTCCTGCTCTTGCAGGGATATCTATATACCTGATAGGCACTGCTTTCTCCATGTTAATAGACAGCTTAAGCTTCTTTTTCCTTGTTGGAGCACTGCTAATGATAAGGAATGTTGGTTTCGAGGTTAGAGAGAAAAGGGAATGGTTGAAGGAGTTTAAGGAAGGTTTTGATTTCTTCAGGACGAGGAAGGAACTTCTATGGCTTGCAACAGCGTACAGCATAATGAACTTTGGGCTTGCAGCATTCTGGAACGTCTATCTTCTAGTATTCTCACTCAACGTGCTTGGAGTTGGAAGCATAGGATGGGGTTTGCTTAACGCTCTAAGTTCTGCAGGAATAGTTGTAATGTCAGCCCTTCTTGCGAGAAGAGGGGAGATAAAGGAAAGAAGGTCAGCAATAATACTTTCGACTAACGCAATTGCTTTCTTTGTTGCTGCACTTGCACTCACAAGAGATTTAGTTTCCTCCTCAATCGTCATGTTCCTTCTGGGTGCATCGATACCTATCTCAGCAATAATACTGAGCGCATACTACCAGAGGATTGTTCCAAGGGAGCGGCTTGGCAGGGTTCTTGGATTCAGGAACCTTATTAACTATGTTTCGATACCTTTTGGCGTATTATTTGGAGGTGTTCTCCTCAGATACCTTACTGTTCAGCAGGCGTTTATCTTAACTTCCATAATAATTTTGGCAGGTAGCATGATACCCATTCTAAAGAAGACAATATCCAGAATTGACACAGAAAATTAGAGTTTCTTTACTTTCTCTAGGATGGAAGATGCACCCTTTAAGAGGAATCTAAAGTCAGAACTAAGGCCCAAGAATTTGAAGCCAAGCCTGAGGTCAAGTCTTGCTTCATTTTCGTCAAGTGCAAGCGTACCTGCTACCTTACCTTCTTTCTCGCAAGCCCTTACAACCTTCTTCATAGATTCAATTACCTTTGGATTATTCCTATCCTCAAATAGGCCAAGTGACATCGTAAGGTCGGTAGGGCCGACAAATAAAATGTCAACCCCTTTTACTGATGCTATGGACTCGAGGTTGTCAAGAGCCTCCTTTGTCTCGATCTGGACAGCAACCACTGTGCTCCTGTTTGCATTCCTTATGTAGTCGGAGAGTCTCTTGCCGTAGGAAGACGCCTTCCTAGGCGCGACACCTCTAATTCCAACAGGAGGGTACTTGCAGTATGAAACTGCGTTTCTAGCCTCGGCAGGTTTGTTGACAAGGGGAAAAAGAATTCCGTGTGCACCCATGTCAAGGTACGATTTTGCAAAGTACATATCTACAGCCCCAACCCTTACAACAGGGCAGACCCTTGTCTCGTCAACTGCCTGTATCATTGATGATACACTCTGCTGTGTCAGAGGTGCATGCTCTGTATCAAAGACAAGCCAGTCAAACCCTGCCTCTTCAAGCATATCTGGTACATCAGTGCTTGCTATCGTTACCCACGTACCAAAGGTTACCCTTCCCTCATTTATTGCTTCCCTGAGGTTGCAGCTCAGGCTCCCATCTCCATGTTCTCTGCAACTATCTCAGCAATATCCTGGGTTTTCATTCCTTTCTCTCCAAGCGAGTTCATTGCATCCTCAAACATTACAATACAGAATGGACATGCAACAGCAAGCTTCCTCGCACCCGTTTCAGATGCCTCTTCGCTTCTTATCAAACTTATCTTCTTCTTTTCTGGCACGCTATACCACACGTTTGCCCCGCCTCCACCGCAACAGAAACTTGACATTCTGTTTCTCCTCATCTCCCTAAGCTCAACACCAAGCTTCCTGAGCGCTTCCCTCGGCTCTTCAAATATACCGTTTATCCTACCCAGGTTGCATGGATCATGATATGTTAGGATCTCATTCGAATTTCTTACCTTTATTCTCTCTTCCTTTATGAGCCTAAAAATTAGCTGCGTGTGATGTATTACCTCTGCGTTCAAACCAAATTCAGGGTACTCATTTTTCAAGGTGTTAAAGCAGTGGGGACAGTGGACAACTATCTTCTTTATACCGTACCTGTTGATTGTATCTATGTTCTTTAAAGCAATCTCCTGGAACCTTCCCTCCTCACCCATCCTTCTCACAGGTTCTCCTGTGCATATCTCCTCCGTCCCAAGCACAGCAAAGTTTAGGCCTGCTTCCTTCATTATCTTTATCATCGCCCTTGCTATTTTTGAACCTCTGCTGTCGTAACTCGACTGACATCCTATCCAGTAGAGGTACTCAGCGTCAGGTCTCTCGCTGAATGTCTTCACATCCATCTCTCTTATCCAACCCATCCTTTCGGACTGGGGAAGGCCGTATGGGTTGTTTGTCCTAGCTATGTTCTCAAGGAAGGAGAGCTTTTTCTGGTCGAGTCTGTTGCTACTTACAAGTGTCCTCCTAAACTCAACAACATACTGAACCTGGTCTATCATGACTGGGCAGACGGATACACATGCATTGCACATCGTACATGACCATAACTCATCCTCTGTAAGCGCACCGCTCTCAAATACATCTTTCTCTTGCTGCTGTATAGCATCCTTTGCTATGTCTCTCACAAGGAGCCTTGGGGTTAATTCCCTCCCTGAAGCATAGGCTGGACAAACCTCCTGGCACCTACCGCAGTTCGTGCATGCATCAGCCATAAATATCTGGAAAGGCTTCAGGTCAAGGGCCCTCCTTGGAGGCTCGGGGAAGAACGGTTCACTGCTTTCTATAACCTGTTTTAGGTTGAAAGGTGTGTTCAGCTTTCCCATCGGCTTGACAGGTGCGAGAGCAATGTTAAGGGATGAAAGAACAACATGTGAAAGCTTTGTATAAGGTGTAGCAGCTATCAGAGCCATAACAGAGAGCATGTGTGCAAACCAAAGGTAGCCATAGGTCTGCAGAAGTGGTATTCCGCCTAGGAGAAAGGAAAGAGCATACCCAACATATGAAATTTCGTTATAGTTTTGCTGAAGTATTGAGACCCTTAGTGCCTCAAGAAAGAAGCCCGAAGCACCTATCCATATAAGCATCCCCAGAACAAACTTATCCTCAAGTATGGATTCGAGTTTTTCAAGCTTCTTTACGTACCTTCTGTAAACAGCAATTATCAGCCCAACTAAATACGCAATCCCAAAGGTATCTCCAAGGAATTCAAGAGCTAGGTAAAAGTTTCCCTGAATGAATGTAAATGAGGTAAATAGTGGAAGGATGTCTGTCTGTATAAAGATGAGGCTTGTGTAAATAAAAAGCATTAGAAATCCAAAGAACAGCATTCCATGCATCGTTCCTCCTCCCCTCTCTTCGAGTACTTTCTTCTGTCCAAGGGCATAGACAACGAACCTCCTGACTTTGTTTAGGAGGTCACTTGTTATCAGCTTCAAAAATTCTAGAGGTCCCATGTTGTAGGCCTTTAGCCTCCTGTAAAAGCCGAAGAGCATGATAAAGCCAGATATGAAAAATGCAACATACATCACTTGCAATGAGTAGGGATAGAAATCCTGTATTATTGTTTGGCGAATTACTTCCAACAGCACTCTTCCTGAAACATTGCATATTACCTTTTGCGTTAAGAAAATCAGCTAGATTTGTCCTTCAGATGTCAGGTTCTTCCTCCTAACTATCCTACTTCCACCAGGAGGGAGAGAGAGAAGCACCTCATCCACACTAACATCAAAATCTCTCGTCACATCCCTGAAGAATGAAGCTATCTTCTTTGCAACTTCCGAGTTCTTCGTCCTAAATGGTTCTATGACAACATAGCACAAGGAATACTTCGATATAGCTGTTTCAGGACCAGCAATGACCTTCCCTTCCCTGTTTATCCCTACTGCAAGCTGTAAGAGGATGTGCCTCACATAGTTCTTCCTTCCTGTTATCAGGAAGCTTCCCTTTGGAAGGTACTGGCCGCTGGGGGCTGAGAGGGACACCTGCTTGCTCTCGACCCAAAATGCGTCTGCAGCAGAAAGGCCAACCTTCCATGCTGAGCTGTATGAAGCGGTTGCTTGGGCAACCTCGATTATCTCATTTTCTTTCTGGTTGATACCATCCTTTAGTATGAAGAAAGGTGAGCCGTGAATATCTGCATGGTAAACAGTGTCCCTTTCCTCCAAATACTTCCTTATCAGGAGTGTGTTTGATGAAGCGTCCCTCCCTCCTATTGCAAGTTTTCCTTCGGATGTAATAAACCATCTAAATCTCTCAAACCACTCTTTTCTTGCTTTCTTTATTTGTATTTGTCTCCTTTTTTCACTTACCTCTTCCCTTTCAAGCTTCGAAGATATGGATTCAATTGTCTTCATAACCTGCTTTCTCTTGCTTTCAAGTTCCTTGGCTTTATCAAATATAAGGGAAGAAAGCGAAGCAGGCTCTTTCTTAGCCTTGAATTCTGAATCAAGTTTCTCTTCCTTCAGTATTGCTTCTGCCTCCTCTACTGTTAGGGCATTTCTTACCCTCGCAGCAACCTCCCTTAGATGACTTGCTTTCCTCTCTATCTCAGCTGCTTCCTCTCTAAGCCTTGAGAGAGTGTGTTGTAGCTCCTCCCTCCTCCTGCTCTTTTCTTCGCTTGCAACTATTGAAGGAAGGAATAGTTCATCGCATATTTCAGACATAGATTGTTTATGTTCAGCCGAATCTACATTTACAGAAAATATTTCCTTTTCGCCGTCAACTTGTGCAATGCATGGATACGGGCTTTTCTTTGCTTCCTCAATAATACCATTTACTACTTTTACTACCTCACTCTCTCTTCCAGATAGCAATGATGTCTCAGTATCTGCAGGTACACCTAACCTTTTAACAACGAGCGCTACATATTTTCTCGGGAGAGCGACGAACTTTCCTATTGCTGAACCAACTTCCTTCTCTCTCTTAAAAAAATCAGAAATGTCTTCTTCCCTCAACTCTTCCGGTTTCTTCCTTCTCTGAATAGGGGGAGTGTACACACCTCCTTCAACTATCTTTCTCGACGCTGTAACATAGTTCCTCAAACAAAGCTTTATCCTTTCGTCCCCATCTGTTACAACTATGTTTCCTGGCGGCGGGACCTCGAGGTAAACATTGATACTTTCGCTGTCCTGGAATACGAACTTGTATACCCTGTCAAAGTTTACCTGTTCTGAATGAACAAACTTCTTTCTACAGACAAAGCTCCTGAGCCTTGACGTAAATTCAGATGTTCTTTCCCTCTCACCTATCCTTTCGGATACCCATGCACCCACTAAAGGCGCAAGTATGAGCCAGCTCTCCCTTCCTCCATCCCTTAGCCTAAATATCTGGTTCTCGCGAAGTGAATAAACGTTATTAACATACATTCCTCTGAGCCTGCCATTAATCTCGTTGACAAGTACCATGACCTCAACAGCTGATAAATCGGGCATACTCTTTCATCCCACGGTGAGCTACCCATGGTAAGCGAGTTTGATAAGCTGTACTGGATGAGAATTGCTTTTGGCTTCCTTGGAGGTCTTATTTCATTCTACCTCAACCAGCTTGGTGGAGATTTCGCGCTCCTTCCTGCAACTATATTTATGCTTCTCTACCTTGCATCCTTCTATATAGCAAGGTACTTTCTAATAAAGGAAATAAAGCCTGAGGAGACATCAAAGCTTTTCTTCAACGGCCTGGGAGGTTTCATATTTCTCTTCCTTTTCACTTGGATTCTCCTTTTTACATTTTCAATTGCTCATTAACTCCCTGATACACTTCGAGAAACCTCTGTCAAACTCGTCGGAGAAGAAATCGTCCGAGATTACAGAGAGTATCTTCTCTAGCTTTTCCTTGCTTAACTGTGAAAGCCTTTCTCTCTGCTTTGAAGCGCTGTAAAGCTCACCCACTAGACAGTAAAAATAACCCGCCTCCTCTTCATCCTTCAGTCCTGCCTGAAATGAGGCCAGTTTTTCCCTTGCCTCATCGAACCTCCCATTCTTGATTAGTCTAGCTATCTCTTGCACACACAATCTATTTTTATTCCGTTATAAATACCTGTGGCTCCCTCAAATAAGACCTGCCTTGGAAATTCTTGTGTTGCACCCAGCTCCACTTTCCACATCAGTAACAAAGATCTCTGAGCCCCTCCTCTCCAGCCTTATGTTCCTGCTGACCATGTACTCCAGTATCCTTCCTCCAATATGAACCTCTTTTTCAGCCACTGCAACCCTGTTTGTAAGCAAGTATGTCCTTCCTGAGATGTATGCATCCCTGCAAACAAACTGAAGAAAGATTGAGAGGTTAGACTGTCTCTGAAACATGTTTTCGGAACCAGGATACTCAAGTGTAAGGTTGTTTGTTACAGTATCTATTACAACCAATCGAACATCCTTGAACCTTTCCTCATTCGCGATCCTTTCCACAGCATCCTTCTGGGATTGGAAAGTCTCTGCTCTAAAATACTGTATCCTCGGTAGAAACGAATCTGTTATTCCTCTTGCGGTTGCTATCTCCAGTGCTCTTTCAGGCCTGAACTTGCCTTCCGTGTCAATGTATGCAACACTCTCTCCCCTTGAGGCTGTGATAACAGAAGCCTGAATTGCAAGCTGTGTCTTTCCTGTTCCAGAGGCACCAAAAATATGGTAAACAAGGAACTGTTTCAGCCCGTTGTTAAGCAGAGAATCCAAACACTTTGAGCCTGTGCTGTAAGCCCTTGCATTTTTCAGCCTCTCCACAGCTTCTTCGTAGCTTAACCTCATCAGTATATTCCTTTTTTAATAAGCCATGGATAGATTTTTAACTCTCACTATTTGCTCCATCTAGCTTGAAGTGACATCCACCCAAACGCAACCAAAGAAACCCCTTAGCGTGTTGCAGAAAGCAGCCAACAAGGTAGTATCTGTAAGGCTGAAGAGTGACCTTGAATACAGGGGAAGGATGGCAAACGTAGACTCTTACATGAACCTCATTTTGCTCGATGCAGAGGAGTCAGAAAATGGGCAGAAGAAAGCAAATTACGGCAAGGTAGTAATAAGAGGAAACAACGTTCTCTACATAAGGATAGAAGATAAGATATAAAATGGAGGAATGAACATGGAAAGAAACCTTCATGTCGAGGCAATACCGGGTCTTGCAGTCAGGGATTTCGAGGTAGAAATAGTCGAGAGAAAGGGTAAAGGTCATCCTGACAGCCTAACCGATGGGGCTGCGGAGGAGGTTTCGAGGGGGCTTTGCAAGTACTACAGAGAAGAGTTTGGACAGATACTCCATCACAACGTTGACAAGGGCATACTTGTGGGTGGAAAATCTGAGCCTGTATTTGGGGGCGGAAGGGTTGTTGCTCCCATTTACCTGATGGTTGCTGGTAGGGCAACGGAAAGGGTTGTTCTTAAGGGAAGGGAGGTAAGGGTTCCTGTCGAGGAAATAGCTGTTAATTCAATAAAGAAATTCATAAAGGAAAACATGAGGTTCCTCGACCCAGAGAAGCATGTGGAGATAAAGACAAGGATAAAACAAGGCTCGAGTGACCTCATAAGCGTATTTGAGAGAAGAAACAGGGTTCCTGTCTCGAACGATACATCGATAGGTGTTGGCTATGCTCCCCTTACACCTACAGAGGAGCTTGTACTTGGCATAGAGAAGCAACTACTCAATTCTCCAAATTTCAAGAAAAAGTATCCAGAAGTAGGGGAAGACATAAAAGTAATGGGCTTGAGAATTGGGAAGAAACTAAAAATAACAATTGCTGCAGCCATGATAAGTAGCCTTATACCAGATGCAAGCCATTACGCTAGCGTGCTTTCAGACGTGCAGGAGGAGGTCGAGAAGTTTGTTTCAAGGTCAGAGCTCGACGTCGAGGTCAAGATAAACTCAGCTGACGACACGAAGCATGGAAGCTACTACATAACAGTTACAGGTACTTCGGCTGAGCAGGGGGATGACGGCAATACAGGCAGGGGAAACAGGGTAAACGGCCTAATCTCTCCGATGCGCCAGTACTCTATGGAAGCAACAGCTGGCAAGAACCCTGTCAACCATACAGGTAAGATATTCAACGCACTTGCGCTTCTCTCAGCTAGGCAGATAGCAAAGGAGGTAAAGGGTGTAAGGGATGTCTACGTGAGAATTTTAAGCAGGATAGGTACACCGATAGACGAGCCACAGATAGCAAGTGCAGCTCTTGTACTTGAGAAGGGTGTCCCTTTCTCTTCTGTAAAGAGCGACGTTCTATCAATAATGGACAGCTCCTTCAGGGAAATAGACAAGATAACTGACAGAATACTTGGCGGCGAGATAGAACTGTTTTAGTGTATTATGTATGAAAGAACCTCGTCAAGGTGCCTCTCGACAGAGTAGACCCTCTTGAAGAAACGCAGTATGTTTGAAACATCCCTCCTTAGCAGTTCAAAGGCATTTGGATGGCTCTTGCTTACAGACTGGGGCCAGTCTATCAACCAAACATTTAAGCCATCTGTTAAAATGTTGTACTCACTCATATCCCCGTTAATAACGCCTCTGCTGTATGCAAACCTCAAAGCATCTATTATGCTATCAAGAATGGCACCAGGCTCTACTTGAGGCCTTGTTGATAGCCTCACGCCTTTCAGGTAGCTCATCAGAACTGTATTCCTGTTGTACGAATAGACCCTAGGGAAAGAAGGGTGACCCTCAAGCTTTTTCAGGGAGGTAAACTCTCTTTTTGCTGCATCGTAGTTAGTTGCAATCCAGTTCTTTACTTCACTCCTCTTAACAGACCTCTTTCTCCTTACACTCCTGAAACTTATCCTTCCGAGCTTAAAAAACTTTAAAGCAAAAACTTCCCCTTTGGAGCCGTATACTTCGTAAACATCTGACTCTTTACCCTTTGCGATTACAGGCCCAAGGGCTTCGAGGTAGTTTTTCTTCACATATTCCCTTATTGCAAGCGCCTCTACAGCAAGTAGATTTATGACCCATGAGCTGTCAGATCTGAGTATGAGGTTCCTTGAATTCAACATTTTCAGTGCAAACTCTACCCTTTCTATCGGCATTCCTGACTCTGAAGCTATCCTCTCAGCTGTGGAAGGGCCGGGTGAGAGACAAACCCTCTCAATCGCAAGAAGTGCCTTCCACTCCTCATCCTTGAGAACCTTTACAAGCCTCGCAGCTTTCTCAGTTGGGTCCACGTGCTAACAAAAAACTCTCAGCTTATTAGTATTAAGCAAGATAGCTGGATGTATGGAAAGGATAATACTTGATACGGATACAGCTGGGGACGACAACATAGCACTACTAATGGCTCTGAAGTCTTCAAAAGCAAGGCTTGAAGCTGTTACAATAAACTGCGGTAACATTAACTTTGACCAGCAGGTTGAAAATGCGCTATACACAATAGAGTTTGCAGGCATGTCAGGGAAAGTTCCAGTTTACCCTGGGGCCAGACACCCACTACTGAGAGACTGGAGGACTGTGGAAAACATACACGGAAAGGATGGTATGGGTAACTCTTTCTTTCCCAAGGCAAAACAGAGGCCAGAGCCAAAGCATGCTGTGGATGCTATAATTGAACTTGTGAACTCAAATCCAGGGGAGCTAACCTTTGTTGAGATAGCACCTATGACAAATATTGCCCTTGCTCTTAGGAAGGATCCTTCCATAGCGAAGAAGTTCAAGTCATTCTACTTCATGGGGGGCACAAACCAGTACCTAGGAAACGTTACACCTGCAGCAGAGTTCAACTTCTGGGTCGACCCGGATGCAGCAAAGATAGTCCTGCATTCAGGATTGAAGCCAACTATGGTTGGGTGGGAGATATGCATGAGACATGGCCTGTTCTTTGGAGAGGAGCTGGAGAAGGTGAGGGATATAGGTACAAAAGAGGCAGAGTTCTTCTATGCAGTGAACAGGCAGGTTAGGACATTCATGAGAAGAGAGAGGGGGATCGATGCAATAAGCTGCCCTGACAGCATAACCATGGCAATTGTTCTTGACAGAAAAGTCGCAACATCAACAAAGAACAGGTTTGTTGAGGTGGATAACGAGAGTGAAATATCTAGGGGCGCATGTTATGTTGACGAATACGGGGTCCTGGGAAAGAAGCCAAACGTGAAGGTTGTCTATGAAGCCTCAGAGAAGAGGTTCAAGGACATGCTTTACAGGCTTTTCAGGGAAGGGCGGATATGAGGCATCCTCCTCCTTATGAAGTTTTCAAGCTCTTTTCTCCTAGGTAGGGAGGGTATAACGTCCTTCCTTGTAACGCAGAAAGAGCCCGCTGCATTTGAGAAAACAAGCGCCTCATCCCATTCCATACCTTCTGACAGCGCGACAGCAAGTGCACCGTTAAATGCATCACCCGCACCAGTTGTATCCTCAACCTTCACTCTTGCTGTCTTGAAGTACTCCTTTCTTCTTCCTGAATAGAAAAAACATCCCTCTTCGCCTAGTGTAACAACTATATTTCTTGTTCCTGCTTTGTAAAGCTTCTCGCAACCTTTTTCAATATCTCTCTCACCTGTTATTGCCTCGAGCTCCACCCTGTTTGGCGTTAGGACATCCACCAAGGAAAGAAGTTCCCTTCTTATCTGTTGAGCAGGCGCAGGATTTAGAACAACAGTTACTCCCTTTCTCTTGGCTACTTTTGCTGCAAACAGCGCTGTTTCAACAGGTATCTCAAGTTGCATCAGGAGGACAGATGCTTCCTCTATCGTTTCTGATGCACTCTGGATATCCTCAGGGTAAAGCTTCAGATTTGCCCCTGGGTCGATGACAATCATGTTCTCACCCTTGCTCGAGACAATTACAAATCCGACACCTGTGTGCGTTTCTGTCCTCTTTACATGTTCGTGCATTAAGCCCTCTCTTTCCCAGAGCTCTATCGCCTCGTCCCCGTACTTGTCCTTTCCCAAAGATGCAATAATACTTACCTCAGAACCAAGCCTCCTGGCAGCTATTGCTTGATTTGACCCTTTGCCTCCTGGTGTCTCCCTAAAATCCCTACCAGCTACAGTCTCCCCTACCTTTGGAAACCTTGGTGCATTAATTATAAGACCAGTATTGTAGCTCCCAACAACTGCTATTGATTTCACTTCAGCCGCTCCTTCAGCTGTTCAACTATCTCAAAACCTGCCCTTGTCCCTATAAAGTCCGCTCCAGCCCTAATCAGGCTGAGAGCCTTATCAACATCTCTTATTCCCCCAGATGCTTTAACGTAAAGTTTGGGGCTTGCATTCTCCCTCATGAACCTTATGTCTTCAACTGTAGCCTCTCCTCCTTTTCCCCATCCACTAGAATTCTTGATACCTGCAACCCCTGCTTTTTCGCAGAGCCTTATAGCTCTCAAGCCCTCATCCCTCGTTAACAAGGACAGCTCAAGCATCACTCTCACGTCCCTTCCCCCTGCCTCCCTAACAGCCTGCTTCAGCTCGTCAAGGTACATCTGGTCAAAGCCCGACTTCAGGAAGCCTATGTTTGGCATGTACTCAAACATGTCCGCACCCCTACTTACTGTTACCCTTATCTCTTCCATCTTTGATTCAACTGTGCTCCCACCCATTGGGAACCCAATACCAACAGACACCTTTGTCTTACTTCCCTTGAGTACATCTCTCGCAAGTTCAACCCAGCATCCCTGAACAACTACTGCGGCAAAGCAATATTCCCTAGATCTCTCGCAGAAATTCTTAACTTGGCTGTACGTTGCCTCAGGAAAAACTATTGTATTGTTTATTCTGGATGCAAGCTCCTCAACTTTCATGTTCAACTCGTGCAACCTTACCTAGCAAACCCTCTTAGAAGCTCTTTATCAATTTCTTGTTTTACAAGTAAGTATAAGATGCTTAAGCTTTTTCGCAGCACGTTCCGGATCTCTCGACCTCTGGATGGCTGAGATAACTGCTATTCCGTCAACACCTGTCTGAAGAACCTTCCTTGCGTTTTGAAAGTTAATTCCACCGGAAGCAAATACTTGTATGCTCAATCTTTTCTTTGCATCCTTCAGAGTCTGAAGTGGTACTATCTCGCAATCCATTACACTCTTGCTCCTAAAGACAGAGCAGAAAGATATGTAGTCAGCGCCAGCTTCTTGCGCCCACAAGGCCCTCTCTATGTTGTTGCCAATAGTATATCCAACAAGAAAACAATTGCCAAATCTACTCTTTATTTCCTTGGGCTCTTTATCGTAAAAGTCAAGATGAACCCCATCAAGGTCAAACTTCATTGCAACCTCAATTTCATTGTTTACAAGTAGTGGGATAGAATAATCCCTTGTTATTTTCCTCAGCTCCCTATATACTGAGCTGGATGGGGAAGCGTGCGAGTTCCATAGCTGTACTGCATCAACACCTCCCTTTATCGCAGATCTAACAATATCCGGAACTTTCTCTACTCTATAGCTTAGATCAACAATAAAGTAAAGGCCTGAAACTTTGCTCATTTCCACCCCCTCTTAATCGCAGTAGAGTATGCGTACCAGTAAGGGTCTTCGTTTGGAGGAAGGTATGGCTTGTATGTTTCTCCCCTTTCTGAAATCCATAGACCCTTTCCCTTCCCAACCCTGCCTATGATGTAGGTTGATATGCCCTTCCTTTCAACCGACCTTACAACCTCATCCGTATATTCATCTCTGCAGGTTATGATAAGCGTGCCTTCGCTTAAGGATGTAAGGGGGTCGAGGGAAAAGAGATTGCATACATCTCTTGTCTCATCCCTAACAAATATTTTCTCTTTGTCAACAAATACAGCCCTGCCGCATGCAACAGAGAGCTCATGGAGCCCTCCGAGCACTCCACCTTCTGTTGCATCATGCATAGAAGTCACTTTCTCTCTCAGACCTGTAGACGAGGCTGCAATTGCGTCCTCAACTGTACTGCAATCCTTTAGCATTGCCCTTGCAGCCTTCAGAACGTCGTTTCCAAGTTTTTCCTCAACTGTCTCAGGAAAGGAATATGCAAGTACTGCTGTGGTTGCTATTGCTGCCCCCTTTGTTATTATAATCCTATCCCCTTCCGCAGCCATCGAAGGCACAACATAGCCATCATTTTCTGCCCTTCCCATTAACACACCTCCTCCAACTATTGTTGGGTTGCAGCCTGGATACCTTCCTGTATGCCCCCCTGCTATGTTTATTCCAAGTCTCTTGCACTCCCTTCCCAGTGCCTTAAAGTACTCCGATAAAACAGAGTCGTCGAGTTCAGGGGGTAGGTTAAATGTAAAGAAGGCAAACTCGGGCATGTTTCCGCTTGTAGTGTAGTCAGATGCAAGAAGGCTTATCGTTAGAAATGCGGAGTTTCTAGTACCAATAGAAGGAATAAATGAAAGAGGGTCAGATGTTACTATCAGAACTCTCTTCCTGTCTATACCTATAACTGCATTATCCAACCCAAGGCCCGGGCCAACGATAACATCCTTGCTCTTTGCACCAAGGTTCTTGAGCACTACATCTTCCAAGAAGTCTTTTCTTACCTTACCAAGCATCATATTGATCTTCTCGCTGCAATGCAAAGAAATGCGCCTAATGGTATTTTAGAGAACCTTGGAGTACTGAGTGGGAAGACAGTTGAAATGCTGCTGAGCTCGTATTTGCCTTGGAGGACACTTCTCATCATTCTAACTATTTCTGGCATGGAATAAAAATGCGCATTTCTGTAAAAGTCATTTAGCCCAAGTAGAACCTGGATCCTCCTTCTTAGGGTCGGGAGACTCCAAGAGTTCATTAGCCCAACAAGCATCCCCTTCCTCGCTACCTTATCTGCTTCATGTATTGCTTTCTTTGCGTCCTTCATGTATTCGAGGCATGTTATAAAAATAACAACATCAAATGTTTCTTGCCTGAAAGGCAGAAAATAGGAGCTTCCTCTAAGAAGTTCTCCTTCAGGCCAGAGCCTCCTTGCCTGCTTCAGCATTTGATTTGATATATCTAGCCCATATCCATCGTATCCAAGGCCATGCAACCACCTTATGAAATGGGCTGTACCACACCCGACCTCGAGTATGCTTTTCACGTCTCCAATGAACTTGATACACCTAAGGATAGCTTCCTTTTCCATCGCATCTGCATTCCTGTACTTGCCTTCGTAAAATGACTCGTAAACCTTGGCTACTTCCTCTTTCATGTACCATGGTTCCATCTGCATTCAGAAGCCCAGCCTCTTGAAAGCGGGACCTGCAACCCTTGATATGGCAAGCGCAACAGGTATGTATACAAGGTCTATCAGTGTCCCGAAGTCATAAGATGCGAGAATAAAGGCTTCGTTAATCCCAACTGGATTCCCGTACTGGAAGAGACCGTAATAGTAGAAGATCCAGTCAGGGAAGAAGAAAGCTAGTGTTTCATATACTGTTGCAGCTACCATGTAGAGTGCGAGCTTCCTTGGCCCCTTGTTTCTGCCCATGCTAACTATGAATGCTTCAGGTGCCCTTGCCCACACGATTCCAAGAGGAAAGATGGGCGAGCCCCCTCTTGTTGCTACGTTAAATGACTCACCTAGAAAGGAGCCTATAGATATTGCTGAAAAAGCTGTCCAAGGGTCTACAAGAGAGGCAAGGGCAAGGTAAACAGGAGGTGCAAAGGTTATCTCGTAGAGGGGTGCAGGAGCCGGTATTGCATATATCGTAAGAAGAGCAATAAGAGCCGAGAAGATAGCTATTACAGCCAGGACGATGCTTGTCCTCTGCAGAATCATATGCTCGAGCGATAAATACACTCCTTTATAAATGAGTAAATAAGTGAGTTATGGGATGTACCCTCCGGAAGAGATAATGCAAGATATCTTCATTCCATCCTTTAGGGCACTTGTTGCAAATGAACTTTCGAGAAGGGGTTACTCCCAGTCTAAGATATCAAAGCTTCTTGGTGTAACACAGGCAAGGGTTAGCATGTATCTCAACTCCAAAGTTGAGAAGTGCTATTCAAATCTTTCATCTCTTGGTTTAGGGGAGGAGAGGGTAAAGCATGAGGTAAATGTTATCTCCGACCTTCTTTTAATGAGCGTGCAGTCAGCTACTGAGTACACCATAGAATTATGGCAAGGTCTTCTTGCAAGCGGTTCTGTTTGCAACATTCATGTAAGGATGTATCCACAGTTAAAGGGATGCGACATATGTATGAGAATCTATTCGAGCCATGCAGACGACAAATCAATTCTCTTGGAAGTAGAAAGGTGCGTCAAGATTTTAGAGAGTTCGCAGTACTTCCCTAACGTCATACCCGAGGTAGCAGCAAATATAGCAAGGTCAAAGGAAAGGGCAGAAACCAAAGCTGACGTTGCTGCTGTACCTGGCAGGATCGTGAGAATAGGTAGCTTAGCAAGGGCATCCTCGAAACCAGAGTTTGGTGCTTCCAAGCATCTCTCCCTTATCTTAATTGAAGCGAAAAGGAAGGATCAAAAGATTAACTCCGTTATCAACATAAAGTTCGACGAGAAGATAGATAAAATATTGAAGGAACTATCATTAAGAAGGGTGGAGATAGGTGGTGAATATCCTGAAGGTGAGGACAGGGTTGCTGAAGCGTTTAGAAGGGAGGTGTCAAGACGGAAGGAGGGTTTTGACGTCCTGGTAGATAGAGGAGGTGAGCGCATCGAACCAAACCTTTACATATTTGGAAAGGATGCATATGATGCAACCTCAAAAGCACTTAAAATAGCTGAACTATATTCGAAGGGTCTGGCTTAGCTGGACTTGCTTTCTTCCTTTCATTGCCATACATGAATCTATGAATGCAACGAAGCATGGTTCTGGGTTTTCTGGCCTGCTTATGTATTCAGGATGGTACTGTGTTGCAAAGTAAAATGGATGGTCCTGCAATTCAAGTGTCTCAGCCCTCCTACCGTTATCTGAGTAGGCAGAGAAAATTAGACCTTTCTTCTCAAGCAATTCTATATAAGATGGATTAACCTCGTATCTGTGTCTGTGCCTCTCCCTTATCTTGTCCTTACCGTATATCCTGTGTGCAAGTGTATTCTGCTTTATGTATATGTCATGCCCTCCGAGCCTCATAGTTCCACCAAGCTCCGATATACCCTTTTGCTCAGGGAGCAGGTCTATAACAGGATGAGGCGTCGAGGGGTCTATCTCAGTTGTGTTAGCACTTTCAAGGCCGGCTGCGTATCTCGCAAATGCAACAACAGCAAGCTGGAATCCAAAGCAGAGGCCGAGAAAAGGTATTCCCTTGACCCTAGCATGGTTTGCTGCTAGTATCTTACCCTCAGTTCCCCTGCTTCCAAAGCCCTGTGGTAAAACTATACCATCAAACATCTCAAGTTTTCTTAAAACTGAGATATCCCTTTCTATCTCTTCTGACTCGAAAAATGATATCTCAGCCCTTACCTTTCTCATAGCTGCTGCATGCATAATAGCCTGGTTCACGCTTACGTAGCTGTCTGCAAGCGTAGCATACTTACCGACGAGTACCACAGAAACAGAGCCCTTTGTCCTTATAAAACCATCAACAACCCTGTTCCACAACTTCATTTTTAGCCTTGTTTTAAGCTTGAGTTGTTTCTTTATTGCCCTTAGTATACCTTCTCTCTGGAGAATTGAGGGAACAAGGTATATAGATTTTACATCCGGGTTTGAGATAACATTCTCCAGAGGCACACTTGTAAAGAGGGATATTTTCTCTTTTGCCTCATTCGGCAACTTTCTAGAACCCCTAACAACAATTATGTCTGGCTGTATACCTATTCTTCTCATTTCCTGAACACTGTGCTGTGTTGGCTTTGTCTTCATCTCTCCAACTACTGAGAGCTCAGGTGCAAGGCTTACATGTATGAAGAGTGTCTTGCTTGGTCCTTCTTCCATCCTCATTTGTCTCATTGCCTCAAGAAAGGGAAGGCTTTCAATATCACCAACAGTACCTCCACACTCAACAACAAGAACATCGACGTTACTCTTGACCGCCAGGTCCCTTATCCTTCTCTTTATCTCATCCGTTACATGAGGTATGATCTGTACAGACTTTCCAAGGAACTTGCCCTTCCTCTCATCCTCTATAACCTTCCTGTAAATCTGGCCTGTTGTTATGTTGTTTAGCCTTGACAGATCCTGATTGAGGAACCTCTCGTATGTTCCTATATCCATGTCTGTTTCTCCTCCATCGTCTGTAACAAAGACCTCTCCATGTACAATAGGGTTCATTGTACCAGCATCAAAGTTAAGGTACGGGTCTATCTTCATGCACGTTACTCTTAGCCCTGAGAGCTGGAGGAGTTTTGCTATAGAAGCTGTGGTCACACCCTTACCAAGGCCTGACATAACTCCCCCAGTAACAAAAATGTACTTTGGCATAGTTAGACAGGATAGAATACTCTAATAAGCTTTTTTGAAGCTATCAGGAGGGTATTGTTAGGTCTGCAATATCAACAAATATATTTGAGAGCCTGAGAAGTGCTCCAAGTATCTCAACTGATTCTTTTCTTCCCTCTGTTTCCTCTGCTATCTCGCCAACCTGCGCACTTATCTGGCTAGATATCTTTCTTATCTCCGCGTATGGCCCTCTTCTGTACTCCTTCTTTCTAGCCAGAAGGAATAGCATTATAGACATGTCATGCATTGCAAGAAGCTGCTCAACACATTTAGAGACATTGCTGATGAAATGTCTCTCGCTCATCCTCTCCAGCCATCCAGCCAGATAGTTTGATGCATCCCCAACGCTTTCTAAATAGCTTGCTAGGACCCTATAGTCAAGGAGGTCTGTTATTGTAAGACCGTAGCTCTCAAGGAGGTCAGTCCTCAGAGAAGCAGACCTAAGAGTTCTAACTAGCAGGAAGTACAGTCTGTCAAGCTCGTCGTCCCTCTCTCCAACAGCCTCAAAAAGACTTGAATCAAAGGAAGAGCAACCTTCCATTATGTCCCTGAGCATGCCTTCTGTTATCTTTGCCATCCTTCTGACTAGTCTCTCTGGTTCAAGTCCCTTTTCTTCTAGCAGGAACTGGAATGTTATCCTCTTTGAATCTTCGTCAACAATCTCTAGCCCTATAAGCCTTCTAGCTGCCTCCTTTAGCCTAGCTCTGTCCTGCCTCCCAATTACTGTCTTTGATTCAACCCTTATTGTGTCATAGCCAAGAAGATACTTGCCTGTTAGTTCGTTGATAGCTTCCTCAACATCGGAGTAGACATACTCTATGTTTGCATCCCTTGAACCCTTGACAAGGTTCTCTGCAGGGCTAACAATTAACTTCCTTGGGGAAATCTCATCCATCGCAACAAGTGTGCCTTTCTTTATGCCGTTTTTCTTAGCCCACTCCTTTGGTAGTGAAACAAGGAACGTTCCACCGCCCATTTCGAGGACCTTCCTTATCTGTACCATCTCTATAGCTATATAGAGAACCTATCTTCTTAAAAGCTTTGTCAGCAAACTGCTAAATCGTAAAAATTTCCTCCTGCCAACTCAACTAGGTCTCTGACATTTATCTTAAACACAGCATTTCTCTCCCCTCCGGCAGCCCAGACATATTCAAATCTTCTGAGCGAGGAATCAGGCATTACTCTGACTTTTTCCCTGTGAGGGAATGGTGGCACACCACCTATCTCATATCCTGTCTCCTTCAGGACGTAATCAGCACTTGCAAGGGAGACTTTTCTCCCGGTTAAATATGCAACTTTCTTCAGGTCAACTTTCTTGTCTCCAGATATGATTATTACAACTGGTGAGCCAGCATCAAGGACAATACTTTTTGCTATTTCGGGCACAGTGCATCCAAGTGCCTCTGCTGCTAGAAAGGAGCTTTCAGTGCTTCTGTTAAATATCCTGAAGACAAATTCAACACCCTTCTCTTCCAAAAACCTCCTTACGAGCTCTGTTCTTTCTGTCTGCAATACTTCACATCCAGCTATCAGCACGATATTTATCCTTTAGAAATGATAGGCTGGTGCGATGGTCTCAGTTGAATCAATATTTGCGTTTAATCCGGGTCTCTTTGTAGAAGCTTTTTTCCTTCTCTTCTCAATTCTCGACCCTATTGGCACAGTTCCCATATTCATGGCTCTAACAGAAGATTTTCCTGAAAAAAGGGCAAAGATAGTGAGGCAGTCTGTTATTCTTGCCTCAATAATACTGTACGTCTTTGCGTATGTTGGATGGTTTATATTTCAGGTCTTAGGCATAACACTCAACGACTTCAGGATAGCAGGCGGAATAGTTCTCTTCGTTGTTGCATTTGACCACCTTGCTGGAAGGGACTCAAGGACTAGGAAGCTAGAGGCAGAGGACGTTGCAGCATTTCCACTTGCAACACCTCTGCTTGCTGGCCCAGGAGCTATATCTACTGTAGTTATACTTGCAAACCCACCATACGGTCCATTCCTCACATTTGTCGTTATCTCAATAAACGCATTTCTCACTTACATAATCCTTCTCAGAAGTGATATAGTACAGAGACTGCTTGGTGTTAACGGCTCAAGAGCAATGACAAGGATAATGGCACTTCTGATTGCTGCTGTAGGTGTTGCTTTTGTAAGGGAAGGTGTGCTCGACATACTCAACGGGCTGAAATGAGAATGGCGAAGAAGGCAGCAAGGCTACTCATAAGGGGTATCGTCCAGGGGGTTGGTTTTAGGGCTGCCCTTAGAGAAGTTGCACTGAGCTACGGAGTATATGGATGGGTGAGGAACAGAAACGACGGTTCGGTAGAGGCATACCTTGAAGGTGAGGAGGAAAAGCTCAACGCTGTTATCGCGTGGGCGAAGAGAGGTCCTCCAAGGGCAAGGGTTTCCTCTCTGGAGGTGTTTGAAGTGCCTGTTCTAGGGCTGCGGGAATTCAAAATAAGATAGTGTTTTAACCCAATTATCCAGAGCCAGCTACGTTGAAGAGAGCTGCTGTAATTAAAGGAGACGGTGTTGGTCCGGAGCTAGTTGAGAACGCTGTTCGGGTAATAAAAGCTACAAAGGCAAATGTTGAGATAGTTTACTGCGACGCAGGATACGAATGGTGGGAGAAGAACGGAGGTCCGAGCTTTATACCGGATGAGACGTGGAAGAAACTTGAGAGCTCTGACTGCTGTCTAAAGGGACCGACAACAACACTACCAATACCAAACACACCTAGGAGTGTCGCTGTAAGCATAAGGCAGAGGTTCGACCTCTATGCAAACGTCAGGCCGATAAAGACATTTCCAAACCACGTTGGCCCGCTTGGGGAGGTCGATATGGTTATGGTCCGGGAAGCGACGGAAGGGCTTTACGTTGGTCTTGAGCACAGGCTGAGTGACGATGTCTCAATTGCTCTCAAGCTCATAACAAAGAGCAAATCAACAAAGGTTGCAAGGTTTGCTTTCGAAGAGGCATCAAGGAGGTCGTGGAGCAAGGTTGTTGCAATATCGAAGGCAAATATACTTAAAGTAACAGACGGTCTATTCCTTGAATGTGTTAGGAATGTATCCAAGGATTTCCCTGGCATCGAGCTGGAAGATGTTTTCATAGATAACTTTGCACAGCAGCTTGTCAAGAACCCCCAGAGGTACAACAAGTCCGTTATAGTTGGTCCAAACCTATACATGGACATTCTCTCCGAGGAGGCTTCTGGCCTAATTGGAAGTATAGGCCTAGTTTACTCCGGAAACTTTGGAGAGAAGTACGCAATGTTTGAACCAGCCCACGGCAGTGCTCCAAAGTACAGGGGCCTGAACAAAACAAATCCAACTGCAACAATTCTATCCGCTGCATGGATGCTAGATTACCTTGGTATGAAGGAGGAGTCAAAAGCAATATTCAAGGCTGTCGAGCAGGTTATATCTGAGGGCAGGCACGTAACCTACGACCTTGGCGGGAACTCCACTACAAGCGAGATGACAGACGCAATCATAGAGAAACTTAGGTTGTAAAGTTTTTAGAAGAGAACTATCTAGTCGTGGTGTGCAAGAGGAAGATAAGACAAAGATAGCTGCAGACCTGAAGCAGTGGATAAGCGAGAGAATTCAAGAACTCCAGTCAGAAATAGAAAGGCTAAAGGAGATGCAGGCCTTTGTCGATTCTTATCTAAAGCAGACAACATTCAAGACTGCAACAGAAATCTCTTCTGTCACGGAGGAGGTGCCAGAGGTAAGGGAGCTAAAGAGAGACAGGACAGGCGAGGTAATAGCTAACGCAACAATAACCTCGCAGATGATAATAATAGAGCCAATTCAGGGTTTTACCTTCAAGACAGACACACCTCCATTCAAGAGTTTTCTTGTAAACAAAATACTTGAAAATATGAAAAAAAGTGATGAGGAGCAAGTTGCATCGGGTAATCTGAAGAAGGGGCAAGAGCTCAGGTTTAGAATTGAAGAGAAGAATGGTGTTATTTCCAGGATAGTTATTGAGAATTACAGGGAGAGAAAAAGACTTACTGAGATCCTTAGCACTGTAACCTGGACACTCTCAAGAATGCTTGAGAAATAACTTTATCTTTTTCCTAGCTTCATCTTCTGAATTAGATGTTACGTAAGTTGCTGCTATGTTATCAGAGAATGCCAGTCTTTCTACCGCACCATAACCCTTGAATTCGGAGTAAATTGATGCGGCGTTCCATATGTCTCCTGCGCCTGTCCTAACCCTTTCTCTAAGCTTCCTGTGCACGTTGAATGAGACATCATCACCTTCAGATGTTATGGAGATACTTGAGGTGTGAATATCGACCCTCCCAGAGAGTCTCTTAGCAAGTAAGAGGCATAGCTTCCTTATCCCACACTTAATTCCAAGTACCTTGCCTGTTACTTTTGCTTCATATTCGTTGAAGCTGTACCAGTTTACAAGTCTATCTGAGGCTGCAGCCCTGATAAGATGTACGTAACTCTCTATCCTGTCTCTAAAGTCTGCGGGGTCAAAAAATATCCTGCCTCTGTACCTTCTCCTTGCCTCAAAAAGCAACTCTGTACCGAATTTGTTTGCGCTCCAGTTCATCAAACAGAGCATACTTGCCTTTTGAATCTCTCTCCAGTCTTCTTCTGTTAGCAGATCTGGTCCAAAGCTTCCAGCTCCTCCTGCGTCGCTTACCATAACGTTCCTATCTGACTCGAGAGCAACAGTATAGCCTGGTTCAATGTCCTTCACTAGCATTGTAACACCTTTTGTTGCCATTTTGAGAAATGAAATATGCTGCATGTCCGAGTGTGTTACAAGAAGTGTTCTTAGCCCGAAGAAAGAAGCCCATCTTGCTAGGTTTACTGCATTTCCTCCAACCTTTTCAAGTTGCTTTACTCCATGAATGCTTCCTCCTCCAGACCTTGCCTTTTCAAGCACTTGACTCGCAAAACCCTTGAAACTCTTGACAAAAACAATTCTGTCTACAAAAAAATCATGCATTACAGCAAGGTCGTACAACTCATCCATCCGGCCTCAATAGCCTACTTTATCCCTTCCGGATTTAACAACATTTTATATATACTGAATTTCTTGAGATAAAACTGTTGAAGGTATTATACGTTGCACTTGGAATCATGCTTGTAGTTGCTTTCGTACTCATTTCATCCCTCCAGCCAGAGATAAACCGTACAAGCCAGAACATGCAACAAATCCAGCACATATTTGTAATAATGCAGGAAAATCATTCCTTCGATAACTACTTTGCCCTTTTCCCTAACGCTAACGGTATCTCAGGATACCCTGCATTTGCAATGAAGCTTGCTCATCCTATCTCTTTCGAATCCCACGACCTTTGTCATTCCCATACATGTGCCTTAAGATACTACGACGGTGGAAAGATGGACGGCTGGACAGACAGCCTAGCTTTCGGGTACTATAACAGTACTGAATTGCCATATTACTGGACACTTGCAAAGAACTACACTCTGATGGACAACTACTTTAGCGACTTCATGGGGCCAACTTTACCAAACAGAATATTCTCTGTTGCAGGGAGTAACTTTGGAATAATTGAAAACTTCCACTATAACAAAACTGCTCTCAGTAGTATAAATTCAACAAACATCTTTGATATTTTAACAAAGAAAAACATCTCGTGGGCCTTCTACGTTCCATGTTATGTGTGCAACGTAAACCCACTCTCAGCATTCAGGAATAACGAGAAGTACCTATCACACGAGAAGGATCCCGAAGCCATATTTAACGACATAAAGCAGGGTAACCTTCCCTCTGTTGTATACTACGAAACACCTGAGGCTTATAACGAGCACCCAACTTCTTCTTCACAGCAGGGTATGAAATACGTGAAGAAGGTAGTTGATTCAATAATGGCAAGTAAGTTCTGGAGTAGTACAGTTATCATCATAACGTATGATGAGTTTGGCGGCTTCTACGACCACGTTGCACCACCAAACTCAACATACGGTTTCAGGGTTCCTGCTATACTTGTCTCCCCCTTTGCAAAGCAGGGTTTCATTGACCACACTTTCTACTCTCACTCTTCCATACTTGCATTTATAGAAAGGGTATTTAGCCTTCCATGCATGCACAGGGACTGTCATTCACATGACTTCTTTAATTCACTGACATTGAAAAGTTACTCTAATTACTCGCAGCCTTATTCTTTTCCTTTAATAACAAAGATATTGTTGCTGGAAAATAAAAGGTCCTTATTATAAATGTGTCAAGGACAAGAGATATTGCAAAAGCAATACCTGCCTGCTCAAGAAAACCGAAAGGAACTATTGCAAGTGACCCGAGGGACACAGCAAGTATAAGTCCAAGAGAAGTGACTACGTTTCCCGAACCAGACATAGCCTTCAGCAGACCTTCCCTCAACCCTTTTTCAGAAACCTCCTCCTTTACACGTGTCAGTATAAAGACTGTGAAGTCGTTTCCAAGGGACATCAATATAACAAAGAGAACAACAGGTACAAGGAAGACAATATCCTGTCCAAGTAGATACCTCGATATAAACAGAAGGATAGATGTTGTCCACGTTATACTTACCATTACACCGCTCAGGGATATTACTGGGAAGATTGCTGATTTTAGCGAAATAGCTAGAATAACTGCAATTACAAAGGCTATTATAATTTCCAGCTCAGAGAATGCTGAGGTGTAGTAGTTCTTTAGGTCGAGTACAGATGCACTAAGTCCTCCTACAAGAAAGCCTGAATTTCGAAGTTTCTGGACAGCATTAAGGGCCTCTGTCGAGTAGGGGTCATATTTCATGAAAGCAAGGAAGTAGGCCATAGTCCGGTTTTCAAGCAGGAATTGTGTTGCTATGGTTGAAGGGATTGAGGTCGAGTTGCTGTAAGGCCCGACAAGCTTAGCTATACCTCCAACAGAGAGTATCTTTGAGGCTAGAGAATTTAGGAGTGAGGCGGAGGAGCTAGAAAGAGAGCCGTTGTTAAAGGTAAGCTGTGATGGGAGTTTTGCAACAACAAGTACAGGAAAGATTACATCAGAACCAAATTTTTGGTTAAGTAAGCTGTAAGCTTTAACGCTTTCAAGTCCCTGCGGCAGTCCCTCGCTTATGTTGTAGGTTGTCGGAATTGTAAGCCAGAAGAGGAAACTTGGAACGAACGATGCCAATATCACTGCAGCAACAATCTTCTTCCTTCTAACTGAAAAGCTCGCAGCCCTGTATATCCATCCCTTGTTATCGTCCTTCCTTGCCATTGCTCGTTTAGTAAAAAGCCTTGGACCTATGAAATAAGTGAGGGAAGGAAGAAGGCTAACAACAAGCAAAACAGTCAAAATAACAGAAAAGAAAAGCACCGGACCCCATGTCCTAAGGTCAGGGAGAAGAGAAAGAGAACCAAGGCTTCCAGCTACAGTTATTCCACTTATTACAACTGCTTCCCCTGCCCTCATCAGAGCTTTTTTCAATGCCTCCTCGTTACTCTTTCCAGCCTTCAGCTCTTCCTTGTACCTCGATAGAAGGAATACCACATAGTCAGTAGTGACACCAAGCAAAACAGCTGTAAGCGTATACGTAACTGTGAAGTCAACCTGTCCGAAAATAAGTCCAGTGAGGAAAATTGAAACGTAGCCTAGTGCTGTAGAAATAGAAACAAACAGGAGTGCAAGAAGGGGCGAGATTAAAGAGCCTAGTGTAAATGCAACTGCGACAGCAAGGAAAACAAAGGTAAGACCGAAAACGAAGCCTGAACCAGAAGAAAGCTGCTGGGAGTCGTAGGCTACTGCTCCCTGCCCTGTTACTAAGGCGTCATTTCCAAGAATCTTTGCAGCAATTTCTCTTATCCTTGGTGTTGCGTCCTGTGCTGGATAGAGGTTGTTTGTTCCTCTGTATGTTTCCGAGACGTTAAAGTAGACGTAGATGACCTGAGTTGAATTGTCTGAGCTGACATACCTCTGCTCTATGAATCCAGGAATGCCTTTCAAACCGAAGTGTGTTACGTAATAAAAACCAGGGTCTTGACTTTTGATGACAGATAGGACTATCTCTGGGCTAATTTTCTGGCCTGTAGCAGAAGAAAGTATTTCTGAGAGTGCAACAGGCAAAGCATACCTGTAGTTTGTTATGTTAAGGTATTTGGTAGCAAGAGCAACATAAAATGTATCCTGCTTTGCAGCTGTCTGGAACGCAGCAACCCTTGCAGAGTTCTGAACAAGAGTAACAGGATTCTGCTTTTCCCCAGACTGAACCAAGCCAAGGAAGACAGATGTGAAAGAAGTACTGGTTGGAAAGGATTTGTTAGCAATCTGTGACGCCGAAGAAATGGCTGAGGTGTTATACCCGTACCTTGCCCATGCCTTCAGGAATGCTTCCGCATATCCATAAACGTAGAACGCACTTTGATTCAGCTTTTCTGAAAGAGAAATTACCTCTTCCCTAGAATTCAGTGCAAAACTGTCTATCAGGGATGCGTAAGCAGAAAAGACTGATTCAGAGGATGATAGATACGGTATCCTTTCTAATAAAAGTTCCCTCTGGAACTCAAGTGTTTTATTTGCAGCTAAGCTTATGTTATTTCCCAGTTCCGCTACGACGGAAAGGGTAGAGTTCTGCGGTTGATTCTTCTCAAGGATCTTCTGGACTTGGTACGATTCCGTTCCAGAAAGTGCACTTGAACCTGTTGAATAGCTAATGAATTTTGAATATCCTGTTATTGCTGGAAAAAGTGCAATTAGAGCTACAGCCCAAGCAGCAATTATTTCTCTTCTTCTATGGACTATAGTATCCACTAGCCTCAAGATACTCCAGGCACCCCTACCTGCTTACTTTGGAAGTAAGACCTTGTCTATTACGTGTATTATTCCGTTGGAAGCCTCGATATCTGCCTTGACAACCTTTGCATCGTTGACATACAAGCTCTTTCCAAAGAAACCCTTCTGGCTAACTGTTACGTTCTGCCCCTGCAGTGTCTTGACTTCAACACTCTTTCCTCCAGTTGTCATCTGCATTGCTTGTGCTGAAGTAACTTTCCCCTGAAGAACATGGTAAAGAAGTATGTCCTTGAGCTTTTGTGTGTCCTTTAGAAGCGATTCGACTGTACCAGCTGGAAGTTTCTTGAAAGCGTTATCGTCAGGAGCAAAGACAGTGAAAGGCCCCTCGTTCTTTAGTGCATCTACAAGTCCTGCTGCTTGAAGTGCCTTAACAAGTGTCGTGAAGTTACTTGCCTGGGTTGCTATATCAGCTATTGTAGCCATATCTATCAGTATACCTTATTCCGATACTTATTTAAAGTTGTATATCAATATGTATAACGTGATATATCTTAGAAAAGGTCGCAGGGGAGGCGTTTAGCTCAATGACAAGTTCAAAAGAAAAAATGCCTCAAGAACAGTCAAGGATGAGCTTGATGCCTATGTTTATACTTCACAGGCTTCAAGAGGAACCTAGCTCCGGATACAGCTTAATATCATACATAAACTCAATTACCCAGGGCTCGTGGAAGCCTGGATCTGGCTCAATCTATCCAACACTCCAGAGATTGGAGAGACTGGGTCTGATAAAGAAAACAGGTAGAGGACCCAGGTCAAAGAGGATATACTCAATAACAGAAATGGGGAAGAGAGAACTTAACAGGTTAAAGGCAGAGTTTGATAGGTACTCAACAGAGAGATGGCACAGAATAAGGGGTATGATGCTATTTGTTGTTAATCCTAGGTCGCTTGCTAAGATGCTCAACGAAACAATAGAGATGCAGCGTGAGGCGTGGGAGAGAGTACTCTCTTCAAATGAGCTCTCTGATAGAGAGAAAAATTTCTTTCTTGAGGAGCACAGGCTCCTAGTGGAGGACCACCTTGAGTGGATAAAGTCAAAGATGAAGACATATAAGGGGGAGTAACATTTTGTATCCGCTTGTTGCTGTTGGCCTGCTATACGGCTTCCTAGCAACCATACCAATGACTTTATTCGAACTCTTTCCATATACAGCATTTGGGCTTGAGGGTGTCTTTGAGTGGCACGAAAACAGGTCAATACTCAAAAAGCTTTCAGTAAATCATGGCAAGGCTGGAATTCTTTTTCTACATTTCCTAAACGGGTCCATAGCAGCAATACCATATCCTTTCATCCTTGGATATCTTAACGTATCCTCAACCAGTGAGAGATTCCTTTTTTCTATTGCCTACGGACTGGTAGTTTGGTTGGCAACACTCTACCCAATACACAAGCCGTTAACAGGCATGGATCCTTTCAGGCACCCGCTTGGTAAGAAACCTCTGCTCTACAGCATTGCGGGCCACGTAATTTATGGAGTGGGTCTTGGTGTTGTCTCATCATGGCTAGTTTGAGCTTTGAAACAGAGGTTGATGCAGGTCTTGAGGAGGTATTCAGTTTTGTTTCCGACCCGAGAAACTTACCATCTGTCTACCCGCCAGAACTCAAGCCAAGAATTATCTCATGCCCTCAAAAAATAGAAACTGGGTCTGAGTTCTCGTTTATTACAAGGATATTAAACCAGGAAATTCAATGGAGGTCAAGGATAACGGAGTTCAGAGAGCCAAACAGCTTTACAGATGAAGCAATCTCCTCTCCCTTCAAAAGATGGGTCCACAGGCACACTTTCGAGACAAATGGAGAAAAAACTGTAATGCGCGACGATATAGAATTTATTGCGCCACTTGGTTTTATTGGAGAAGTATTCGCGAAGAAGTTTGTTATCGAAGTTATGGAATACAGGAATAAAGCAATAAGGAAAATCATGGGTGAAAGAGAAGAACCTGTATTTAAGGACCCGACAAGGATTTCCCTTGAGCTTGGCACTTCTTTATCTGTTTTGTTTGTTGCCCTGTCTTTCTTAATTGCTTTCAATATTTCAGGAAACCTTCTTGTCGGGCTTTTCCAGGGTCTCCTCTCATTGTTTCTTATCTGGTTCTTCTCACACGACCTCTTCCACCTCGTTGTAGGAATCTTGCTCGGCATCAGGTTCAAAGAATACTTTATCGGTCTGTCAAATATAACTAGGCTTGGCATAGTAAAGGGGAGTCTTTCCTATCTGCTCATTGCGCTTGGAATAAGGATAGATAGGGGGAAGAAGTACGACAGGAAGAGGCTTGCAGCAATGTTCTACGCAGGACCTATCGCATCTATGGTGCTACCTCTACTTATTTCAATACTTGTAGCTAGAAACAACAGTACTGTTGGCTACCTGCTTCTTGCTATATCGATAGCTAACATAGCTTTCACCTCATATTTTAGTCCTAGAGAGGGATGCATTGCAAAAGGATTCAGAGTTCTTAAACGCGGCAGGAACAACCCTTGAGGCGCAGCATCCTTACCTGTTCTTCAACAGTATTGACAAACATCTCCTGACTCGAGCTTCCAACAGCCTTTCTTATATCTAGCGGGCTGTTGTGAGCAAAGCCACGTCTCCTCATCTCCTTTACTACAAGCTCGTGCCTTAGATAGAGTGCTTTTAACCTCCCAACCCATCTAAGTGTCTCAGGATGCTTGCTGTATCCCTTTTTCCCTTCTGTTATGACTGTCCATACTGCATGAATTTCCCTGTGTTCTCCAAGAAGATGCTTGTCGCACAGCCTTTCAGGTGCTACGTCCCAGACCCTCATCTCTTCTCCTTCTCATCCAGGCCCACACAATAAATAGACCAACTGCTAGGAACTGCAGTGCATCACCAAGAAGAAATACAACAGCAAAAAGATACTCCCCCCTTGATATGAACTGGTAGTGTACGCCCTGCGGAAGGGATGTTGCAAGTACAGTGGTAGCAAGTACAAGAGAAATTAAATAGGCAAGACTCTTCCTGAAGAATGTTAAGATGGAGGCAAGAAGGTAGAGAAAGAAACCTAGGACTATTGAGTAATATAGCCAGGACGGGACTATGCCGTTTGCGATTATAACGAAAAGCAGACCAAGAAAAGTTGAAGCATAAATGACGGTGTTGAATGAAGATTCTATCTCCTTACTCATACCTTCACGCCCTAATCTATCTCTCAATAACCTTTCTTATGCTGTTTCTCCGCTGCCTTATTCCTGCAATTCTGGAAAGCCTGTTTTTTGCCTTTGCGATTAACCTATCAAATGCCTCGGCTATATCGTAACCTCTTTCAGAAAAGCTAAAACTACCCTCTCCAGAGTTAACATAAAGTTCGATCTCATATCTCTTTTCCTTTGATTCCTTGACAACACATCTTATCTCGTTGAGTTCTCCAAGAATCTTCGAGGCAAATCTCGAGAATCTCTCAACCTTCATTTTAGCGCTCTCGTATTCAAATGGACCCTCAGGAAGCCCGATTATGTAATACGAAGGATAGCTCCTACTCCTTTTTACAAAGACCTTGAGTATATCAGAAAGTGTCACTATCCCTTGAAGCTCCCCCCAAAGCTCAACCACTACTGCATAGGGTTCTCTAATCAAGTGCTCAAGTATCTCAACCAGTCTTGTTTCAGGTTGAACCTTTTCAATTTCGTAAGCTATTCTCGAAACAGGAAACTCAAATTTCGCTACACTCTTCCCTGAAAACTGCCCTGTCGTTGGGCTTCCTTCCGCATACACCTCCATTATCATTCTTCTGGCTGTAACTATGCTGTAGCTCTTTTCATTCCTAACCAGGATATGCTCTATTCCTTTCCTTATCATCTCTTTCCTTACCTTTGATGCCCTGTCAGAAGCCTCTACCATAGCTGGAGCCGGTGTCATCACATCCCTGACAGTGTATCTATCAAGTGACCTGGCTCTGGAAGAGACAATCCCCGCCGCAGTCATAACGTACACCTCGTTGCCTTCGACCTTCAGGGGTACTGACTTTAACCCCCTTTCAAGCATCAACCTCGCTATAACGTGCGCATCATCATTAAGAGGAAGCTTGCCGATCTGCCTTCCAACAGTCTGAAGTTTCGTTGTCTCTGGTGCATGAACCTTCAGTATATCAAGAGGCGTTACTGCACCAAGCCTTGAGCCTGTAAAATAGTAAACTTCAGTCCTATCCCTTGAAATAAACTCACCTAAACAAGAAGAAACCTTGTCAATCCCTTTAAATATCCTCCATCTTTCATATTCTGGCTGGGTGTCTTTTTTAAAGACCAACGGACTTTCACTTGCCTTCCCCAGACTTATGTATTAAACATGCTCAAAAGCTCTGATAGGCTACCAATTACAAACTCTGCCCCTTCTTCTTGAAGCTTGTTTCTGCTGTATTTGCCTGTAGTGACACCAATGCTCCTGATTCCGCAGAGTTTTGCCGCCCTCATATCGTATATACTATCCCCAACATACCATGTATTACTTTTATCACATCCCATTATTCTTATAGCAAGTTCGAGGCCTTCGGGTCTTGGTTTCATTGCAGGAACCTCATCCCTTGTCAAGGTTGTAACAAAGAATCTGCCCAATGAAAACCTTGCTTCCATCATCTGTAAAGCTTTTCTTCCTGTGTTTGTCACAAGGGCTAGCTTCCTTCCTGAATTTTTAAGTCTCTCCAGAACAACGAGAGCGTCGTCCATCATCCTTGTGTTCTTTGCAGAGAGAACTTCAAATTCGTTCAGGATAGAAAATACCTCCTCCCTTATAGATTGAAAGCTAAGGTTTGCTTGAATTGCCTCGATTTCAGCCCTTTCGAGAAGTAATTGTGTCGGTGTTTGGAAGTCAACACCCTCCATTTTCAGACCCTTTTTTTGAAGCATGGAAATTATTGCTCTTCTAGATCCGACAACATCAAATTCGAGGGAGACAAGCGTTCCGTCAAGGTCAAATATCAAAGACTCCATGTTCTCATCAAAGACAACCATTTCAAACCAATTCTGATAAGTATTTTACTTTTAAATATCAGACTTATATCTTTCTTTTTGCAAAGAGTATGAGTATTGCGAGCCCTGCCATTCCAAGGGCGAGTGCAAGTATGGCTAGCGCATCCATTACATCCGACTGCAGAAAAGCCAAGACCAAGCTCACTCCATCATCCTAAAAAGCTTGGTATTTATCTATGATTTTAACTTTCATTTTATCCTTGTATTTAGATGGTATATTGACTTTTCAGTTCTGGAGTTCACTTTTTTTACCACGACTTGGATGGGTTTGATGTGTCAAAGGTAGAACAGGTTCAAAGATGGAATCTCAAGGATATACTGCCCTCACATACTGGGCCTGAATTTGAAGGCTTCCTTGCAGAACTTGAGGCAAAGGTAAAGACATTCGAGGGTATTAGGCCTGCTTTAAGCAACGTAACAAGGGAAGACCTTGTAAAAATTCTCCAGCTCTATTCCGAGATCTTGGAAATGGTCGTCAGGATACATTCCTATGCATACCTTCTCTTTTCAGAGGACACAACAAACCAGGCATACAGGTCTTTTCTCGATAAGGCTGAAGATATAAGGGCTGATATCGACAACAGGACACTCTTTTTCAGGCTCTGGTGGATGACACTTAATGAACAGGTTTCAAGCTATCTCATGCCTGAGGACAAGGACCTTTCCTACTTCCTTAAGGTTCAGAGAAAGTTAACGCCATACACGCTTGGAGAAAAGGTTGAGCAGGCAATAAATTTGAAGAATACAACTGGCTTCTTTGGATGGGCAAGGCTGTATGAGCAAATAACATCATCATTCTCATTTGAAATTTCGATTGCAGGTAGGAAGAGAAGGCTCCCACAGAGCGAGATCTCAAAGCTTTTCTTCTCACCAATAGCAAAAGTTAGGGAGAGTGCTTACAGGTCTCTTCTCAGAAAGTACGCAGAGAATGGAAGTTTGCTTGGAGAGACATACAGGATGATAGTCAGGGACTGGAGGAACGAGTTCATCAAGCTTAGGCATTACAGAACGCTAATCTCTCCAAGAAACCTGGAAAACGATTTGTCGGACGACTCTGTAGAGACATTACTTGATGTCTGCAGGGCAAGGACAAATCTGTTCCAGGAATTCTTTAAACTTAAAGCAAAGGTAACGGGCTTCAAGAAGATGTCAAGGTACCATATATATGCTCCTTACATAGACAAGGCAAGGAGGTTGGACTACAACGAAGCTGTTTCACTCCTCGTGGACACATTCTCTTCATTCGATAAGGAATTTGGTGAGCATGCAAAGAGAATATTTGACGCAAACCACGTCGACTACCTAGTAAGGCAAGGGAAGAGGCCTGGTGCTTTCTGTATGCCCGTAACACCAAAAATAGTACCATATCTAATGCTCAACTTCACAGGCACCATAAGAGACCTCTACACAATGGCGCATGAACTTGGCCACGCCATTCATTCACAGATTGCTTCTTCCCATCCAATTCTGACGTGGGAACCACCTCTAGTTCTAGCTGAAACAGCTTCAGTATTTGCCGAGCTTATAGTCTTTGACAGGCTGATGCGCCAAGAAACAAACCCAAAGCTTAGAACATCTCTGTTGCTTGACAGGTTAACATCAATATACACAACAGTTGGAAGGCAGGCTTTCATTGTCCTGTTCGAAAAGAAAGCACACGAGGAGGTTGAGAAGGGCGCAACAGTTGAGGACCTCTGCAACATATACTACGAAAATCTCAAGGAGCAGTTCGGTGACTCAGTTGAGGTACCAGAGGAGTTCAGATGGGAGTGGACATACATACCTCACATATACAGGACACCGTTCTACTGCTACTCATATGCCTTTGGCAACCTGCTGAGCCTTTCCTTTTACGACAGGTACATAAGGGAAGGACAGAACTTCATTCCTAAGTACAAGGAGATTCTTTCGTACGGCGGTTCAATGAGCCCGGAGGATATACTTCAGAAGGCTGCTGTAGATATAAAGTCAAGGGAACCATGGGAGAAGGGGTTCGAGGTAGTGAGTTGGATGATAAATGAACTCAAAAGCCTTAACCCAAAGCTAGAGCTAGAGAAAGATGAGGCAGGACCTGCAGGACCTAGCTAATCTAGCTCTTCGAACTGCAGAGTATCTTGGAGCCGAGTATGCTGAAGCTAGGCTGCACTCAGAGTCAGCAAGAGGTGTAGTACTCAAGAACGGAATGGTTGAGCCCTCCCTGCAGGCAGAGAGCCTTGGCATATCGGTAAGGGTAATTGTAGGAGGGGCGCTTGCCTTTTCTGCTACAAACATTATGAAGAGAGATTCAGTTAAGGATCTAGCAGAGAAGGTACTTAAGCTTGCGAGAGCCTCCTCCAACCACGTAAAGCAGAAGGTTATGCTTGACGGAAGCGCGCCTGCAAGGAGGAGATGGAGGGCCCAAGAAAAAGAGAAGTTAGAGAACGTATCTTTTGAATCAATGCTCTCAGTTGTAAAGGAGGTTGAGTCAGAGATAACAAGGTCAGGAGTGGAAGTTCCAAACAGAGTCCTCTCTCTTTCAGTTGACTCTGAGGAAAAGTACTACGTAAATAGCAACGGTGCTGAATCGGAGTCAAGAGTTCCAAGGGTCTCTTTTTACACAGCAATTACAGTAAGGGAGGGTAACGATATACTCCAGCGTTTCATCCATCTGGGCATGTCTGGTGGTTATGAATTGCTAGGAAGCCTAGAGATAAAAAACAAGGTCATGGAGGAAGCAAGGATAATGAAGAAAATACTCAGAGAAGGAAAGGAAGCACCCAAAGGAGAACTGGATGTAATACTCTCTCCTGAGCTCTGCGGAATAGCAGCACATGAATCTGTTGGCCACCCCTACGAGGCAGACAGGATACTTGGAAGGGAAGGAGCCCAGGCAGGTGAATCCTACCTATCAAAGGAAAGTATTGGTTCTACGATAGGCAGCATGGAAGCAAATGTAAGCGACGACCCAACGATACCAGGTTCTTTCGGCTACTACCTTGTTGACGACGAAGGTATAGAGGCAAGAAAGAGGGAGCTTATGAAAGAAGGAAAGGTAAACGAACTTCTCCATAATAGGGAAACAGCTTACTCCTTTGGAACGCTTAGCAACGGTTCCTCGAGAGCCTCCTCCTTTGACAGGGAACCAATAGTAAGGATGGCTAATACATACGTTGAACCTGGGGACTACACATTTGAGGAGCTTGTAAAAGAGGTCAATCACGGTATTTACATCAAATCGTTCATGGAGTGGAATATAGACGACAGAAGGTACAACCAGAGGTACGTTGGCTTGGAGGCATACGAGATAGTTGGAGGAGAGGTCAAAGGGCTTGTTCGTTCCCCTGTGCTCGAGATAACAACCCCAAGGCTTTGGGGAAGTGTTAAAGCAAGGTCAAGGGAGCTTGAGTTCCAGCCAGGCATTTGCGGAAAGGGTGACCCTATGCAAGGTATACCTGTTTGGCATGGAGGACCAAACATGCTCCTGCAGAAAATAATTCTGGGGAGAAGATAGTTGAGAGATTTGCTCGAGCAAGCTGTTAGTGTTGCAGTTGCAGCCGGAGCTGATGAGGCGATAGTAATTGGTTTTCAGGTTGATGAGTTCTCTAGCAGGTTTGCAAACAACTCGATAACCGTGTCAAAGAGAATATCTGAAGAAGAGGTTACAGTATGTCTTTCAAGGGGAAGGAAGAGGATAATCTCTTCAACAACTGACTTGGTTGGTATTACTTCATTTGTAAAGGAGCTAGCCTCAATCCTCCAAAGCCTGCCTGATGCAAATTTTTCATACTTGAAGCAGTCATCCGTAGAATACAGGCCAAACAGGGCAAGGGTTGACGATAACTTGATCTATATATCCGAGAAAATACCAGACCTTGCATCCTCAGCCATTAACTCTGCTCTCTCTGCCGGGGCGAGCAGGGTTGCTGGTACTATATCTGCTTCTCTTGTGGCAACATACATAGCAACAAGCACTGGGATAAAGGGCGAAGACAGGAGAACTGCAATAGAGCTTAACGTCAGGGCCTTCTCAGATAAGAATACCAGCGGACAAGGAATCGAATGTTCATCATCTCTCTCTGGTTTCAAGCCAGAGGAAGCTGGTTTAAAGGCAGGAAGAGAGTGCGTCATGATGAGGGATGCTAAGCAAATAGAGGATGACTTTTATCAGGTTCTGCTAAGTCCTACTGTTGTAGCAAATCTAACAGACTACGTTGGCTTGGCTTCCTCTGCCTACAACGTCGAGACAGGCTCTTCCTTTCTTGCAGGTAAGATTGGAAAGCAGGTAGCAAGTGATACTGTCACAGTAATAGACCACGGCTTTATCGAGGGATGCCTTGGAGGGAGAGACTTTGACGACGAAGGGACAAAAACAAGGTCAACCCCAATAATTGAAGGAGGTATAGCAAGAAACTACATTCATAACTTGAGCACAGCAAGCAGGTGGAATACAGAGAGCACAGGTAATGCAGGCCTTATATCTCCACATCCATGGAACCTAGAGGTGACTGCAGGTGATTCCTCATTTGATGAGATGGTAAGAGAAGTAAAGAGGGGTGTTATCATAACATCGAACTGGTATACTAGGTTCAACAATTATCAAAAAGGTGAATTCTCAACCGTTCCAAGGGACGCATGCTTTTTTGTTGAAAAAGGCGAGATAAAGCATGGTGTGATTGGAATGAGGCTTAGCGACATGATGGAAAGACTTCTGAAATCAATTATGTTGATGAGCAAAGAGAGAGCATGGATTGAATGGTGGGAAGTTCAGACACCCGTTCTCTGCCCTTGGATACTTGCTGAAGGTGTAAGGCTATCCAGAGCATTTGGATGATCTTGAGAAAATACAGTTAATCATCTGAGAAAAGCTTGACCAAGACGGGTTCGGTGGGATGCAGTTAATTATTTAAGAGAATCCTTCACCACAAGGCTGTAGCGTAAGCTGGATGCCTGCGCGAATTCCTTAGCTGCCACGATTGTTAGACAGGCATTATGCGCTCCGAGAATTAGGCTACAATCCACTCCACTCAGACCCATTAGAGGTTAGAATCTTATACATACCCAGACATGGTCTCAGAGTGAGAGTTATCTTCTGCTTCTGGCAATTGTCTGGCGGGATGTCTTCGTTACCTGCGGTAAAGGAGTTGGTCCACAAAGTAGTGCCTCCACTATAGTGCGTCCCCGTGTTTAATCGACCTGTACAACGTTTGGACTGTACACGTAGATCAGTGAATTGGTCGGAGCTTCGCTGATGACGTACACGAACCTCGCAAATTCTAGGTTGGGGCAGTTGCCGGCCTCTTGGCTAGCAATAGGACTACAGTCCAGATCAGTAAATACACCCCTCCCTCGAACACCAAAGGAGACAAGGTTCCATTTAGGCCGTTCCACAAGATCCACCATGAATCTATCTTCCCCTGAAGGAGCCAGGAAAGATTAAGGGCCAGTGGTTGGAATGTCGTCCAGTCTCCGTAGACTGAAAATGCACTCGTGAGTGCGCCCGCGCCTTGGATAAACGAGCTATATACAAATAGGCCTAGTGTGAGTGCCCACCACCGCCCACCATTGTTATTGCTAAGGAATGGCGCCAGTGGTATGAGCATATAGGGGACCGCGGTCGTGAGGAATCTTGGACCATATGCTAGCCCACCTGCCCAATCGGACCACGCAGAGTAGAACACAAGGACCAGACAGAAAAGAGAGAGGAACAGGAGGGACTCCGATTGCATCCACACTGAGCTCCAATTCAAATACAAAGCAAACAATCCAAACACCAAAATCGGAGCAAGAAAGAGTACTCCTCTATAGGGACTCATCAAATAGTATAACATGTGGATGGGGGCTGACCATATGTTGAAAGCAGATAGAAGGCCACCTACAGGCTGCGCCGTTCCGCTCTTCAACTGTTCGGGAAAGATCAAGGGATTTCTGAACAAGATGAAATTGTACACTGCGTTGGCTATTGGTCCTATTAGGAAGGCTGAAACAAATACAGTGAGATTTCTCCAGCTACGGGTTCGGTACCACTCGAAAACTGCCAAGGGTACAACAAAGAGACCCGCCGCGTATTCCACAAACGAAGCTAGGCCGAGGGACAACCCTCCCGCGAGCGGTAAGCGGATACCTTGAGGATTCATAGCCGACTTTAACACGAAGTAGACTGCAATTACGGAAAACATTAATGATAGAGAGTTCTCGAAGACGATTGTAGTAAAGGGCCAGACCGGAGTACCGAAGGCCATCACAAGAGCAAGGAGAAGGCTCACTTTGTCGTCGGCGTATAGCCTACAGATGCGATAGAAGGAGTAGACGGCGATTGATGCTGCTATCGCTAGGAAGAGTTCATCCGCGACTTGTGCAGGTCCAGGGAGGCGTAGCTTACTCCCACTCAGGATGAAGCCTATCGAAGCGAAAGGATAGGAGAGTAGCGCAGTTCCTGGCGCGATTGCGCTGTACGCCTTTCCTTGATAGACACCATAATCAACTGTGTTTATCAAGAGGTTCTGCGGGGTCCCAATTGAGAAGGAACCGAACTTCCAAAGTGCGTACTGAGTACCTATGATACTGGCGTCGATTCCATTTGTAAATATAGTACCGTCGAGGGTCAGTACATAAATTAGCAGGGGTAACAGAAGAGCGATCCAACCAGCCAATCTTGGCCGACGATGTCTAAACCGCAAGACTAGGTTTCTGACTAGGAATCGAATACAATAATATCTAAGGATTTCGAAAGGCAGCCACGTCTATTTTGGTCAAGAAGAAATGAGAAAGTATATTCCTCCTTCGAGAGGTATCCATACTAAGATCTCCTCCTTATTCCTATTAGGGCTCATTCCTCTCCCCCTCCCTAGAGTGCCATTCAGAAAGAGATCTTGACTGTGGCCCCACCGTCAGGAAGTGCGGTGACGTACTCGTATCCCTAGCTGATGAAGGACCTTACCCCCCTTACTAGGATTACCTTTGGCATGGAGCTGTCGCTCAGCTTCTCCTCGCTCATCTGGTCCAGCTCCATCTTCTCTACATCGCTTTCTTGAACCCCTTGATGTATGAACTAGCCTTCCCCTTCTTCTCCATCTGCCTCAAGTCGTCTCTGAACCTCTTAGTGGTGCCATCCTTGAGATTCTGTTTTTGAGTCGTGTGTTCGAAGTTGCATTATAGACTAAAGGTCTTGAGGTAGACCTCAGAGTTTATAGTGGAACTGGCCACTAGGCTATCGTGCCATCTCCTAACATCTTGGTCTTCTAAAAGACCGCTGTACTTGTTACTTATAGTATTGAAAGTGTCAGTACGCGATCATCCTATTAAGGGATTTGCTTATAATTATCAGCGGGCCCGGTGGGATTTGAACCCACGACCTTCAGCTCCGGAGGCTGACGCCCTAATCCATACTAGGCTACGGGCCCATTCCTTTCCTTTTCCAAAAGGCTCAAAATATCTTTTGAAGGTATGCCTGGTACATCAATATTGAAATTCAAGGAAATTCGTGAGGCGTGCAAGAGAGAAATTCGAGAATCTGCATCTAGGGCAGGGTACGCCGTTGAAGAGGTCGAAGTCACAGAACCCCCGGACATCTCTTTGGGAGATTTATCTTCTCCACTACCACTAAGGCTTTCGAAAAAAACAAAGAAAGACCCATACCATATAGCGATCCAACTCAAGGGCTCGATAGATGCAGGCAAGCTAAATTACATTAAGAGCATAGAACCTCACAGAAATGGCTACCTTAACTTCTGGCTTGACTTCCCAGTATTTGCTTCCGACGCCCTAAGGGAAATAATAGATTCCAAACTTGAAAAGGTCATAAATTTGGGTAAGGGCAAGAGGGTTTCAGTAGAACACACAGCAGTTAACCCAAACAAAGCGCTTCACATAGGTCATGTAAGGAACCTTGTTATAGGAGATAGCCTTGCAAGGATTCTAACCTATACTTCCCACGATGTTAGAGTCTTAAATTATATAGACGATTCAGGCGCACAGGTTGCGGACATAATAGTCGGGTTCATCTTCCTCGGTATACCTGACAGGGTTGAAGGAAAAAAGTTTGACCAGTACTGCGGGGACGAGGTGTACACCAGAGTAAACAGGATGTACGAAACTAGACCAGAATTGAAGACAAAGCAGACACTTGTCCTGAAGGAAATTGAGAAGGGTGATACAGAGATAGCGCGGTATACCTCGGAAATAGTCAGAAGAGTTCTTGCAGACCAGCTTAAGACATGCTGGAGGCTAGGTGCCTCATACGACCTCCTTAACTGGGAAACACAGATACTGCATTCAGGAATGTGGGAAAAGATATTCAGCATCATGAAGGAGAAGGGCATTGTCAAATATGCAACAGAGGGAGAGAACAAGGGATGCTGGGTCATGACAGATGAAGAAACAGGTGCAGAAAAGGTTCTGGTAAGGTCGGATGGTACTGCAGTTTACGTTGCAAAGGACATCCCATATGCAGCTTGGAAGCTCGGGTTGGTTGAAGATCCATTTCTTTACGTTGAGTATGCAGTTCAACCAAGCGGGAGGAAACTGTTTTCAACCTCCCTAACAGCCGGAACAAAGCTTGATTTTTCATCTGAAACTTCTATAACTGTAATAGATGTTAGGCAGAGCTATCTGCAGAAAATAATTGTCTCTGTTCTCTCAAAGCTCTTCGGACATGATAGAAAGTATATACATAGGGGGTACGAGGTTGTTTCTCTCTCAAGGGAAACTGCAAGGACACTTGGCATAGAATCAGAAAGTCAGATAGTCCATATGTCTGGAAGGAAGGGTACATACATAAATGCAGACATGTTGATTGAAAAGCTGAAGGAGAAGGCAAGGTCAGAAACACTGAAGAGGAATCCAAACGAGAGGGAAGAGTGGGTGGATAGAGTTTCAGAGTCTATTGCTTTATCTGCAATAAGGTACGAGCTTGTAAAGCAAGACCCAGAGAAAATGATTGTTTTTGACCTCCCTTCTTCACTCATGCTGCAAGGTGATACAGGGCCATATCTCCTTTACAGTTATGCAAGAGCATGCAGGATACTTGAAAAAGTAACAGAAGGATACGAGCTTAACCACGCAGGATTTTCAATGATGAAAGAGAGCTCGGAATTCCAGCTTGTTAAGCAGCTCTCTTCCTTTGACATTGCAGTTGAAAAGGCAGTTGAGTTTCTCTCACCAAGCGAGATAGCAAGATACGCACACACGATATGCGACACATTCAACCTCTTCTACGAAAAAACAACTGTAATCCATGAGGAGAAGGCTGAGCTTAGGCGTGCAAGGATCGCACTTGTGCTTGCGTTTAAAATAGTCCTTGCCAAGTGCCTGGATTTGCTTGGAATACCAAAGGAGGAGAGGATATGAAGAGATTTCTCGTTGCTGCGTTTGATATGGATGGCACATTGCTAGAGGAAGATTCAAGCTGGGTTGCTATACACAGGCACTTCGGAACAGAAGAAATAGGAAAGAGGTCTTTGGAGCTCTACACCAAAGGAAAGATAAGCTATGAAGAGTTCATGAGGAGGGATATAGCTGCATGGCCAAAGGGAGTTAGGAAGGAGGAGATAGAAAGAATACTCTCATCCTACAGAATAAGAAGGGATGCTGTAAGCACTGTTTCAAGGCTAAGGAAGATGGGCATCGAGCCAGTCATTGTTACCTCAGGGATAGACATACTTGCATCGTGTGTTGCAAGGGACCTTGGGATAAAGAAATGGGTCGCTAATTCGCTTACTTTTGATAGTGAAGGAAAGCTCACAGAGAGAGGAAGATGCTTTGTAGAGCCGTTGAGAAAGGATGTTGCATTCCTCAGACTAATTTCTGAGCTTGGGGCAAAGAGAGAAGAGACGATCGCAGTTGGAGACACCCCCTACGACATTTCATTTCTGAAGGCTGCAGGAATAGGTTTCATGCTGACGCACACACATAGAGCTAACGAGCCTGGAATAATAAACATAACAAGGCTGGATGAGATATTCAGGCACATATAGTAGATATGCTCATATCTCAATAGCATAGTAAAGCGTTTATCTTGTCCCTCTCCAGCCAATGATGTGCAAAAGCTTCTGCTGATACCTGGTCCAACAAACCTCTCAGAATCTGTTAGGAATGTAATGTCTCTGCCGCAGATATCTCACACAGGCGAGGAATTCTACAACTCATTTCTCGAGACACTCGAACTTGCTAGATATGTGTTTGGGAATACAAAGGGGCACCAGTTTGTTTTCACAGGAACAGGTACAACAGGAATGGAAACATCAGTCTACAGCCTTCTGGGGCACGGGGATAAGGCTCTCGTTCTAACAACAGGTTATTTCGGGAAGAGGTTTGTCCTGATAAATAAAGCACACAAGGTAGCTGTAAAAGAATTGGAGTACTCGCCAGGAAAACACGCAGACCCCGAAGATTTAAGGAGGGAGCTAGCTAAGGAGAGGTACAAGGCTGTCTTCATAACACACGTCGAGACATCAACAGGTGTGAGAAACCCTGTGAGAGAACTTGTTGAGGAATGTTCTAGGGCAGATGTTTTTTCTGTTGTCGACTCTGTTTGCGGTATTGGAGGTGAGCAGCTTGACTTTGACACTCTTAATGCTGACGTTGTCTTTACAGCATCGCAGAAAGCACTAGCAGCCCCTCCTGGAGCTGTTTTAATAGCTGTCTCAAACAGGGCAATGGAATACATAGAATCGAGAAAGGATGATATAGAGTCTTACTACATGAACTTAGCTAGGTGGAAACCTATAATGAGCGACCCAAAAATCTACCTTGCAACACCAGCTACCCATGTTATACTTGCTCTCAGGCAGGCCTTACTTGAGCTAAAGCAAGAGGGAATTCAGGAGAGATGGAAGAGGCACGAAAGGCTTGCAAATGCTGCAAGGTCCTCTTTCGAGGCTGCAGGCTTGAAAATAGTTGCTGAAAAAGGATTCAGGGCAAACACAGTAACGGGTATCTGGGTTAGTGATGGTTCATCTCAATCAATTCAAAATGCACTTGAAGAGAAATATGGAATTGTTGTAGCCAGAGGGATAGGAAACGACAGGGACAGAATGATAAGGGTTGGGCATATGGGAATACTTGATGAAAAAACACTTGCAGATGCTCTTTCAAAGATTGTTAGTACTGTAACTCAGTTCACCAGGGCTGGTCTTACTCAGTAGCCTTCCATCGTTTAGACACGCTTTTATTCCCTATGGCAAAAGGAGAATGCAGCCCGGAAGCCCGGTCGTCTAGCGGTCAAGGAAGGGTTGTACTCCTTGAGTACCAGGCTCTGGATCCCGCATGGGAGAGGCGACCTGGTGACCCTGGTTCGAATCCAGGCCGGGCTATCATCTTACCATCAAAATGATAGTTCATGTTTTATTGCAAACCTGGATTAATACTGTTAAAACGATTAAACTGCTAATTAGGATATTTACTTTAAAGAGGTAGGGGATGAAGATATCGCGCATGTGAAGTATACTGAAGAGGGCTTGCCTTCATCCCTATCTGAGAATGGAATTGAGAGTAGCTCTATTGGTATAAGGATGAATCTTTCGTGGGAACCAGCGCCTCTGTTGTTAAACAGCATAGACCAAGTTAGCTACCGAAGTGGAAGAGTAAACCTTGTGATAGGAATGTCACCTTCTGCTGGTCTGTCTTCCATTCCGTTGTTTAGTTGGAGAAGAGAAGAACGGAAAGCTGAGCTTGGCCACACGGTTTGCCATGTTGTTATGGGAAATCACTTAGTTTGTTGGATTGCCTGCATTGAAAGGCTTTGGCAGCTGGGGCACATATGAGGCAAATCCTCTACAAAGGTATTCTTTAAGTTGTTGCAGTAAGCATCAATCTCCTGAATTGGGTTCGTGAAAAATAGGCTAGGTTGCGACCTTTTCTGGCATAAAACAGCTCGGAGTGTTATGACAGTGAACAATGAGGCAAAAGAAGCAACAAGTAAACCTAGGGTGAATTTCATTTGTAGTCATGTTAGAGGTTCCTATTTGAAACTTCATAACAGGTAGCAGTGCAGAGAATCAGTTAATATAAAACACTATGGCTAAGAAAAGTTTATTATCCGATATCGGATAACCGATATCGTTAACCGATATGTGGAACATTTTCTTTCCTGGTATGAGGAGAGGACTGAGGTTCTGGATACTCTACCTGCTTAGCAGGGGTCCAAAGAACGGTGCGGAACTTATGGACGAGATGGAAATAATGACACGTGGATGGTGGAGGCCCTCTCCAGGTTCGGTTTATCCACTTCTTGAGAGCCTTACTTCTGAAGGTCTAGTAAAGAAACGTGAAGACGGAAGGTACGAACTAACAGAAAAAGGAAAGAACGAGGTTAGCTTTTTTGACTTTGGAGGAAGACCAAAGCCTGGATCAGTTGAGCAAGTTATTGAAGAGCTATCAAGCTACATATCTTACCTTGAGGACTTGGCTAAGAAGGACAGAACAGTAATACTAAAGAATAAGAATAAATTCGCGGAGCTCTCGAGTAGGCTGGAGGCTATTATATCTGGTGGATGAGATGAGAAAGATAATTGAGGTAAAGGGCCTAACAAAGGTCTTTAACGATAGGCTCAAGGCTGTAGATAATGTTACTTTCGATGTTTACGAAGGGGAGGTCTTTGGCTTCCTTGGCCCGAATGGTGCAGGCAAGACAACAACAATAAAGATGCTAACAACATTGCTCAAGCCAACCTCAGGTACAGCAACTGTCTGTGGCTTCGACATAGCTAAACAGGCAAACAAGGTTAGAGCGTCAATTGGTGTTGTGCCGCAGGAATACACAGCCGATGAGGATATGACTGGGTACGAGAATATAATGTTCTGTGCATCTCTCTACGGTATACCGAAGGATGTGGCAAAAAGGAGGGCAGATGAGTTGCTCCAGCTAGTTGGCTTGAAAGATTCAGCAAACAAGAAGGTAATGAACTACTCGGGAGGTATGAGGAGAAGGCTCGAGTTAGCATGCGGGTTAATAAACCATCCGAGGCTTCTTTTTTTGGATGAGCCGACACTTGGCCTCGATGTACAGACAAGGGCCGCAGTCTGGGAATATATTAGGAAGCTAAAGAACGATTACGGCATGACACTTTTCATGACAACGCACTACCTTGAAGAAGCTGACAGCATATGCGACAGGATTGCAATTATTGACCATGGGAAGATAATCAAGGTCGGTACCCCGCAAGAGCTGAAGTCGAGCATAGGGGGTGATGTTATAGAGGTAGGTGTACTGGAGAAAGAGCCTGACCTCTCACAAATGATAATGAACATTTCATACGTAAAGGAGGTAAAGAGGCTCGACGGCTACTACAGGATAAAGTCTGACTCCGGAGAGCAGGCCGCACCTGCAATAATAGACTTGATAAGGTCGAGAGGGTACCACGTAACGAGGATATCTCTTTCAAAACCAAGCCTAGACCAGGTTTACCTAGAGTACACAGGTAGGAATCTTAGGGACGAGCAAGCTGATTCATCGGATATCTTGGCTCAGCGTTTTACTTTGAGGAGGGCAAGGGCATGAGCTGGTCTGTTGAAGAAAGAGTAAACACAGGAAAACTGCATGGTCTGTGGTCACTCACGAACAGGGAGCTCATGAAATGGTACAAGGCACCTTTCATTATCTTCCTTTCTTTGATACAGCCAGTAATATGGCTTGGCTTATTTGGCAAGGCCATGAACTTCAGTGCAATATTTTCTGCCAACTCGTTCAACATCCCAGGCCTCTCGATACCGAAGGATGTTCTCAACAAGATATCAGAGCAGATAATGCAGAACACTTTCGGAACTTCAGACTACTTCTCCTTCCTTTCTGTAGGTATGCTTTCATTTGTAATTGTATTCACAGCAATGTTCAGCGGAATGTCTATAGTCTGGGATAGAAGGTTCGGCTTCCTTGACAAGGTCCTGAGCACTCCTGTTTCAAGATCTGTCATTGTAATTGGCAAGGTTCTGTCAAGCGTCTTCAGGTCTCTGCTCCAGGCAGCGATTATACTTGTGGTTGCTATACTTCTTGGCATGAATTACGGTAGCATCACGGCTTTGGGCATAGCTGGAACGTTTGCAGGTCTCTTTCTAATGACCTTTGGCCTCTCTGCCTTTTTCCTGATGCTTGCCCTAAGAGCCACAGACTGGCAATCACAGGTCGCTATAATGAACTTGATAAACCTCCCATTATTGTTTGGAAGTAATGCGCTCTTTCCTTCAAAATTCATGCCAAACTGGTTGCAAACTTTTGTTTCAATCAATCCAATAACATACGGAACGGATATTGGAAGGCAGCTACTGCTCGGCTCCCCTGGCTTTGCACCACTTGGCTTTGACTTTCTTTATCTAGCAGTGTTCGCTTTTGTCTTCGCATCAATTGGAATTATAATGTCCTGGAGATTTCTTACCAAGTGAGTTTTCAACCTCATACACAAGCTTTCTTGTCTTTACTACTGTATCTGGGTTAACAGAAACGGAGTCTATCCCACTTCTAACCAGAAACTCTGTCAGCTCTGGATAGACGGAGGGTGCTTGGCCACATATCGATATTGTCTTTCCCCTACTATGTGCCGCATCTATAAGCCTCTTAACAGCCCTCTTAACTGCCTCATCTCTCTCGTCAAAGTATCCAAGGTTCGCAAGTCTTGTAGAATCCCTGTCAATTCCAAGAATAAGTTGGGTAAGGTCGTTTGAACCTATGCTAAATCCGTCGCATAGCTCAGCGAATTCCTCTGCTAGGAAAACAACAGACGGAACCTCTGCCATTATCCATACCTTGAAGTTATTCCCTCTTTCGAGGCCATGTTCTTCCAATATCTTAAGACATTTTTCAACTTCCCATGTTGTCCTAACAAAAGGAAGCATTACCCATACGTTGTCGCATCCCTCATCCCTTACCTTCTTGATTGCCTTGACCTCCAGCTCAAATGCCTTCCTATACTCCTCCGAGATATACCTGGAAACACCCCTCCATCCAATCATCGGATTTGCTTCTATCTCCTCAAACTTCTCCCCTCCCTCGAGTTCTCTGTACTCGTTTGTCTTGAAATCAGAGAACCTAACAACTACAGGCCTTGGGTGTATCTTCTTTGCAACAAGAGAAATACCCTCGGCAAGCCTCTCAATAAACATCCTCTCCCTGCCTGTCTCTATCAGGTGGAGCGGGTGCTCCCCAACATAGCTTGCAATTATGAACTCTACCCTCATCAGCCCTATTCCGTCAAAAGGTATCCTTTCATATTCGTATATCTTCTCAGGAACACCTAGGTTCATGTATACTTTTGTTTTAGTTTTAAGCTTCAGAACGGATTCTTCGATCTCCTCTTTTTTCTCCCTTATCTTTAGCTCTCCCCTGAAAACTAAACCTCTTGACCCGTCAACTGTTACTTTCTCCCCATCCTTGAGAAGGCTTGTTGCCTCTTTTGTTCCAACAATGCATGGCACACCTAGTTCCCTGCTAACTATTGCTGCATGGCTTGTCATGCCTCCCTCGTCTGTAACTATTCCCGCTGCTTTTATCATTGCAGGCACAAAATCAGGTGTCGTCATCCTGGTTACGAGAACATCGCCCTTCTGTACCTTTGAGAGCTTTTCAACGTCAAGCACTACCTTGACTGTCCCTGACCCAATGCCTGGAGAAGCCCCAAGGCCTGAGAGAATAGGTGTATCTTTCTCAAGAGTTACCTTCTGCTCCTTTGGGAGTACTGTCACTGCCCTAGTCTGAACAAGGTATATCCTTCCGTCCTGTATTGCCCACTCAAAGTCCTGAGGGTAGTTGTAGTACCTCTCAAGAGACAAAGCAAGCTTCAGTAGCTCACCCAGTTCCTTTTCATCAAGTACCTGCCTACTCCTATAGTTATTGGGTAGCTTTACTTTCTTTAAGCCTCCTTCCGGACTGGCGACAAGCATGTAGCTCTTGTTACTTATCCTCTTTTCAACAACCTTTCCTGTCTTCTTATCAATAACATAAGTGTCTGGTGTCGAGCTTCCAGAAACAATGTACTCACCCTGTCCGAAGCCTGCCTCTATCACAACCTTTTCTCTGTCTCCCGTGGTTGGATGGAGTGTAAAGCCAACTCCGGACTTTTCGCTCATTATCTGCTTCTGTACTACAACTGCAGTCGGTATTGGCTTATACCCGAAACCCTTCCTGTACCTGTAGGCTGTTGCCCTTGGCGTGTAGACAGATGCCCAGCACCTCTTTACTGCAGAAAGTAGCTCCCTCTCCCCCCTCACGTTTAGTATTGTCAGCTGCTGCCCTGCAAAGCTTGCCTCCCTTAAGTCCTCCATGGTTGCAGAGCTCCTCACAGCAACGGGTAGGTTATTTTTTCCAGTTCTCACGCAGAGCTCCCTATAGCCTCTTAAAATTTCCTCCCTTACGTTAGCTGGGATTCTGGAAGATATGATAAGCTGCTGTATCTCGGAAACATTCTTCTCAAGTTCCTCAACATTTTCAAAATTTATTCCTCTTAGCCTTCTCTCTATCTCGGAAGTTATCTTATTTTTATCTAGAAATTCTTCATATGCCTTTGTTGTGAGTACAAATGCAGGCGGTACAGGTAGACCTTTTCTGTACATCTCACCCAGGTTTGCCCCCTTTCCCCCTGCAAAGGGAACATCATGCTTTGTTATGTCGTCTAGGAATTTGATGTAGCTACTATTCATTATGTTTTAACCATAAAACATAATTTACTTAAGTTTACTGTATTCTTATTTTTGATGTTAATTCTTCTACTTTTCTGTTTTTAAATATTATTTCTTTTAAATAAGAAGCCATTCGCATAGGGTCCTCATGCTGCCAAACGTTTCTTCCAACTGCAAGCCCTGCCGCACCAGCGTCCATTGCACCCCTAACCTGCTGTAGGAATGATTCCTCAGTTGGTGCTTTCGGACCCCCAGACATGAAAACTCTGACCCTCCCTGCAGCCCTAACGACCCATCTGAAACTTTCACTGTCTCCTGTATATTTTACCTTTACAGCATCCGCACCAACCTCAAGTGCAAGCCTTGCAGCATATGAAACTATTTCTCTTGTTGTGTCATTCTGAACAGCGCTACCTCTCGGATAGACCCAAGCTATTGCAGCCAAGCCTTTCTCGTGTGCCTCTTCCTGTATCCTGCCAAACTCTGAAAGCATCTCATGCTCGTATTCACTTCCCAGGTATATTGTGTAGCCAACAGCCTTTGCTTCAAGAGAAAGGGCATACTCAACCGAGCATACCTGTCTTGAAATTGGTTCTATCTTAGGTACGTTTGTCTTTCCATTCAGTTTTAAGATAAGTGGGGGCTTTCCCTCATAGTACTTCTCAGCTATGCCTTTGTGCAGTATTATACCGTTAAAACCGCCTTTCTTTGCTATATCAAGAACATACTCTGGGTCCACATTTTTCTCGTTAAAGTCAGCAGACGGCCCATGTTCAAATCCCTGGTCATAAGCTAGGAGTATGCTCTTTCCTTCATGCATGAACGGTTCCATCAAGTCCTTTGCCTTCATAGCACAGGTTTTTCCACTTATCTTATTTAACTCTATTATTCAGGTTAAGGATGAGATGATGCTGGAGGAATACATTCGTTCACTTTTACCATCTGATGAAGCAAGTGTTGTTTCTGCGTGTGCCGAGGTCTCCTTGAAAATATGGGAAGAAATGCCAAGAAGAAAAGCTGTGCTCTCGACCACAAATCCATACGGAGAGAAGCAGGCTGAGCTAGATGTCCTTTCAGACAACCTCTTTAGAAAGAGAATACTCGAGACAGGAGAGGCGGCGGAGGTTGTTTCAGAAGAGTCCCCACCGACCCATTCAAAGGGAAAAGTCCACGTTGCAATGGACCCCCTTGATGGCTCGTCAAACATAGACACAAATAATCCTGTTGGAAGCATATTCTGTCTTTTCACTGAAAGATTGCCGTGCCCAGCAAAATACATTTCATCTGCATTTTACTTCACATATGGTCCAATGTTAACATTAACTTTATCATCTGGCAAACAGGTTTGCAGGTTCGTTGTTTCAAAGCGTGAAGGTGGCTATATATTTACTCTGGCAGAAGAGTCTTTAAAAATAAAGGAGGAAGGCGAGATTTACAGCTTCGGAGCACAGAGAAGAGAATGGATAGAACCGGTGCTGAGGTATGTTGAGAAGCTTGAGGATAGGGGGATGAAGCTGAGGTACTGTGGCACATTTGTCGGGGACTTTAACCAGATCCTGAAGTACGGAGGAATATTTGGTTATCCTGCCACAAAATCAAAGCCGAGAGGAAAGCTCAGGGTTATTTATGAGGTTCTACCAATCTCATTCATAGCTAGGGCTGCTTCAGGCTACTCCAGTAATGGAAAGAATGATATATTGTCCCTAGAGCCTTCCTCACTTGAGGAAACAACACCGATCTACGTGGGTTCCAAAGCACTTGTCAAGGAGCTGGAATCAACCATCTCACGGGAATATACCTAGAGTTCTTATTGCGTCCGCAACCCTACCCACAGCAAGCACAAGTGCTGCTGTTCTTGTGTAAAGTTTCCTTTCTTTCGATTCTTTGTATACGGCGTGGAAAGCATCTGTTATCTTCTTTTCTAGTCTAGTATTAACCTCTTCCTCGCTCCACCTCATCCTGTTCAGGTTCTGGACCCACTCAAGATAGCTCACTATCACTCCTCCTGAGTTTGCAAGTATATCTGGCACAACAAAAACACCCTTTTCCTCGAGAACTTTGTCAGCTTCTGGTGTTGTCGGTCCGTTTGCACCCTCAACTATCATTTTTGCCCTTACACCCTCTGCAACTTCTTTTGTTATTGTATTCTCAAGTGCTGCAGGGCAGAGTATATCGACATCAAGCTGCAAAAGCTCCTTATCGCTTATCTTTTCCGTACCAGGAAAGCCAACCACAGAGCCTGTTTTCTCCTTGTATTCTAGAAGCTGCTTAGCATCTATCCCTTTTTTGCTGTATACTGCACCACTTGAATCGCTTGCTGCAACAAGCTTCGGGCCAAGCTCCTGTAATAGGATTGCGTAGTTTGAGCCAACGTTTCCGTATCCTTGTACTGCGAATGTAGCTTCCTTAAGATTTAACCCGTTAACTTTTGCCGCTTCCCTTGTACAGAATGCCACTCCTCTTCCTGTTGCAGTATCCCTCCCTAAAGACCCACCAAGTGAAACGGGCTTTCCTGTTACTACCTCAGGAATCATATAGCCTTTTAACTGACTGTAAGTATCGACAATCCAAGCCATCACTTGGCTGTTTGTGTATACGTCTGGTGCAGGTATATCTCTGTACGGACCAATGAAATCAGCTATTGCAGCTGTGTACCTCCTTGTCATCCTTTCGAGTTCCCCAGCAGACATAGTCTTGGGGTCGCAAACAACGCCTCCCTTTGCACCTCCAAAAGGTATATCTACGACAGCGCATTTCCAGGTCATCCAGCATGCAAGTGCCTTGACTTCATTAAGGGTTACGGCTGGGTGGTACCTTATCCCTCCCTTTGCAGGTCCCCTTGCATCGTTGTATTGTACCCTGTATCCAGTGAAGACCTTTACCTCGCCGTTGTCCATTCTTACTGGAAGGGAAACAGTTAGTATTCTCTTTGGATTTGAGAGTATTTCCTTCATCCCGTTATCCAACTTCAGGTAATCTGAAGCAATTTCAAGCTGCTTTAGAGCATTCTCGAACGGGTCTGGCAAAGAACTCATGTTTCGACTGCAAACTTGTACCTTATTTACATCTTTCTAAAGGAGTTGCTTTCCAAGTTCTTCAATCTTCTCCTCCCATCTTCTCGCTTTGACAACTGCGCTTGAGACAAGGATACCTTCCATTCCAAGCTCGACTGCCCTCTTAACATCTTCTCCATAAGTTATGCCTGCACCACAAAGTATTCTCCCACTGTAGCCTCCCTCCCTTAGCTTCTTAGCACAATTAACAAGTACTGCTGGCTTGGATCTTGAGACAGAGATCCCTGTCCCAATCAACTCTGGGGGTTCAATTGCAACAAATTCGGGCCTTGTCGCCATAGCGTACTTAACCTTTGACGAACCAGGAATACAGAGGCAGACCTTCAGTCCAGCTTCCCTTGCTCTCTTCGACGAATCCTCAACCTCTCTTCTCTTTAGAGAGTGTTCACTGTGGTTTAGAAGAGTACCCGTTGCACCTGCATCCCTCACAATTTCAGCAACTACATACCCTGTGCTCTGTCCAGGCAGCCTTGCATCTAAGCTCTGGCTAAAGACCTCTATTCCAACCTCCCATGAAACTGCTGCAATCATGGGATGTGGTGGACAGACAACAATATCAATTCCAAGCTTTCTTGCTACTTTTTCTGCTATTTTTGCTAGTTCGACAGACCTCTTCCCCGAAACTTCAGGATAATTTTTAAAGTTAATTATGAACAATCTCTTCAATACCAAAGGTCAAGAGAAAAAGCTATAAAATATGGACGGCTTCTTAGGACTAGGCAGGGTTAGTACTCCTCTTCGTCTGTCTCCTCTTCCCAGCCGTCGTCCTCAAGTTCCTCCAAGTCTTCGTCCTCGAATTCCTCATCTTCCTCTGACAATTTTTATCGTGTGGCAGATTTCTAGTAGATTATTAAACCTTGCTCATCTATTTTTGCTGTATCTGCTTCCCATGCTTCGATTCTCCAGCTCGCAACCCATGCACTTTTATATAATTTTACTCTCCATTGAAGCGGGTGCAAGCCAGGTGGCGGAGGAATACAGATGAACCTCGTTGTAACAACACCAAGAGGCCTTGAGGCAAGAGCCTCTGCGGAGCTAAAGGAGATCATACTCCAGTCTGGTACAAGGAAAATCTCCATAGAGAGGTCGCCTTACGACGGCATACTTGAAGTGGAGGTAGAGAATCCCAGGGCTCTTGTTGCCTTTCTCGCAGACCTGATAAGGCTCGACCCTTTCAAGATAAACTTCATTCAGAGAGTTATACCTGTAGACAGGGTGGTTGACACGAAACTAGAGGAGATAAAAAATGCAGTCAAAGAGCTTTCAAGCTCTATACTTCCAGGTGAGACATTCAGGATAACGGTTGAGGCAAGGGACTCCCCCTATACAAGCAGAGAACTCATAGAAAGCATAGCAGAACTGATAGAGAGGAAAGTAAACCTCGAGTCGCCAGACAAGGTAGTTCTGCTCCAGATCTTTGGAGAATATACTTGCATATCTGTGCTCCGTCCACAGGAGATACTGAGCGTGCAGAAGCTAAAGAGAGGCGTTTGATTCAGCCTTGATGGCTGATGCCTGAAACCTCTCCCCTGAAAGCAGCGCTGCCCTCTCTATTCTCTCAAGTTCACTCTCTTTCAGCCTCTTCCTTCTTAGTTTCTTCATCTTCATTCGCTTCGCAGCCTTTCGTACGTTGGCACTTTTCCCAAACAGAATAAGCACGTTGTCCCTTCCACCTTTGAAACCCTTTTCTCTTATTGCTTCATTTATCTGTGTTGTACCTGCAAGTCTCAGAAGTATGTCGATCTCAGGCTTCCTTGCAATCATGCTTCCATTTTCCATTGCTTCCAATGTCTGGCATGCTATCATAGAAAAGAAACAACAGTTAGTTGAGTTATTCTCTCTCACAGCCTGGAAGTATACCCCCTCACACATACTATCGCTAAGCTTTTTTAGATCTTCTTTTCTCTTTATAATGAAGCACAAGACGCCAGGAGCCATCTAACCACCGTGAGAAAAAGGTATAAGCACAACTGATCCACCTGCTTTTATCTTCCTTCCACCCGCAGGCAGGAACGCCTCCCCTCCGTCAACAAGAATAAGTGTGTTGTAAATGTTAAAGCCTGGGTTTTTCTCTTTTGACATGCTTCTAATAAGTTCAACAAGTTCTGCTGAATCTATCTCATCCCTGTCTATCTCAACTTCCTCTTTCCCCACGGAGCTCCTTATGTGACCAAGTAGCCTTACCTTTATCATCTCTCGTTTAGAACGATGAGGCTCTCCTTATATCTTCTTCCTTCGTAGATGCTCTCGGGAGGCAGGATTTTCGGTTCTTGGTTTATTAGTTTGTCAGGTTCTTCCCTCCAGCCTCTAAGCTTTTCAACTGGATACCTTATTGAAACAGGTCGTGGGTCTATTATGTGGTGCGTTGTCTTTGGTGGAAGAAGCATTCCTTTCCTTGCTAGCTCCACAACATCCTGCTTCCTTAACCTTGGGCCAAGGATAACGAGCCTTCCCTTTCTCATAGCTATATCTACCTCATCTTCAGGAAGGTACTCAACCTTCCACCCCATAATCTTTGACGTCTTGTCTATCTTCTCAACAAAGGAGTACGCTTCAAGAATGGATGAAAACTCCTTTCCATAGCATGACCCACCTGCAAAAAATAAGACACCCTTTTTCTCCGAAAGTTGGAAGGCCTTCTCAACAGGTATGCTTTGCCTCAGACCAAGTGCGTCAAGCAGATGGGACGTTATCTTCTTTTCGTGTGAAACTACCCTTGTCCACCTCTCAACTTTTATCCCCTCAAAGCTATACGGCACTAGATAGCAGACAGCATACTCGATTCCAATCCTTTTAAATGCGTTCAGCCTGTGTGTACCGTCGAGAACAACAAAAGTATCCTTCTCAACTATTATTGGGTCCTTCTGTATTCCATCTGATAAAATTTCATTCTTAAGTTTTTCCACACTTTCCTCGATAGCCTTTTCGTGTGGTAAGAGTGAGTTTAATGGAAGGATCCTTATGTTCTTTGGGTCAAAGTTCAACCCGCTTCCTTTGCTTCAACTTCTTCTATTATTCCTTTCTTATCTTGGGATTCCCTTATGTACCTTGTTATATAACCTGCGAGCTCATTTCTCAGCTGCTTTGAACTGACAATTGCAACCTTGTCAATTGCCTTCTTGTTCTCTTCGTAGTCATGTGTGAATAGGTTGGGGTACTTCTCCAAGAGTAGTTGTGCGTACCTCCTGATCCTGTCCATTTGCCCTCCAAGCTCTTTAATGGGTATGGTTAAGCTTTACTGGGTGTGGGAGCATTGGTAGAATTAACTCTTCCCAGAAACCTTTCTGCATTATCGGCTATTAGTTCTGCCATATCGCCGAATTTGTACCCCAATATCTGAGATACCTTGAAGACGACACTTGGGATAAGGACGGGTCCGGACATGCCACGGAGTGGAGTGTATTGTATGGGATAGTCGCTTTCCGTAAGTATTAAGCTTGTGTCTATCTTTTCGACTATTCTTTCAAGCTTTTTTGAATAAAGCAAGGCAGGTCCAAAGGAAGCAAAGTAGCCCATGGAATTTACTTCCTTAGTTAGTTCCTCTTGATCAAACCAGTGCATCAGAACTCTAGATAATTTATAGCTACCGAGTATCTCCAGACATTTCTTTGCAGCATTTCTGGAGTGGACCTGCACGGGTTTTTGAAGTTTTTCAGCAATATCAAGCTGTTTCATAAAAATCTTCTCCTGAGGCTCGAGCGGCCCATACTTCGGGTCCAATCCTGTCTCGCCAATACCAAAAGCTACTGCAGCAATCTCGTTCAACCACGAGATATCTTCATCAGAACCGGCGCATGATGGATGAACCCCTACAAAAGCGTAAGGCAAGCCGTTCTGAATTATATTTAAAGAACTCTCCTTATCTGTGGCAACGCAAACAACTCTTATTCGGACTGAGGATAAAAGTTTCTCAATCTCGCTTCCAATGCTTTCGAAATGTGAGTGCACGTCAATGAATTCCATTGTATCTGGTCCAAGAACACAATGCAGATAAAAGTTTCTCGATTATACACGCGTTTATTCAAAAAATCACGTCTTACTGCTTTTTCTTGTTAAAACAACCCTAGACGGACAAGAAAAGTTTAATTAAGTCTTTTTTTAAAATAAAAAACATGGCAGATGCTGAATTCGGGCTGGCTGCCGTGTATAGGCTTATAAAAAAAGCAGGAGCAGAAAGGGTCGGGGATGATGCAGCTATAGAGCTAAGGACAGAGCTTGAGTCTATAGGGCTACAGATAGCAAAGCAGGCCGTGGAATTTGCAGCTCATGCTGGAAGGAAGACAGTGAAGCCATCAGATATCAAGCTCGCAGTTAAGGCAGTCTTGAAGCAGAACGTGTAGGTTTAATTGTATCACTCTGCATTCTGCTAGTATTATCGTCATAATCAAATACTCGACATTTTTGCAGGGTGCGTGTAATACTGATGCCCCGGTGGTGTAGCCCGGTCAAGCATACGAGCCTCTCGAGCTCGCGACGTGGGTTCAAATCCCGCCCGGGGCACTAGATGATATTGTTAAATTCGCAATTGCTACTTTAATTGAAAATCAGTGCCTTTAAGCAAAAAATAATCTAAACCCCATGAGGTACTTTCGAAAGTTACTCAATTAAATTTATAAGAGATCGAGACCAAAAGCCTTGTGAATTGCTCTAACAGCTTCGATACCATCTATTTCGTCGACGACTATCGAGATATTCATTTCAGACGAACCCTGAGCTATCATCTTGACGTTGATACCTCTATCAGCAAGTGCTCTAAACAGTATGGCCGCTATTCCAGGTGTCCCCTTCATATTCTCTCCTATCGTTGCAACTACAGAAATATCGTCCTCAACAGATATTGAGGCAAGCTCCCCAGATGACAACATTGTCCTTTCGAGCGCCCTTGCAGCCCTTCTTGCACCATCTCTCCTAACGACAAAGCTTATGTTTGATTCTGAAACACTTTGAGATATCATCATTATGTTTGTGCCTGTCTTTGCAACCTGATTAAAGATAGAAGCAGCACTTCCCGGCTTCCCGACCATGCTAGTTCCCTTTACTGTAATTGCAGAAGCATCCCTGACAAGAAGCACAGCCCTCACCGCTCCGCTTATCTTCGCACTTTTCTTTACGAGAGTTCCACTGCCCTCTGGCTTAAATGTGTTCTTGAACCTGACCTTTATTCCAAATTCTTCCGCAGGGTCGAGACACCTGGGGTGCATTGATTTGGCTCCAAACATTGCCATCTCTCTTGCCTCTGCGTACGACACCTCATCTATCACCCTCGCCTCGTTTACTATCCTTGGGTCAGCTGTCATCAGACCATCTACGTCGCTCCAGAGTATTACCTCTTCAGCTCTTACAGCAGCACCTATCAGTGTTGCTGTGTAGTCCGAGCCTCCCCTTCCAAGAGTCGATATATCGCCGTGCTGTGTTTTAGCTGTGTATCCTGCAACAACAGGTATTTTTCCTGATTCGACCAAAGGAAGCACTTTCCTCTTTATGTTATGGTATGTCATCTCAAAGATTGGGACTGCGTCGCCAAAGTTATCGTCTGTAACAATTCCTGCCTCGCCCCCAGTCATATAGAGAGAATCAGCCCCCCTCTCTGTTATTGCTGCACTCAATATCGGGGAAGATAGCATCTCACCACACGAAAGTATTGCATCCCTCTCCTTTGGTGTTACCTCCCTAACTCTTGCGCATGCTGTTGAGATAACAGTGAGATGTTCGACAACTTCCTTAATCCGTTTGCTTGCTTCCTCCCTCGCTTCTTTGCTTGCTATGGCACCATCCAACAGTGTTGAGTGAAGGGAATTAACTTCTCCAATAAGATGGGTTACATCTGTCTCCCTACCTCTAGATGCAAGCTCAGCAAGATGTATGAGTTTTTCCGTAACTCCGTCAAGAGCCGAGCATACTACAATCTTCTTCCTTTTGTCGGTTGCTATTTTAGCAACATGCTTTATTCTTGAGGCATCTGATATGGACGTGCCGCCAAACTTGTAAACGTAAAGCATCATCTTCCACCGATCGAAAGAATATCCCTAAGAACTGCGACAGCTGTCTCCATGCCACCTGCCCCCTTGCCAATGACGTATTTTTCCCCTGAATATTTGCATTTTATGCAAAATGAGTTCATTGGTCCGGAAACACAGAGTGGATCTGATTCATCAAGCTCTTGAGGAGAGACAGTGTAATCGCTTCCTGCGTTTGCAACAAGTCTTATCCTCTTACCTTTCTTCAGTGCTTTTCTTATTGCATTGAGCTCGATGTGCTCTATACCTGTTGTTTTTACTTCCTCGGGAGTTATTCTTGTTCCAAGAAGATGGTTAGCAATTATCACAAGCTTCAGGGCGCTGTCCCTACCACTAATGTCCATCGTTACATCCGCTTCCGCATATCCCTCCTTTCTTGCAGCATCGATTGCTTCCCTCATATTCACGCCTTTACTCTCCATCAGAGAAAGAACGTAGTTTGACGTTGAATTTAGTATCCCCTTGATAGACATAATCTTGTCTCCTCTACTGCATGTCTTTCCAAAGTCAAGAATTGGTGTACCTGCACCGACTGTTCCGCTGTATCTTAGCTGGACCCTGTTCCTTAGAGCGAGCTCTCTTAATGCGTGGAATCCAATTGCTATTGGTCCTTTGTTTGCTGTCACAACATCTCTACCTGAAACAATTGCATCCCTTATGTGGGAAAACCCGGGTTCTCCATCAACAGGGTTTGTATTTGTAAGTTCCACAACTGTATCGGGGTCACACCTCTCTATTAGTTCCTTTAGCTCCACCCTTCTCTCATCACCCACGGTACCACGTTCCTCCTTTCTACGGATAACATCCGCCAAATCCAGACCAGAGTTGCTTACAATCTGCGTCTTGCTGTCAGCAATACAGACAACCCTTATCTTACCTGAATACTCCTCCTCTTTCGAAATTAACCTCGCAAGGCTCCTACCCACATTCCCAAATCCAACTATTAAAAGTCTCAAAAACTATCTTTTAAACTAATATGACGAGGAAATGTGTAAATGCGTAAAGAGGCAGAGATAGGTAGAGTATTTCGTGAGGTATTGAAACTATCCTTTTGAGTCTTGAGGAATACCTATCAAAGAGGAGGTCCAGTGCAAGACAGAAAGCAGCAAGTATGGATATTGTCTCTATCCCATCCCAGAAGTAGTTCCAAACAACACCAATTGCTCCAACTATAATTAGGGAAACAATAACTGTATAAATTAAGGGAAGGACAAATAGAAGTACATCCCTGTGGTGTATTCTACGCCCTCTTATGTAAAATGGTTTTGCAAAACCCTTCCTGAACATCATATCTCCAAACTTGTTGAGGGCAAGTGCTATGAAAAGGACAAGCGTATAACCTATGAATATACCTGTTGCAACGTTCTGGCTAATTGGTATGTATAGCCTTGGAATATCCAGGGCCATGTACCAAGCGGATCTCAGTCTGAGGTATAAAAATTGTTGCTACCTGACTTCTTCCACACAACGATGCCATCCCTCCTGATTTCGACTATCCTAGAAAAGGGTATCTCCCCGCTGCTCAGGAACTCGGATAGCGCAACCTCCGGATACATGTTCATATCCCTGTAGATTACTGTGTATTTCTCTGTAATATCAGCATAAAGAGCCCTGCTTATTATTTCCTTGAGCTTTCCTTTCTTCATTTTAGGCAGCTACCTCCAGGATACCGGAAAGAAGGAATATGATGCCAAAAGTTAGAAGGATCAACCCTGCTAGAAGGTCAAGAAGCCATCTCGGGAAGTTTACCAGGTACTGGTAGGATACAATGGATATCGATGTTATAACAAGTATGCTTATTGAAGCTCCGATAACAGTCCAGAATAGGTTGAAGGAACCCGCAGCCGCTAGTACTAAACTTGCTTCAAAACCCTCTGTTAATGTTATGGTAAAGACTGGTAGAGAGTTTAAGAGAGAGAAAGGTATATTCCCATATGTATCGTTTATCTTCGCCTTCGAAACAAGCTCTTTTTCCATGTCGTTCATCTTGAATTGAAACGATTTCTTCTCAAAATAGTAGCCCACAAAACCTCTCAGAAATTTTGAAGAAAAGTAAAGTATCACACCAGCAGTAACAAAGTCAATCATAACTGTTGGTAAATACAGGAATACCTGTCTTACAGCTAGAAAAATTAGAATAGATGCAACAAGCCCCAGCATTATGCCTGTCAAAACATTCCTTCTACCTATCTGATTCACTGTAGCAAGGGATAGTATGGCAACCTCGCTTCCCTCGAGCAAAACTGCTTTGAAAGCAAGCAAAAAGGAGCCAACTATTACAACAGGGTCGGATACCATGCCTTTGAAGCCCACTTTCAGAAGGATTTATCTGTTGTTCTTGCAGATCCGTAAAAAGTGGAAGCAAAAGCAACTCTTGGCATGGGTTGCTTCTGGTGCTCGGAAGCAATCTTCAGAAGGATAAAGGGTGTGATTGATGTTCAGCCCGGTTATGCAGGTGGTTACGTACCCAACCCAACATACGAGATGGTCTGTAGTGACACTACAGGGCATGCCGAAGTAATCCATCTGACATTTGACTCTGAAAAAATCTCGTACAGAGAGATACTTGAAATTTTCTTTGCGTTACATGACCCAACAACAAGGAACAGGCAGGGTAATGACGTTGGCTCACAGTACCGTTCGATAATACTGTATCACAATGAGGAACAGAAGAAGGTTGCAGAGGAGATGATTGAAAGGATAAGCAGGGAACTTGGTAGGGAGGTTGTTACAGAGCTGAAGCCTTACGATGTATTCTATCCTGCTGAGGATTACCATAGGGAGTACTACGAAAGAAACAGAGAGAAGCCTTACTGTGTGTTTGTCATAGGGCCAAAGGTAAGGAAGCTTCTCCATTCCTTTGGAGAAAAAGTTAAACAGTAGCATTGTGGTAGAATGTGCGATGCTTTTAAAGTTGCTCGAACTTCTGGATTCTTTTCTGAACAGCAACAGAACAGAGGTATACGTAAAGAAGATCCTGAGGCTTGTCTTCTGGATACTCCTTTTCCTTCCTTTGATACTTATACCGATATACTTCTTCCTTTTCTCGGTTATCTAGGATGAGGTTTTACTGCCTTACTGGAACGCCTGGTACAGGTAAGAAAACTATAGCACCTATTCTTTGCAAGATACTGAAGCTAAATCCTGTTTCAATAAATTCGATTGCATCCAAATCAGGTGCTTCGAGCAAAGGGTATGTAGACACAGTTTCTCTTGCAAAGGTTCTAAAAGAAATAAGGGAACAATCACTCATTTACGGCCATCTGATACCACATGTAGTTGATAAGGAGGATGTTAAGCATGTTGTTGTACTTCGGTGCGACCCGATTGTTTTAAAGCATAGACTTGCCTCAAGAAAATACAGCAGTAAAAAGATAAGGGAAAATGTGGAAGCTGAACTAATAGGACTTATTGCATACCAGTGCTACGAAAAATTTGGTAAAGAGAAAGTCAGCGAATACGACACAACCTTCTCAGACCCTGAAAGAGCCTCGAGGGATATAGCTAGGATAATGCTAGGGAAAAAGAAGACAGGACAGGTAGACTGGTCCCTCACCTACGGCACAGAGGAAAAATTCACTCTCCTGTTCTCTTCGTAGCCCTGCTGTTTTACTCTAACAAGTATCGGCTTGGGTAGTCTTGCAAGGCTAACAACCGCATCCCCAACCTCAAGCATCCCAAGATATTCCTTCTGTTGCTGGTTAAGGCCAAGAGAGTTAGCGACTATATCCATGTCCTCGTGCCACGCTATCCTGTGCACAATTCTAACAGCCGAGTTCTTCACTATCTCAGACGCAAGCTGCGTGGGGAACTGCGCAACAAAGACCATCGATTCGCCAAACTTTCTTAACTCGGAAACAATCCTTTCCCCCACACTTGGTGGATCTTCATCCCTCCTAGCTGGTGCAATATTCCTTGCTTCCTCAACAACAGTTAAGTGCTCAACATTATCCGTGTTACCTGTCCTGAATTCGTAGAGCATCTTCAGGGCTATCTCTGTGAATATGCTCCTCGACTGTACGTCTCTCATATGTCCAAGCTCAAGGCATGCGACTGAGGCAAGTAGCTCATCCAAGCTAATTGAGGAGTGGCCATTCATTGCCTTCCCTACCTGGCCCTGTGTTAGCGGCACAAGCCTTCTTAGAAGAGCAACCTTTGTTTCGTTATCGTAAGCAGACCTTAGGGGAAAAGACTCTATTACCCTGACAAGATCTTCCAGTATCGGTTCGTCTTTTGCTTCTGAGATACATCTCTGTAGAGCGTTCCTAAACATGTACGCCTGCGGATGAGTAAAGTGGTATATGTCTGAAAATATGTCTGTCACTATTGCAACATGCTCAGTTATCTCTGAGGAGTATGTGCTAAGAGGGTTGAGTACAAAATCGTCAATTCCTGGGGAAAAAACCCTGCCTCCCAGTGAGGTTATGCTCCTCCTGTACTCGTTGTGCCAGTCAAGTATAAGAACAGGAAGGCCAGTAGAAGCAACCTGAGACATTATGGATATGGATGTAGTTGTCTTGCCGCTTCCTGTCATGCCAAGGATTGTGACATGCCTTCTCATGTCCTCAAACCTTATCTTAAGCTGGTGTACTTCCTTTTCTCCGGAAAGTATGTTTCCAAGAATAATCTTGCCTGAAGATTCGGATATGTTCGGAACGTAAAATGAAGGAGCTACAGAAACACGGTTTTTGCTCGGGTTATCGCTACCAAAGCTCTGAACAGTACTTATTGAGGAAGGGTCAGCTCTTTGAGGCATCTCCCTATCGGATGGAAAGAGTATTGAAGAAATAAAGGAGGAGAGCTCGTTCCTTGAGAGCCTCCTGATAGAGGCTTCAGGCATTGCAACAGAGAGGCTTGCAGCAAGTATGCTTGCTCTCTGCTCAAGTTCCGCAAGGTCCTTTTCTATGCCCTTCTCCTCACCGTCAACCCATGTTCCTACAGCTAGGTCAAACTCAAAGACCTCGTGCTCCTCGTTTTTCTCAGGTATCATTGCGTTGATGTATAGATATGGTATCTCTGACTTCCTGAGCCCCTGGAAGAGACCCCTTATCCTCTGACTCTGCACCGCAGCTCTAACACTCGAAGAAAACTCAGTCCTTTCGTCTTCTTGCTGCTCTAGATACACTCTGATGAAAGCAAAGGACCTGTGCCTGCTACCCTTCCTTACAGTCAGGTATTTTGTGTCAACAATCCTTATACTGTCTCTCTGAAGAATTTCGTGTCTAGAAAGAGACCATCTAAGCCTCGAGAGGAAAGACTCCAGTTAAACTCACCAGTGAAAGAGGGATCCAAGGACGCCGTTGATTGCCGAAACTATGCTGTTCCATATGTTTGAAGTGTAGCTAGCGCTTTCCTTTAGTATTGATTCTATCCCTCCAACGAGCATCGAGAGGGCTACAAGTGCGACAGAGAGAAGAAGTGCTTCCTCTATTAACTGTGCAGCCTTCCTTTCCTGAACAATTTTTCCTTTCATATAAAATGAACGTTGCTATTTATTTAAGAGCCCACCATAGCTACCTAGATTTGCAATGGAAGAAAAGGAGCTGTACACAAGGATGAAGAGGAAGAAAGTTAAGAGTGGGTTGACGTAAAACCTCCTTGTACCGAAGAACAAGCCTATGGTTATGGATGAAGTTAAACCCATTGCTAGAGAGAAAAGCTCTATTGGAAATGGATCTATCCTTAACTGGCCATTTAGCGAAAAGGAGAGAACTACTGGTGCTATACCTGAGACTACAGCAAGAACGCACCCAAGGATTGAAGAGATGATATACCCCCTGAATGCCATGACCTTCGAGATGCCCTTTCTGGATTCCCTCATCCTCTCCCATCTCTCAAATGTGGTTAGAAGCCTGCTCCCATGTCTTCCCACTAACACTGTGTCCGATATCCTTGCATTCTTCACCATTGCTATGAGCAGCTTCTGCTCCTTTGTTTCTGCCTTAAAGAGACCTATTACCTTCCTAGGATGGTGGCCCATGAAGACAGCCCTAACGACACTTGAATCGGGCTCGGAAACACGCATACTCTTGACAAGAGAATAGCAAAGACTCTCTCCCATCGAGAGAAGTTTGAAGAGAACCCTAAGTGTATCGAGGTTACTTCTCTTCATTCAAGAATTCTCCTTTCGGATGACGAGTAGAAGTAAGCAAGGTCTACGAGAACAAGGTTGAACAGGAAAATGTAGAGAAGGTGGGAAGAGGAATAGAGATGTGAAGTTATTGAGAGAAATGTAAGGAGTATTGGAGAGAAGAAGACAGCTGCAATGAATAGAGGAACCTTAGTCTCGTGTGTCAGCAGCGATGTAGATATGCTTGCGCTGTACTCTTCTTCCCACTCAATTCTCTTCCATCCGCTTCTTGACTTGTACGCGCTCAAGGCTGAAGACAAAGTTGAGGAGAAGCTTTCTCTTTCAAGGATTTGAATTGTCCCTTCCAGATCTCTCCCAAGAAGTATCGACCTTTTCATCTTAACTATAGCATTGGAGAAAGAAAAATCCCTTGGTTCAAGAAGCATTATTGGCCTTGTCCTTGATCCTGTTACAGAATGTGCTGTACTTATGAAAGAAAAGAAAGTGGATGCTTCCTCTGACTGTATTAGAGACGAGTACCTCGCAACCCTCAAGGGTTCGGTAAACAAAATGTACCCTGAAACAATCCCGAGAATGACTGCGAAAGCAATACCTGTAGTCCCAATAAGTCTGAGAGTTAGGAAAAGTGATACTATAAAGACGGAGATAGAGAAAGCTGTTACTAAGGCTACAAACCTTACCTTATCTATCCCATAAATCTCAAGAATTTCGTATTTCATCTATCTCGAATTCCCTCATTTTCTCATCAACCCTGGAGTAAAATTCTTCTGCCGTCTTACCTGGAGGAGGAACTATTTTTGCAGCTATGTTTCTAGTGAGTTTCCCACCTGAGATCTGAAAAATATCAACCAATGACGGTTCTCCATCCTGCAGTGATACCTGAGATATCCTTGAGACTAGTCTCGTGGGCTTTAACCTATCCGGCCGTGACATCTGCACTAGCAAACCAAGATCTTGAAGTGCTATCTCGGATATACCGTGTAGCAGCCTCCATCTTCTCAGCGCCTGTTCAGGTGAGCTTCCATGAAAAGTCTGCAGACCCCTTATACCTGACTCAAGGGAACTGAAGAGTGCCTTACTATGCTCCTCAGACTGTATCTCGCTCAGGATCATCATATCAGGTGACCTGTGTAGCATCTTAACAGACTCGAACTCCTTTGTCCTGATGTTCCTTGCTTTGTCGTAGGGCTCAACACGGAGTTTCAGCTGATGGTATCCCTCCTTGAGAAGGTCTGGAGTCTCAACCGCGTCCTCAATGTAAACCCTTCTTAATTTCGGATTGAGTTCCCTGTCTATTGCGTTCATCAGAGTTGTTTTGCCCGAGCCTGTCTCACCAACTATGCAAATATTACCTCCAAGTTCTGCCCATGCAATTAGGAATGATGCTGCCTCTGCAGTTAAAGTTCTCATTGAGATAAGCTGCCCTATTCTCAACCCTGAGGGGTCGAGCCTCCTTACGTCAAGAGAAAATCCGTATACTGCTAGAGGCTCAAGGTCGAGCGAGACTCTAAGCCTCTTTCCAGAGACTTCAATGTCATGTTTCAAGGAAGGTGTCCTAAAGTCAAGGCTGTAACCACCAAAAGTGTCTAGATGCGTCTCTATTGCATCCCTCTCCCTCTCTGTTAGAAATATCTCCGTTTCACATCTGCCGAAGCTCATGTGGTCGAGATAAATTGGTGTGAACTTGGAGTCACAAAAAAACTCTGTCACCATGTTATCTGTTGCAAGGGCATAGAACCTTGAAAGTCCAATACATTCGTAGGCTACAAGTTCTGAAACCTCTCTCAACCTTTTCATATCCTGTATTTGCGATAGCAAAGGTGAAACCTCTTGCATTATAACTTCAACCAGTCTTTCAAATGTAAGGGGTTTAACTAGTTCAGGGTCTAATGTGTCAGAGACAATTGAAACAGACTTTCTTACGAGTGACATTTCCTCGTCAGAGAGGCAGAGGAAAACCCTGTAGAGGTTAAAACACTCTTTTTGCTCAACTTTCCTGAGGAGTGTGGTGTGATTGCAAAACTTCTCCCTTGGGAAGAGCTCAATAAGGAGAGGATCTTTTCTTCCTTTTGTTCTTTTCTTTGAAACTAACCTGAAAAGCCTTTCCGTGAACACATGCAGAAAATGTATACTTCATTAAAAGAGCCACGTTGTTGCTTATATTCTCTGTTTGTTTTTTTAAATGTTGGCTCAGATAGTGGAGTACGTACTTGCCTTGACAGCAAGCCTAATCTTTTCCTTGCTCTCTATTACTGTATTAAATTCTTTTATTTCCCATGCATCGTCGGCACAGCTCAAGGCAGACCTCTCAGCCTACCTAGGAGGTATTTACAACGCAGCAAATCATGGCTACTGGTCGGTAAAGGCAGGGAGGGCTGGGGAGGTCCTTTCATGTTCAAACAATACATTTTACCTTGCATACTCAAACGAAAAGCTTAACGCAACAATACCTTTCATATGCTCTTTCAATTTTAAAATAAATGGTGATGGCAGAGTTATTTTTTATTTTGAAAGCAAGGAACTAAAGGCGGTGTTCAGGTAATGGTTTCTTCCTTCGAATCATACATCTCCCTTGCAATCTATTTTATTGCATGTTTCTCTCTTTACTTTTTCTCATATCCCTCAGTCACGAGCGTTTCTGTTCTTTCAAAGAAATATCTTGTTTCCTCCGTTGTTGAAGGTATTGGGAAGATGCTCGACAATCTTAAACCAGGGGAAAGTATCATTTTTTCGGTGCCTTTTACAGGGTCCGAGCTAAAAGTAAATGGGACAGCTGTTATAGCATCGGGTCAGTACAGTTTCGTTTACATGTTGAAAGTGAGAACGAACAGTTTTAACTTTTCTGGAGATGGGAACTACAATGCTACAAACTTGGAAGGATATGTTACGATAAAAAATGTTTGAGATAGAAACTTACTTGGATGTTGCTATATTTATTGCTATTATGTTAATCCTTATTGCGGTTTCTCTTTCAATAATCTCAGGTAGGCTTCTTGGTTGAGAACACTAGACATAGCTTCAGCCTCTGCCGTGGGTATAATCTGTGTAATTCTGATAGCATTTACAAATCCGTCGGGCTATATCGAAGATTCAAGTAGAATTCAGCATGAAATATCACTCAGGAATTACCTCCTAAATATTGTCTACGGAAGAGGCCTGCATTTTTTCCAGAGTGCAAGTAGCGAGCAGCTTTGTTTACTCTCCCTTTTAAGCTCAAACATTTCTCTCAAGATAAATTTCTCATTGTACGGTGATGGATGCGTTCATGTAGAACTACCTGCAGACTGTATTTACATTTCACTGCAGCTTGTTAGCAGGAGAGTGTATGCTTCAGCATGCAGAGAAGAGCAGTAGCAGCAACTCTTGTCTCCGCAATTCTGTTTGTATCGCTTCTCTCTTCAAGCTACCTAGTTGCATCCTCGTTAAAAGAGAAAATGGTTTATGAAGAATACTTAAATGCAGAGATTGCCCTCGATACAGATAGACTTATGCACACAGCCTCAGCTGCATACAGGTTGCTTTATGGAGAGCAGTCCTTCCTTTCCAACCATTCAATTTCCTGCTCTTCCGGGCTTTCTTCAATTCCAAGGATGGATTTGAATGAAGGAGGGGAGAACTTTTCCCTTGAAGAGTACATAGTACCATTCATGGGGTACTCTGATCAACAGGAAGGGATATTTGGAACATTTTCAGGTACTTCAACTGACGGGACAAACTTCATAGTCCAGTACCACTTCTCATCATTTACAAACAATGGATTGGTAAAGATAGAAAGGCAGGGAAGATATTTCTTGCACTTGGATTTCCGTATAGGTGAGGCAAGCAATTTCTGTCTTGTTTCTTCGCGCATTATCGATAAAGTTATTTCTTCACTCAGAGGTGTATGCAACAAAACAATAGTTTCTAAAGCCGTTTCGTTTCTGAGTTTTGAGATAAAGACAGAGGCTCTACTTCACGGTTTTGATTCCGCATTGCACTACAAATTTTTAGACGGAAAAGGATGCGGCTATCTGGAGTATACACTGACTATAATCCAGAACGAAATAGATGGCCCGTTTGGAACTTTCTCCTCCTCTGTCTACCGTTCAAACATCCTACCGCTTTGAAGAGACAACATATGCATATATTAAAGGCAGCGCAACAGTCGCATCTGAAAAAACTGTTACTTTTCTTGCATTTGGCTTGACCTTGCCCCACGAAACAGCTTCCCGTACATGTGCTCCGCTAAGAGAACCATCGTACTCAACGGCAGTTGTGACGTAGCATGCATAATCCAATCCACCCTTGAACTGACTCCACCAGATAAGGTGGTGCTTCGATATACCTCCACCAATGGCAAGTCCTCCCCTCCTTTCAGAGGTGAATATCATATCAGCAAGCCTCCTCTCATCCCCTATAACATCAATCTGGAAGTCCCTCCTCCTCTCGCAGAATAGCCATATCTGGCTTCCAACAGCACCGTCGACTATGCCTGGTACGAAGACGGGCACATCCATCTTATCACACCAATACAGGAGGGAACTCTTCCCGAGCTTCTTTCCTATGATGCTGCATAGCTTAGAAGGGCTTATCCTTTTTTCAGAGGATGTGTAAAACTCCTCCAAAATCGGCTGGACTTTTTCCTCTATCTTAGGACCGTATGCATCCTTGGGTATCAGTATATTGCCCAGCCTATGGTATCCCATTTTCCTTACTTCTTCATCGTCCAAATAGAAGCTGCCGTGGAAGTAGTTCGAGTATGTTCTTGCTATGTCATGGTCTATCGTGCCACATGTGGTTATTATTGCGTCTACCATACGATGTTTTACAATATCTATCAGCACGCCTCTAAGCCCTGTTGCAACTATATCTGCAGGGAATGAAAGCATCTTAGTGCATTTCTTGTCCCTTACCATGATAGAGAATATTATTGCTGCTTCAGCAAGGTTTCTTCCCATAAAACCACCTGCATTTCTCATCTTTTCTACCATATCAAAAATTTCTTTAGAGCCTTTGAGATGCATGTCAGTTACCTTCCTTAGTTTCATATCTTTTGCCTCATTGGGTGTATTTTTTAACTCTTGGAACATTTTCATGCATCTCACCCTCCCTGCTACATTGGAATGCATTCAAGCAACGTTCTAGATAACTCTGATGTTCTGTAATGCAGTAAATGAACGATTACATGTTTTTTGTTTGCATTTCCCAATGATGATAACAAGTGTAGAGGTCTGTCCTGAATGTTCGGGTAGGATAATAGACGCAGGAGACGAGCTTGTGTGCCGTTCTTGCGGGATTGTATTTGGTAAGGAAGTTGTGGAACCAAGGTCAGAGAATAGCGTTAAAGCAATAGACTATATACAAAATTCTCTTGGTGGTTATCTTGGACCAATTGACTACAGCTACGAAGAGATATTTTCCCACGGCTTCTCAAAAATCTCATCAAGCTTCAGGTACCTGAAAACAGTCTCCGATTTTACTGGGAGGGAAAGCGGCTCACTTTATTCCTGTGTAAAGTTAATAGAAAGGGTATGTGAGAAACTCCTCCTTCCAAAGTTTGTAATGGGAAATGCAATCATGATATCTAGGAAAATACTATCTTCAAAGGAATGTGCTGTAAATGTAGCAGCTATATCTGCCTATTCAATAATTGCTGCATGCAAGATTGAGAATGTAACAAGTGTTGGCATGAAGGAAATAGTGGATGCACACAAGGCACTTGGAAAGAGGGTCAAGGTCTCCTCGCTTGTGAAGCTATATATTGATTCTCCAGTAAAGCAAATGCCAAGAAACCCTTCAGATTACGTTGCAAGGGTTATATCAAGACTTTCATCAAATCAAGATATTGAGAGAAGCATAATCTCTTCAGGACAATCAAAGTTACCTTATTTCAGGAGGCTTTACAGCAAAGCACTAGAACTCATAGAGAAAGTAAGGGGCGATGGTACGAGGGGTCACAATCCATGTGCTGTTGCTGCAACGGCAGTTTACGCTGCAGAGTGCATACTCTCTGAAATTGAGAATAGAAAGAAGCTTATTACGCAGAGGGATGTTGCCCTTTCAGTTAATGTTGCAGAGTACACTGTCAGGGAACAGTTTGGTGAGATATTTAGAGCCATAGTATCAAGACAAGCAAGATCCATGCACAACTAAATTATTAGCACTTATAAACAAAAGAATTTTGCCATCTGTGGCAATGGTATCTGGTTTCATAATTCTCTCGCTTGCTGTTTCCTTGGTAGCACTACTCTACGCTCTGATGTTGATACTCTACCTAAGTAGAAAGGACAGGGGAAACAAGAAGATGGTTGAGATAGCTGATGCAGTAAGGGAAGGTGCGGTAGCATTCCTAAGGAGGGAGTATGCTGTTATAGCTCCAATCGCAATAGTTCTTGCAATTCTCATCTATGTCATGATAGATATGCCAAACTCAACAGGCGGTGCTACAGTCTTAGGTTTTCTTCTCGGTTCCTTCCTCTCAGCCACAGCAGGGTACATAGGCATGGCAGTAACTGTTAGAACAAGCTCAAGGGCAGCACAGGCAGCAAGGGAAGGTCTTGGGAAAGCACTTACAATTTCTTTTAGGGGAGGGAGTGTGATGGGCATGGCAGTTGTAGGCTTTGACCTGTTAGGCCTCTCAGTATTTTACATCATATTTGGGGACAAGGTCTTGACTAACCCTGCAACTATAGCAGGCCTTGGCTTTGGTGCCTCGCTAATAGCTATGTTCATGAGGGTTTCAGGAGGTATATATACAAAGTCTGCAGACCTAGGGGCGGACATAGTTGGGAAGGTTGAGGCAGGTATACCTGAGGACGACCCAAGGAATCCTGCTGTAATTGCAGATAACGTTGGAGATAACGTTGGTGACTGCGCTGGGATGGGTGCGGACGTCTACGAGTCATATGTTGTAACAGCCATAGCTGCGATAATACTTGGTGTATTAATATCGTTAAATCTCTCTACCCTGAACCTCCCTGCTTCAATAGCATCAGTTATCTCAGATAATAGGCTTGTACTCTACCCATTCCTTCTCGGAGCTTCTGGAATAATCGGCTCAATAGTTGGTGGTTTTTACATCAGGCCATCTATCAAGTCGAATCCGATGGGCTCCCTTAATGTCTCTCTCTTTATTGCGGCAGCAATAACGATAATCTTAGACTTTGTTTTAGGCTACTATCTTCTCGGCCCCAATTCACTTAGCTATTCCCTCTTTGGAAGCGCAATCGTTGGGATAGTTGTCGTGCTTCTAATTGAAAAGGTAGCGGATTACTTCACTTCGTACAGGTACAGTCCAGTAAGACAGATAGCAGAGTCGAGCCAGACAAGCGCAGCAACAAACTTCCTTGCTGGTTTTTCCACTGGGCTCCAGAGCACTGCGCCTTCAGCCCTTGTTCTCGTAGCAGCTGTTTTAATTTCATATTATTTGGGATACTACGGCTCGGGTGGCAGTAGCTTAGTTGGAGTTTATGCTACAGCAATTGCAACTATGTCGATGCTTTCTCTAACAGGGATAGTTATGTCAATCGATTCTTTTGGGCCTATAACTGATAATGCAAACGGAATAGTTGAGATGGCTGGTTTGGAGCCCGAGATAAGGAAGGTTACGGATGAGCTGGACGCTGTTGGAAACACTACAAAGGCTACAACAAAAGCCTTTGCTGTTATGAGCGCAGCACTTGCCGCTGTTTCAATATTCGAAGCGTTCCAGAGCGAGGTCAACAGACAGATAGCAATAAACAACCTCTTTGGAAAGTACCACTTGCCATTAAACGGAACTATCAGCTTTACCCTAACGGATCCACATGTTGTCATAGGCCTCTTTATAGGGGGCTTACTTCCTTTTTACTTCTCTAGCTTCCTGATAAGGGCTGTTGGGAGAGCAGCATTCCAGATGGTAAACGAAGTGAGAAGACAGTTCAGGGAAATTCCAGGCATAATGGAGGGAAAGGCGAAGCCTGACTATGCCAGATGCGTTGAGATAAGCACATCAGCGGCCTTGAGGGAGCTCATTGCTCCTGGAGCCTTAGCAATAGTAACACCCCTTGCGGTTGGATTCCTTCTAGGTCCTCTTGCTTTAGGAGGACTTCTAATTGGAAGTGTTGTTTCAGGTGTCTTCCTTGCTTTCCTGATGACAAATGGTGGCGCTGCCTGGGACAATGCAAAGAAGTACATCGAGCTTGGTAACTTCGGAGGCAAGGGAACGCAGACACACGCAGCCGCAGTAATGGGTGATACGGTTGGTGACCCGTTTAAAGATACGGCAGGTCCTTCAATAAATTCTTTGATAAAAGTGCTGAATACAATATCGATAGTGTTTATATCCGCTATAGTCGTATTTGCAATACTTGTGTAGGTTGAATGGAGAAAGTATTTCCGTTCAGACAGACACTAAAAATTTTCAGGCCTCTAACTTTGTTGCCGCCCTTTCCTTCCTCATCCTAATGAGGACGGCCAACATTAAAGCTAGAGGTCCTATCATGAGCAATGTGCTTGCTGGAAACTCTGGAACACCTGTTGTTTGTGTTGTAGCAGTTGTACTAATCGTTTGTATATTAAGCTGGGTTGAGCTAAGACTGTTCTCTAGACTGAACCATGCGTGAGTACCGCCCGTCAGACCAGGATTGAAGTTCAAAGTTCCTGTGTTTTGATCAGACGATATACCAGAGAATGTCACGTTGTTTGACTCGTAATCCTGCGGGTCGGCTGTTGCGAATGCTCCACCAGGGCAAGATGCTTGTGGAGGATTGGGTGAATAAATACCAGAGCAGGCTCCGTCAACGTCTAAATAGAAGATTGGGGGGTAAGTGCCACTAGTTGCAGATATAACAATGCTTGTTATAACACCGCATTTTGTGCAATCGTCCTGAACACCCACTAGAGTATCCTCTACTCCGTCATAAGGCCCCTGAGAGTTGTCGCTTAATATGGTAACTGATCCGTTTGAATCTATCCATATCAGGATTGCACAACCTGTATTTTGTCCAACGGGAGGGCATTGTTTGAACGGTGTAGAAGGAGTTGCATTCACTGCTTTTATGCTGATTAGGGAAAATGCAAGCAAAGCTGTTATCATTGCTATGCTCAGCGAAGTAGATATTTTCATATTTGTGTTTATTTCTGTATAATATAAAAGGAATGTGAAGTACGTATTTATGTGTATGTATTGTAAATTCATAAATGAAAAAACTTAAAGAGAATATCATCTTCAAACGGGAAGGTTCATTTCTATTCTCCATGTTGCACAGGCCAAGTCGGATTCCAAAGAAATTTTGTCTGAAACACAACCATTTGGCACAGAAGGTGGGGGTGGGATTTGAACCCACGTTAATGCGCTCTGCAGGCGCACGCGTAACCGCTCCGCCACCCCACCGCTGACTCTGTCTTTGCTTTCATACCCGTTAAAGTCTTTTCTCAATCCCAAAGATTAAATTTGTCTCTCGGAGGGCGCTATGTGTTCGGGTTGTTAAGCATGGTACTTGCAGCTCAACCCCAGACTGCAGAGACATTCAGCCAGCTGTTCAACCTTTACCTTGCATTCGGGACAGCTGCGGCTGTAATTGTTATTAGTCTATTAGTCTTTTTTGTAATAAGGTACAGGGCTAGGGATGGGCATGATCCATCCAAGTATCCTGTGCCAGGATGGAAGGTTGCCCTAATCACAGCTATGATAACATTATCCGTCCTTGTTACAGCTGAATACCAGACAATTGCAAGCGAATCAAACATAACAATTCCAAACGACACAAATGCAATCCACATTAAAGTTCTCGGGTTCCAGTGGGGGTGGAGTTTCACTTATCCAAACGGAAAGACAACACTAAACAACCTGACAGTGCCCGCAGGCGCTGTAATCATACTTAACATAACTAGTAGGGATGTATTTCACTCGTTCGGAATACCAATGCTAGCTGAAAAGATGGATGCGATACCTGGAAAGGTTAACACAATGTGGTTCCAAGCACCGCTTCAAACGGGTGTTTACAGGGATGCAATAAGATGCTACGAGCTCTGCGGCGCTGGCCATGCACTGATGATAGCAAACCTTACAGTTGTCAGCCAGCAGAGCTGGCAAAGGTGGATTAGCTCATGATGGAGCAGGCAATAAACTGGCTCAAAGGCTGGCTTTTTACAACAAATCATAAGAAGGTAGGTATACTTTACATATTCACATCTTGCTATTTTGGTTTTGTTGGTGCAGTGCTTGCACTTTTAATGAGGACACAGCTATCCGTACCGGATAATAACTTTCTAACAGGTAACTTCTACAACCAGGCTGTAACAATGCACGGTGTAATAATGATATTCTGGTTCCTCTCCCCCCTTGCAATAGGCTTTGCCAACTACTTTGTACCTCTCCAGATAGGTGCAGAAGACCTAGCGTTCCCAAGGCTCAACGCGCTAAGCTACTGGCTCTACCTGGCAGGAGGCATTTTTGAGATAATTAGCTTCTTTGTCCCAGGTGGCTCAGCAAACGGGGGATGGACAACATATCAACCTCTCGGGACAAGTCAGTTCTCGCCTGGAGCGGGACCAACCCTTGTCTTCATTGGGTGGATATTGCTTACGGTCTCCGTCACACTTGGAAGTGTTAACTTCATAACAACAATATTCTGGATGAGAGCTCCTGGGGTAACAATATCAAGGATACCAATGTTCACATGGTTTATGTTCTTCACGATAGTTGCAATGCTCTTTTCCTTCCCCGCACTTATTGCTGCGCTGGTCTTACTTGTATCAGACAGGGTACTTGGAACTGTTTTCTTCTCTCTAGCGAGCATCCAGCCCTCAATTCTGTGGGATAATCTCTTCTGGTTCTTCGGCCATCCTGAGGTCTACATTGTCCTGTTGCCTGCATTTGGTGTTATTGCGGAGGTTCTACAGGTCTTCTCAGGCAGGCCTCTAGCTGCAAAGAATGTAATATTGATATCTACAGCAATAATAGTTTTACCTCTTAGCTTTGGTGTCTGGATGCACCACATGTTTGTTACAGGTGTCCCACTCGCCCTTCAGAATGTCTTCAGCATTAGCACTATAGCTATATCGCTTCCATTTGACCTAATTACACTTGCTTTCATTGAAACACTCCTCCACGGCAATATCAGGTTGAACGCACCCATGCTCTTTGCACTCGGAGGAATAGTTCTTTTCATAATAGGTGGAATAACAGGTGTCTTCCTATCCTCTCCTGTTCTAGACAGGGTTTTTAGGGGTTCGTACTTTGTCGTTGGCCATTTCCACTATGTCATGGTTGGTGCTGCAATCTTTGGTTTGATAGCTGGGATATACTACTGGCTTCCTAGGATGACAGGAAGAATGTATAATGAGGGGCTTGCCAAGATACACTTTATCGTTTCCTTCATCGGCTTTAACGTTCTCTACTTCCCTATGAACCTCCTAACAGACATGCCAAGGAGGATATTTACATATCAGAGCATAGGGGATTGGCCTCTGCTGAACGGTGTAGCGAGTATCGGCGCTTATATATTTGCACTTGCCCAAATAGCACTTGCCTACCAGGTTCTTAACACCTGGTTCAGAGGTCCGCCCTCTCCTCCAAACCCCTGGGGTGCGGCAACACTAGAGTGGCCACAGGTCCAGACACCTGTAGTAGGTCAAGAAGCGCCCCAAGGCGGGTGGATTGGTGAGCTGAATACAGAGAACGTCGGAAAAGAAAAACTGCATGACAACCTTAGTAGCAGACCAATTCTTTTAACAGCAGGTATTTTCGTTGCACTTCTAGGAGTTCCCTATTATAGTTCTTCTCTTGGCATTGCAACAATTTTAATTGGGTTGCTCATCCTTGCTTATTCAGTAATTGGATGGGCAATGGATGACCTGAAGGAGAGGTTTGTTGTCCAGGACAGCGAAGCGGGGGAAAGATGGCCTTTCCACCTTGTTTCAAAACTTAAGCTTGGGATGTGGACATTTCTCTCATCTGAGATAATATTCTTTGGAACTTTTATCGGTGCATACCTCTACATAAGAGCTGCATCTCCGTCTTGGATAGCTGTTGGCTCTGTGCACAGTATACCAATAGGAGCCTTGAATACAATTCTACTTGTAACAAGTGGCTTAACGATGGCCCTTGCACTAGAATCAATAAGAGAAGGAAATCAGAGAAACCTTCTCGCATTCCTTGGAATAACTTTCTTGCTTGGTTCTGCATTCATGGGTATAAAGGTATCAGAATGGGCAGACCTTGCTTCAAAAGGATTCCTTATATCGTCACAAAATCAAGTTATATCGATTGCAGCAAGCTCCTACTACTTCCTCGTTGGGCTCCACGGTGCTCACGTCACAGCAGGTCTCATAGTGATGATATACCTCATGAAAAAAACAATAAACGGCCAGTACACAAAGGAAGAGCACAGGGGTATAGAGAACTTTGCACTTTACTGGGCCTTTGTCGACGTAATATGGTGCTTCCTCTTCCCCCTGTTCTACCTTATGTGAGGTGAGGATGGTGAAACTCTCGACACTTTACGTCTGGGCTTACATTGTTGCGGCAGTAATGGCAGAGGTCTATATCTCAGCCTATATGAGAAGCAGTGCTTCAGGTTACACTGCAATCTCTCTTCTAGCTACGAGCCAGGCTACAGCTGTCGTCCTTTTCTACATGCAGCTTAAGGAAGAACCAAACTCTATAAGGCTATTTGCAGTTATTGCACTTATGTTCCTTGCTGCATTGCTTGCGGCTATGATAGCAACACTAGGGTGAAAATAGATGATTAGGTCAGAATCACCTCCAAGGGGTTTCCTTCTTGCTGTAGGTATACTTGGCATCATAATAGGGTTGCTTATAGCAGCCTATTTGGCAATACCTCTCCAGCCACCTCTGACACAAGGCACTAGTACAACAACGCCGCAGGTCCAGGGCGTCGTATATGTAGATATGCCTCCTGGTGTTGGTCAGAATCTGAAGCTCAACTACGAACCTGCTAACATAACAGTTGTTTTAGGGGTTAACTCCACAGTTGTTTGGAGGAATCTGGACAATGTTATTCACACTGTAACAGCAACAGACAAGAGTTTTGATTCAGGAGATATAAAGGCAGGGGCTTCTTGGAACTATACATTTACAAAGCCAGGAAAGTATGATTACTACTGTATCTACCATGCTGCATGGATGAAGGGAACAGTTGTCGTGAAGCAATCTTCAGTAAAGCAGGTACAGGTCGTCATTCCCCAAGGTATCGGCACAAACACAAAGCTAAACTACCAACCTGCTAACATAACAGTTGTGCTAGGTGTGAATAACACCGTTGTATGGGTTAACCAGGACAGCGTAAAGCATACAGTAACATCCAACTCAAACCTCTTTAACTCCGGAGATATACTTGCAGGTTCAAGCTGGAGCTATACATTTACAAAGCCTGGCGTCTACACGTACTACTGCATTTACCATACGTGGATGCGGGGTGTAGTAGTTGTCAAGAGTAAACCCTAATTAGCTTACCTGCAAAGTCTTTAACGTGAGCGAGAAACCAAACATATTTCCAGGCAACTGGGATGTTATTACAGAAACACTTCTCAAAACATACGAACTCTGGTTCCCACAGAACTGGAGTCCAGCGGACCTTCCATGGGACGAGTGCGACAGTAAGAACTTCACTAGAGAGGAATGCGTTGCACAGTCATACTGGATGTCAAAGCTTGCACTCTTCGAGAAATCAGGCATAGGTGCTTTTGGCTCCGCTGCCCTTAAGGCAGCAACACACAATATGGAAGATCCAACAAAAAAGTTTCTGACAGCTGTCGCGTTTGATGAGTGCAGACACGACGAGATATGTAGGAGGGCGTGCGGGAGGCTGTGCCCTGGCTTTCCTTACAGGTTCAAGCCTGAGACAGAGCTCGAGGTCAAGGCGTTGAACAACATAATGGCAATGTACGAAAACGGTAAACGCTACTGGTCTGCTTTTGAGTCTGCTTGGGATAAATATCCTCTCGAACTTATTTTTTCTAGTTTTTTCTTTGCAGAGATAGGTGCACAGCTTATCTTCAGGGAGGTTGGGGAGAGGTCAAGGAACGTTGTTTTCTCCACAGCCTTCAGGAATATAACTAGGGATGAGTCAAGGCACCTAACTGGAACGCTTGCAATGATGGAGAGGCTATCGAATGAAATGAACGATAAGGAAAAGCTTATGATAACGAGGCAGATGAAGCACGGCTTTATCTATCTCTCACCTCTGCTCTTTAAGCCAATAGATGTCTTCTGGAAGTTGCCTGAAGATTTCTTTTATTATGACCAGAAACTTGAGGAAATAGCATACAAGGCGGGACTTGGAATACCTAAGGTGGAGGATAGAAGGGAGGCTTGGATGAAGGCAATAGAAAGACACAGGTCAAAGATAGAGGATCTCGGCATTCCGGTACCTGAGATAGAGGAGATAGGTGTTGAAGGCGTTAAAATTAATGTAAAGAAGGGGGAAGATATAATAGCAACGCCACTCTAGCTGTTCATCTTTAGCACAGGAACAGAAAGAAGCAGAGTAATCAAGGCGCCGAATAACCAAGCGCTGCCATATCCGTATGAATTCGCTATCTGCGAAAATATTAGCGGTGGCACAAAAACACCGAACAGGGATATGAAGTTAACCCAGCCTACTGCAAGTGGTTCATACTCTCTGGATGCCTTGCTTATCTCCCTTGCTGCAGCGAATCCAACAGTTATCCCGAAGCCAACAGCCACTCCTCCAAGAATAGTTGCAACTGCAGATGATATTCCGTCAAGCACTGGAACAACACCAACAGCAACTGACATAATCAGACCGGAGAAGAATGTAAGTATCCTCGCATTCCTTGTCCTGTCGTAAAGCCTTCCGCTGAGAGGTGAGGAGAAAATGGGTAACACAACAATGAGGGAACCAATCAAACCCGCAATTGCCTCGCTATATCCATATGTTGCTTCAAGGTTGTAAATGAGGAAGCTGCTAAGAAGGGCATTCCCTGTTCCGACAGAAAGAACTCCTATGCTAAGGTAGAATAACTCTCTGTCAAGGAATATCTTCTTGATTTCGCCAAAGTCTACACGCCTTTGTGTTTTTTTCTCTTCTCTAATTAAGAGTACTCCTGCAACTGTTGCTCCGATCCCAAGACCGCCTGAAATATCGAGGCTAATCCTCCATCCAAGATGTGCAGCTATTAAACCCCATAGGAAAAGTGCAAAAACGCCTCCTATATCATAGGCAGAGTTGTAAAGGCCAACACTGTATCCTTTTTTCTCTCTGCTGAAGTAGCTTGCAACTATAGCAACACCAGGACTGAAGACAAAGGCCATCCCTGCCCCGACAACGAACCTAAGAACTAGGAGCTCGGAAATACCTTTTGCAAATGAACATAATAAAGCAGCAAGAGATGAAATAAAGTTTCCAATTACGATCGCTTTCTTGGCTCCGTATCTTGCAGCAAAGATTCCGCCCGGTACTTGAAAGATACCGATACCAAGGTAAAAGCTTGAGGTAAGCGAACCAAGGGCAGAGACATCTGACTTGAAATCAAGTGCTATCTGCTGGAATATTGAGCCAATATTTAGCCAGTTTATTGCATAGATAATTCTCATCACAATTAGGGCAACGAAACCACTTCCATTTCTACCTTCCATTGATGCGCACTGGTCATTTAGCCCCCGTTTTTAAATGAAGATGGAGCTTTTTCCGGCTCTAAAATTGGAGGAAACTGTTTAGCGTTGAATTTCTGGTTAATTAGGCCAATCTGATACAGGAAAGAAAGCTCGCCTAACCGCTTCAGGAAAAGTTCTTGTTTTTTTGGCAAACCCTGTAGAGAGCAAGTAACCATATTGCATCTTTATGAGCCAAAAAAGACAGATAAAGCTCCAAAGACCGATTTTTCAGCCCTCCGGCTTAAGTTTATATATCAATTATTGCTTATCCTGTGTGAGGAAGCAAACTTTGGTAACAGGATACTGCGTCTATGAAAAAAAGAAGAACAGGGAGATAAAGAATCCAAAACAGATAAAAATGAAAAATGGGAGGTACGCGATAAAGGGTACTTGCGCCTCCTGCGGGAAAACAATATTCAAAATAGGTAAACTAAAGTAAAATATATCTCCCACAATTTTTTATTTAGCAGTTCTGGAAGTGTGCGGTATTGCTCTTTCTCTATAACAGTCTCGGAAGGAGGATCATGAGATTCTACCCGCAAGAGAACAAAAAGGTGAAGATGTACACATGCGGTCCAACTGTATGGAACTACGCACACCTCGGTAATTTGAGGACTTTTGTTTTCTACGATATTTTGAGAAGATACCTAAAATACAAAGGATACACTGTAATCCACGTAATGAACATAACGGATGTTGAGGATAGAATAATAGAAGCTGTAAGAAGTACAGGAAAGAAATTAAAAGAGCTAACTTCTTTTTACGAAAAAGAGCTCATGGCAGACCTTGATTCTTTAAACGTCGAGAAGTTTGAATACTATCCAAGAGCTACAGAGCACATAGGAGATATTGTTGAGTTAATAAAGAAGCTTATGAAGAAGGGATACGCCTACAAGGCTCCGGACGGTTCGATTTATTTCAACGTTAGCAAATTCAAGAGGTACGGAATGCTCTCAGGCGTGAGACCAGCCGAGCTTAAGACAGGTGCGAGAGTTTCTCTTGACCACTACGAGAAGGAGGACGTTAAGGACTTTGCTCTCTGGAAGGCATGGGACGAGAAGGATGGCGAGATTTACTGGGATACAGAACTTGGGAGGGGAAGGCCAGGCTGGCACATCGAGTGCTCTGCAATGTCAATGAAGTATCTTGGCCCGACACTAGACATACATGCAGGAGGCAAGGACCTGAGATTTCCTCACCACGAGAACGAGATAGCACAGTCTGAAGCTGCAACAGGAAAAAAGTTTGTAAGGTTCTGGCTTCACACTGAATTCCTCCATATAGCTGGCGAGGAGATGCACAAATCAAAGGGCAACTATGTAACACTCAGGGACAAGTTAAAGGAGGGCTGGGACCCTTTAACCATAAGATATTTCCTGATATCCTCTCATTACAGGGATCCTCTAAACCTGACAGAAAATGCTCTAAAGCAGGCAGAAAGCTCAAGGAAAAGGCTTCTTGATTTTGTCTTCAGGTTATCATCAATCAGTGCGGAGAAAGGAAATCCAAACATAAACAAACTTGTTTCAAGACTCTTAAAAGAATTTGAGAAAGCAATGGACTCAGACCTAAACGTTCCGAAGGCTCTTTCATCCCTCTTCTCCTTTGTGAGGGAAGTTAACACAATGATAGATAGGGGGGAGGTCGGAAGGGAGGAATCAGATCTCATTCTCGGTGCTGTGAGGAAGATTGATTCAGTTCTCGGAGTAATAGGAAGCTGGCCAGAAAAGCTCCCTGAAAGCATAATGGTAAAGATAAGGGAGAGAGAAAGAGCAAGAAGAGAAGGAAAATATGATTTAGCTGACAGGATAAGAGAGGAGCTTCTTGAGCTTGGTGTGGTTCTGGAAGATACACAAACAGGAACTGTATGGAAGCTGAGGTCAAAAAAAGAGAACATTTCTGCGCAAACAAAATGAACCTCCATCCTATATTCATGAGGAAGGAAATGCTTCCCGATGCATGCAGCCCTCCAAGGCACGAAGAAAAATATAAGCGTGAGGGATTTTACTGTCGAGTCAAAACATTTCAGAGCGAAGCTTGAAAGCTCGGGTAAATGCCTCTACCTCTACTCAAAGAAGGAAGAGAGGAATGTCTTCGGTCAGAGCTTTCTTCTCCTGTTCAAGATAAAGGCAGGTGTTGCAATACCTATCAGACCAGGTCTTTCATTTATCGAGCTCAACCCTTCAAACGTATCTTTGGAATCGTCCTCAGATGAAATTTATCGTGTAAAACAGAAGTTGTACATCTCCCGTTCAGGCTCGCTTGTAAGAAGGCTAACTTTTTCCAACGGCTCAGAGAGCTCAGTTCTAGTTAAAGCTCTTTTTTACTTCGACCCATGCTCTGTCCACTTTTCAGGTAGTAAAGATGAAAGTGGTGCAGTAGGGGTTAATGCTTTCAACAGGGGAACGCATGTTGTGATGGACGAAGTCTTTTCAGGGTCCGTGAGGGTAGCAGGTTCATCTAAAGTACCGTCGCGTATCTACATGACAAACGACAAACAGGTGCTTAAAAAAATAGTAAGCACAGCTTCTGTCCCAGACTCAACTGTAGGGATATCATCTCAGCCAATTGTAATATTTGAAAACAGCCTCGAGGTAAGACCATACTCTTCCGAGGATATTGTATATTCCCTGGTTTACAGTCCTTCTGGAATCGAAGACGCACTCGCAAAGTATGCCTCATCATTTGCAGACCAGCCGTACGAGTGTCACATGAAGTTCTTCTGCTCCCAGAAGGAGTTGGAGGATTCGTTTAACTACGCGGTAGCGAGGCTTGAGGGCCAACAATTCTTTAGAGATAGTCTTGAATTGGCGGAGTGCCTCTCGGTCAAGCTAAATCTGGAGCCAGAAGAATCCGAGAATCTAATCGAATACTTGAAGTCGATAACAGCAAAGGAAGGTTACATTCCTCATTCACTCGATTCCAGATATCCCGGTATTCTCGAAACCTCACTTGTACTTGGGTCTGTTTGCAATTTTCTGCAGGCGAAGGATAAAAGACAAATCAGGAAGCATTTAAAGTGGCTGAAGAGCCTGGCTCTCTTTCTCTCCAAAAATACGGAAAGCTCACTTATTGGAAACGAGCTTCCGCAGGGATGGAGAAGGGCACTTAGATACGGCCTTCCTTCAAGAATAGTGCCGGAGGTTCTTCTTGCAGCATCTTCTGCCTTAAGCTCCTTTTCAAACCTGCTCATGAGGGTGGGTAAGCCTGAAGACTCCGCTTTATTTATGGAGCACTCCAAGTTAATCGCGCAGAAAGTGTTGGAATCAGCAGACGAATCAGGAAGGATACCTCTCTTTATCAGCAAGGAAGAGGAAAGGCATTGGGACGAAACAATAGATCAATCTGTTGCATGTTACAGAAATTTAGTTAACTCTAAGGTTTGTTCGTATGCATTTACGCGAGCCACATCTGAGGACTTCGAGACAGGATTTGGACCAAGAACCGTACCAACATCCAACAAGTCTTACTTCCATCCCTCTGCTGCTTTAGGTCAGATAGGTGGCTACTGGACAAGAGCTGCACTTGCTCACTGTATCCTTGGCTACAAACTAGGCCTCTCTTGGGTCTCGAGCAGTGAACTTCTTTCGATATCAAGGATGGTCTCGAGGGAGGTTACGGGCTTTGGAGGAAATGTTGGTGAGATACCCTATGCCATTGACTTCGAGTCGAAAAATGTAATTGGTGAGGGAACAGACCCGGTTGCAGCGGCAAGGTTGATAGAAGCAGTTCTTTTGTGTGAACTCGGCCTACAGCATGGACAGCCAAGACCGCCTGAAAAGTCAAAGGTGGAATGGATGCTTGTGGATGGCCTTAAAGATGAATTCTGCAGCTCAATCTTTCTATCAAGGTACGGGTCGAAGTGCTACTTCGTTGTTGCAGGGAGTGCTCAGTCATTTGACGGCAAGGTATACAGTCAGTGTAAAATTGAAAGGAATGATGCATCTGTCGTAGCAGGTTCTTTTTATGGTAATGGGCAGGTTCTCTTTGCTGCAAGTAGGGAAGGTAAGAGGATAAATACTGAATGCGAGCTCAGCCTCCTTGATTCTTCGCTCATAGGCGTAGGAAAGCTATGCCTTGAATTTCTTGACCCTGAAAGATCTTCCTGGTACGAGGTTAAGAAACTTAGTCTTTCAAGCAGTATAAGGGTAAACTTTGATTCTAACAGTGCGCCATGGGTCCTTGCAAGAATAAGGCAGCTTTGAAAGTAAACTAACGTTCATAAGAGAATGGCATTCAAGGCATGGTATGCCCCTTTTCTCTCGGGGGAGCTTCCATTATAAATGCGAGGAGGTGGCGGGAAGTTGGTAACAGTCTCTCTTTCAAGTACTGGTGGCATCCTAGTTAGGTATGGAAGGAGGACATTCTCAATGGATCCTAAAAGTAGTGAAAATGCTGACTACACATTTGTCTCTCATGCACACTCAGACCACCTTCACATTGTGTCGGAGAAGGAAAGGATAATATCGTCGAGGGAAACAGTTCAGCTTGCTTCTGAAAGGGGTTTCAAGATGAAGGAGCCAGAGGAAGTTGAAGGTGTGGAGCTTCTTGACTCGGGGCACATACTTGGCTCCAGAAGCATAAACATAGAGGACGAAGTCATTTACACAGGAGACATAGCTGGAAGGGAAAGGGCTTTTATGAAGAGATGCAGGCTTAAGCATGCTAGAGTGCTTATAATGGAAACAACTTACGGCAGTCCTGAATACGTCTTTCCACCGACAGCTTCAGTCATAAAGCAGGTAAACTCTCTTATCTCGTCCTGCTACGACAAGGGCATGCCTGTTGTGCTTATGGGCTACACGCTTGGAAAGGCACAGCTACTCTCCTACATGTTTTCCTCGTGGAAGCCCATCTTCTTTCACGAATCAGTGGAGAAGATAAACGCAATATACAGGAAGAACGGTATAAACATCCAAAATGGAATAACAGTCAGGAATAGCGAGATTGAATCACTTCCAGAAGGTCCGTGGCTTATGATAAGCCCTGTGATGAACAGCAAGAGCACCCAAGTAAAAGTACTTAAGAAGAAGTACAATGCTGTAACTGTACTCTTTAGCGGATGGGCGATAAGCAGGGAGTACGTGAAAAGCGTTGGGGCGGATTATGGCTTTCCAATTAGCGACCATTCAGACTTTAGAGAACTGCTCCAGATAGTTGGGGATGTTTCGCCTGACGTGGTGTACACAACACATGGTTTTTCTGAAAGATTCTCCAGGATACTTAAGAAGGAGGGCTTCGACTCGAAACCAGTGGAGAGCTACCAGAGCACACTGCACGATCATCTGACAGAGGATTGAGGAAGTCAAAGTTGGAGCTAAGCATGGAAAGGGATACAAAGGTTGCAACTGCTGCAGCTTCACTCTATGCCTCCAACTTAGTAACACTTATCCTGAACACTGCATTTATAGTTCTAATAGCAAACTTCCTTCCTCTTGAACAGGTTGGCCTGTTCTCTCTTCTAAACATAGTTATCATAATTGTATCAACATTCTCTGTATTTGCACTCCCTGTAACAGGTGGCTCGATAATAGGAACACCTCCAGCTGTTACAAGATTCCTTCCTGACCTAAGGCTTTATCCTTCTTCAGCAAAAAGGCTTATAATATTTTCATTTTCAGTTTCCCTTGTTGTATCTTCTCTCTCAGCTTCAGCAATTTACTTCACAGGCCTTTCATCCCTCATAGCTCCTGCCAATCAAAGACAGGTGCTATTCCTTGCATCTCTTGACTGTATAGCATACTCCCTGGCGCAGATAGGCGCTTATACACTAATTGGAATAGGTAAGGCAACAGCCTCTAGCAAGGTAATAATAGTATCGAATGCAATAAGATATATCAGCTCTCTATCTCTCGTCGTTACTGGCTTTGGCTTACAGGGTATATTTGCTGGTTTTATTGCAGGGGATTTTGTCCTTGCCCTGTCAAGTCTATTTATCTCACTTCGAGGTTCGGTGGGCTCAAGGTACACTAAAATTAGAACCTCAAGAATAGCTTACTATTCTCTCTCTGTCTTTGGTGTATCCCTAACAGGTCTAGCTGTAACGCAGCTAGACAAGATACTTGCCTATCTTGGAAAGGGACTTGAGAGCCTCGGGGTTTACAACATTGCTGTGATAGGTGCTTCTGTTGTCTCGTTTGCACCCTCAGCAATAATAAACGCACTTGTTAGTTACATGCCTGTGTACGAAAAGCATGAAATACCAAACCTTATGAAGGCATACACCAGGTATGTTTCAATACTTGCATCTCCTCTAGGATTCTGCCTTGCTTCTGTCTCTCCTTACCTTCTTACAATATTTGGTTCACAGTATTCCCAAGGTGCTCCAGTACTTGCTTCAGTAGCTATTGCGCTCTCCGCAACCTCGATATCCTCAGTCTTCGCCTCAGGGCTTCTTGTGAGTGACGCTTCCCATCTCTTCACACTTTCAAACGTCTTTGGTGTTGTAACACTTATCTTCTCATCCTACCTAACTCTTCCTTTTCTAGGTATATCTGGTGTTGCTCTCGGAAGGGTTTTAATGCTCTGCGTATCCTTCTTTGCAACTTACTACTTTGCAAGGAAGATGTGTCTTGGCCTAGCTGACTGGAACACTTTCGTTAAAACTATTCTTGCTTCAGCTGCAATGGGCCTTGTTATATTCTTAATGGCCTATCTGTCCTTCACATACTTCTCATTTCCAAGAATTGTTGTTGCACTATTATCCATTCTCTATGTGTTCCTTGGCCTTTTAATTTACCTTACTGAGCTAAAGTTAATGAGGATACTAAGTGAAGAGGATGTAGAGTTTCTTAGAAGGATACTTCCAGAAAGATTTGAATTGATTGCAAGTCTAGTCAAGAAATTCACATGACAACCTGGAGCCATATCTCCTTCCCGTCAAGCTCATCCCTTTTCCACTCACCTTCTAGCTTTTCATTTACAAGTTCAACCTTTTTTGCCCTGACGAGAAAGGAAAGCTTCTCTGTAAGGCAAGCAAGCATCTCCCTGTCCTCCTCCTCAAGCCCGTAAACCCTCGCAAGAGATATAACAGCAGTTGGGGGATAGCCCTTCTCCTTCCTAAGCGCCTGCAACCTCCTCGCTATATCCCTCACAAGACCTTCTGCTACAAGCTCTTTGTCCCTTTCTTTCCTAATTGCAACAAAAAATCCAGAATTCTCTGCAACCTCGTAGCCTTCCTTTGGTTCAACAAACAAGTCAAAGCATGAGAGGGGAATCTCTATCTCTTTTCCTTCTAGGTTAAGTTGCACCTTCTTGCTTTCTGAGTATACATAAATGGCCTCCTTTCCTTTTAATGCATCAAGATTGCTTAATATTTTCTTTGTCTTTTCCTTGAATAGAGAACCTATCCTTGCAGCGTTTGGAACAAGCCTGAAGTTCGCTGGGAACTCATCTGGTGAGTTGTATACTCTAACCTCCTTGACGTTGCACAGAGAGGAGATAAGGTATTCGGCTACACCCACTTCAGAGGTACCCGGCTTGAATATATGTATCTCTCTAAGAGGCCATCTCCTTTTGAGCCTTGCCCTACTCCTAGCCATGTTGCATGCTTCCTCCACCAGAAGGCAGGAGTCAACAACCTCTTCATCGTGAACGTAATCTTCAATGATTTTATCAGCTATAACCTCAACCATCATTGGTTTCTTCCATGGCTCCACAGCAAAGAGGTTCTGGTAAAGATACTCAGTCACAAATGGGGAAACAGGATGGAGGAGGTAACATGTCCTCCTGAGGGCTTCTCCAAGCACTGAGTATATAACAAGCCTTCTCTCAGCCCCTTCAGCCTCCTCGCTCCAGAGCTCAGGCCTAACCATCCTAACATAGCCCTGGCTCAGGATATCTATGACAAATCTCTCTATCTCCCTGCATGCCTCGTTTAACCTCATCCTCTCGTACGCATCCCTGACCCTTGATTCAACCTTCCTGAGCTTGTTCAATAACCATCTTTCGTGCGCCATCATCTTCCCCGTTTCAAAAGCCCACTGTAATGTGTGCTTCCTTACATCATACATGTCAAGAGCACTGTTAAGCTGGAAGTATACGTGAAGATGGTAAAGTGTATTTAGCACCTGGTATGGTCTTGACGCCATTTCGCTTACATCCAGTGTAAGCGCATCCTCAGGGGAGCTCTTCCAAATCAAGTAAAATCTAAGAAGGTCAGCTGAGTTTTCCCTTAAAAGCTCAAGTGCCCAGACAACGTTCCCAAGGCTCTTACTCATCTTCCTTCCCTGTGTATCAAGAACGTGCCCCTGGAAGAGAAATGACCTGTAAGGTGCCTCTGGCTTACCCTTCATTAGCACGTTGAGAACAAGAAGTGTGTATGCCCAGCCCCTTGTCTGGTCTATTCCCTCTGTTAGATAGGGCACTGGTACAAGCTCTTCATATTCCTCTGATGTCATGGATGCAAAAGGTGCGGAACCACTGTTGTGCCATGTATCTAGCACAAAAGGCTCCCTGTAAGCTTTTCCTCCACATTTCTTGCATCTCACAACAACCCTGTCTATCCATGGCCTGTGGAGCTCAAAGTTCTCTCCGTCGGGAAGCTCGACAGCGTTTTCAACTATCTCTTTTCTAGAGAAGAGACAGTTCTTCTCCCCACATTTTGAGCAGACCCATATCGGAAGTGGTGTCCCCCATACCCTCTCTCTGGATATACACCATGGTGGAGATTCCCTTATGAACTCTAGGAACCTGTTCCTTGGTGCTTCAAAGAAGTATTCAACATCCTCCGCTGCTTTTATTAGCTTCTCCCTTATCCTGTCTATCCAGTAAAAGTACTCCTTCCTCGCAAGCCAAACAATTCTATGCCCAGACCTCCAGCACACTGGGTAATCATGTACTATCTTACCTGCATGCACAAGAAAGCCCTTTTCTCTCAGAAGCTCCACAACATACTGATCTGCATCCCTTGCAAACTTTCCACTAAAGTAACCTGCCTCTTCAGTAAATCTAACCTGTTCATCAAAAGGAGCAAAGACAGGCACCTTCCTCCTTGTTGCAACTGTAAAATCCTCCTCTCCGTTTGCTGGAGCGAGATGTACAAGACCGGAACCAGTCGTGATATCCACAAAATCCTCTGCAACAACAAAATGAACCTTGCCTTCAGCTGAGATTTTCTTCAGTCCAGGTATAAGCTCAAGCAGTGGGTGTCTGTATCTCTTTCCTTCAAGGTCCTTCCCTCTAACTATCTTTTCAACACCAGAAAACTTAACACCTGTCTCCTTCTCAACCTCCTCTATCCTCGACCTTGCTATAACCCACCTTTCCCCATCCATCTTAACGTATGCATACTCAGCATCAGGCTTGACGCCTATCATCTCATCCGTTACAACAGTAAAAGGCATTGTCGTCCAAACAACAAGAAACGAGCCATCCTCGCACTCAACCTTGTAGTAAAGGCTTGGGTCCTCAAGCTTCTCGTAGCCGCCTAGGTTTAACTCCGCGTGACTTAGGGCTGTCTGGCAGCTCGGGCAGTATGGGACAACCTTGAAACCCTCACCAAGGAGTCCTTCCCTCCATGCAACCTCCAGATACTTCCATTCCCTCTCTATGTAGCTGTCCTTGTATGTTGTGTACGCTCTCTCTTGATCCATGTAAAGTCCGAGAAGCCTGTCCGCCTCTAGCCAGTAACCTTTGTACTTCTCAACAAGCTCCTTACATGCACTTACAAGCTTCTCCTCTCCTATCTTCTTCAGGTTCTCCCATTTGTTACCTGTAAGCCCTAGCTCCTTCTCCGCCTCAAGCTCAACTGGCAAGCCCTGCGTATCCCATCCTCCCCTGAATACAACCCTTTTACCTGATATTGTGCTGTATCTGTACCAGATATCTTTCATTATTCTACCTCTCATATGCCCGACGTGTGGCTGGTTGTTCAGTGTTGGAGGTCCCTCAACAAATCCGTACTTCTGCTTCCCTTCCATCGATTCAAAGACAAACTTGTTCAGGTCTAGCCTCTCATAAAAGTTCCTTACTCTCTCTTCAACAAGACTTGGATTGTACTGCTGCGGCAGATACATTTTCTCAGCTTCTAATTTTATGATCACTCAAGCGCAAAGCATCCTTCTGCATATTCTTTTAACGTTATTGTTGGCTTGTTCTTGAAACAAGCATTGAAATAAAATATTTGTTTATTCTCTTGTGAAGAAAGTTATACTACCCCAATTAACTCTACAGTAGAGAAGGTTTTCACCGAAGCTAAGAATGTCAACATTCGCAGGAAAATGGGAAAAGCAACAAGGCCAAGGTTTCGCCGATAGGGTAAGGGAGTCTGTGAGAAATCCTGGTCCCCTTAAACCTAGGCTTGACCTAGCAATAAGGCAAATACAGGTCCAGATAGCAAAGCTGGACGCAACGTCTGCAAAGCTTAGAGAAAGAGACACACAGATATTCAACAAGGTTGTCAACTCACTCCAGAAGCACGACACACAGCACGCATCTGTCTTTGCCAACGAGCTGGCAGAGATAAGAAAGATGAACAAGATGGTAACACAGGCAAAGCTAGCGCTCGAACAAATTGTCCTGAGACTGAACACGATAACTGAACTCGGCGACATAGTAGTGACATTAACACCAGCGATGGCTGTGATAAGGAACGTTAAGCAGGGTCTTTCCGGCGTGCTTCCTGAGGCGGAGAGCGAGATTGGCGAGATATCAGGCTTGCTGAGCAGCATCCTTGTGGATGCGGGCACGGTTGGCGGGTACTCACTGAACTTCGAGGCAGCAAACGAGGACGCAGAGAGAATACTTGCGGAGGCATCCGCGGTAGCAGAGCAGAGAATGAAGGAAAAGTTCCCAGAGATACCAACATCCCTCCCATCAACAGAACAAAGCTCAGAAGGAAGCTCCTTCTAGGCCTTGGCGGGACCTTTGGGCGCCGAGAGGCGTTCAGGCTCCCACCCTTTTTGTTTTCATTTTCTTCACTTTTTTGTATTGATTTTCTTGACCAAGCCTATCAATACTGGACACCTTTGAATAGGAAAGGTTGCCCCCTTTGAACCCGATTAAGCTTGTTGGTGTTGGGAGAGACGATAATTTAAAGCAGAAGATAAGCACAGCTGTCAAGGAGATAGAGCTTCACAGAAGGGAGCTTGAAAATTTGAGACAAAGGCTGGAGCAAAGGAGGAAGATGCTCTACGACACCGCAGTTAAGGCTTACAGCAATAACGACAGGTCGAAGGCATCTGTCTATGCTAACGAGTGGAGCGAGCTCAGGAAGGTTGTGAAGGTTGTCTACGCAAGCGAGCTTGCTCTAACCCAGGTTATTCTTAGGCTTGAGAGCATAGTTGATGTGGGCGACGTGATGCTTCATCTAACTACAGCCTTCAAGATACTCAGGAAAGTTAGCAAGACAGTTAGTGGACTTGTTCCCTCCCTTGACCAGGCCTCGAGCGAGATAACAAACACACTCTCGGAAACAATGGTGCAGATGGGTACTATAAGCCCAACCATATCGATTAACGTTAACAATGAGAGTGCGGAAGAGCTTGTTGAGCAGGCAAGGAAGTATGCGGAGGAGAAGGCAGATAACCTAAGAAAAGTTATCTCGTCTCCACTCTCATCAGTAGACGATATAGCAGAAGGCAAGGTTGAGCTTCTCGAGACAGGTGAGGAGGAGGAAGAGGGTATACTTGGATACGTCTACAGCACTCCAAAAAATGCAGAGGAGCAGGTCCTGAAGTATGCTTCGATTCACGATGGTAACATTGATGTGACAGATGCGTCAAATGTTCTAAATCTTCCGCCTGATGAAGTAGAGAAAGCTGTCCTGAAGCTGCTGTCAGAGGGAAAAGTAAGAAGAGAGGAAGATAAGCAATGAGTGTTATAGCAGCTAGAGAGCTTGAAGAGGATGCAAAGAGGTACGCAAGTGAGGCAATAAGGCTAGATTCTCAAGGGGCACACGGGATGGCAATACAGATGTACCAGAAAGCAATATCGACTCTGATAAAGCTTGTTCACTTGTATCCTGACTATAGACTCAACAAGCACTACATGGAGAGAGCTGCAGCCTACCAGGAGAGGGTCAAGGCAATACAGCAAGCACATGGTCTCCTTCCGCATGACGAGCAGCAGGAAGATATTCAGACGGGGGAGAAGGCTGAAGATAGGCAGAACTCACCACAAGTTGTACAGCAGCTTAAGGCCTCTTTTAGCGAGCTTGTAGTAAAGGAGAAGCCTGAGGTAAAGTGGGATGACGTCATCGGCCTTGAAGAGTGCAAGCAGGCAATAAGGGAATCTATTGTCTTTCCCTTTCTAAGGCCCGATTTATTCAAGCTTGGATGGCCAAGGGGCATACTCCTCTATGGTCCGCCGGGATGCGGTAAGACAATGCTAGCTGCAGCAACAGCGGCAGAGATAGACGGCTACTTTATCTCGGTCGATGCTGCATCGATAATGAGCAAGTGGCTTGGAGAAGGGGAGAAGAATGTTTCAAAGCTATTTGCGACAGCAAGGAAGATGCTTGCAGATAACAAGCCTGTCATCATATTTGTTGACGAGATAGATTCACTCCTTGGAACAAGAAGTCAGGAGGTTGGAGGTGAGGTTAGGGTGAGGGACCAGTTCCTAAGGGAGACAGATGGTATAAACGATAAAGGTAAGAACATACACCTCTACATTATAGGTGCAACAAACAAGCCTTGGGCACTTGACCCCCCATTCCTTAGAAGGTTTCAGAAGAGGATATACGTTCCACTACCTGACACACAGGCTAGGATAGCACAATTCAAGCTCTACACAGCACCTCTCACACTTGCTGAAGATGTTAGCCTCGAGACACTTGCAAAGCTTACAGAAGGCTACTCGGGCTCGGATATAAGAGACATATGCCAGGCTGCGCAGCTCAGGGTTGTAAGAGAGCTTTTTGCAAGCGGTAAGGCACTCGACAGGGAGTCCCAGCCAAGACCTATAACACTCTCGGACTTCAAGGAAATAATGAGGAACAGGAAGCCAAGCGTCTCACCCCAAATGATACGTGCATATGCAGAATGGACAGAGAGCTTTAAGGCACTTTAGCTACATGAATGCTTTTAATGAAGAAACTCTGAGCCAGTGTAATGCTAAAAATATACAGCCCAGAAGAACTTCTCTCAATGGTTGATAGGGAGGTTGAGGTCCAAGGATGGGTTCATGATGTTAGGAGGCTTGGAGGCATAACTTTCATACTCCTAAGGAACTCAAAAGGGATAGTACAGCTAACGGTAAAGAAGGATGTGTCGTCTGAGCTAGCTGATAAAGCAGGAAAGTTAAGGCAGGAAGATGTTATACTCTGTAAGGGTAAGGTTAGAGGTAGCGGTGTTGCAAGGAACGGCTTTGAGATAATACCTGAGCAGATAGAAATTCTCTCGAGGGCAGAGGCACCACTTCCCCTTGACCCAAGGGGTGTCGTCCAAGCACACATAGACACAAGGTTCGAGTGGAGGTCTATAGACCTAAGAACTGAGAGGATGCATGCTGTCTTCCAAATAACAAATGTTGCTGTAGGAGCAATGGAAGAATACCTCCAGCAAATGGGTTTCATCAGGGTATTCACACCTTCGATAATAGGCGGTATATCTGAAGGGGGCGCAGAGGTATTCAAGATAGACTATTTTGGCATGCCAGCATTTCTAAGGCAGGATCCGCAGCTCCACAGACAGCTTACGATAGCAGGTGGCTTTGAGAGGATATACGACCTAGGAACAAACTGGAGGGCAGAGTTGAGCCACACACCTAGGCATCTATGCGAGCACAGAACGATCGCACCCGAGATGGCCTTCATAGATGACGAGCTTGACATAATGAGGGTTGAGGAAGGGATGGTCTGCCATGCAATCTCATCCATACTTGAAAAATGCGGAAGGCAACTCTCGGCTCTAAATGTAAAGATCGAGGAACCAAGCAAGCCATTCCCGGAACTTAGATTCCCAGAAATCTATGACATACTGGAGTCGATGGGGAAGAAGCTTGCAAGGAATGAGGACCTAGATTCTGAGTCGTTGAAGCTTCTCTCCTCTTACGTAAAAAAGGAGTATGGTTCAGACTTTTTCTTTGTTAACAGGTTTCCTTACTCTGTCAAGCCCTTTTACGTCATGAGGGTTGATTCTCAGCCTGATTATGCAAGGTCTGTTGACTTAATGTTCGGGTCTACAGAACTTTCTTCAGGAGGACAGAGGGAACACAGATATGAAAGGATAATTCAGCAAATAAGGGAAAAGGGGATAGATGAAAAATCTCTGAAATGGTTCACAGAACCTTTCAGGTACGGCGTTCCACCGCATGGAGGGTACTCCTTTGGGATAGAGAGATTTGTTGCATCTATACTCAACCTTGAAAGTGTGAAGGAAGCATCACTCTTCCCAAGGGATCCAGAAAGGTTACTTCCGTGAGCTAGCTCCTTCTGAACCTTGCGTCCCTCTCGTTCTCAACCATAAGTTCAATTCCCCTTGTTTCCCTTACAATCCTCTTTATCCTCTCTATATCGTTCGTATTCCTCATCTTTCTGAAAGGAACTATAACCTTTGTCAGCTTTGCTCCGTCAGGGAGCCAGACAGTATTTACTGCAAGTACCCTCGTCGGGAAGAAAAGGTCCTCAAGGTACCTCCTTTCTGAGTTAGATGAAGAAACAATCCAGACCCTTGCAGACAGTTTTTCCTCAAGCATTGTCTTGAGCTTCTCGTTGTTTCTGAATGTGGCAAGACCATGCTGGTCAACCTCCAGTACATAGTCTCCGTCAACCGCATAACTTTTAAGAAGGGAGATCTTGTTAAGCTCCTGATTTGTCTCGGCAAGCTGAACAAGGGCCCTTGAAACAGAGACGTCTGCTTCTGTTATCTGCCCAGACTTTAATTTCTGCTCACATCTCGTGCAAAGTATCCCTGTTTTAGCGTCAAAATTGCATATCGGTATTTTTAAGGGCAAGATATAGCATAACCTTTCCCGTACCCAAATAAGATTTTTTCGCTTTTAAAAATAAAAAATAAACAGGCTACGCGGTTTTACTTCTCTAGCTTTATCTCTATGGATGAGACGTTGCTTGTCGTTCCTGTTTCTGGGCTCTTGACCTGCTCTGTGTCTATGGATATCTTCTTTACTGTAACGTCTGTTGCGAACCTCTTTGTGAGTATCTGAGCCACGTCGACTGCCTTTGATATTGCTCTCCCGCGTGCCTTTATTGTCACACCAGAGTTTCCATTCTGGAGCAATGTTAGGCAGGCAAGAACATAGTTCATTACAGGCTTCTTGCCTACTAACACAGTGTTCGGGTCTCTTTGCTGTGTATTCGCTGATGTAGCCATGGTTTAGCTCTTTGTCCCAGACCACTATTTATATTTACTGTTTAGTTCCTCACCTTAAAAACTTAGTTAGGTTTATTCATACACCAAAGAGGAGGTTCTCTGTGAAACTTTTCGAGTACCAGGCAAAAGCACTAATGAAAGAATACGGAATACCTGTTCCTCCTTCCTTATTTGCAAGAAACGAGAGAGAGGCACTTGATGCTGCTTCAAAGATAGGTTATCCTGTTGCAGTGAAGGCACAGGTTCTTGCAGGAGGGAGAGGAAAGGCAGGAGGAATCTCAATTGTAAGAGATGAAGGGGAACTCTTCAGAGAGACCTCAAGAATACTCTCGCTTACCATATCAGGGGAAAGACCTACTGGTGTTCTGGTTGAGAAGGCGGTTCCGCATCAGAAGGAATACTACATCTCTATAACACTCGACAGGGGGGAGAGGTCATTCGCAGTGATAGCATCGCCTGAAGGAGGAATCGATGTCGAGTCCCTTACAAAGAAAATAGTTAGGAATATACAAGTTGAGGGTATCGATAGGGAAACAGCCAGAGAGGTAGCCCTCTTCCTTTCGGAGAGTAGAGGAGAGGCAGAGAAGATAGAGACTATCATCATGAAGCTTGAAAGGATGCAAAGGGAAAAGGAATGCGAGCTTGCAGAGATAAATCCAATGTGCATGGCAGACGGAGAATTCATTGCTCTTGATGCCAAGATTAGCATAGACGACAATGCTCTTTTCAGGCACCCAGAGTTCTCCAAGTTGCATCCGGAGGACGAGTTTGAAGGAGAGGCATCAAGGCAGGGATTCGCATTTGTCAGGCTGGAAGGGAACATAGCGGTTGTAGGCAATGGAGCGGGTCTTGTTCTCTCGACACTTGACCTCGTTTCAGATGCAGGTGGCTCTCCTGCATGCTTCCTTGACCTTGGAGGCGGTGCACAGAGGGAAAGGGTTGAGTCTGCGATCATGCTTGTAAACAGGCTTCCAAACGCAGAGAGGATACTTGTTAACATATTTGGCGGCATAACCAGGACAACTGACGTTGCAGAAGGCATACTCTCTGTCTCAAAACGTGTTAATCTGAAGCCTGTTTATGCTAGGATAAGCGGTGCAGAGGAAGAAGAAGCAAGGAAAATACTAGAAGGAACGGATGTCAAGCTTTACAGCACAGCAACAGATGCTGTCAGGGCAGTGGTGAGTGGAGAATGATAATACCAGAAAGTGAAGAGCCTATAATAGTTCAGGGCATAACTGGAAGGTACGGTAGTCTCCACACTAGGCTCATGCTCCAGTACGGGACTAAGATAGCCGCCGGAGTCACGCCTGGAAAGGGGGGGATGAATGTCGAGGGAGTACCTGTTTACAACACAGTTAGGGAGGCGGTTGAAAAAAGCGGGAGCAGGTCATCAGTACTATTTGTACCCGCACCCAACTTCCTTTCGGCTGCAAAGGAAGCAATCGATTCTGGTATAAAGCTCCTTGTTGCCATAACAGAACACATACCCATTAGAGATACGTTAACAATTCTTGATATAGCAAGGAAAAAAGGTGCATCTGTAATCGGTCCAAACACACCAGGCCTAATTGTTCCTTCGAGAAAGCTGAAGCTTGGAATAATGCCTGCATCCTCTTTCTCTCCGGGGGATATAGCAATATTCTCAAGAAGCGGAACACTAATGTATGAGGTTGCCTACCAGCTTACAAGCTCAGGCTTTGGTCAATCCCTAGCGCTTGGGATAGGAGGAGACCCAATAAACTGCACGACACTCCAGGAATGTATCGAGCTTGTTAGAAACGATCAAACAACAAAGGCTGTTGTGCTCGTTGGCGAGATAGGAGGTGATGCCGAGGAAAGGACTGCAAGCTACATATCAGAGACAAGATTCGAGAAGCCAGTTGTTGCTTACATAGCTGGGAGGCATGCTCCAAAGGAGAAGAAGATGGGGCATGCAGGTGCTATAATATACGGAAGCTACGGAACAGCGGAATCGAAGATAAAAGCACTTGAGGATGCAGGGGCACTGGTTGCAAAAACACCCTCTGAAATACCTTCGCTTGTCTCAAGAGCGATAGGTTAAAAACCACCTCATGTGAAGATACAAAAGCCTTGCCCATAACAGACGCAACAAAGAAACAGATAGCACAGAAGAGGAGGCTATTTCTCAAGATATGCCTCAGATGTGGAGCCAGGAATGCTTTAACTGCTGAAAGGTGCAGGAAATGCAGGGCCTCTGACCTCAGGCTCAAGAACAGGTCCGTTGGGCTCAAGAAGTAAGTCGTATTTTCTATAAGGATGTGCAATATGGGGATGGACTGGGCCGGTCGTCTAGCCTGGTTCAGGACGTCAGCCATAGGCCGTTAAGCTCTCACACAGCGAAGGCCGGCGGTTCAAATCCGCCCCGGCCCATGGCGTTCTTTAATTTAACATGTTGTGAGATGGTCTGTATATCTCGATTATGCTTCCAGCCGGAACCTTAAAGTTCGTTAAATCATAGGAAACTTTTTATAACATATGTTATGAGTTCACAGACCATGACATACAAGGCACCCGAAGTTCCAGACGATAAGGTAACACCCCAGTTTGTAAGGGACCAGCTTCTACTCTGCTTTGAAAGCGCAAACAAGGAGTTCGCAAGGCTTCTGAATCAGAAAGTCTCGGACTCACAGCTAAGGGAGCAGGTTATAAACTTCGTAAAGACTATTTTTTCTAGCTGTGGTGTTAGCTTCGACAACCCAACAAAGGAGGGAATAATTAGTGCAATACAGCAATGCAAGGCAAATGCTGAGAAAATGATGGGAAATGAAGGAAGGGAGATAATTGAGCATCATTATAATGAAATGATGAAGTTAGTTGAGAAGCTGAAATGATAAAGGTAAAGAGAATCTACGATAGGGAAGAAAAGGAGGACGGTTTCAGGATACTTGTTGATAGGCTCTGGCCTCGTGGTATCTCAAAGCAAAGGGCAAAGGTAGACCTCTGGCTAAAGGATATAGCGCCTACAAAAGAACTTAGAAAATGGTTCTCGCACGATCCAACAAAATGGGAAGAGTTCAAGAAAAGATACTACAGTGAGCTGGAGTCAAAGGTTGAACTCCTGGAGGCAATAAGAGAGGCTGAAAGAAAGTACGGAACTGTAACACTTCTATTTGGAACAGCTGAAACAAGGTACAACAACGCGACTGCTCTTCTGGAATACCTATCAACCAAGTCTTAGGTATTCGCTGTACGCTTCCCTAGAAAGCTTGTCTGCCTCTTTGTTCCTTTCCCTTGGTATCCAGATAAACTCTATTTTTTTGAACTTTGATGCAATATTCCTAGCTTCCTCTAGCTTTGCTTTGTACATTCCTCTCCTAGACTTCCATTCGCCTCTCATCTGGCTTACTAGAAGCTTGGAATCCGAAAAAACAAGAACCTCCTCATCCTTATTGTTTGATATCCTGTTCAGAGCCTCAACAAGTGCCACGTATTCTGCGTAGTTGTTTGTTACCATTTTTCCCGCAATACCTCTTCCCTCTTCAAACTTCTTTCCGTCCCTGTAAATCACAAAGCCGTAGGTTCCAATACCCGGATTTTTAGGCTCCGCTAGCCCGTCAACAAAGACTCTGAATACCATTTTTAGAACCACGGAGCCTGTAGCCTGCTTATCTGGTAGGATATCTTGTCGACGTAGTCCTCAAGCTTTGCGAGAACAGTTCTTGCTGAGATAATACCTATCAGCTTACCGTTTTCTGTAACAAGTATCCTCCTGATACCCTTTTCTGCCATTATCTTAGAAAGCCTTGCTATACCCTCTCCAGCATCGACACTTACAAGCTCCCTTGTCATTATGTCCTCAAGTTTTACCTCTACAGGATTCTTGTTCTCTGCAACAACTTTCGAGATAATATCCCACTCTGTCACAATACCTTCCGGTTTATCAGCTGAACCAACTATTACGTATCCATGCCTTGCATCCCTCATCTTAACAGCGGCATCGAATACACTTGTCTTTCCATTCAAGACAATAAAGTCCTTCTCGACTATGTCCCTTGCGTAAAGTACCATCTCCTACGTCGCTTTCCTATAAACTATCTCTGCTTTTTTAGTTTATCTGACAGAAAGATCAAGGAACTGGAAAAACAAAAACAGATGAAGCGGCCTTTGAGGCCGCAGTCCTCATAGATTCCGGTCGGAATCTTTACTCTTTAGTTTCCGTGCTCTGGGAGGGCTCCACTAGTGTTGCAGTCGCAAACCTGTTACTTACCTGTGTTATCTTTATTCTTGCCTGCTGTCCCTGCTTGGAACCAGCAACGAATATAACAAAGCCTTCTACCTTTGCTATACCGTCGCCTCTTCTGCTTACCTCTGTTATTGTTACGTCGTATTCCTTTCCTACTTCCACAGGCTTTGGTTTGAACGACTTGAAGCCTCCTTGGCCACGGTTGTATCCACGTCCGAAACTCGTCTTTTTCACTTCCTAGCGTCTTCGGAGAATCCGCTGATCTAGCTTAAACGAAGCTATTATTAAATCTATGTTTTCAGTAGCCTTAAATCTACTTACTCTTTAAGCAAAGAATATGCCGAGAGAGGTTGGCCTGGAGGAGTTTGATAAATTGAAGGAGAAAGCAGTTTATTTTGTAGCTGTCAGAAGGGGTGAAAATAGCAAGCTGAAGATAAGAACAAAGCGCATGCTATACACAATAAAGATGAAGGAAGAAGAGATGGAAAAGCTACTCAAGACACTAAAGGGAGAAGTTAGAGAATTCTAGAGGAAAGAAGAACAAGTAAACCTAGGAAAACGGGTATAGGAAGGCCAGGGAGTATCCTCCTCTTGGAAAGAAGTGAAAGTGTTATCAATACACCAGCATCTACCGCAACCATCGTTACAAGAGCGTAAACGAGCTTAGAATAAAAGAGGGCAAGAGAAGGAAGCATTGCGTAGAATACATTATCCCCAAGCCCTATTGTAAAGTCACCTACCTTAACAGAAACACCTTCGAGGGCTGACCCCGGTGCAGCTGAAATAAGCTGTTTCAAAGGTCCTCTAAAGACAGCATAGATATCGTATACAGCAAACGCTGCGGGAAGAAGGAGTGCTGTTAAGAGTGGGAGCGTGGAAGCGAAAAAACTTCCAACCTCGCCTGAAATAAAGCCTAGGAGCACTCCAAGAAGCTTGCTCGAGCGACTTTTGAATATTGCATACCCTATTAAAAATACTGGGGTCAATGACGCAACAACCTCGTACGGAAAGAAAGATTCAGAGTAAAAGCTGAACTTTGAGAGCATACTATCTAACGTTATCAGTGTAAGGACAAAGCAAGAGAAAGCAAGGCTTGTAAATATGAGCATCCTGAAAGTTGTTGTCTTCCTTTTCCTGATCAACCATCCAAGAACCATAGTTGCTGAAAAAACCGTTAGCAAGAGAAGGAGAACGTTCACAAACGACCCCTGGGAAGATGGGCCTGCAGGAGCATAACTGTAGCCAGCCTCCACATAAACAGGCTTGTTTTGAAAGGTTATGTATAACGAGAAGAGCTGTATTGCTGCTATGAAAGATATTGCGTAGAGTGTGCTTTTTGTGCTTATCTTCCTTGATTCACTCATATTGAGAGTTCTTGCCCTTGAGTTGCTGCAACTGCATACGCTCCTATATCTGTTTTGAGCTGGTCAGCAAGCGAGACACATGCCTCCTCATCCCCGTGCACGGTAATGTAAGTTGGGTTTCCTTTTATCGATTTGAGCATCGATATAAGCCTACTTCTCCCACTATGAGAAGAAAAATCAAACCTTCTAAGCTCTGCCTTGACCTTGGCTGTCTTCCCGTTGTGTACTGTAAGACCTTTCTCAAGAAGTGTCCTTCCCGGCGTTCCTGGTACTTGGAAGCTTACTATCGCAATTCCGTTCTTCTCTTCCATGGATATCCTTTCGTTGTAAAATATTGAGGCACCACCAACAAGCATACCCGCTGGCGAAATTATTACCCCAGGCCTTTTAACTATCTTCCTTCTCTGGCTCCACCCTGAAACTTCTTCCAGGTTCTCGATCGTCTTCCTAAGCAGTTCGGGATCTCTCAGATACTCCTGATATCTTAATAGCACATTGTTTACCTTCAGTGCCATCCCGTCCATTGCAATTGGATACCTGAAACCATTCTTGTACAGTGTCATTGCTATCTCCTGTGCCCTTCCCACAGAGAATGCTGGAACGAGTAGAACACCGCCCCTCTCAACAACACTTCTCGCAAACTCAGTAAATTCCTTCTCAACCTTCAATCTCTCTGGATGATCCGATGTCGCGTACGTGCTCTCTGTAACAACTACATCTGCCTCACCAACGCTGCTATCCGCTGGTTTGAGAAGGTTTGTCTCCTCTGAGTTTATGTCTCCAGTGTATATCAGCCTCCTTGACCCAGCTTCAACAGCAATTATAGATGATCCTGGTATGTGTCCAGCATCGTAGAGTGTTATCCTCATACTTCCTATCTCGAAGCCTTCTCCGTAGTCATGGAAAACAGTGCTGGAGTTCATTGAGAGAAGGTCAACATACTCGAAGGGAAGGTACTGGCCTGATATCTTTATGAAATCCTGTATGAGTATGTTTGAAAGTTCAGATGTCACAGGAGTACAGTGAAGTTTTATCTTTTTCCTGAGGAAGTATATTGGTAGGGCTCCAGAGTGATCTAGATGTGCATGGCTAAGTACTATTCCGCTCACCTCCCTAGGTTGAACGTGCATAGGGAACCCTGGGATCCTCGTTGTAAGAGCCCCGTAATCAAGCAGGACCCTTGTTCCGTTGTGACTTACTAAAATAGCAGAGCGGCCAACCTGTCTTGCCGCCCCAAGTATCTTAACTTCCATAAATCGCTACATGTTTTATGCTGTTGCAACACGTTTAAACTTTTCCCTTTTGCCATAGATACTGTTTTATCCCCTCTAAATGTAGGTAGGAAACGTTGAAGGTTATACCTGAGGATACAAGACTTGATGGAAAGGTTCTTGTGGCTGGGTTTCACGGCATAGGTGCCACAGGCTACTGGACTGTCAGGTTCCTGATAAGGGAGCTTAAGGCCGAGAGGCTCTGCTTTATAGATTACGAACACGCACCAGCAATATCATCACTCTCTTCCGGCAAAATATCTACACCATACGAGATTTATCTTGCTGGAAGGCTATCATTATTTAAGTCGGAGATACTTCCTTCGAGGGAGAAGGAAAACGAATTCTACAGGTCTTTCGCAGCGTGGGTAATTAACTCTGGAGTAGAAGAGGTTGCTTTGGTAGGGGGACTTGACGAGTCGCTTAGAACAGATGATACAAAGTACAGGGTTGCTATGACGTCTGCGATGATCATGGCAAAAAAGATGAATGAAGAACCTCTTCTCGAGGATGATAGGATGATTGTTGGTCCTGTTGCAACACTCCTTAACTTCTTTGAGATGAAAAATTTCCCAGCCTTCGCTGTTCTAGCCTACTCGAGCACGGAGAGGATAGATCCAAGGGCAGCTGCAAATGCAGTAGAATTTCTTTCAAGAAGGTACGGTTTCACAGTAGATGTCTCACCTCTAATTAAGGGCGCAGAGGAGCTCGAGAGCGAGGTCAGGGAACTAGAGCAGAAGGAGAAAAGACCTTCAAGTCCTGTTTACTCGTGAGCCTTTTCTTAACGTACTCCTTGCCCTTTCTCTCTAGGAGGAATACGTTTGAGTAACCCATGCCAACTAGCTTTCTTGCCTCAGAAAGAACGAACTCCATGTCAAAGTAGGATGAAGCTGCAACTGTTTGTGTAAAAGGGTATGTGAACTCTAGTTCAGCAGGATATGCGCCAAGGCACTGATGCATTCTGTACACATCAAACTTTTTGGATAGCTGTGAATAAATAGAACGTGGAAGCGGCATAGTAGCTTCGTCTGGAACAATTACCGCATCCTTCATATCAACCCTCATACATCTCTCGAGCATCTTTCTTGAAGATTGTATCTCTGGCCTAAGAAAGTCTATAGAACTTCTAATGAAAAGGCCTCTCTGTTTGACGACACGGGTTGTATCAACCATCGAAGATGCTCCAAGTGCAACTGAAATGAAAGCATCCATTAGACTCGGGTGGGATGATGCCCTCTCATGTAACAGGTCCCAGAGCCTCCCTTCGGCTATTGCTTGCTTTGTCCTAAGCAGCTCGTTTCTAAGAATATACAGGTTGTGAAGTGCAACTAGAGATGTCCTTTCCTGCCTTTCCATCTCCCTAATTTCAGAAATGCTTCTCTTAATGCAGACTTCGCAGCTGCAAGGTAAATATTCCATGTTCTCTATAGATAGAACAGTACTCTCTGTCATGTACCTTCCCTGCCTTGCAAAGAGAATGTAGCTTGCTGAGTCAAAGGTATCGCATCCAAGAGCTACTGCGAGTGCAATTGTAAGCGGATGGCCTGCTCCAAATAGGTGAAGGGGTATCGAAAAAGGAATTGCGTTTCTCACTTCCGAAATCATTCTAACCAGCTCTGAAAATCTGTAGTTCTCCATTATCTGGACAGGACTCCCAAGTGCAAGGAATCTGAAACCCGCCTTTACAAGCTCAGTTGCCGACTTCCTTAGGAGGTCAGGGAAGAGCCCGCCCTGGACAGGTCCAACCCATTCTGTTCCGCATCCACTAAACTCTTTTTTTGTCTTTATTGCATCCACAAGGCTCTTCCTAACAGTTTCGGCTGCTCTCTTCCTTGATAATGTGTCACCGGTAGGCTTGTCTAATGTTACAGCAATGTCGGTTCCTATCTTTGCCTGGAAGTCGGCTATTTCCCTGTACGAAATTTCTACCTCTCCGTACTCCAGAACCTGATATCCTCCTGAATCTGTCATGACAAGGCCGTCAAATCCAATTAAATCATGTATCCCCCTTTCCACAGACTCATTCCTTGCCCTTCTGTATGCTATGTATGAGTTTGTCATCACTCCGTTAAATCCAATTTCCCTTATTTTCTTAGTGCTAACCTGTTGCTTTATTGGATGAACGACAGGAAACAAGTAAGGCGTCTCGATACTCTTACCTTTAACCTCAAGCCTGCCTATCCTTCCCAGCAGGTCCGTCTCTAGGACTTCAAAATCCATTTAACTCTTCCTTGTTTCTCTCACAAACTCATCAAATATTGCTTTTACTCTCTCTGCAGCAAGTCCCGATCCTTCAACTACACCTTTTTCTGTAACCTTTATTTTGTCCATTACTATTATTGCTCCAATATCTTCCCTAACCCTGACCAGATCTGGGAAGACCCTGTTAAGCCTCTCTGCAAGCCCTCTTAGATCAAAAGGTTTCTCCATCAGCTTTATCTCTTTAACATTATCCCCATTTATTACAAGCTTATGAACACCCTCACCTGCACCTGCAACCTTCTCGAGAACAACATTCAGCCTCTCATCTATAGCAGCTAGTATACCTGAATATTGCTTGCCTTCCTTTGTTTCGATAGAAACAGATCTCCCGAGCAGGAAACCAAGCTCCTCTGAAAACTTCCTTGAGACTATAGATGACATCTTTTATCTTGGTACTTTTAAGATGGGTATATAGCGATATTGTTTGTTACGAGGCTAGTACGTTGTACCTTTGTATTTGCTCGCTACCGTCGGCAAAGAAAGCAATGACAATAACAGGGTATGCTCTGGAGGATGTAACTAAAGCTGAAGGTATTTGCACGTTACCTATAACACCCTCGCCAGGATTTAGAGGTGTTGAGCCGTTTATTGTCCTTGTGAAGCTGACGTTGTAAGGTTTTGAGACGTTTATGTAGGCTGAAAGTGAGACTATGGGCTGGTTTCCAGAATTTTGGATAATTATTAAAAAAGCAGCTGAGTCCCTTCCAACAGTCAAGTTAATTCCTGTAACAACAAAGGAAGGGTTCTTTATTGCATTTATGCTTGTTGTTCCTTGAGTTACAGTCGAAACAAAAGTTTGTGTTGTGGTGTAGGATACAGTGAAGTAACTTGTAACTGTCTTTGATGGGGCTCCATAATAGGTAACTGCAAATGCAACACCAGCCCCAATTATGATACCTATCAACACGTACTCAAAGGGGTGCGTCGCTGTTCTTGGTTCCCTGTATATTGTCATCTTCCCACTCAACCGCCCATTACTGTATTAATTAACAATTTGCGAATTACCCTATTGCTTGTTAAGACATGAAGAGTGTGTCTTGAAAAAGTTATTAAGTAATTTTTTCTCAAGGGTTGATACATGTCAAGAAAAATTATAAGTGTGGTCATAGCTATAGCACTTCTCCTTCCTCCTGTATCGCTTGCATTTGAAAGCTCTTTTTCAAAAGTTCAAACATCCTATCAAAATATACCGGTACCAAACTTTAGTCGCTTCAGGCAGTCTGGTTTAATGCCCTCGGATGCTATAGTTACTGTAAGCATCGCAATACCTCTCAAGAACGTAGAACTGATGGATTCGCTTGTTCAACAGATCTCTGATCCCACCTCCCCAATGTACAGGCACTTCTTAACTTACGACCAAATTAAGAGCATGTTCCTACCTGAAGACGAGTTTGCAAGGGTGATGTCTTACATCAAGTCAACAGGTCTAAAAGTTGTTATGAATGGATCAGACTCCATAATTGTTGTTCAAGGAACTTCTGAACAAGTTAAGAACTACCTTGGTCTTGAGGAGAGGCTCTATACAAACGGTACTGCAAGATTTTACTACGGCGTAGGTACAAGCAAGATACAGGGTGTTACGCTTTATTCAAGCAACGCTACTTCTCTATTTCTAAAGCCAAACATACTCAGAATGAAGAATCTCCAGCAAGGAACAGTTAACTCAGGAAATGTCACTTTTACTCTATCTGGCTACTCAATGAAACTACTGAGATATGCGTACAACACAACCACATTACTCCAGAAGGGGCTTGACGGCAGAGGTTTCAACGTGGGCATACTTGATTTCTACGGCTCTCCAACAGTTACGCAAGACCTGAAACAGTTCGACAGCATCTTTGGGATACAGCCTCCTCATAGCTTCAAGATTGTACCAATAGGTGCTTACGATCCCAACCTCGGTGTCGAGACAGGATGGGATGGAGAGATAGCACTAGATGTTGAATCAGCAAACGCAATGGCACCGGGTGCAGATATAACGCTTTATGTTGCAAATGGTGCACTTACACTCGCAGATGCCATAGCGTTTATAGATAGCGACAAGGCAAATGTAACAACACTTTCCCAAAGTTTTGGTATACCAGAGAACTTATTTAATCAGTTTGACGCTCTTTCATTTTTCTTCAACGCGTATCTCGTGGATAGATATTATGCTCTCGGTTCGCTTGAGGGTATAACATTCCTGGCTTCGTCGGGGGATGCTGGCGGAAGCGGATATAGCGCAGGTCCTGAAGGCAACCTTATCTATCCGTCGAGCTCGCCTTATGTGACTTCTGTTGGGGGTACAACAACATACATCTCAAATGGCACTTCTGGATACACAATAAAGCAGACAGCTTGGTCTAACCTGGTCTACGTTCCTTTCTTTGTCAATGCAGGTGGCGGAGGAGGTGGTGTGAGCATCATTGAGCCGAAGCCCTGGTATCAGCAGAATATTCCAAGTCCTGCGACTTATCCAAATGGCAGACTCAATCCTGATATAGCACTCCAAGCAAGTGTTTATCCAGGCAGCTTTATTGTAATTGCAGGCAACGTAGAGATTTCCGGAGGCACAAGTGAAGCTTCGCCACTTCTTGCAGGTCTTGTTGCAATTTGGGCTCAGCATGCTGGAAGTAGGCTTGGTCTCATTAATCCAACACTCTATGCTTTTGGTCAGGATCCTGTTGCTTCCAAGAAAGCATTCACAAAAGTAGACTTTGGTTATATAGTGCCCTGGGTCGCAAGTTCAGAATACAATTTGGTTACTGGCTGGGGTGCTCCAAACTTAGGCGAGATGGTTTCCCTACCTCTGCCAACTGCATCACGCCTCAGTATAACTGTATTCCTTCGCAACGCAACATTTGGTCGGCAATATGAATACACCTCAAACCAGATAATCAGGATATTCGCGAAAGTTCAAAAGGGAAATACTTCTGTTACAACGGGACAGTTTACAGCCAATATCGAGACACTTGCTGGTTATTCTCAAAAGATACTCCTGGCATACGCTTCTTCGCTTGGATTATGGGTCGGCACATATACAGTAGGAAGTGAATCAGGTATAACCTTTGTTAATGTCAATGGTTCAAGTGGCGGCTTATCAGGTTCTGGCTTTGCAGAGACATTCACAGGCTACTTCGGAACGTTTGTTTCTCCAATAGCCACAGCACCTTATTCTACCTTGCCTGGGATAAGGGTAATTGTCAATGCAACAGACCTCTTTGATAAGCCTGTTACTGTGAGCTCACCGAGCTTTTCTCTCTACTCCTACAACATACTAGAAAACAAATACAGCTTTGAAGCAAACTATCCCATGGTGCCTGTAAGCGGACTTTACTTCAACGTTATCAAAGGGAGCGTACCAGAAGGTCCTGCAACAATAGTCCTAGGAGGAGGTATATTCGGCTATAACCCGATAATGATCGGGATAGACCTGCAAAATACAAGGATGTATCCCCAAGTTGTTGCAGAGCCAGGTGTTGTTGCTGAGGGTCAGTCACTTTTTATTGCTGCGTCTCCAATCGCACCCCTTAACATTGCTTTCCTTCCGTCATTAGAGACGGGCAATCCTTTATCTATTGACATAGCCACTTCCTCTAACGTCTCCGCAAGCCTAGTGAATCCCGCTGGCCAAACAGTAGCCACAACACATCTAATATCTACGTCATGTAAGGAGGCTGCAAGAATATGCGAGGTAAGGCCTGTAATTCTAAACGGTTACCTAACAATACCAGCAGGAATACCTTCAGGCCTTTACACTGTCATGTTGCACGCTTCTTTCAATTCAACAACACTTGGTACTACGGTGTACGGTTCATTCTTTGGGCAGGTATATGTAACTTCCTCAACTCTCAAGAGCAGTCTCTCTGTCTCACCCACAGTTACTTTCATGGGACAAAATATTCAGGTTAGAGCTAAAATAACATATCCAAACGGAACAAACGTTTTGAATGGACTATTTAACGCATTCATATATCCAAGAAATCTGGAATCTGTCTTCACCTTCGTGAACCATGATTACTATGTAGCAAGCTCCTTGGTAACACTGAGCTATGACCCAAAGAGCGGTCTCTGGGTTGGAAATGTAACCCTTCCAAGTATTTACGACCTTTCCTCGATATCACCAATACTTTCAAGGACACAGCAGGTCTCGGGGCCATACGATGTATTTGTTACAGGGCTCTCCTTTGACGGCTACGCCCTTGATGTATCGTCATCTATGCAGAAGAGGTTCTTCATAATGCCCTACTTGTTTATCTCAGGCAAGACGTTAACCTCTTTCGAACAGACTTCTGGCATTGCATTTTCCAATGACAAAATAATGATATCGAAGGGTGTGCTCTCGAATGACTTTTTCCTCGGAACAAACACAATCCAGGGAGGCAGTGTTACAATCCAATCATCTACAATAAACGGAACTTTGATTGTTAATGGTGCAACCCTCAACCTAGTGGGGAGTACAGGAGGTTCCATAGTGGCCCAGAACAGCAAGATAAATCTCCTGAACTCGATGGTTGAAGGCATCTCTCTTACAGGAAGCACTCTATCATCGAAGTATTCATCTGTTGCATCTATATCTCCCCAACCAGTCTCCCTGACATTCTTCAACCCGACACAGGGTGCAAATATCACAGGCTCTGTCAACGTTCAAGTATCTCTGCAGGGAGGTTCTGTTGCAAACGTAAC
>CADDZR010000001.1 GCA_902812495.1 archaeon | reverse complement strand
CGAAGCCTTTCATTCTGTGCATACTGTGTTATGTTTTCCATCTTACCGCTTGACAAGTTATCGAGAACTGTTACTTCAAAACCCTCCGTAGCTAGCTTATTAACCAAGTGACACCCAATGAAGCCTGCACCGCCTGTCACAAGAGCATGTTTGTCTTTTATTTAGAGTCCCTCCTCCTAGTATCTCAACAAAGCTCAGTTGAAGTCGTTCATGGCTAGCCTGTAACTTCTTTCTTTCAGATGTTTAAGCCTTTGAGCAAGGCTGTATTTTTTCCAGAAGCAATTCGTCGGGATGCCACATTCTTGTCTCGGGATACTTTTCATTCAGCTCTTGGAAAAGTTTCTTTTCCAGGACTCTCATGTAAATTGCTAGATAGAGCATCAAAGATGGAGTAGCTCCCTGAAAGAACTGCAAATCTAACGTCTCTGAATCCGTATGCTTCTCTAAGTTTGTTTAGAATGTTATACAAATCCTTGTCTCATAGCTATCGATTTATACATCTGCCTTTCCCTCTTCCTTTCCAGTCTCTTGCCCTTCCACTTTAAGTTCTTTCTCTAATTCTTCGATAGGCGCCGGTGGGGGTGTTGTTGCAAGTGTATACCCTATCCACGCAAGAATTGCCAGAACCACAGCCACAGCCACAAAAGCCGTTAACTGAATTATCAAGATGCTCCAAAGTGAAAGAAATACTAGGTAGAAGTAAATGACTATTCCAGCAACGCTTCCAAGAAGAATTCCCAAACCAATTAACTGGTCTTTACTGGCCAAATCTCCACACTCTTTCCCCTACTTCCTTTTTAAACATAACCTCTAATTAAGCGAAACCTTCCTTTTTTGATCCTCCTAACTAAAGGCTGGAGCTCTCTTGCTAAATTATTGTAAGTGTTGTGTTTTACGTTATTCGACTGGGCTATAGATTCCAATATTTACTCACACTCAAGACGGCCAACCTAAGACCCATAAGCCCAAAAAAGTTGCGTATGATTCATCTTTCGCCCAGTTCTTCGCTCCAGGATGCCCCCAGGCTTGAGCTACTTCGGCAAATCTCTTAGCCAGCAGACGCCCAACCTCTCTTGCCTTCTCCTCGAGGCTCTTCATTGCTTCCCTTAGCTTGTTGACTAGCTTTGATAGAACATTAACCAACCTTTCGCTTTTGACAACGTTGACAAGCCTGATTGTAAGTGTGATCAGACTCCGTTCGCCCCGGTTTAGAACCCTATGCCAGATACCTCGCCTCAGTGCCTTCAGCCTTATGAGTGCTAACTCTCCTTGGCTAAACATCAAAACCCTCTCTGCAGATAGATTAATAAATCTTAAACAAAATTTAAATGAATATCGTTTTAGAAATTCTCAATCTTTTAATATATTTCTCTCAAGATAGCTTTAGTAGCAGCCCTAATAGCCTGCTCACTGTTAAATCTTGGTTTCCATCCAAGTGATTTTAGCTTGCCTATATCTAGGAGCATATTCTTCACATCCCCTACCCACCCCCTGCCTCCGTCCACACCCCCAGTGTAAGTGAGCTTAACCTTAAAGCCCATCTCCTCAGCTATTATTTTGGCTATAGTTTGTACATTTACTTGGTTCTCTGACCCTATGTTAAATACTTCAACCCTCTCTCTAGCCTTTTCTACACCTAAAAGCATAGCTTGGATGCAATCATTAACATGCAAGTATGATTTTGTTTGCTTTCCGTCGCCAAGTATTTCAAGCTGGTTTTTGTTTTTCCTGAGCTTCAAGATGAAGTCATAAATTACACCATGTCTAGCTCTCGGTCCAACTATATTTGCCAAACGGTAAATGACTGCGTTGAAGCCATACGTATGTGCATAAGCACTTACCATTGCCTCGCATGCTAGCTTAGTAGAGCCGTATACAGAGATAGGTTTCAGAGGTGCATAATCTTCAGGAGTGGGAATCCTAGAAGCATCTCCGTAAACTGTGGAGGAGGATGTGAAGACAAATGTTTTAACACTTCCAGCCTTTCTAACAGCCTCCAACAAAGTGTATCTTTGGGTTTATTGCGCTTACTCTTACCTCCGGGTTGGCTGCTAAATGATACAAGATTTCACAACCATTTATGGCCCTTAAAGCATCTCCAGCATTTAGAAGGTCGCCTCTAACAAATGTGAAGTTCTGGAGTCTTGAAAGTTGTTTAAGATTTTCCAAACTCCCGCTACTGAGGTTATCAATTACTCTAAGGCTTGGCACGTTAGCTATGATGGCATCGGCAAGGTTGCTACCAATGAAGCCTGCACCTCCTGTAATCAGTGTGGGCTGGTTCAACGTACTTTCACTTCCAGTTATATGCTGAAATAAGTTTAGCTTCGTATGCAAAAACTGGCTTAATTAGTGGCCAGACAACCCTGAGCTTGCTAAATACTTGCACAAGAATCTCTAAATCGGTTTTAGTGATAGCGCCAACAAAAGGTATGATTGTAAGATATGCTGATAGAAATAGAGAGCCACTGATTGCAAGGTTAAAGAGACTGCTGAAAGGCGATACATAGAGGAATGCAAATACTGGAATAGTAGATAAAAGCGATGCAAAACATATCCTTATGGAAGAATTATAATCAATTTCAATCTTTGTCTTTTTAATTGTAAGATGTAAGCTGTAAGCTAGAGAGATACCCCCAGATACTAAAGAAGCAACAATTAAGCCCAACACCCCATAAACCATTGTAAGTAGTGAAGCAAGTGGAAGGAAAATTAGCAAGTTAACTATTGCAGATTTGAAGATAATTCTTGTTTCCCCTACACCAAGTAACAAATAACCTAAAACAATTGAACCTGCCCCGCTATAAAGGAATGTTAAGACATAAAAAGAAAGAAAGGCAGGAGCAAGACTGAAACCCCGACCGTAGAATGTGTACACCAAGTCTTTTGAAAGAGTAGCAACAATTACAGCTGCTGGAATGACAAGCAAAGCAGTATATTTGACAGATAGCTTGAAGAATTTTTTAAGCTCATCGCTATTAGGATTGACCTTGGAGAAAGTTGCAAATAAAGCTCCTAGCGGGAAGACTAGAAGGTTCACTATTGAAGATAGATTGACAGCAACACTAAAGTTTCCAATCTCAACATTTGAAACGAAAAAAGCCAAAATGATATTTTGAGACTGAGTTAAAATGAGACCAAGCAGGGCTGAGAGATATAAAGGGAAGCCATAACTTAGCATAGTTTTAAGGTCAACTAAGAAATTAGCATTGAAGGATTTTCCCAATCCTTTATAATATTTGTAGAGGATTAAACTTCCTGCAACCACAGCAATAATTTGGCCCATAACGTGGCCTGCCACAGCCCCAAAGATACCAAAGCCAAAGACTATGAGTATAGGCGCTAGGATTGTTTTCACTATAGCTTGTGTATTCATTATTACTGCGCTGCCTTGTGTCTTATCAAGGCCTATGAAGGCAGAGTTCATAGCTGTGGAAACAGTTTGAAGGAGGATTAGAGGTGATGCAAGCTTGATTAGTAAGCCTATCTCTGGTCTCTTTAGGATGTAGGTTGCGAATGTATTTGAGAAGATAAAGCATACTACAGACATAGCTGCACCTACCATAAGCTCAAAAATGAATCCAGCCTTCAGTACATTTGCTGCAAGCTGATTTTTACCCTCCGATTTTAGCTTAGCTGAGAACCTCGTTATTGATTGGCTTACACCAAGGTCTACAAAGCCTGCAAGGATTGACGGTATCACAAAAGAGAGACTATACAGGCCAAATCCGTTAGCTCCTAAGAGCCTTGCAACAACTATAGAGTACACAGCCAATACAACAACCTGTAAAGCATTCCCAGTGAAAAGGAAGAATACACCACGCGCAGAATCTTCAACTATATCAGACATGCCCTCTCCACGCTTCCAAAGCCCGAGTAGATCAAATTATAGCCCAATTTCCATCAATTATCCTTGTATTTTTGCAAAGCTTTGTACTGCGGATAGAATTGAGCACATAAGGTTTACTCTCTCCAAGTAGACTCATGCTAAGAAGAAATCTGACCTATGCTGTGATGCGCATAAACATATTTCAAAAATGGTGGGGTCGGCCGGATTTGAACCGGCGATCTCGAGCGCCCGAGGCTCGAAGCCTAGACCAGGCTAGCAGACGACCCCTGAAATATCTTTGATTTGTCCACCTTTATAAGTAAATAGTGAGATGGATTTGAATAGCAAGGTCATTTCAATTCCTTTAGCAACCTAGGAAAAATTGCTACGCAGGACTGATGAAAAGAGATGCTAGCTATTGTTGAGTGGTTTTTTCACAAGCTTGGTACCGCAGACTGGGCACTCATTTAACCTACTTTCCCTGTATTCTTTGCCGCAACCTCTGCACTTCATTACCCAAGAGATTCTGTGCCAACCTGAACCCTTGAGAACTGTTTGAGAAAGCGGTATTCCAAGGGAATCTGCTACATTTCTCACAGCAAAATCATCTGAAACAAGATAAACAGCGTCCCCTGACTCCATTAAGTCTAATGCTAAAGCTATTAGAGAAAGGTCTGCTTCTGAGAGGGAATTTATATCACCTGTCTTCTCAGCATTTTTCCTTACCTTCTCTATCGAACTCTTTGAAGGCTCTGTAACCTTAACTCTTGAATGGACAAGCTGCGACCCTATACTTTTGTGCTTAACCTCGTCAAGAACTGAGTATGTTGTATAGTACCTACCACTACCTTGGTAAGGAATCCCTGAGTAAAAAGCAGTTGAATCTAAGACATACGAGACCTCGGACAAACGAGCACCTTCTTGAGTAAAATTAGTGGCTCCATACTCATGCATGCTATACTTACGGACCTCATTTCTCTATGTTGCCATAGGGTACATAAACTAAGCTTATTTAGTTTCCACTTTGAAGCTGAGCGTGATTGGGTTGAGTAAGCCTGTCGACCTTGGAAGTGTGAAAGAAGGAAGCTATGTAATAATAGATGGTGAGCCTTGCAGGGTAGTCGAGCTCGAAAAGAGTAAACCAGGTAAGCATGGTAGCGCAAAGGTCAGGCTTGTTGCAATATCGATATTCACCGGTGCTAAGAAGAGCTACGTTTCTCCTGCTGAATCAAGGATAGAGGTCCCAATAATAGATAAGAGGTCAGGCCAGATAATATCCATACTAGATAATACTGTCCAAGTCATGGATCTTCAAACATTTGAAGTTTTTGAAACGCCAAAACCCAGTGAAGAAGAGATGGCACAGCTCGGCGGGAATTTTGTTCCAGGTGCAGAAGTTGAGTACTGGTCAGTCATGGGGAAGAACAAAATAATGAGAGTGAAGGGAGGAAGCACTTGACGCTCTATCGTCGATCTATTTCATCATCCATGTCAGACGGCTCTTCCTTTTACTTCATCTAGAGCGAGTTCTAACCTGTTTTACAGGCCAATAATATCCTTTCTTTATGTATACCGAGTGAGCAAGGTTTAACTCTATCTCAGCTCGCTGAGAGCCACATGAAGATAGCTGTCGTTTTGAGTTTGGTACTGGTTATGGGTATGTTTCTGGGCGGAATAGTGGCCTACGCTGTACTGCTTCACTATAGTAACTTGCAGGGAAGCCAAACAACTGGGTCGGAACAGTCGAAGCTCCTTCAGGTCATTAACGCATTACAGGCAGAGAATCAGAACCTCAGGGACATGCTGAGCTCTTCTACAAAGCTGAACTATACAGCTTTTGGAATCGACCCCGTTGCGATATACCAGAAAGACAATAGAAGTGTTGTAACAATACAGGGTATACAGCAGACCTCCTCTGGCCCAGTCGGTGTTCTAGGATCTGGTTTCGTGATAGAGTATTTGAACAATTTCTATATCGTAACAAATTACCATGTTGTTCAGGGTATAACAAATGGAAGCGTTACCTTTTCTGACGGAAATTCATATGCATTGAACATCGTCGGGACAGATCCATACAGCGATCTAGCAATAGTGAACATAAGCGCGCCAAGATATGAGTTTGTACCGCTTAATATTGTAAGTTCTAGCAATATAAAAGTGGGAGAACCAGTAGTTGCGATAGGGAACCCCTTCGGTCTTTCTGGATCTATCACACTTGGAATAGTGAGCCAAATCGGACGGACAATAACAGAATCGCTTGCTGGCAACTTTCCTATAGCAGATGTTATCCAGTTTAGCGCTCCTGTAAACCCCGGAAACTCTGGTGGCCCGCTACTCAATTCTAACGGTAGCGTAATAGGTATTACAACAGCAGTATATGGAGGTTCGCAAGGGGTTGGTTTTGCAATACCTTCGGATACACTGCTAAGAGAAATGCCTTTCTTAGTTAAGACAGGTTCTTACAATATGCATCCGTATATGGGCTTAGCAGGAGTGGATATGAACTTCCAGCTTTCGAGCTTCCTTAAGGTTAATGTGACCTATGGTGTTCTGGTAGAGCAAGTTGTAAGTGGCGGGCCGGCGGAAAGGGCTGGGATAAAAGGAGGCACTTTTCAAGTCACCATCATGGGGACTCAATACATTGTCGGAGGTGACATAATAATATCAGTAAACGGTACAAAAATAGTAAACACAGACGCTCTATCCACATATCTTGAAGAACATTGTCTTCCTGGGCAGAAGCTAACTGTTGGGTTAGTTAGAGATGGCAGAGTAATGTATGTAGATGTAACACTTGGGGTCAGGCCACCCCCTCCTTAGATTTTTTCTTCACCAGTACAGCCTTGTGAATTATTATCTTACCTGTGTACCCATCCCATACCTTGTCATACTCTACAATCTTAACATAAGAATTAAAAAAAGGACAGTCGAGTACGAATGTTTCTCCTTCGCCGCCCTCAAATGCCGGATTAAACTCATTTTTTCTTGCCATTTCTATAATCTCTTTTACTGATTTTTCGTTCAGTTCTCTGCCAAGCCAGCTTTCGTTAAGACCTAAGGCAGAAACAGAAGTTATTATTGCCCTAAAACCTTCTTGTACAAGGTTTTGCATATAAATTTCCTGATCAATATTCCAGAGCGGCGATATACATTCCAAGCCTAGAGAAGAGCAAACTTCCTCTGCTCTCTTCTTCTGGTAGAGACTTCTTATAGCGCCTGTGTAAACGCGATCCAAGTTGTATCTTTCCTTCGCTATTTTCAGAGCTTCCCTCAAGTCGCCAAGTTCCTTTTCCTTTTCTCCCTTTGTGTAATAGAGAACTTGGGGTATTCCGGCAGCCCTTGACTGAATTGAAGTCCACTTTATGTTTGGAAAATGAAACATGTAGGAGTCTTCCCTTTCTGGAACTAGGGTTACAAGACACTTAACCTTGTCTTGCTTCATTGCAATGTAAGCTGAATAGGTGGAATCTTTTCCGCCGGAATACAAAACACATGCGTTCAATCTGGCTTTGAGGGAAAACAAAGAGATAAATTAAACTGTTCTTCTGAGGAATATATACATGCTCGAGAGCTTAAGGGAAAACCTCAGGAATGCAATAAATAAGCTTGTCGGAGCAAGCTCTGTAGATGAGGAGACAGTTACAAGCTTTGTCAGGGACATACAGAGGGCACTCATACAAGCAGACGTCAATGTAAAACTTGTACTAGACATTTCTGAAAGAGTTAAGAGAAGAGCGCTCGAAGAAAAGCCGCCTCCTGGTATATCAAGGAAAGATCAGATTGTGAAGATACTTTATGAGGAACTCTCTTTAATGTTAGGTCAGGAGTCGAAACTTGAGCTCAAAAGAGACAAAACAAACATTATAATGATGGTTGGTATACAAGGTTCCGGCAAAACAAGCACTGTAGCGAAGCTTGCAAGATATTTACTTAAGAAAAATCAGAAGGTCGGGGTAATAGCGGCAGATACTTTCAGACCCGGAGCTGTTACACAACTCAGGACACTTTGTGAGAGCTTTGGCATCGAAGTCTACTATTCTGAAAGCGAGAAAAATCCGGTAAAGATCTGTATCGAGGGTAAAAAATACTTTGAAGGTAAAAAGGATGTTGTGATTATAGATACGGCAGGTAGACACAAAGAAGAAAAGGGTTTACTCGAGGAGATGGAGTCAATTGCAAGGGAGGTAAAACCGGACGTGAATATACTTGTAGTAGACGGAACGATAGGACAACAATGCTATTCTCAAGCTCTTGCTTTTCATCAGGTCTATCCTGTGGGAGGTATCATAGTTACGAAACTTGATGGAGCTTCAAAGGGTGGTGGTGCTCTTGCGGCTGTAGCAGCAACAGGGGCAAAGATACTTTTTATTACGAATGGAGAGAGAATAGACGACATAGAAGAATTTTCACCTACAAGGTTTGTCGGAAGACTTCTTGGGCTTGGAGATATCAAGGCGCTTCTTGAAATGGTAAAGCAGGCCGAGGTTGAAGTTGATGAGAAAAGGGTGAAGAGAATAATAGGAGGTAAGATGACAATGAATGACCTTCTTTATCAGCTAGAACAGACAAAGAAGCTCGGGTCTCTCAGGAAAATAGTGGAACATCTACCCGGTATCTCCGGTATGGTAAAGGGAGAGGACCTCGAAAAATTAGAAGAAAGAATTTCTGTCTATAGGTCTATCATACAGTCAATGACCAAGGAAGAAAGAGAGAATCCAGAGATGATTAACTCGAGCAGGATAAAGAGGATTGCGTTGGGATCTGGGAGAAATGACAAGGACGTCAGGGAGTTGCTTACAAGATACAAGCAAATGAAAACCTTTGTCAAAATGAACAGGAGCAGGGAACTTCGACAAATGCTAAGGCGCATGGGCTCAGGTGTTAATGAGTAATTTCTATCTTTGCAGAACTTGCTGGCAGAGGCTAGGCAGGGTTAGATCACTTGTTAGGACAGTAGACAGAAAGTGTTACATCTGCAAAGGGCTTTTTTCTAAGGTTAAAATTTATGCCGCGAGGATTAAAAAGGAACTAAAAGAATACGAATTCAATAATATTTCTGTAGGTGTAAGAATCTCACGAGAAATCCAAGAAAGGGAAGATGAAGTAAGATCTATTCTTAGAATTCATGGAACACCTTCTGTTAAAAGCCAATTTCTAAATATGTTGATTAAGCATATCAAGAATAGCTTTATTGTTGGTGCAAATCCTGAACTTTTGATAATAGTGGACACTTCAACCAGGAATATAGAATATATATCAAAAAGCATCTACTTCTATGGAAGATATACAAAAGATCAAGGAATAAGCCAGAGAAAAATACAATGCAAAGTATGTAATGGTGAGGGATGCGAGGCTTGTAAAGGAAAGGGGGAAATGATGCCGAGCGTTGAAAGTTTTATTTCAAAGGGACTTCTAAGAATTTCTCGAGGAAGAGATGTTATCATTACATGGTTGGGCAGAGAGGAGCCAGACAGCATAGTATATCCGCCCGGAAGGCCCTTTATAGCTGAAGTCAGGGAACCAAAAAAGAGGAATTTGATGCGTACTATTAACTTCACAGGCCTATCAGGGAGGATTACAGTTACAGGTACGTTCCTTGCAGAAAGACCAAAGTATCCAATTTTGAGGCAGACCCTGAAATTTTTCTTGGAAGGTGACTACAATTTAGATGATATTAAGAGAGTGGAGGAATTTTTCTCTGATAGAGAGGTTCAGGTATTAAAAGGAAGCGGGAATAAGGCATTGAAGAAGGTGTATTACATAAAATTCGACAGGGGGAACAAAAATGTATTACAAACTGAAATTGACCTTGGAATACCACCAAGAAGTCTTGTTGAGGGTGGAGTAGTCTCGCCGAGTATTTCGGAAATCTTAAAAGCTAAGGTACGTTGCCTGAAATTTGATATAGTAAGAGTTGATGAGGTTGGTGGGTTAAGCTTTGCCTAGGTCACATGGTTACAGGAGAAGGACGAGATATTTGTTAAAATCAGAGAAGAAGATGGGCCTGAGTCGGATCCTAATGGATTATAATCCGTCAGATAAGGTTGTAATTAGCCTCGACCCTTCCCAAGTTAAGGGGATGCCGCATAGAAGGTTTAACGGCCTTATCGGAACCGTGAAAGAAGTTGGAAGACGTTCACTGAAAATTGAAGTACCTGTTGGACGAAAGGTCAAACTTGTAATAGCTAGAAAGGAACATGTAGTACCTTGGAGGAAGTGAGATGCCAGAGAAAGCAGGTAGGAAGGTACTGAGCATACCAGAGGCAGCAGAAATATTACAGAAAATGGATCTTTCCAAGGCGGACCAGCTTCAGAAAAGGACCCTTGATTACGTTTCCAAGTTCTCAAAGGTTTCAGCCGAAAAGGCGAGAAAGATAAGAAGGGAGCTCGAACAAGAATGTGGTCTGACGGAAGAGGAATCCGCAGAGGTGGTTAATGTGATGCCAAAAAGTATAGAAGAACTCAGAACGTTCACTTCGGGTTGGAGAAAATTACTTCCTACAGAAACACTTGAGAAGATACTAAAGATACTAAAGTCATGAAGACAACTTAGGTATATATTTGACCACTTCTTGAGGTACAAATAGAATGGAAGAAGAAGCCTGTAGCTGCATGAAAAGGGGTTTGTATTAGGTGAGGTCAGGTTGAGTTCTGAGAAGAAATACGAGGAGTACGCATACGTTTTAGATTTTGTTCCGCGTGGAAAATCCTCTATAATAAGGGGAAGGGAAGGACCCATAGTTCAGGCAATAGGAGAGGATAGGTTAATCTTACTCGAACTCCTTGCAATGGAAAACAAGGAGTTTGAAATTGGGGAGAAGGTAAAGATAGGTAGAGAGGGAAGAGAGAAGATCATAAGCGTTCTGGGCAGGCTGAAGTACGAAGAACTAACACCAGAAGCAAAGAATTCGTTACCCCAGGTTGTCGAAATTATAGTGAAGCAAAACGAAAAAAAGTATGTTTCATACTTTAACGAGCTACAACCAATAACCCCTAGGCTTCATGCGCTCGAACTTATACCCGGTATAGGCAAGACATTTACAAGGCAGATACTGGAAGTTCGTGAGAAACAACCCTTTGTTAGTTTTGACGACATACAGCAGAGAGTTGGTTTGAGGGAGCCAGCCAAACTCATAGCAAAAAGGATAGTAGAAGAGATATCCGAGAACCCAAGAATAACAATATTCGTTAAGAGATGAAAAGAAAGGCACTAGGACAGCACTATCTCATTGACCAGTCAATTGTTAAGAGAATAGTTGATATAGCTTCAATAGAAAATCATGAATCTCTTCTTGAGATTGGTTGTGGCAAAGGAGCAATAACTAAGGAAATTTTAAGCAGGGGTTTTAACTTGGTAGGCTACGAGATTGATAGAGACAATTACAATTACCTTCTCAGAGAGTTCACGTCGAAGAATTTCAAACTATTTCTAGGGGATGCTTTTCAAAGTGACCTTAAATTTGACGTTTTGATATCAAGTATTCCGTACTCTCAGTCGTCGAGGTTTGTTGAATGGTTGTGCAGGAGAAAATACAAAAGAGCGGTTGTTGTCTTGCAGAGTGATTTTGTAGACAAATTAACAGCGGAGCCCGGATCAAAGCTTTATAGGGCTATAAGTGTTGTTACGCAGATCTGTTGCATGATTAGAAGCGAGTTTGAAGTACCAAAGGATGCGTTCTTTCCAACACCGAGAGTAGGTTCACGCGTTGTTACTCTTTTTTACAGAAGGAAACTTTCTAGAGAGGAAATAATTTTCATAAAACGTTTGTTCTCGTATAGAAAGAAAAAAGTCAACACAGCACTTCGCTCTCTTGGCTGTGCGACGGGGAATGATTTTGCAGATAGAAGAGTTTTCTCACTTAGTCCTGAGGAAATCTTCGATATAATAAGTGAGGTTGTTTGATACCCAAGGACTTTTCAATAACCATGGTTGAGCCTCAGTATCCAGTCAATGTAGGGCACGTTGCAAGGCTTGCAAAGAATTTTGGTGTTGAGAAGCTTTACTTCATATCACCAAAATTTGACATTGCTAGCGCGTCAATATACGCAAGCCATGGTTATGACATCCTAGAGAATGCCGAAACCATAACTTTCAAGGAACTGAGAAAGAGACATGATATCCTTATTGCTACAACGTCTGTGAGGGCAAGAAAAGCTTCAAACGTAATGAGGCAGGGCGTATCACCTGAGCTCTTATCGAAGTACATAGGTGAAAATAGGTCATCCCTCGTTCTGGGTAGGGAAGGTACGGGTCTCACAAATGAGGAGATAAAGCAATGCGACATAACTGTTACAATTGATACAGGCACTGCCTATAATACAATGAATATTAGTCATGCGGCAGCTATAATACTTTATGTTATCTCAAGAAAAAACAGGACCAAAATATACAGGTCAAAGAAAGCATGTGAAGTTTTTATCAAATACTATGACATTTTGCTGAAGAGAGCCCGATTACCTCATCATAAAGAAAAAAATATGCGTGAAATGGCAAGGCGTTTCCTGTTTCTTTCAGGTCTTTCAGAAAGAGAGCTTATGATGTTTGTTGGTTTGATTAGAAGAATAGTTGAGTGATGTACTAAGCTGCTTTGAATATGTATATTGCTCTTTTAACAAAGCGTGTACTTTCATATGGAAGTCTTATAGGATAGCTCGGTTTGAATTTTTCATGTAGAAGGTTTGACAGTCTAGTCCCGTCTGTGTTAAGCTTAATTGTTACCTCCCCACCGTCAAGGGTTAGAACAACTGGAACAACTATTGCCAATGTACCCCCTGTCTCAAGTATTTTATCTGCTAGAGAAATTGTTTCTGAATATAGAGTACTAGACCTCGCAAGCAACTCTGATGCTGTTTTCTTGCTTGGTCTTGCTTTGAAGGATGGGAGTAATATTGGTTCAGTTACTATTGACCTAATGCTTCTTTCCTGTATTTTGTTGGCTAAATTCTTTACATCAGCGACATATAGCTTTACGTACTCTCTTCCAGGGCTTTGGATGATGCTTTCGATGTTTTTCCTTGTTTGAAGAATGCGTTTCTCTGATATATCGGAGCCTATGCACCTTATGCCCATTGAAATAGCTTCAATCAGTATTGTTCCTGTACCACAGAAAGGATCAAGTAGTACACCATTCCGCTCGGGGTTTGCAATGTTGATAAGAGTTCTTGCCAACCTGGGCGAAATTGTTATTGTAGAATAGTTTTTCAAACCAGTTGAATGTTCTTCTATGTAAGACCTATCGGGTATGAATCTCGTAGGTGCAAGGTAAACCTGACCAGAATCTTGGTATGCAACAAAGTCCATAACCCTTTTTCTCATCACGAAATCTGATTTCGCTTCTTTGCTCCTCACGTATTTGATGTGGGTATAACCATATTCTTTAATCGAAGATATTATTTCTGAGAGAACTGAATCATGAATTCTTTCATCGATTCCGCAATATGCACTTAGTGAAACTCTCATTTTATCTTCCATCGGCAGGTTGATCTTGTTTAACACCTCGCCCAAAACTTGCTTCTTCTCTAAAGGAAAAACAGGATAAGCTGCCTTGTGAATACCGTATATGTTTTTTCGTTTTATTTCTGCTATAATTCTGGCTACTGCTATTCTGTCGCACATCTTTTTAATTTCTTTTAAAGTATAATCTAAAACTAAACAAATTTCTAAAATGGATAAATCGCCAAATGATAGTACAAAACAGCATTCAAAGCCAACGGAATTCTTTTTTATGTTCATAAGACAAGTTTATGGACATGCTTAATTAAGGGTGGCTCTTGATAGTTAAAAGGTGATTTGAGTGCACGGTAGGAACTATAGGGAAGTAAAAGGTATGGCGTATACCAGAAAGGAATTTGCACCAGGAGCTCCAAATCCAAAAATCGCACGATTTACACTTGGAAAACAGAGAGAGGATTATGATGTTTTACTAAAGCTTGTCTCTCTCGGGAGGGTGCAAATCAGGCACAACGCACTCGAGGCTGCGAGAGTAGCTGCCAACAAAAAGCTTGTTTCCGTGGGGGAGGAAAACTACTTCCTTGTGGTTAAGGTTTATCCGCATATTATATTGCGTGAGAACAAGATGATAGCCACCGCAGGTGCCGATAGACTGCAAGAGGGGATGAGAAAAGCTTTTGGAAAGCCAATTGGTCTTGCGGCAAGAGTCGATAATGGCGATACGATAATGGAGATAAGCATAAAGTCAGAAAATCTTGAAAAGGCGAAAGAAGCCCTAATGGCAGCTTCTGCAAAATTGCCAGTTAAAACAAAAATAGAGGTAGTACCGCTTCAAAAAGCTGTTAATAAATGACAATAAGGATAAACGAAAAAAAGATAGTGGACCTTATTTCTGAGAAAAAACCCAATTTAATACTTTTTAATGCGCCAGGGGGTTTAATAAAGCAGACGATGAAAATAATGCAGATGGTTGAGAAGGACTACGGAATAAAGTGTGTTTACTCAGGAGATACATGTTATGGCATATGCGACTACTCTGGATACGACGCAGTAAGGCTTGGGGCAGATATGGTAATTCACATAGGGCACACTGCCGTAGTCAAGTCTGTGAATAATTATGTTTACTTTGTTGAAGCCTATGATGACGTTGAGTTTGATACGGTAATTGAAAAAGCTGCTGGGATGCTTTCTATGTACAAGAGGATAGGTCTTGCGACATTTAGCCAACATTTACACAAATTAGGCGAAGTTAGGTCAAAGCTTGAAAGGATGGGGTTTGAAGTCCATATAGGAAAAGGTAACAATCTGTTACAAGCAGGACAGGTTTTTGGATGTGATTTTTCAACTGTCTACAACCTGAAGGAAGTTGTAGACGCCTTTTTCTTCTTGGGTGAAAGCGAGTTTCATGCTGTCGGTATTGCGCTTGGAACTAACAAACCCACATACATGCTTGATCCGTATCTCAACGAGATAATAAACATGGAAGAACCGGCAAGAGAAAGGATGAAAAGAGCTATCCTAGCAGTATACAAGGCACTCGACGCAACAAAATTTGGTGTCATCACAGGTCTTAAAGAGGGTCAATTCATGAAACAGAGAAGCGAGTGGGTAAGAAGAAAGCTCGAGTTGCATGGAAAGGAGGTCATCCAGCTGGCGATGAGAGAAATAACCCCTGAGAGGCTAGCACCATATACCGAAATCGAAGCATTTGTCCAGACAGCGTGTCCAAGGATATCGATTGATGGATACAATTTTGATAGGCCAGTTCTCTCGATTCCTCAAGCAGATGCTTTAATTCGTTTGCTAGAGGGCAGAGACATAGGTGACTTTATGGTTAGGCCAAAGTGGATAGAGCTTACAGTCGGTCTTTTGCCTGGTGTTTAATTTTGGAAAAGAAGACCGTTCTGCCAGGTGACAAAATAGCAGTATCGGAGGAGTTCTTCCCAGGCCAGAACACATACGAGTTTCAAGGGACAATACGTTCTTTGAGTATGGGTGTAGTCGATGTGGACAAGAAAGCTAGAGAAATACGAGTTAACCCAACTGTCAAGCCAAAGACAATTGAAGTTGGCGACTACGTTATAGGCCAAGTTGAATCCGTACAACAAAACACGGCTAACGTAAAAATATACTATTTAAACGACAGGTTCGTAGCAAATTCCTTCTCTGGCATACTTTTCATGAAGAACAGTATGAAAAAACCATGGGAAGGGAGTCTGGTAAAGCTTGGCGACATTGTCAGATGTAGGGTTGTTAGTAAAGCAAATAGTTTGATTCATCTTTCCATGGAAGATAGGAAAAGTGGTGTTCTTTTCGCCTTATGCAGCAGGTGCGGAAAAAAGCTACAACCGGCGGGTAATCGAGCAAAATGTGTGGAATGTGGCAACATTGAACATAGAAAATTTGCGGAAGATTTTGTCTTATTTGAAAATTTAAAACCATGATTCTTATTAGGCTGTGAGAAGAAACGTTATGACTGTTATGCGACTTGGAGTAAAGGAAAACGAAAAGGAACTTACCGTTGAGATGTATAATGAAGACTACTCTCTGGCAGAGATATTGCACCACGAACTTCTTGAAGAGAAGAATGTTACTTTTGCAGGTGTTGTGCCACCACATCCGCTAGTATCAAAACAGGTAATTAAGTTAAGAACACAACGTATCGCACCAAGCAAAGTCCTATTATCAAGCATTGAAAGAGCTCTAGAGAAAGTTAAGACATTAAGAGACATGTTAAAGTCGGAAGGTGAAAGGACTTGAAATTCTGTCCCAAATGTGGAACAAGATTGAAGCTTAAACAAATAAAATCCGAGAAGGGTTTTTCTATAACATATCTTTGCGAAAATTGCGGTTACACTAATAAGGCCGGTAAAAGTGTAACACAGGCCGTCACAGAGGAGCTTGGTACGCCCTCAATTAAAGTTGTGAGTGAAAAGGAGAGCAAGCTAACCACACTTCCGACAATCAAAGTTGAGTGCCCGAAGTGTGGTAACAATGAGGCGATGTGGTGGCTTCTCCAAACAAGAAGTGGTGATGAGCCGCCGACCCAGTTTTACAGGTGCACCAAGTGCAACCATACTTGGCGAAGCTATTCATAGTCAGTTTTACTTATTTGGACGGGTTCCGCGTCCCCCTCGGCCATGATTATTCTTGCGTTAAGCCAAGGAATTGTAGCTATGTCCCCTGGCTTGTAAGGTCCGTACTTGTTCAAGTCAGGACCAACTATCTCACTTAATTCTTTTAGAAAACGAACCACAACTTTCCTTTTAAGCTCCTTTTTCTTTAGATATTCTAGATAGGACATCTTTCCCTCTTTGACCGCATTTACTAATGTCCGATAAGACTGTTCGTATCCTTTTTTTGATTCAAAGACAAATCTCTCCTCAGGTAATAAATGTTCAGAGCCGCTTATGGATGCTTTTTCAAGTCTCAGCTTGAGCAATGCTGAAACCACTATACTGAGCATCTCTATTTGTTTGTGGATGAGTTTGTTTGTAGTTTCCGAGTTATTATTGTTTAACGAACGAAGGAGCTCTTTTGTATGCTTCGATATACTATGATAAAAGTCATCTTGTAAAGGAAGCACTTCCTTAGTCTGTTGTTCTGATTCAAGTTGCTTCTTGATTATCTCTATCATTGAGTTCAGCAGACCTCACCCAAACCAGACGTCAGAATTTGCACCGCGGCGTAAGCTGGTATTTTTATCTCCTCTTCCTTGAATGGACCGAAGTGCTCTCCCTTTATATTAAAGCTTGGATAGTACTTGACTCTTATCTTCACTGCCTCTTCATCGATGACCACGGGGTCATAATTCGGGTCGAAGTCGTCTCCTGTAACCTCGACCTTTAGAAAGCCCGTGCGGTTATGGAGTGTACCTGCAAGTCTGAAAATTCTATGTACATCAGAAGTAACTTGGTGATCTATTTTTGGCAGACTATTATGTATATAATTTGTTATTAACCTAACTGTGTTTGTTCTTCCTTTCTCATTTTTGATGTGGTTCGATATGCGTTTAAGCCATCCTGAGATTTCGCTATTGCTCTTCGTTATGATGTTTATAGCAAGAGCTTTCGGAGGAGGAAGAGACTCTCCTGTAATGTATAAAGCTATTTCAAGTCTTGCATCTTGGTTCAGGCTAAAGAATCTATTATCAAAGATATGGATATGAAAACCCCTGTTTCCGGAAAAATAAAGCTTGATTTCGCTTCTATTTACTCCGAAATCATCTTTAAGAATTGATATTACTTGGTTGGCATGTTTCAAAGCATTGCCTATGCATGTGTTACATCTGCCTGTTATCTTTATTATACCTTTTCCGCAAAGAGGACATGTCTGCGGAAAAGGTGATCTTCCGTGTCCAGAACAGCTCATACAAAACCAAAAGTCATGGCTGTTCCTGCAGTTTGTTTCTATCTGGTCAGCGTCTATATCGAATATAAGTTCTGCCCCTTTCCATACTTTCTCGTCCATTGGTAAAGTTGGATTTTCGTACCTGGCATTCGAGCAGAATACAGAGGCCGGTCCTTGTTTCAATATGTCAGCCATAAATTCACCCTCATTCTTGAATGAGAGGTGCCTGACCATCTTACCTTCAAAATCCATATATCCAATCTCCCTCTCGTTTATATGTGGGGGGAAAACTATTTTTTGTGCATGTTTGAAATAATATTTTTTGTATAAGTTCCGTAAGAAAAGCTTTGTTTTCTCATCCATACCTCTAGCTTTATTCTCCTATTCTCGGTGCAAGGTAATAATGTATCCTTGACCCGTGTTCATTAAGCCTAAATTCAAGTCTTAGTGGTTTTTTGGTTGAGAGTTCGCATATCAAGTATTCATTCAGGTTTATTGCCTTTGTTATTGAGAGAAGGTATTCTACGCTGTATGTTGCCTTACTTTCGTTCTTCACGTTAATTTCAAGATCTCCTTCTCCGAGTTTGTCAAGTTGTATAGAAACCTGCCCTACGTCGCTCTTGCCCGAAAAGACTACCTTATCAGTTTGAGCGTGTATTGTTACTTGATCCGACACAACTGAAACATCGTTCAGTATCCTTTCAAATGTGTCCTTGGCAAGCTTTATTCTTGCATCAAATTCTAGCTTTGGCAAAGGCGCTGTTGTTGCGCTACTCTCAATAAGATGAATCGTGAAGACACGTTTGTATGCATTCTCGAACTTTACCTGTATCGCATCCTCTGTATGTGATATCTCAACGCTGTCTTTCGTCTCGCACCTATTAAAGAGCTTAACAAAATCCTCAACTCTAAGACTGAATCTAAATTGTTTGTCGCACTCGTATTTTTCAAAGGCTGTATTTGGCCAATAAAGGTCGACAAGTGCGATATGAGAGGGATCCATTGCCCTGAAGATTAGGGCTTCCGGTGTTGCCTCAAATGTCGCTTCTTCAACAAGCGTCTTTACTGCTGCTGCAACTGCCTTCCATTCGGCTGATGTTGGAGTTCGTGCAAAGAACAACTTACTCTCTATCAAAGCCAATGGAGCTAGCTATAAAAATTTGCTCATGAATGACCAACATTTAAACGGGGGAAATTCTTGCCCGTTTTGTCGGATATGAAATTTCCAAAAGAAATAAACACATTTTGTCCTCACTGCAAGAAGCATACACTACACACTGTCTCTATTTACAAGAAGGGGAGGGAGCGGGCATCGTCGTGGGGTGCACGCAGGCAGGCTGGAAGAAAGAGAGGGTATGGAGGCCAGAAATACCCAGAGCTTATACGAACGGCAAAAACTACAAAGAAGGCCACCTTAAGATTAAAATGTAAGGAATGCAATAAAGAGATAATGCGTGAAGGTCTAAGGCTCAGGAAGGCGGAGATCGTGGAATGAATAACAAGCGAGAGCTTATACCGAAACCACGAAGTAGCTTTCTTCTTGTAAAGTGTCCTGACTGTGGGGAGGAGAGAATAGTTTTTTCTTATGCATCAAGAGACGTAGGTTGCAAGGGATGCGGTACAAAACTTGCTGAAAGTACTGGTGGAAAGGCAATAATACACGGGAGAATAATCAGAAGGCTTGATTAATCCTATGACAAATGAAAAGGCTTTGCCAGAAGTCGGAGAGGTTGTTATAAGTACAGTAAAGGAGATTACACCACATGGAATATACGTAACCCTTGACGAATACGGCGGAATTACAGGTTTCTTGCACATATCGGAAGTTTCAACTGGTTGGGTGCGAAATTTGGAAAGGATAGCAAAGCCACAGCAAAAGATGGTGCTCAAGGTAATACGCTCAGACAAGAACAGAATGGAAGTCGACCTTTCCCTTAGGCAAGTTAGTAATGAAGAGAGGAGACAGAAAATAATAGAATGGAAGAGAGAACAAAGGGCAAACGGAATGCTTCAAATTGTCAAAAATAGGCTTGGCATCTCTGACGAAATAGTTGTAAACTACAAAAAAGTTCTTGAAGAAAAATATGGTGCATTATACGATGCTTTTGAATCGATGGCTGTGGATGGAGAAAAGGCACTAGAGGGCCTTGACATACCACCAGAAGTTCAACGTGCAATGGTTGAGATTGCAAAAGAAAAGATAGTGCCACCGAAATATGAGATTGGCGCGCTTGTTGAGCTTTACTCTAGATCTCCTTTCGGTATAGAATATATAAAGAAGGCATTAGTTAATGCCTTGGAATTACATCCTGAGAATGTAAGGATAACCTACGCAGGAGCACCTTGGTACCGGGTAAGGGTTGTTGCAGATGACTATAAACGTGCGGAAAAGATACTAAATTCTGTACTGGAAAAAATAAGGCAAAGCATAGGCAAAAATGGGACTTTCAACTTCAAGAGGGAGATGTCAAGGAAATACGGCGGGCTAAGTTGAAAAATCTTCTCTTGAAATGCCCACAATGTAATACCTATACTCTTGAGCAAAAATGTAGCAAATGTGGTAGTACTACAGTCTCCGCACATCCACCTAAGTTTTCACCAGACGATAAATATATCTTGTACAGGATTCCAGAATCTCATTCTAGTTAACTTTGTAGATCAATATGGTGGAAAAGCAGAATACTGTTCCTGTTTGTAATGAAGCACATGGTGTTGGATTTGATAAACTTGGTGAGTAGTAAGCTATGCTAAATGGACCTGTGCTATTTTTCGAAAAAGTAAAACTGTATGGATAGGTAAAGGCCTCTATGGGTGGGGACCCGCCACTTCCAAAAGTATAGTTTGGATACACATTTGTTGTGCTGTTAGAATTGACGATGAAACCTGCAAACTTGAAAGGAAGCATCTGACCAAAAATTGTATTTTGTAATGCATAGGGTGTCAAGTTAAAATCGTCTACGTTTGGGCACGAAGGAGAAATCTTTGGACATTCTAAGTAAAGAGATTCATTCAAGCCACCAATTCTTATGAACCATTGTTTCTTGCTTTCATCACCCCCTCCTGCTGTGAGACCGCCACCAGCTGGTACCTGGAGTATGTAATACTGCTGGCCGTTTGGCAATGGCACTATACTGCCGACTATGAATAAAAGAATGTATGCTGGTCTTCCACCTGACATTTGTTTCGCAACCATTGCCGCTGTCGTCGCGTTTGACATGAACATTCTTCCAATTTGAGCAATCCTTGTACCATTTAATGTAGCGTTATCTGCTACGGTTGTCCTATTACCCATGACTGTAACCCAGTATCCATAGTCCCACCATGAAATTATGACTGAATTTGTTGGTGTATTCTGTCTTATCCATTGTAACGCTTGCGTCCAGTCGTTTGATGTAGAGCGAGAGAAAACTGTTGCGCCATTAGCTAAGCTTACACCAGAGTCGGCTGGACTCTGGTTGCAGAAAATGATATTCGAACCAGTGCATGGAATGGGATTTGGAATCCAGAATGAGCCAGCGGGAACAGCTATTAACACTATGAGTGCTATAGAATACACCACTTTTACCTCGTTTCTTGGTCCGTATGACTCTTTTTTCTTGAGTAATGAGGGAGGGTTAGGCTTAGTTAATGAAAAAACTAGCTCTGCGAAGCCTATCCCACCTAAAAGGCACAGAGATATTGAAGAATAAACAAGAAGTCTTGAGAAAGCAGCTGAGACGTAAAGACCCGTAAGCCCGATGACGAGTACAAAGAGAATTGGAATATCTCTTCTCTTAAGAGCTGTGACTGCACCGCCAACACTAAAGAACAGCAAAACCAAATATGAGGTAAAATAATCTGCTCCTGTAGGTACTGCCTGCTCTGCAACTGACTGAACGAGTGGATTTCCACTTCTTACCCAAGGTGCCAATGCGGAGAGATACCTGAGACTTAGATTGCCCACGATGCCGAAACTAAGAACAGCAAGACCTGCGAAAAAGAACAAAAGAAGAAGTCTAAACGTAGTTAGCTGTATAGTGTCTTTTTGCCACGTCCTACTCCAGTTTGCCAGCCCAAGAAAGACAGAACCACCTATAAGCGCCAAACCCGCAGGATTTGTTACAAACGACAAGCCAGGCCTAGGGAAAACAGAGCTTATGAATATATCAGCGGAAGCAAATATCAGAGAAAAAACTGCAATCTCGCTTTTTTCGATGTTTAGAAACGGTATGATAACAAACATCAAGCCGAAAGTAACGCTAAAGTATAATGCTCCTCCCCATGAGGTGTTTGCATACCCAGCAAGAAAGCCAGCGGCAAGCGATAAGACGACTTTTGTCCTAGTATCCTTTTGTTTGTCAAAGACGCTCATGAAAAGTATCGCTGAACAAAGAAACAAAAATATGGCTAGAGGTTCTGACTTGAACCAACCAAGATTACCTCTCTGAATCAATGGTGGTGAAACAGCGAATGCTAGCCCTGCGAAAATTCCTGCAACATCACCAGCAATTTTCCTCATGAGAAAATAGAGAAGAACCGAAGAAAACGCCCCCAAGAATACAGGAAGGAGGACAAGAAAGTTGTAGAGTGTTATCTTTACTCCAAATACACTGTTAATGAGTAGGTATAAGAAGGCTCCTGTCAGTTGCAAGCCATCCTGAGACGTTGATGCAACATTTCTGCCATATGGGAACCAGGTTTTGATGTCGTGCCAATAAAAGTAGCCTTGCTGGTCGTGACATGATGTTAGCACGTTTGGTCCACAGTTAGGTGGATTGTTAAATAATGCATACCATATTCCATGTTGCTGCGCCAAGGTAACTATGTGATTTGCTGCATAGTAGTCATAATATGGGTCAAACTCATTAAGAAAGAAGCCGTATTTGGCTGCGTAAGCACGTATGAGTAAGGCTATAGAAAAGATTGACAGCAACATAATTGCTATCATTAAACCCCTGCGTGAAATCGTTGGCCTCCTGAAAGTTGTAACTAATTGTTTGATTTCCAAAACGGGCCTTCTCCTGCCATGATATATTTAATCTTACTGAATTTGAGTTGACTCCAAATGCTTAATATATTCTTCAGCGGTTAAAAGATTCTTTTTCTCTTGCTCATATGATGAAAGCTCTACCTCGAGTAACCAGCCTTCGACGTATGGCGACTTGTTAATAAGTTCAGGGTGAGATTCGAGCTGTTGATTTAATTGAATAACTTTTCCTGAAAAAGGTGAATAAATCTCTGATACAGCCTTAACAGATTCTATCGTACCTATTACTTCAAATTGTTTGACTGTCTGACCAATTTTCGGAAGAGTAACGTAAACAATATCGTTCAAGGTTTTTGCAGCGTAATCACTTATTCCAATTCTTGCATTATGACCGGAGACTTTTGCCCACTCGTGCTCTTTAGTATATAATAGGTCTTCTTGTATCTCATATTTTTTGTATTTCATATTTGCTGCTTCACTCGTTTGTACCCATATTTCGAAGTATCATAAAAAGGTGGTTTTACAACATAAGAAGGGCGGCTTGAATTTCTAACCTGAACAAAAAGCATACCACCGGGTTGTGCATAGTTATTTTTTACCTTAGCTAACGCTATGCCTTTTTTCAAAATAGGTGAGTAAGTTCCGCTGGTGATAAATCCGACAGAACTACCTTGCTGATCCCTTACTTCAAATCCAGCACGTGGAATATCTTTCTCCAATACAAGGCCACAAACAAGCTTCTCAGGTAACAGGTTGCGACGAAGTGCTTCTTTTCCTATAAAATCTTTGTCCCAGTTTATCAATCTTTCGAGGCCTAGTTCAAATGGAGTTGTCTTTTCATCAATCTCGTTGCCGTAAAGAGGTAAACCTGCTTCAATCCTAAGAGTGTCCCTAGAACCCAAACCGCATTCTTTGGCTACTTTTGATATTTCTTTCCAGACCATAGCTGCAGTTTGCACGCCATTTTTGCACGGGATTATCATTTCTAAACCATCCTCTCCAGTATAGCCGGTCCGTGAAATTATGATTTCTTGACTTTCGAGGTTTAGTGTTGTTATTTCATACCGCTTTTCTGGCATGTTTGTGCCTCTCAAAACCTCTGAAGTTAGCTCAATACTTTTAGGCCCTTGGACCGCAAACATACATGTCTGAAAAGTTATATCGTGTATTGTGATTTTGTATGAATTAGCACACTTGTTAATATGATCCAAGTCTTTTTCTTTGTTTGCTGCATTTACAACGATAATGAATTTAAATTTAGAAAGTTTTAAAACAATCAAATCATCAATTATGAAACCTTTATCATTTAACATAAAACTATAAAATGCTTTCATGTCTTGTTTTATTGTAACACTTACTGGCAATATCTTCTCAAGAAAATTAAGTGAATCTTCACCTTCTAAAAGAATCCGACCCATGTGAGATACATCAAAAATTCCAGCTGAGTTTCTCACTGCTAAATGTTCCTCAATTATGCTTGTATAGAAAAGTGGAAGTTCGAATCCAGCGAAGCTTGTCATTACTGCTTTTTCTTCATGTAGATTATGCAATGGTACTTGATGCATAATTATAATATCTCTTTTGATACCTATATATAAGATGGTGGCAATACATATAAAATATGATAAGCTTACTACCCGTTAAAGTTAGGAGATTCAGCTCTGCCTTTGACATTTTTGACGTTTTGGAAAGCTCCTTAAAAGGTCTAATTATTTCAGGAGACGTTGTTATAATATCAAGCAAGTTTGTAGCGATTTCCGAGGGCTCAGTTATTGATCTATCTAAAGTCATTCCTACTTCAGAAGCCATAACTCTTTCTAAACGATATAGAATTACCAAGGAATTTGCAGAGGTAATCCAAAGGGAGTCTGATCAAATACTGGGTGGAATACCTGGCTTTTTGCTATGTATCAAGTCAAACATGCTTTGCCCAAATGCTGGGGTAGACAAATCAAATATAGGGAAAGGAAAGGTTGTGGTTTACCCACGCCAACCTGGGGCTTTGGCGATGCTCATACGTGATGAGATAAAATTCAGGCTCGGAACCGAGGTAGCTGTAATTCTTTCTGATAGCAGGTTGATGCCTATGAGAAAGGGTACAATTGGAGTAGCAGTGGCTTGTGCAGGACTGGAAGGGCTAGTTGAAATGAGGGGGAACAAAGATCTTTTTGGAAATGTGTTACGAGTAACTGTGCAAGCGCTTGCGGACGACCTCTGTTCTGCGGCACAGATTCTAATGGGCGAATCTAATGAATCTATTCCAATTGTTGTAGTTCGGGGACTTGATGTTCATTCTGACAGTATTTACGAAATGGAGGACTTCGGCATTCGCAAAAATCAATGTGTATACATCAGAAGCCTTTTCGGCACATCCTTTTTAGGAAACTATAACGAGGCCTTTGGACATGACTTATGAAGTAGCGTGTAGAAAATGCGGTGCTACTCTTTACTCTGGCTTCGAGCTGAGGTCCCCCGAAGATATATTACGTGTTTCCGAGTATAGATGCAAAAGGTGTGGTGTAAAGTTAACAGCTCAAAGATTTGATGTCCATATTAGAAAGCTTGATGGTACTTTTACTTAGGTGATGGTTAGGTTACGAACCTTTATACTTTGCGAGAAAACTGCGGCGGCTGCTAAAATCGCGAACGCCCTTGGGAACTCTGACGTACGAAGGGTGGCGAGAGAGGGTGTCGTGTTCTATAAACTAAATAGGGATGGTAACGAAATCAAAGTTTTTCCTGCCCAAGGCCATCTTTTTGCCTTATACGATACCTTGAAAGATAGGACGATTTACCCAGTTTTTGACCTCGAATGGGCTCCGGTTAGCTTAAGATCAAAGAAGAAAGTCTCCAAAATTTTAGATGTGATGAGAGAGGAAGCGAAGTCCGCAGATATTTTTGTTAATGCTTGTGACTACGACATAGAAGGAGAAACAATAGGATACAATATACTCAGATACATCTGCGGTCGCGAACCCCAAGAGATATTGCGTATGAAATTTTCTTCTTTAACGGCTACGGAGCTCTTAAAGGCATTCCATGAGATTAATAAAATGAAGGAAAGCTTTGCACTAGCTGGAAGGGCAAGACACTATGTTGACTTTATTTGGGGGATTAATTTGTCCAGGGTTTTAACCGAGGCATATTCCGAGCACAGAGGTGGTTACAGAACCTTCAGCATCGGAAGGGTCCAAGGTGCAACGCTTCATTTTGTGTACCAAAGGGAATGTGAAATTAGGAGTTTTGTTCCAACACCTTATTGGACAGTTAGTGGAGTATTCATCATTGGAGATAGGGAATTTGCTGCTCGTTACACCACACAAAAAATTTACAATCAAAAAGAGGCGTTCAAGATAAAGGTTGATTGCGATGGGAAGGAAGGAAAGGTAGTTGATGTGCAGAAAAAACAAATTATTCTTGAGCCGCCCGCCCCTTTCAACCTAGGTGATCTTCAAAGAGCGGCTTACAGATACTTTGGTTATTCTCCTGCCCGGACATTAAATTTGGCGGAAAGCCTATACTTGAAAGCCCTTATCTCCTATCCAAGAACAAACAGTCAAAAACTACCAAAACTTAATTACTACGAGATAGTAAGAAAGATTTCAAAGCAAACTCATTATTCGTTTGCTTCCAACCTACTAACAGGCACGCTTTTTCCGAGAGAGGGGGCTAAGGACGACCCTGCACACCCTGCAATTTACCCTACAGGCGAGCGTCCAAAAAACAGCCTACCTGCAGCTGAGTTCAGATTGTATGACCTTATCGTTAGAAGGTTCCTATCTTCATTTGCACCGCCTTGCAAGCAAACACGAACCCATGTAGTAATCGATGTTGTAGGGCATAAATTTCACCTTTCAGGGGTTACGACAGATGAGGAAGGTTGGCTTGAGTATTATGGAGAGTATTCGACTCTTAAGGATATCCAGATACCTGAGCTTGATCTAGGTCTAGAAATAAAACTCAAAGAAATCTTATGTGAAGAAAACTTTGAATCTCCGCCAGCACGTTACAATCAAGCTTCTCTTCTGAATAAGATGGAAAATGAAGAAGTCGGTACAAAGGCTACACGCTCTGAAATTATCGCAACTCTTTTTCACAGGGGATATGTTAAGGGTTCCAAAATAGAGCTTACAAATCTCGGTTTTGCTGTCGTAGAAGCAATGCTTGCGAACGCGCCAGAAATACTTGGGACGGAATTAACACGAATGATAGACAAGGAACTTGAGATGATTGAAACGGATGTCTCAAAGTACCCTTATGTTATAACTAAATCCGTTGAAAACATCGCCAGGATTTTACCGAAATTCAAAGAGAGGGAAGATGTGTTAGGTGGAATACTGTATGAAGGCGCTCGCAGTATCATTAGAGATACAGTGATCTTGGGCGGGTGTCCTATTTGTAAGACAGGTTCTTTGATTGTTTTAAGATCGGCTAAGACCAAGAAAAGGTTTGTGGGTTGTGACAATTATTCAAACGGTTGCAAAGCTTCGGCACCTCTTCCCCAAAGAGGGTTTTTGACTTATCTAGGAATGTGTAAGTACTGTCGTTGGCCTTTGGTCGAGAGCAAACTCGGTAAATCTTCGTGGCGCTTCTGCATAAACATTAACTGCCCCTCTAGAAGTGCAAATAGAGATGCGGTGCAAGGCTTGTAACAAAGAAGCGAATGAAACGGGTTTTTGTGTCTATCATAATGAAGCATATCTGAAAGTAATGGAAGCTTATAAAATGTGGAAAAGGGCGTACGGAGAATTGAGTTGGAAAGACTTCTTTGATAAGCTAGAGAAAAACGAATATACCGGTCAATGGGTGAGGGATATATTAGGAATGATGCGTGAAAAACATGATAAGGGAAAAAATTAGACAGATAGGTATGAAAGCTTTCAATTATTTTGGGTCATGGTCAAAACGCCGTTTTAAAATAATAAATTATCGTTTTAATCTACTTCAAATTTTATATATTTTAATTATAATAGTATTTATGGCAGGAATGGTTAATGCTGTTTTCTTTCCAGTGCCTAATCAAGGTTTTATAATCTATCCACAGCTAGGAGCACAGTCAATACCTGAAACTTTCATTGATATTTTTGTTATATCTTTAGGAGGACTTGGAGTATATATTTCATACATGGCTGGGAAGCAAACCACTAAGCCAAGGCTTACGAATATATATCTTCTTTTGTCTTTGTTTCTGTTATTTTTAAGTTTAATTATGGGCATTTATATTTTTGCAACAAAGTAAATTTAAATATAAAATTAAACATCATAAATTTATTTCACACATTATAATCAGCATAAATCAAAATTGGATATTTTGCTATATGTTTTCCGTCTTTTTTCATATCTTTCATTTACAATAACAATACAAGAACATTTATTTTGCTGCATCAAAATCGAAAGCGTGTGTAAAATTTTCCACAATGTTTGAGATGCGTTGTTATTTTGATACATTTCATGATATATTACATTAATATCATTTATAATTATAATATCAAATGTAAATAAATATTCTAAATTGTCTATCAACCATGTTATAAATAAAGTATCAGGAATTTCTATTGTAATATTTTGATTTTTTTTCTCATTATTTATATTAGAAAGATATAAAGCGAAAAAATCAATTAATAATGTTTTTTTTGAACTTAAAGAAAATGTAGTTAGTACTTCATTTATAAAATTTAAGGTTTGTTTTTTATTCTTAACGATGGCCAACCCTAGACCTTCTTTAATCTTCAATTTCCAAAACTTTATAATCATTAGGTAATAATAAAGAATATAAAAAGAATGGGAAAAATATACGTTTCGACTTTTAGTCCATTTGCCTATTATAGTATAACTTCATTATTAAAGACAGCCGGGATTAATTTTTTAAGTTCTATACCAGGCGAAAGATTGGATCCGGAAGCTATAGTTTTAACAACCAAAAAGGATTTGAATCTTTTTAAACCTAATAATGTACTTTTCTTAGAGGAACTAGAAGAGGAGCCATTACTATTTAAATGCCAAATTTACTCTAAAATAATAAAAAGCAATAAAATTACATTAGGTATTGATCCAGGAAAAAGAATAGGGATAGCTATACAACTCGGAGACATGTATATAGGGACAAAAAATTTGAGTTCTGAAAAACACCTTCAAAATATGATCCAAAAGCTGATTCAAAGATTTCAGAATTACTTTATAAAAATAAAGATCGGAAATGGTGACTTGTCAATTGCCAAAAAACTTTTAGAAATACCCAGTAAGAAAAGTTTTCAAGTTGAGCTAGTTAACGAGTCTGGTACTTCTCAAAAAAAGATTGGATCCAAAATGACAAAAGACCAAAGCGCTGCAGCACAGATTTTACTGAAAAAAGGTAAAGTTGTTTCTGACTTAGCTTAGGTACTTGCTAATTGTATGTTTGATCTCTGGGCCCCAATCTTTTGATACCATATTCTCTGTCATCCATTCCGGCATGAGTTCAATAAGTTGCGGGTTGTCAAATCGTTTGTCTAGTAACACGATGACTGCTTTCCTTGATTCTGACCTAATTCCTCTACCTGCCGCTTGTATGGTTTTTCTCAAGGCGGGAAGAACGGACGCATTAAAATGCGGGTTATCAACTCCATGGTTTTTGAGCCATAGATAACGAATGAATAGACGTGGGTTTGGTGGGTGCATAGGCAATCCGACTACAACCACTGCCGTGGTGTTTCCGAATGCTGCGTCTTCACCTTCCGCAAACCTTCCGCCTTGGACACCGAACAGAACCAGGTTTTTCTTCTTAGCCAGCTTGTCCACGATTTCCGAAGCCTCTAAAAGACTTAGATCTGGCTTTTCAAAAAGAGTTCTGCTACGAATGTCTTGAGGTAAGAACGCGGTGATCTCGTGTATTTGAGAATAGGAAGTTGTAAAGACGCACGAATTACCAGACACGGCTTCGAGTATTAGAGATATTTTATGTGCTATCCGTCTATAAGTGTCGGAATTTCTGTATTTGAATTCTGTGGTTACAGATCTGTCTATCAGTGTGAGACATGACACTGATTCAGATTTTTGTGCTATGTATGTATCTACTCTTTCTAAACCAAGCCTTCTTAAGAAAAGCTCTGGAGGACTTAGTGTAGCTGATGCTAAGATAACCGTCCTGAACCTCCGTAGAAAAGAAGCTAGGCTGATATTTTCTTGAAGATCTGCAAGATACAGTTTCCCTGACGAATAATATAACACAGGTTTCTTGCTGCATAACATTTTATTCAAAAAGAATCCGCATCTGTAGGTTGATACCGGTGTCTCCATGTTTAAAGATATTGCAAGCCAACTTGACTGTCTAGGGTTAGTTAACTCATAGACAATGTTGTTTAACCACAGCTTGTCTTTATCTTTGTAAATACTTTGAAGTAGCTTGTCTATACTCTGCTTTCCTTCGCCGTTCCCGCTTATATGCGCTTCGAATTTATCTTCAATATAACGCAAAGCGTCAGAGAGTTCTCTAAAGCCAACCATTGCCATTTCATCAGCTGCCTTTGTTATATCCGAAATCTCAAGTTCATATATGTTCTTATCGAAAATAAAATCTTCAAGGTTGTGAGCCTCATCAAATACAACTATTGTTTCTCCGTCGGTGAACCCAGCGTTATATAGCATGTCCAAGTTTTTTTCCTCAATAAGGTAATCGTAGGTTAGGACGATAAACTGGCTCGATGAAAGTAAAACCTTTTGCAGTTCGTAGGGGCAGAAACCCTCCTTAGCACCAAGCCTCATAAGTTCTGGATACTGTACAATTTTTGAACTCAGTTCTTGAATTATGTCTGCCGCCTTTTCATGAGAATGATAAAACTTCAAGTAGTAGTTACAAAGATTATTTGTGGTTTTAAAATTACAATAATGGCTAAACATTGTTTTGGGCAACGAAAAACGCTCTTCGGGTAATAGTAAGCAATAATCGGATTTAGAAGAAAGATAGGAAGCCACGAAGCCTATTCTGGCCTGAACCCTAGTTAATTCCTCGATGACTCTGGCGACTTGTCTCTTTGTCCTGCAACTATAGATAACACGTAGCTTCATATCCTTTGCAGCTGCGAGTGCTCCGCAAACAATGCATATTGTCTTACCGAAACCGTTGAAGGCTTCTATCGCTAATGTTTTACGATTTATACAAACGGTATAAACTTTCCTTATCAGTTCCTCTTGACCTTTTCTAAATTCTGAATATGGAAATATGTGTTTTAAGTTCACAAATGGTTATTTTTATTGTTTATTTTAGCTTACAGCCGAGTAGCCGATAATCTCAGTTAAACTCTTTCCTCTAAGTGCCTTTCTCACTGAATTTCTATATTCTTCTGTTGTGTAAACCCTAAATACGTTCAGATATCCACTGATAGCACCAACTAGCGGTAACTTTTCAACAGGTACCTTTTCGTAGTTTTTCTCATCCGAGTCGACAAGTGTAAGTGTTTCAAAAAGCTGTCTCTCAGACGTGTAAGGTACGGACGGAGCCAACGGTACGTCTAGATACACATAGTGTTCGTCCACATTGGACATTTCAGCAATGCGTTTTTCCACGGCCTTTTTATCCCTAGGTGAAAGACGTTTTATATTGTCCGTTTCACGCAGTTGTAGAAACGTTTCGTATGCACATTTCAATAATTTTCTTTCTATAAAATTCTTGGCAAACTTTTTTGCCATTGCGTTTTTTGTTGAGTCAAGAGAGCAAAGTTCTGCAAGAACGTTGTCATCCGTCAGTCCTAGAAATGTATCGTTTTTCCACCTATCAGTTAAGTGTATTGTTCCATCTACAAGCTGCATTGCTCTAATTAACATGACTTGTGCTGCTCTAACAGTTCTGTGAAAATACACAGCTTTGAACATTTCATACCTTGCGATCAGTAAAGCCTCAAACGCATACAAAGCTGCTTTATCAAGGGCAAGTCTATCTTCTGCGACACATATTGAATCTATTATTCTGTGAATATCAACTTTGCCGTATTCGACCCCCGTAAAGTAAGAGTCTCTCAAAAGATAGTCCATAATGTCTGTACTCAGGCTTCCTGAGATTACATCATTTAGGAAGCGATTCTTTGTTTTATATTCTCCTATAGCTAGTGTTGATATCCTTTTTGGCGAGAAACCATTACGAACCAGTATGTCAGCCAGCTCGGTTCTTTTTATAAGCTCTCGAGAGACTTCTTCATGTGTTATTCCCTTTTCTGCCCATAGTTCATCAAACATATGTGAAAATGGGCCGTGACCTACGTCATGGAGCAATGCCGCAAGCCTGAGCTCATTTGCAGTGTCGCTGTCGATTTCATTTAATTGTTCTAGTCTCTCAGAGACTTTTCCTGCCACATACATTGTGCCCAACACATGCTCAAACCTCGTATGTGTCGCACCTGGATAGACCAGATATGTACCAGCTAGTTGTTTTATGTATCTCAAACGTTGCAGATATGGTGAATCGATGAGTTCTCTTTCCGTTTCGCTAATCTTGATGTAGCCGTGAATCGGGTCTCTGATTTCTGCTACGTATTTCAAGTTCTATCAGCCTTGAGAGCGGTAACGGAATCTGAGAATTTCTCTATTATTGTTTTTCTTATCTCGTATTGCACCTTGTCAATTGTTGCACTGCCGTCGACAACAGTCCAGCCGTGCCTTTCTGAAAGCTCTAGATACAATGCACGCACTTTCCTCTGTAACAAGATATTCTTTTCGTAAACGTCCATCTCTTTCCTTCTGAGTTGCATTTCTTTTGGTCCTATATCTAAAACAATTACCAAGTCAGTTTTAGGCATTCCGAGTTCGAGATTCCATAGCCATTTTTGATCCAGTCCGTACGCAGAACCATATACAATGTTAGATTCAGTGTATCTGTTTACGACAACAAATGTTTGTCTGCCTAGCAGACGTAGTATTTCTTCTCTCTTTTCCCATCTGTTTGCTGCAAAAAGGATGTGCCTCACGTGTGCTGAATATTTTCTCTTCCTTTCAAGGAAGGCTTGTATCTCTTTACCAATAGGCGTACTATAATTGGGAAAAGATATTGTAGAAGCTTTTATTCCTTTTTCTTTAAACCATTTGATCAATATTGAACTTTGGGTTTTTTTACCGGCTGCATCTGGACCTTCTATGGCTATTAAGTAGCCGCTTGTTTTGGCCACAAGTGACCCTCTTGTTTTCCTTCCTAAATCTGTTACTGGATTAGAAAAGGTTCAACAAAAGTATTGACAGAATGAAGATGAACGAAGCTATTATCGCGTACCTTCGTGCATACTTTGCTCCAGATGTTGTTATTTGGGCAAGCCTCTCGAGAACCTTAGAGCCAACCATAGAGTATGTATTCCTAACAGATAAGATTGTGCAATCACATTCTTTGACCCTTTCTTTAGCAAGTAGAAGAAGCCTTTCAATTAATTTGCTTAATTCATCTTTCGATGTTTTCTCCCCGAGACTGTAATAGCCTTTTGGTGTTCTGAGGCCTCTGCCAGCAGATTTGTGCGTGTCAGATGTACAGAACTCAATGAGTTCGACACCTCTTTTCTCTAGAACCGAGATTATCTCTTGCCTCACCTCGGGTTGAGAGTTATTTGAGTCGGCACAAACAAGGGCTGTATCTTTCCCCGCTATCCTAAACAGGATGAGCGTTATTCCCGCCTCAAATAGGTCATCTCTTGGCTGAAAACCAATTTCATTTGAATTCGCCCAACCTACTAGGAACTCTTTCTCTTCCTCAAGATCTAGTCTCCTTAAAAGTTCGTCCCAATTTATGTTTATTTCGGTAACACGGACAGGAGAGAGTGAATTGTGTGCATCCACTATGGTACAGTCTAGTCCCAGCGCTCTAGATTTATGTATAACTTCCTCAAATTTCTTGGAGTCAAGGTCGTCCGAGCCATAGGGGGCTGATGAAAGTATGACGAATGTATGTTTGTCCATGATCCATGCTGTAGCGTTGTATCTTCCGTCACTTGTTTTCACTGGACCTACTATACCTACTGCCTTTTCTCCTTTTTTGCTTAGTATTTGCTCTCTTATATTCAATACATATCTTTTGCACTCTCGATGTGTTGGAATATTTCTTTCATGACTACCTGTTCCGTGAAGAGTTACCGCAAGACCCATATCTTTTAATTCTTCAAATACAAGTTCCGGCAGATCGTAGCTTCCGATAGGGTCAAGAGGACCTGGATGGACTCCAGGTACAATAACATACAGTGTTCTGTCTGTTGTGAATGTGATAATTGTTGTCTCAACCTCTTGGTTTGAAGCATTGTTCGAAAAGACCTTCTCAAGTTTTTCACCGTTTCCCGCAACCCAAGCGTGGATGAATGCTTGAAGTATGTCAATAGGTGAGTATCCTAAAATACTGTCTTTTTTGACGAAGTATGAAAGGAAGGCTCCTGAAATTGAAAATATGAGTATTCCAAGAAGTAAGCCAGAGCCAGAAGGAAGTTGGATAGCGCCTGCCTTATATAAGAGAATGTATACCATAACGGGAAATACGGAAGCAAATACTAGCGAATGTAGTATGTTTCGGCAAAACACTCCGCGCATAACTACGAGATTAAAACCAATCGCCACAAATGTTACATATCCAAAAATATTAGAGATGTGTTGAAGACTTCCAACATACCTAGATGGCAGAGCAAAAATAAGAGAGAAGGTATATATTATCAAGTCCACTAAGACTAGCCCCATTGCGCGCCTGTAGGAAAGAATAGAAATCTGTGAAGTCTTGCCTAAAAAAGTCAGGATGGCACCTGATAATAGTGCACCAGTAATAATCAGTACTAAAGTAGTATAAAATTTCGACTGAATTAGAAACGATAAGATAAAGGCTGAGATTAGACTATATAGTACGATTCTTACTGTAGATGGTAAAACAAATAGTCTCCTATAGTAGGATGAAAGGAGCCCAGATGAATCCTGCAGAGACTTCACCGACTATCTGAAAAATGCGTTGATTATTATCGATAAAGCTATGAGCGCGATGGAGCCAATTAAAACAATCTCGGGTCTTATCTTTATTCCTTTTGTTTCCTCGTTGAAAAAAGTCAAGAGACCTGCACTTGAGGCCGGTAGCGGCGTGTTTTTCTTCTTGCTGCTCATGCAATAACCTCTTAGGCAAAAGTTCATAAGGATAGCGAATAAACTAATTTTTATGGATCAGTATGAGACTGTATTTAAGCAAGTGCTTGAGAAGATAGAAACTCATCATAGATGGTTTTCAGAATGCCTGCCTCTTGTTGCAAGCGAGAATATAACATCTTCAGAGGTAAGGGCAGCTTTGTCGTCAGACTTCGGTCATAGATACGCTGAAGGTTGGCCTGGTGAAAGGGTATATGCAGGATGCAAATATATAGACGAAGTGGAGTTGATTGCTATAGACCTAGCAAAGAAATTGCTCGGGGCCGAATTCGTTGATGTACGACCGATTTCGGGCGTTACCGCAAACTTGGCTGTTTACTCTGCTTTATCATCTGCGGGTGACACCCTTATGGCATTATCCATACCCAATGGTGGCCACATATCCATGGGCAAACGTGACTTTGGTGGTACGGCGGGCCTGGTACACAATTTGGACGTTGAGTATTTTGCATTTGATAAGAACATCATGAACATAGACATTGATGCCACGAAGAAAAGATTGGAAAAACTAGGGAAGAAGCCTAGAATTGCCATGTTCGGCGCAAGTTTGTTTTTATTTCCACATCCTGTGAGAGAACTCGCTGATGTTATAAAAGAAAACGGAGGTGTGGTTTGTTATGATGCGGCACATGTTATAGGTTTGATTGCGGGTGGCGCTTTCCAAGACCCCCTTCGTGAAGGTGCAGATGTACTTACATTTAGTACGCATAAAACACTTTTCGGACCTCAAGGTGGTGCTATAGCAACGAATGGTAAATATGTTGAAGAGATTAAACAAGCTGTCTTTCCGGGTGTTACAAGTAACCATCACTTGCATAGTGTCGCCGGCAAAGCACTTGCGTTTGCTGAATACCTTCGCTTCGGTAAAGAGTATGCTCACCAAGTAACAAGAAACGCAAAGGCATTAGCTCAAAGGTTAAGCGAACTTGGATTGCAAGTGCTTGGAGAAAATGTAGGTTTTACGAAATCGCACCAAGTGGCTCTAGATGTAACCCGCTTTGGTGATGGAACTCAAATCGAAAGAAAACTTGAGCTGTGTAATATAATCGTCAACAGACAGCTGATACCTGGAGACCTGCAAGCCGGAAGACATTATACAAACCCTGGTGGAATTAGGCTCGGCGTCTCTGAGCTTACAAGACTTGGTATGAAAGAAAGCGAAATGATAGAAGTGGCGAACTTAATCTATGAGGGGATAACTAAGGAAGACCCAGGGCCTGTTGCCTCCAAGGTAAGGGAGTTAAGAAAGGGGTTCCAACTGGTTGAGTACTCTTTCAGCCGTGGAAGAGCCTATGTAACCTCCTAAGCAAAATCAGAAAGCTCCATTTGTCCTTCTCGTTCTTTTTGAAATAGTTGTAACAATTCTGTTTCAAGTGACCTTATCCTTTCTCTGAGGTACGGGTCGATGTTGTATCTATCAGCCAATTCTTTTGCAAGTGAAAGGTATTTTGACACTGATGCCTGACTCAATGTTTCATGAAGTTGACCACCGCAGCGTATGCAAGCACCTGATAAGGGAAAACGCCTATGAATTTGACCACATCTTTTACATTTAAAAGTTTGCGAAGCATATTTTTTTGCATTTCCCATTATATCCCTAAGTAAGTGTGTCTTCACTATGGATTCCACCACTTCTTTCGCAGAAACAGCCTCAATTTTTTCTGCTATCTCTATCTGCTTAGCTATTTTTTCTCTCAGTGTTCTAAGAGATGAGTAAGCAGACCTTTCTCTATCGATAACAATACTCCAAGTTTCATGAGTAAAGCCAAAGTCATAGTATTGTCTTTCAGTGCCAAGTCTTGATTTAATTGTTTCTATATATTTTTCAGCGATGGAGGCAGGAACGCTTTTTTGAGTAAGCTCGTAGAACTCTCTAGGATATCTTCTTGCTATATCAAAGTTGTGTGCTTGTTCGTCTACTTCTGTTGGTAAAACAAGCGATTGGATAAGAAGAGGCACGTCCATTAACCCACCTATCTGATCTGGTACAAATTCAACGGAGAAATTGAGTAATACATCCATAAGAAGCATTACAGAATCCCCGTCTCCGTCGCAGTCTCTTCTTTTGGCAGCATGCCAACAGGGACCTGCAAAACAGACCTGAGAGCGAGCGAAGCCAATCACTCTTCCTATAATCCCAACCGAAGTGTGTGGAGCAAGTCCTACGACTAGACGCCCTATCACATCTTCTTTGGTTTTTATTTTATAGTATGGATCCAAGCCGTAAAGATATTGGAGTTCGTCATCTACAAAATTTGCTATCTTTATCAGTTCGTTTGCAACCGAATCAGGTAATACGATATCTTGAGGTTTTAATTCCAAAACTTGGTTTTCTGATTTAAGCTCCTGACCTGTAATATCGTGTGTGTACCCGAGCTTGTGTAACGCAGTTATGCTTGTCCCGATGTCTGCGGGTCTGAAGTGAGTTAACGGTGCGTTGGTTATATCAACTCTTATCGTTCCGTCTTTGTAAACGTAGAGATTATATTTGCTGCGGAGAAATCCTTTTTCAAGTCTTTCTGGAAATTTAGACTGACTAGAAAGGCCTTTGACACCTTTTACCGTCTTTATGCCCTCCGCCCGAGCCCTTCTTGAAGCACTCTCTACTAACTTTCCAAGTTCGATCCTAGTTTCGGAGAAGGTGCCGACAGGTCCTTTGCACCTTGGGCAAACTTCACTAGAGACTTCGATACCGCACTTCTGACACGAAAGAAAACGGATTGTGTGTTGTGAGCATGTATCACAAATTGCAGAGAATTGTCTTTCTTTACAGTTTGGGCACATCACGTTAGCTAGTTCTATTGTTATGTACCTTTTGTTGGCAGCTTTAACTATGTCACGTTTTTGATCGCCGTTTGAGCCAACAGGGAAGAGGCAATGAACAGGTGGCTTTAACTTCCGTAACATCGCCTTTTCAGGTCGACCAACTCTTACACCTATAACTCGAGATTGTTGTCTGCCTATTTTTATACCGGATATGTTTTCAATGAGCTCTAGAACGTCTTTAAACGATGTATTGATTGAAGTACTTTTAATGCTAAATAATTCTGACAATATATAGCCCCAACCGTTTATTAAGTATGCGTAGCCATCATTAACGCGATATTCCACAAGTAACTTATGAAGTATTTGTTCAATTCCATTGTCAAGCCTTATGACGAGGTTATCCCCTATTAGTTCCATGTTTTTGCGTAGTTCCACAAATTCGGATATGCTTATATTCTCAAAACGAGGAGTATATAATGGACAAAGGGGTATTTGTAGGCATCTACTGAGCGCCAGGGCCTCTTGAGCCGTCATGCCACCACCTCTTTGATCTTCAATAATTTGGTTGATTCTTTCTAGGGGCATCACGTTAGATACTTCTTTATCTCTCGTCTCAAGGCTTCTTTTCAGGTCATATTGCCACCACTCTAGTACATATGGCGAAGGTGGCAAATCTTTATTGTTCTCAAGAAAGTCACCATAACTGATTAAGATGTCTCCTAAGTCAAGAATTTTCACGACTTGTTTCTTAAGGTAATATGCTTCCTGTATGTTACGGACCTTTACGACAGATCTGTCTTGGAGCAAAACCGTCGGGGGCTCTATGGAATCCACGAATGCGATTGTAGCAGCTTTTCCAGGCATGTCGATTTTGACCTGTGTACCCACTACAACCGGAAAGTCTAGCAAGATAGTAATTGTTGGATGAATACCTACGGTTGATAATCCCGTATTCATCGACCTCCCGTACCTTAATCTGAAGCCACCCCTTCGCTTTGGTAATGAAAGGACTGCACGACCAGATATTACCTCTTCGAAATGTGACTGTGTTTGTTCAGTTTCAGCGCTGGACCGCTGTTTTCCGCCTTTTATTTCGTTCAGCCATTCCCATCCGCTGACTCCCAAGTCGTGTAGCTTCTTGAGTAGTTTATTCGCTCTTCCTATGATCCCGTCATTAAGAACGCGTAACGCTCCACCTCTTACTCTATTTGTGTGAATTCTTTTTAAATTTCGGTGAACTATGACTTCGACTGGGTCTGTTTCAATGCCATCTATCTCCACTGGGAGGTTAGATATTGCGAATCTTATGTCCTCGTCTGAAACATGAAACTGAAAGTTTCCAACATCCCTTTCGTAGATCCTTAACTCTTCAACGAACCTTCCTATTTCTTCTTCTCTTGGTAGATATCGAGATAATCCTAGCTTCCGCGCCACCATATCGGCTATCACAAGGGTGAAGCCCGCCTCCGTTCCACCAGCGGACCTCATAGGTCCTGCAAAATTGAGGGAGGGGTAATTACTTCCATCGTCGTTTTGTTTGATCGACACAGAATATAGACCCTGGATAGGGGCTACAGTAACGCCGTCGGTCATTATGGCCAGACCTGCTCTCACGCCATACTCAAGGGCTTTTTCTGTCTCAAGGTAACCAAACTTACCAAGCGCGACCTCCTGTGCTATCGTCATCGCGGCCTTTTCCTTACCCTGTTCACTAAGCAAAGTTCTGAGTCTATCAACAAAACCCCCAAACTGGTTTAGGCCCAAGAGTTCCCCCACCCTATCTGCGAGGTCAACTACAAATCTTGATTCGTATTGTTGTGTAGGGTCAATGCCTTTAGAACGTGCCAAAAGAGCTATTCTTTTTGCTTCTTCGCATTGCAGTGATATATAGGAGTAATACCTGTTGATAGATTGTGGCACGGGACCTATTGTCGAGAACTCAGACTGTGACACGTTACTTCCTGATTTTGTTTTTAATCTTCTTTAAAGATTCCGCTATTGTCTTTATCTTCTCCTCAAAGTTGGGCGTTTCCATTAAATTACCCACTACAACTATATCTGCTCCGGAAGAAGCCAACGCGCTTGCATCTCTTTCGGTCTTTATCCCCCCTCCGGCCAAAATTACACCAGGGTAAAACTTCCTTGCTTGGCGAACGGCATCTGGACTAAGAGGTTCTATGCTTCCGCTTCCGGCTTCCAAGTATAAGAAACGCATACCTAAATACCACGCGGCCATCGCATAAACTGAGGCCAACTCAGGCCGAGAGCTAGGGAGTGGATTAGCATACCCAACGAACGAGGCTGAACTTTGCCCGCCAATAACTACATAACCGGTGGGCAATGCCTCAAGCCTATATCTGTGTACAATTCTCGCACCTAAGACCTGGGCTCCATACATGAAATAATGATTAGTAGAGTTCATCATGGACATGAATAGTATTGCGTCAGCATATTTCGTGATTCCTGTGACGTTGTTCGGAAACAATATCACAGGTATTGTGACATTCCTCTTAACATCACGTGTAACACGATCCAAATGTGATTGTTCCACGACGGTTGACCCACCTACCAAGATTAGGGAGGCACCGGCGTCCTCGGCAACCTTCGCAACTCTTGCTGCACCTCTTGCATCAAATGAATCAGGGTCCAGTAACGCTGCTAACATCTTTGTTCCACCATTCCTGTTCTTTAAAATGTACTTTTCTACTGGACCAACGTAATCCATCTAAGAACTCGCCCTCATGAAATCGTCTACAAATGTGTTGTAAACATCTATCTCTTCCTTTTTAGCCGGATACCTAAGTTCCCTTCTCACGCCACAGGCGACATTACCGCAGGCTACCAGATAGATCACGTCATGTGATATCTCGTCCTCGTGTGACGTGATTCGAACTGTTACCATACCACATTGAGGACATGCAAAAACCTTTGGAAGCGTCCTTTTAATTGTTTTAACAACCCTCCTACGTCTCCTACCCAACTTCTCGCCCACAAGTGGTTAACGGAGCGCTTATTTGTATTTATTGAACCCAGTACATGCGTAATAAGGTAAATCATATGAACTCTTAGTTGCAATAAATATAAATATAAGAAATATTACGGGAAAATTTTTGAAAGAGCAAAGCAATTAATAAATAGTGGTAGGTAATACAGTTTTGTATTGCAGAACCAAATATTATATGATCTTAGAAATATGTCTTCATTGACCGAAACCCAACTCCAGATTTTACTGATGCACAGCCATGTTAAATCGGGTAAAATGAGAGTTAAAGATGCTCTCCAAATTACCCCTGAAAAACGGATATCGCGGGGCACGTATTACAGAATATTGAGTCAATCGAAATCCAAGCTTCGAAAGTCCTTAATTAATTTGATAATCGGGTCGATGACTGGCCATATCGATACTACAAGTGTGATTAGACTTCTCAACCTTGTTAACGGAAAGGGCCCTGAGGAATTGAACAGGGAACTGGTAACCGTGTTAAGCGAGATAGTAAGAAGGATAGTAGAGTGACTAGAGTGATGTTTATTAGCATATCACGTCACATCATATGATGTGGTGGACGACGTCACGATAGACTTCGCGGTATCGGCTATCTTATTTTCTTTGACGATCCTTTTAGTCGCTCTTATTAGGATGGCAAGGGTATTAAGGCGCCTGCGGTCCGAAAGGTTGACGGTCGAACAGTCTCTAGGTTATATAGAACAAAGACTAGAGAGTATTCAAGGGAGAATAATCGACTTAATGGTTCGTGTAGATCTGCTGTCTACGAGTCGGCCTGCTGGGTACGAAAAAACTTCAAAGAAGTTGGAAGTAGGTTCCCAGTTGTTGTCGTCCAGGTCTCTAGATTCAACTGAAAAACAAATCCTTAGCGCGCTGGCTTCTGGTCCTAAAACCGTAACTGAGCTTAGAAACATGGTTGCTAGAACTAGAGAGCATACGGCGAGGTTAATGAAAGGGCTGTTTGATAAAGGACTAGTCACGCGAGACTCATCCAAAAAGCCGTATGTGTATTTTATAACGGAAGAAGGAAAGAAGAAACTCTCAGGCACGTGATTTGAGGTAGTTTCTCCTGTAGACCCAGGAATTTCCGAACCTTTCCCTCTTAAGGTATTCGTCCTCAGCGAGTCGCGCTAAATATGTGGAGATTGTGCTCAGCTTAACCGGCATACCGTATTTTTCTTCAAGCTCCCTAGCCACATCTGACGAAGAAAACTGGACACCGGCGAAGTCCGTTTCAATTATCTCTCGCACACGAGAATAAAATGTTCCATCTTGCTTGTGTTCAAATGTTTCTACGGGTATATCCATTAACTCCAGCGCATCCATGAACTTGAGGATTTTTTCGCGTGATATCTTGCCCTCAACAGACAATGAATATTTAATACCGTCGCTATCCTCAAGTTCTATCTTAATCTTCCTGCGCAAGCCCCAAGCCCGCTGCCTATAGTCGAATTAAGATTTTACTGGTGTGAAGTTGTGAACCGGTTGCAAACATTGTTTGACTTGGTGCTATATTCTTCATCTATACTTCACATCAGTTCACATAAACTCGACGGTAAATGACTATAATTTTGTGCTTTTAAGCCCTAACTCCGAGATTCGAGCCTTAATTGAATGGAACAGTTGGAGTTGTTCCACTGGAAACGAAGGGGTATTGAAGGCCACAATTTCGTGATCAGTTGTTCACATGGTTTCACAGGCCCTACCCCCACCCCTATGTTTCCACTGTAGCAAATACGCCTCTTCTTGTCGAAACTTTAGTTCAAATTCGTGTATCCTTAGCTCACTACGTTTCACAACTTAGCATATAATCAACCCATAAAAACCCTAGTTCGGTGCATTATCTTCCGTATAAACAAGACCAACTTATACATTATTCCAAAGAGAAACAGGAGAAATAGAGGGGCGGAGGTCTTATCTAGTCCACTTAAGTTTAGCTTGCACATGTCGAATGAAGTCGAAGACATATTCAGAAGGGCAAAACAAGGAAGAGCTCTATTCAAAGACAAGGGAGTTTTGTCGCCGGATTACATACCACCTCGTTTACCATTCAGGGAGAATCAAATAAGGGAAATAGCGGCAGTGTTAGCGCCTGTGTTGCATGGTTCAAGACCTTCCAACCTCTTAGTATACGGAAAAACGGGAACAGGTAAAACAGCCGTGGTACGATACGTTCTATCAAGACTCAAGGCTGAGGCGGACAGAAGGGTCGTCGTGACATATATTAACACTCGTTTGGCCGGTACTGAATACAAGACGCTAGCAGAGCTATGCCGTTATGTTGGAGTTGAAATACCCTTCACAGGGATCTCGGTTCCCGAAGAGTTTGAGAGGTTTTGTAAAGCAGTAAAGGAAAGAGGGCTTCATGTGATAATAACATTAGATGAGATAGATTATCTTGTCAAGAACTTCGGAGACGGTACACTATATGAGATGACAAGATCTTCGGAAAGATTACACCCAGGCGACTTGACGTTAATAGGCATTTCAAACGACTTGAATTTTAAACAGGACTTGGATCCAAGAGTCTTAAGCAGTCTAAGTGAAGAGGAGATAGTATTTCCACCATATACTGTTGAAGAGTTGCTTCACATACTTCGTGAGAGGGCTCAAATGGCTTTTATAGAGAATGCGGTTTCTCAGTCAGCGATAAACCTCTGTGCCGCAATAGCGGGTTCAGAACATGGAGACGCACGTCGCGCTGTGGACCTACTCAGAATTGCAGGCGAGATAGCGGAGCGGGAGGGGTTAAATGTGGTCGATGACCAGTGTGTCAAAAAAGCCTCAGATAAGATGGAACGCGAGAGAGTAGAGGAAGCTCTCAGGTCCCTACCCATACAAAACAAGATAATACTCACCGCTGTATCGCACTTTGTCGGTGGGGCCAGCACCGGCGAGATATACATAGTATATTCGAACATTTGCAAAAAGCTAGGTCTCGACCCTTTGACACAGCGAAGGGTAAGCGGCATTCTGTCGGAGCTTGATCTTTTGGGCCTAGTGCAAGCTTCCGTTGTAAGCAAAGGAAGAAAAGGCAGGACAAAAAAGGTAAGGCTTTTGGTAGACCCAAAGCTGGTTTCCGATCTGCTTGACAGCGAACAAAGGCTACCTTTAGGTGGAGAATGAAAGATGGGATGAAAAACTTCGTCTTAAAATTGTCAAATTCGAAAGGTCAATGACAGGCACTATGCTTGGTGTAGGTTCTAGTCCCATGTTTTGTTGAAAGGGTGTCTGCCCTTGGAATGTGCCCGAGTTAATTATGAGAGTCCCTTTGTAATCTTGGTAATCAAGGGTATGAACATGTCCAGAATGCATAACATCAGGAACTGTGTCTATGACCAACATATCCTTCGGTTCTGGCGAGATAGCTGTACGCTTTCCATAAATCGGCGCAAGATGTCTTGCCTTAAGTAAGATTTTCATGGCTTCAGAGGGTCTTCTGTACGAAAGGTCGGGTGTACTTGCTATAACATCGTCAAGGCTCCGTCCATGAAAAATTAAAAAAAGAACACCGCTTAGCTTGACGTATGCGGGGCTGCCAACAAAAACTACATTTTCCATCCCATATAACTTACGTGCTAGGTTAGAAGGAATGGCTGGCTGTGGGAGCGCCTGGCGAACCATATCGTGATTACCCGGAGATATCACAATCGTTATGTAGTCAGGGACTTGTGAAAGCAAATCATATGCCCTGTCATATTGACTTACTGGTTCTTTCTCCTCAAGCTGCATCTCTTGGTCGGGATACACTCCTATACCGTCAACTAAATCTCCCGCAACAACGAGATACTTGATACGAGAAACGATATCCTCATCCCCGTCACCCTTGTTAAGCCACCGGAGAAATCTTTTGAAATCTTCTTCAAGAAACATTTTGCTACCTATATGCAAGTCTGAGAGTAGCACAGCGTAAATCCTATGCGAAAACAAGACTGGTTTATGTTCTGGAATATCGGGAAGAGTCAGTCGGGTTGCAAGTAGCTGATTCCCATCAAGCTTAATCCCCTCGATCATTAATAAAGAATCAAGCGGAACTTTAAGTGCTTGTTGAACCAAACCTTCCCTGAAGTATACTCTTATAGGCCCTGAAGAATCGTCAAGCGTCACCTCCACACCATTCTTCCTTTCAGTTCTTGAGAATAAAAGGCCGGCGACCTTCACCTTTGAACCCTCACTAAATCTTACTATGGAACTTGATGTAACCACACCTTTCGAGTCAGGCCTTTGTCTCAGCAAAGCAAGAAGCTTATTGTACCTATCGGTGAACAAACGCGAATAACCTTCAAGAGGTTTCAATGGTTTAATCTCGTTAGTTGGGTCAGAAACTACCTCAAGCTCCGTTTCAACCACTTGCTGAGCAGGAGATTCCCTGGCTGGTATGAAGGAAATAATGTCCTCTATTTTTATTAACTTATCATTTACCGATGACTTTTTCGAGTCAATGATTTGCGAGAGGACCTTTTCTGCATCATCACCCAGAGAGTTCAAAGCTTCTAGGGCCTCAGGCTCTATCATATACCCTCTTGTGGTTAAGTAAGAAACAATGTTAGCATATGCGTCAATTTCTTCATCTTTCCTTTCAGTCATAATTCCTAACCCCCTCTCGCATATGCTGCAACTCGTTCTGCGATACTATGCATATTAAACCGCTTCCCTGATTCATAGTATATTCTTACCTTGGGTTCAGTGCCTGATTTTCTTACCATAATCCATGAACCATCATCCAGAATAAATTTTGCACCATCTAACTCACTTATTCTCGCTATCTTCTGTTTGCTTAAAAGCTTGAAGACAATCTCCCTTAGCTGTCTGATATCCACTGAGCTCATTACATCGATCTGTGAATATTTCCACTTCAGATTCGTTGCCACCTCATTTATAATAGAGCTCCTTGAAGCAACCAATTTGGAGATGGCAATAGCAGCAAAAATACCATCTTCCCAATAGCCCCACGGCCTGAAAGCAGCCTTACTCGGCTCCATCGCTAGGATTGCATTTCCTCTCAGATTAACGAATGTCTTACCTATCTTTGCCCTTTCCACTCTGAGACCCATCTTCACTGCTACCTCTTCCACAGCGTTCGACATATTTTCTGAAAGTACTACGGTCCCTTTGTTTAATTCGAGTGACTGAAGCAGAAGTATACTTCCGACTGAATGGGGAAGAACCTCGCCAGATGAGCCGATAAGGACCAATCTGTCAGCATCCCCGTCATGTGCGAAAGCAACATCAGGCCTGAGACTTTTTGCTATTTTACTTACGTCTTCCAAGTTCAAGGGTGTGGGCTCCGGATTTCTGGCAGGAAAGCGCCAAGATGTCTGGCAATTCAATGTGATAACTTCGTGTCCTAATCTTGATAAAACTACAGGCGTGATTAGTGCTCCGGGTCCATTCGCACAGTCAATCAAAACTCGAAGCTTTCTTGCCGGGTGCCCAAAAAAGTCAATCAGCTTTTCAATATATTTCTTAATTCCATCGGACATGTAACATTTACTATCAAACTTAAGGGAAATACCTTCCATCCTTCCGAAGGAATCCTCGATACTTCTTTCCATATCTCTTTGCAACTCCATACCGTCGCTGCCGAATACTTTCATACCTGCGAATTCGGGTGTGTTATGAGAAGCCGTTACAGAAAAACCAGCAGCAGACTTGGTTTCCCTTGTGGTGAAAGCTACAACAGGTGTAGGCACCATCCCCACTACTATTGCTTCACGACCCAGTGCTTGAGGGACTGACATAATGCAATGCCCGATCAAAGCAGAAGTTTTTCTGCTATCCCACCCAATTACAAAGCTTCTTCCCTTCGTCACCATTACTACCGCTAACGCAAGCTTGAGGAAGTCTGAAGCATGAATTGTTTCACCAAAAACTCCTCTAACACCAGCGGTTCCGAAACGGAGTGAACTCATTTCTCTATGATTTTCGCCCAAAGTTCAGGTGTTGCTTCTTTTGCAAGATCGTACATCATTCTCACAAGTTCTCTGATTTCCCACTGCGCTTGTATAGAAGTACGTAACCAAACTACATGCATTAGACTACGCGCGTTAATTGTCATCACCAGCTTTGTTTTTAGAGCGCTTGGTAGGATGTACCTCGCATCCTCCTTAGGAACCCCCAATGAAACTAATTTATCAAACGCCCTATATACCTCTTCTAAGGCTGTTTGGTAGACTTCGAGTGCAGACTTGTTGGAAGCTATGCTAGGCGGTATAACAAATCCTTCCTTCGTGGCGGCAGAAAATCTTTGAGACTCTTGGTCGTAAGACGCAACTCTGTGTCTGACAAGTTGATGTGTTGTGACCCTGCTACATCCTTCTATCTCGAACATGTAAAAAATATGATCCATGACCGCTTCTGGCCTGAATGGTAGACCTTTCTGTTCGTAAATACCTCTTATAGAATCTACAGGTGTATAATAGAGCAACTTAACACGTATGTCACTCATTAAAAACCACCTGGTTGAAAGCATCACAGACGTGCTTTTCTTTTAATACCTCAACCAGCTTCGATGCAAAGGGCTTGGTTTCTTTGTCTCTCCACATCTCGATCAAAGTTCTTGCGTTAATGGCGAGCAACCATTCGAGACCACTCAGACGTAACCAGTGAGCAAACGGGTATGAGATTAGCACAGAATTTACTGTTGTTTCGTCTAAATTCTCAATCAAAAACTCCATTCTAAAGTGCTCAAACACGTCAAGCGCTTTATCCTCTAACGCTCTTTTCAAGAGGTATTTCATATACTCGATGCCCTTCTGATCGAGTTCTGCATCTATTTCTTCTATCGGTTTTGTGCTATAACACCGTCTCATTGCAACCGAAACTATCTTCTCAGGGAAAGGACTGTTCCAGACGAGCGAGACTTTCAAACTACCGAACTCGGTTGCATCTTTTCCCTTTAAAACTCTCTCCATGGCCTCGTTGTAAATAAGTGTGTAAATAGACTTTTTCACGCGCCGGGGGTGGGATTTGAACCCACAAGACCCGAATGGGTCACGGGCTAGCATGTCTGGCGATCTCGAGCTACGTACCCGACGTGGGTTGCCCGCGCGTTGCCAGACTCCGCCACCCCGGCAACCCCAGACTCTAGGTCAGGCTATATAAGAGAAAACGTTGCTAGCTGGTTCTGAAAGATTCTCCACAACCGCAGGTAGTAACAGCGTTTGGATTGTTTATAACAAAACCGCCTCCCATCAACTTGTCCGCTTTGTAATCAATTAATGACCCAGCAATAAACGGAGCGCTGGATCTGTCCACTACTATTCTTGCGCCATACTGTTCTACCACGAAGTCGTCTTCAGTTATCTTTTCATCAACTACCATACCATAAGATAAACCAGCACAGCCTCCGGCTGTTATGAAGATTCTTAAGGCAGCATTGGGTTTACCTTGTCTCTCTAAGTACCTTTTAAGTTCCGTAGCAGCAGATTCAGTAATTTGAACTATCTGTTTTATTTCTACTTCTGTCATCTTTATAGATTAAAGTCTGACTAATATAAAAAGAAATCTATTGCCCTTTCAGCTCCTTAAGCAATTCGTAATATTGGATTAAAAGAGATGTATATTTCTCCTGTTTTTCTATATCTTGCTCATTTGATAGAAGGAATGAGATTTCCTTTATCTTAGATAACAATATTTCTTTTAGATTGGCACTCACGTTTTCTAAAGTGAGTTCAGGTTCCTCTAGAATTTTTTTAACATCTTCATGAACCACACAGAAAACACGCTCTTTGAATTTTACCTGTATGCCATTACAGACTTTGCACGGTTCGCCTAATATTGAACCACCTTTTCTTACTATCTCAGCAACCATTTTCATTTTTTCTCTAGTAAGGCTCAACACAAACATTGCTTGTTGATTAGGATATAATTTTTAAGAAGAAAAGTAGATAACATAGATGCACAACAGCAGTATAAGTGAGAAGAAATGGTTGAAAAAGATAAGAGACAAGATGAAAACATTGTACGTCTGAACAAGGCAATAAACAGCTTAGCGCAAATAGCTGACTCCAACACAATACCAAGAAACATTAGGAAGCTAGTGAAAGATTCAATAAACATGTTACAAGATGAAAAGCAAAGCATAGCTATCAGAGCTGCAAACGCGATAAGTTTACTAGACGAAGTCGGGCAAGATCCCAATTTACCTTCTCATGCACGTACTACACTCTGGGCTGCTGTATCTGAACTTGAAGCAATAAAAGAACAGTAAAGCTATAACACATCGACTTTGGATAAGTGGTGCGCTTGCCTGCATGTCCAAAGTGTGGTAACAAGGAGACCGTCCCGACAAAAGTCTACTCCGTAATCGTCGAACCACCAGAGGGCGAAAGGGGCCTAACAGAGAAAAAGGTGGGAATGTATACATGCTCAAAATGCGGAACAAAATTCCCCACTGTTGTGAGTAGGCAAAAGTACCTCATAGTCGCTGCTGAACAGCTTTCAACATTGCAGAAAAAGCTGAAGTCTTTCGAGTCGGAGAATAAGCACCTTAAGGAAAAACTAGACGCACTTATGCTGGAGCAGAAAGAACTCAAGGAAGAACTGGAAAGGATAAAGCATGAACACGAGTTGCGTGAACTCGAAATAAGACTTAAAGAATTGGAATCATATATAGGATATTTAAGGAAAGAAAAAAGCGAACTCGAGCGAAAAGCCGCAGATATGACCTAGACTGTGTATTGACCTTGATCGGAATTGTTTTGGTCTGCGTTACTCGAGTATTCTGTGGCACGTTGTTCAAGTAATTCTTTTTCATTTCGTAGTGTTTGTACTTCGGACTCGAGTGCCCTAGCTATTCTTTCTAACTCAAGCATTGATATCTTCTCTTTTAGAGCGGATATCTCGGCAACCAGCGTTGCTTTTTCATTCTCTAACCCTCTGATTTTTTCTTCGAGTTCAGCCTTCCTTGTAGAATATTCCACAACTGTAGCCATGATTAAACAGCGTTCACACCAGCAATTTGATTACACAAACAAAAAACAGTTGACTGAACAATAAAACAGTTTCGAGCAGAAGAACACTTTATGAAGAGTTGGGTTTTGCGGGGTGACATGAAAGGAGGTCTTTGGTACTGGCCGGAGAGTCAGAAAGAACAAGAGAAAACTATCAATGGGATAGCAAGGTTAAAGTTTTTGAGAACAGCCCTTGAATCGTTAGCAAAAAGCCCTTCTGGACTTAGTAATGCAGAACTTGACGAGGCGATCGGGGCTAATTCAAATTGGATGACTCTCTGGGTTGCTAGGCAACTGATGGCCATGGGTCTTGTTAAATACAAAGTTGACCTCTTTGGCGGACCAGGAAGATACCAAATTACAGAACGCGGAAAGGAGGTTGTGCAAAAGCTAGCAACCCTCTCAGCACAAATTGCATCGCAAGGTTGAAAAATTGGCACAACACCGTTTTTTATCCAAGACTACTGGAGCTTACTACAGGGAAACATTGCAATTGACCTTAGGTATCATATACGAAATAGCTAATGGTGCTTTAGATGCAAACGGTAGTGTGTAGGTCTTTGGTTTCAAAGAGTTCAACTATCTAACTGTTGACTCGACCTTATAGCGACATTTCGATTCAATGTCTCCAGACTGTGGACAAAGGCATTTACTTTTGAAATACACAGAGACCTCCCCCTCTATGATTTTGCATTCAATTCTACAATATTGCTTGCTGGCATGAACACAACTTCGTCTGACCCTACAAATATACCGGAGAACAACTCTTTGAGTGATTGAGTCAATAATTAACTTGGAATCGAAAGGGGAGTTTCAACTCTTCGGGAAACCAAATAGTCATTATTAATGATTTTGAGCGTGTATTTTTTTATTTAGGCGCCAAAGGATAAAAACTACAATCTGAGAGTTAATGAGATCCTGAAGGTCATCATCACTTTTACCCTCAAGTCTTTTTAAAACATCTTCGACAGAAACGGTAAATCTCTTCCCAGAGCCGACAACAAAATCAGTAAAGGACTCGGTGGAATCATTACTTCGAGGAGGCATGTCCTTGGTCTTCACACACAATCAAACACATACGATTCCATAAATCTGGAAGGCACCAACAACGCACCAGCATATTTCAACCTGTAACTCACACAAATCCGTGGCGTTATTGTTCTGCACATCGCCAATAACCATCTTATCGTCATTCAGGAGACCTGACGAAGCTTGGTGCGGGGGGTGGGATTTGAACCCACGAACCCCTAAGGGACGAGGTCCTGAGCCTCGCGCCGTTGACCAGGCTGGGCGACCCCCGCAGCAGACATTCGAACTTGTGCGACCGAATAAAAAGATATTTGCATGAGCCTCGGCCGGGATTTGAACCCGGGACCCCTGCCTCTCTGTCTTAATACCAAGGCAGTGCTCCAGTGCCCGATCTATCTCCAGGCTGAGCTACCGAGGCTCGAGCGGAGGTTTGAACGACTAAATTTTTAATCTTTGGATACAGTAAAGCCTATCAGCTCTTAAAAACAACCCAAAAAAGATGCCGGGGTAGCTTAGCCTGGTCATAGCGCCGGGCAATTCGGGGCGAGACTCATAATCTCCAGGCAGGTGGATTCCGGAGGTCGCGGGATCGAATCCCGCCCCCGGCATATTTAGAATAATCAGGGTTTGTTTCCTTGGCCTAGAGTCACAGCTTTGAGCTTGAAAGTTTCGATCTAAAGATAAAGCCAACATAACCAATTCTCAAGTCATTGTTGGTAAGTTGTATACACAGTAGAAGCTGTATACGCCAGGATACTTTGCCACAAAAGTTATGTCTTGATGTTGCCATCGCAATGATCCTCCCTGCTTTTATAATGAAACGCCCATCAAATAGTAAATGGCGCACCGGATTCAAAATTGACAATGTTTCGTCTGCTCGTAACAGGTCTTGGAGAAACTACTTTTATCAAAAATAAATATACAGCTTCATCAACATAAATTCCATCGGATAAAAAATCGAAACACAACATGTTTTTGTAAATGCTTATTATGACGTTAAAGAGAGAACCTTGACCTGAGACACTGTGGTACTAGACTTGAACGGCTATTATGGGTTCATCAGCATATTGATGTTGACGCTTTTCGTTGTAGTTTTAGTATTAATACTCATATATGAATACGAAACACTAAGAAGAACGAAAGGTTAGTTAGTAATGAAGCTTCTCTATGACACAATAATTATCAAGTTGTAACAAGCTATCTCCAATCTTAGTAGTGACTGGATAAGCTCCTACGACCATCAACCTTTCGCCTGGGCTTATACCTTCAAGCATCCGGGATGTTTCCCCCCAAGCTGAAAGTTTCGTTTCCTCGCTATCGTCGCCAACAAGAAGTTCAGCTAACGCAACCATAGTTCCCTCTTTTGTTTTTACGTTTTTCCTCATTGGATGAGAAAGAGCTATGACTTCGAACATGGATCTAAAGCCCCTTCTCATAGCGTCCGCGAGTTTAACGAAAAGTTCTTCCTTGGTCGGGAAAGTTGTGGGGCAAGGACGAACAGAACTTTCCTGTGTACACACAACATATTTGGGAGTTTGTTTTTCGGGTACAATGTCCACTATCTCGTTATTCCGAATTATTTGTTCTGTCTTTGGAGAGAGTAGCACAGGTATTATTCTTTTTTCCCTATCGCAAACTAACGCAAAAGTTCCTTTCCTAGCAATGACCTTTATTACCCTAACAGGGCTAGATTCGGCTTTTGAAACGGTTAATTTTGTTGCGCCATCACCATGCACTTCTAGTTCGCCATTCAGCCCTTTCTTTACCCGCAGGTTGAACATTTGAAAGCGACTTCCTTTTGCGATTGCTGGTTGTTCCACGGGATCCCAAAGTACAATTCTGCACTCTCTTCCATTGTCCAATCTCGCCCTGAATTGTATAACTAGGTGCTGTTCACCCATTCTCATAAATGAAGATGTCTTTGGGTCTGTTAAAGCTTGACCTTTCAGATAAACGAGACGCCGCCCTTCTACAAACTCTTGACACTCGTAGTTTTCCAGCGACGGTTCATTTTCAAGCAATATCTCTATTTTACCCTTTGCACCTACACTAATCTCTGGGTTTCCATCGATACCTTGCCTGACGCTACAGTTCACAATGCGTACGGTTTGACCCACAGCAATCTGTTGTTCAGAAAATGAGTTTAAACTGTCATCCCAAGCTACAGCATTCAGCACCCTCTCGCCGTCGAATACTACAAAGCGCAGGTATCGACCCTTTGTTCCGTCTTTCCTAGTATAGGTCTTGATTGGATAGGCTCCTAGAATCCTAGTCTTTATAGTGACATTCCTAAGACCTATCTGTATATCTTTAAGGTTCAATTCAGCATGCCGAGCACGTTGTAAGTTCACCCCAAGTTCGTTTGCGATTATAAACAAGGCACCCTGGTCCGTAAGGTAACCCGCTCCAACAGTAGATTTTTTCTGTGTAACCATATTGAGTAATTCTTCTTTTGTAATATCCGGTCTTTGTCTCATTATTTCATTTAGTAGTGACTCGTAATCATACATCGTCAGGTCGACTTCTTGTTTACTTCAGCTAAGACCCCCTCAAGTATGTCTAAACCCTCGACCAGTTCTTCTTTTGTTATATTTAATGGCGGAATGATTCTTAACGTATTTAGGCCTGCAGAAATGAGAACCAATCCTCGCTCAAAGCACTTAACTATGATCTCATTTGTCTCGTTTATTCCTCTTTCTTTAGTTTTTTTATTCTTCACTATTTCAACGCCTATAAAGAGACCATAACCCCTGACATCGCCTACTATTTCATATCTTGACTTGAATTCATTCAGAACTTTCATTGCCAATTCACCCATCTTCTTAGCATTCTGAAGTAATTTTTCTTTCTTGATAACCTCCAATGTTGCCAAAGCAGCTTGAACTGCTACTGGGTTGGCACCAAAAGTTGATGCATGTTGTCCCGGTTTCCAGCTTTTCATTATATCACTCTTTGCGACTATAGCAGAAAGAGGCATCCCTGAAGCTATCCCTTTTGCAATAGCTATTATGTCGGGTTCGATACCAAAGTGTTCCACTGCAAAGAACTTACCAGTCCTACACATTCCTGTCTGAATCTCGTCAGCCACAAACAGAATACCATACTCTCTCAGGAATTCCATTTTTTTGAAGTATTGGGGTGGTGGTACTACATAGCCACCTTCGCCCTGTAATGGTTCGAAAAAATAAGCCGCAACATCTTCTGCCGGGACATATTTGTCTAAAAACTGTTCCTTGAAATAATCTATGCAATAATAATCACATTCGGGATAAGTCTGCTTCCAAGGACACCTATAGCAATACGGAAAAGGGAAATGCACAACCTCCGGTAGCATTGGAAACGCACCCTTTCTTTGTATTGGTTTACTCGCTGTCAAGCTTAGTGCTCCCATCGTCCTACCATGAAAAGCACCTGTGTGGGCAAGAAACAAAACTCTTCTTGTATGTACACGCGATAACTTCAATGCAGCTTCGATAGCTTCAGCTCCGCTGTTCCCAAAATAAACCATTTTTTCAAACTTGCCAGGTGTTATCCGAGTCAATTCACTAGCAAGTTTTACTAAATTTTCATAGTAGAAATCAGTATATGAGAAATGTATGAATTTTTCTGCCTGTGTCTTTATTGCATCAACAACTTCCTTGTGTGTCGAACCGGTACTCAAGACAGCAATTCCTGAAGCGAAATCAATGTACTGATTACCGTCTACATCCCTTACAAGAGATCCATGAGCCGATTCTACGACAAGTGGATAAAATCTAGAGATAGAAGGCGAAACATATTTCTCTGCCATGTTAACCACGCGTCTTGCATTTGGACCAGGCGGCTTCTTAACTATCTTGGCAAACTTTCTCAAATGAACCCACTGTGACCTTCCCGAAGGTGGGCTATAATATTGTTTCAGTTGGGCATAGATAACTCTATTTCAATAACTGAAAGGTTAAGCTGCTTTCCGTCTCTCGATGTTACATTCTCTCCATCTATGGTTATATTTGAAATCTCCAAATGGCTTACAAATCTCTTCTTCAGCAACTGAGCAACTTCTACCGCAGCATTTATTGCTTTTCCACGTGCTCTAAGTACTACGCATCTTGCTCCACTGTTGAACATCGTTATGCATGCAGTTACATAGTTTAACAGAGGCTTGGAGTTTCCGACAATAACCATCTTTTTTTCTTCGTTCATTTGCCTACCAACCCCCTTCAACAAGTAGCTTATAATCACTTGCTGGCTTCATCGGGTTCAATCCCAAAACATTTAAGCACATACCCAGTCCAAATAGACATTGAGACGTGTGATAGGCCATTTGGATGTAGATTATTTTTATGCGCAAGTTGAAGAGTTACTGAATCCTAGCCTTCGGAGCAAACCTGTCGTAGTTTGTGTTTTTTCGGGAAGGACTGAGCTTAGCGGTGTTGTCAGCACCTCAAATTACATCGCAAGGCAATGCGGCGTGAAATCAGGGATGCCAATTAGCAAGGCGAAGAAACTTCTGGAGGGAAAGGATGCAAAATTTATTCCGTTAGACATAGAAAAGTATTCGAATATGTCGGAAAAAGTGATGAATACAATACGACAGGAAATAGGTTCAGTCGAAGTCGTAAGTATAGACGAAGCATACTTTGATTTAACAGAAGCAAGCGGAGGAGAATTCTCAAAATCCAAGGAAGTAGCTCTGAAGCTAAAAGAAAAAATCCGAAGCACGACTGGATTGACAACGACCATTGGCATTGGTCCAACAAAAACAGTGGCTAAGATGGCCTCGGATATGGCAAAGCCCGACGGTCTCCTTGTTATTGATGATTTAATTGCAAAGGAATTTATCGGCAAATTGCCCGTTGAAAAACTTCCAGGGGTTGGTCCAAAGACAAGGAAAATACTCAACGATCTCGGCATATCATCAATAAGTCAGTTAGCCTCAACGGACCCGACCTTGCTCTACAAGAAAATAGGTAAGAAAGTTTCCATAAAGCTCTTTAGGATGGCAAACGTGATAGACGATGAACCAATAAAAACCGGCCTCTCGTCTGAACAAATCAGCAAGATAATAACACTAAAATCAAACACAAATAACGAAAAACAAATAATGCAAGAAATTGAAAATTCTATAAAAGCAATACAAGAAAAATTAAAAATAAAAGATTATTCGTTTAAGAGCTTGGCTATAATAGCTATAACTGATGATATGAAAATGCATACAAGAACTAAAACATATCCTTTTTACATCAATGACATAACCTTAGTTAAAAATGATATTGAAAGGCTTTTTGCAGAGTTTTGCAAATCCTCTGATAGACTTGTACGACGAGCTGGACTGAAACTTTTCGACCTAGGCAAGATAAGGAGACAGGAATCGATATCGTATTACCTGGGGGCAAGCGATGTCTCATAACCAATTCAGAACTACAATGCAAGAATCGAGCATGATCAAAAGAAAAATTGAAAGGGCAAGACAGTTGGCAAGAGATGGCTCTGTAAAGATACATAGATTTTACCCGAGTGGTAGAGTTATACATACAGTTGTTGGCAGAGAGTCAGAGGAAATAATAGATCCAAGAAAGATGGTTTGTTCATGTAAGGATTTCTTTTACCGAATACTTAGAAGGGAAGATGAAAAATGTTATCATCTATTGGCTTATAAAATTGCAGAACAAGAAAGGAACATCGAAGTAATCGAGTTCAGCGATGATGAATACTTTCAATTCCTTAAGGCGCTACTTAAGGATCTTCTGAATCCCTGAATATTAAAGTACAATAACGTTCTATTGAAGAGGTTCAAAATATGCGTTTCAAGTATCTTAACAGAACCAAAGAAAAGATCTCAGTAATAGGTATGGGAACTTGGAAAATGGGCTCACTTGACCCAAACACAAGAAAAATCGAGCTACAATCGATTAAGGTAGGCCTTGAGGCTGGTATAAATTTGATAGATACTGCAGAATCATACAGTTTGGGCGAGTCGGAGAGAATGGTTGGAGAGGCTGTAAAGGAAAAAAGAGACTCTGTATTTATAGCCACAAAGGTCTCTCCAGACCATTTAAGATACGACGATGTGATCAAATCATGTGAAAAGAGTCTTGAGAGACTCTCAACATCATACATAGACCTATATCAGGTTCACTGGCCCAATCCAAGGATACCCATAAAAGAAACAATGAGGGCAATGGAAAAGCTTGTTGAGGATGGTAAGGTAAGATACATAGGTGTAAGCAACTTCTCCCTCACACAGCTAAAGGAAGCGGAGGAGGCACTCTCTCGAGCTGAAATTGTCTCGAACCAAGTTGAGTACTCTATTAAGTCACGCGCAATAGAAAAGGATATCCTACCATATGCCGAGCGCGAAAAGATAACAATAATTGCCTATAGTCCGTTAGCGAGGGGCAACATTCCTGCCGATATTATTCCACAAGAGCTCTTGGATAAATACAAAGCAACGCCAGCCCAACTTATGCTTGCATGGACAATTAGACCTCAAAACGTAGTAGCAATTCCAAAGGCTGCTAATCCACAACACGTGTTACAAAATGTTGCTGCTTCAGACATGGCTTTGGACGACGCAGATTATTCTTGGCTATCATCTCTTTTCCAATAAAGGCTTCATTCGCTGACTATTTTATGCATTTTTATTAAATCATTAGCAAAAGGTTTCAGTTCTTCGGGTATCTCGAAGTGAATGCTATCTTTGAGCGCTAGACCTTTTTCTTTTTTGGCTTTCCATACCGCATTGTTAAATTCCATCAATTTATTACCAATCTCTTCTGTGACACCGTAATCCCTTAGTTCAGGAAATAATTCTAAATGTATGCTACCCTGAGAGTAGACTTTCCTCCATATATAATCTGTGATGAAGGGTGTAATGGGAGCTAGAAGCAGAAGGAGTGTTCGGAGAACTCGATGCATTGTGTACCATGCGGCAGTTTTTTCTTCGGAGTTCTGAACTTCCCCGTAAGCTCTAGGTTTAACCATCTCAATATAATGGGACGTAAACTCGTTCCACAGGAACTCTCTAACTTTGTTTGCAACTACGAACATGTTAAACTGTTCATATGCTTCAAGACACTCCTTCCATAATCTATATAATTCACTTAATATCCATCTGTCTGCAGGTTGCAGCTCTGCATTTTTCGGCTCTGGGAAAGAGCTAACAAACCTAGCTGTATTCCATAATTTTGTTAGGAACTTTCTTGCACCAGCTATTCTGTCTTCGCTTAGTCTGAAGTCGTATCCAAGTCCTGCCTCAGACGCGCTCCAGAACCTGAACGAATCTGAACCATACTTTTCAAGCAGAGGCGTGGGATCTACAAAATTCCCCAAGCTCTTATGCATCGCTCTTCCTTGCGCATCAAGTCCGAGCCCTCCGACCCACGCATGTTTGAAGGGTGCCTTCTTTGTCAGAAGGTAACATCTCAAAATGGTATAGTATAACCAAGTACGTACAATATCCTTCCCCTGAAGCCTAATAGTTGCAGGATAAAGCAGTTTGCGTAGCCTTTTGCTCTTCGTGAATCTAGTTATAAATAGAGGTGTAAGACTCGAGTCCATCCATGTATCAAAGGTCCTTGTCTCTCCAACGAACTTCGTATTTCCACATTTCTTGCATCTTTTGAATGGTGGCGGTTCCCTCCAAGGTCTGAAATAGCCTGTCGGCCTTGGAACATGAGGCGTATTGCATCGGGCGCAATACCACACAGGGATCTCCGTAGCGTAAAACCTTCTTCTGGAAATAGGATAGTCGGTTGTTAGGCCATCTATCCAGTTTATCAGTATCTGCCTGTGCATCTCGGGATGGAAAACAATTCTCTGTGACACTTTCTTGATTTTTTCCTTAAATGGAAGCTGCTTAAGGTAGAACTCTTCCATTGGTATTATCTCAATAGGTGTATGACTTCTACTGCATAACGGAGTTCTGTGCTGTATTTGTTCGACCTTTACAGCTATTCCCAATTTTTGTAGGTCTTCGATTATTTGTGACCTAGCATCCCGAACGCTTAGCCCTGCATATTTTCCGGTGATTTCGCTCATCTTTCCATCTTGACCTATGGCAATTATTTCTTTCAACTTAAATTCTCTAAAGAGCTGGACGTCATTATGGTCACCATAACTGCAGACCATCACTACACCTGTACCAAATGAAGGATCCACACTTTTATGCGTCCTAATTGGTACCTCTCTGTTGTAAAGAGGTACTATGGCTGATTTACCTATGAGCTTTTTGTATCTTGTATCATCTGGATTTACAGCAAGCATTTGACAAGCTGCCAGTAGCTCAGGCCTTGTTGTTGAAACAAGAATTTCTTCCTTAGTATCTTTAACAATGAACCTATTGGTAACTAAATAAGCCGGGAGCTCCTCATATTCTATTTCAGCATCAGCAATTGTTGTTCCACAATCAACACAATAATTGTTTGGACGTGTTGCAACGTATATTAGGCCTTGGTTCCACATTTCTATAAATGACCACTGGGTCAACCTCCTAAATTCATCCGAATCCGTTCTGTACTTGTTTTCGAAATCGCCTGAAACACCAAGCCTCTTCAGCAGACCTAACATGTATTCTTCGAGTTCATCGAGCGCATGTTTGCAAAGAGATATGAAGTGCTCTCTTGGCGTTTTCCTCATCTGTATTCTATACTTTCTTTCTGTCATTATCTCGATTGGGAGACCATTTCTGTCTATACCTATGGGATAAAGAACAGAAAGACCACGCATTCTTGCAGAACGCGCTACCATATCTATTTGTGAATATTGAGCTAGCGCACCTGGGTGCCATGGTTTTCCGGAAGGGTAAGGCGGTGGAGTGTCCATTACGAAGTTCAGGTCCCTCTTTAATTTTGGTTTGAACTTAAACGGCTTTTCCCGTTCCCATTGGGCAAGTATCTCTAGCTCAAGGTTAGGATCCCACGCCGTTGATTCTAACTTTGGTTGTATTCTGTCCTCCAAATACGCCAATACTTCGAACACTCCTAGTATATGAAGTTAAAAGCGTCAAATTGTATTGTTGCAGTTCCTTTATTTATCTACGAATAGATTTGAAATATTTATATAATCATACGGTTCAATCTCCCAGTCACTTGCTCCAAGGTTCTCCAAAACATGGGATTCTTTAGAGGCTCTTGGTATAGGGAAAACATTGTTCTTCTGGGTAAGCCATCTCAAAGCTAGTTGAGAGGCTGTCTTACCGTACTTATTACAAAATACGTCTAACCTTTTATCTCTTGTGAGTCTTCCGTGGGCTAGTGGATAATAAGCAAGTACAGCAATGTTTCTTTGGTTACAATAAGGCAACAGATCTACTTCTATCTTCCTATCTATTAAGCTGTAACTATTTTGTATTGAAGTTATCGTGCATTTTTCAAGTGCCTCCTCCGCTTCCTTTAGCTGTGTGAGGGAGAAGTTGCTTACACCTATGTATCTTACCTTACCATCCTCAACAAGCTTTTCCATTGCCCTCATTGTTTCTTTTATGGGTATCCTTGGATTGGGCCAGTGAACCTGATATAGGTCTATGTATGATGTTGAGAGTCTCTCAAGACTCTTTTCACATGATTTGATCACATCGTCGTATCTTAAATGGGAAGGCCAGACCTTAGTTGCAACAAATAAAGATTCCCTGTTCCATCCATTTATCGCCTCGCCTACTAAACGTTCAGAGCCATATATTTCTGCCGTATCAATAAGATTTATACCGCCTTCTAGTCCTTTTTTGATTGCTCTTAGTTTTTCCTCTTTACCTCTGAACCAACCTAATTTTGCAGTTAATATCCAAAGTGGGTCGTAATATGTGCCCATGCCTATTTCAGAAACAAGTCTACCTGTATTCCCAAATGCCTTGTATTTCAATCGGATACCAGTGGGTTCTTTGGATTTTTAGTTTTTACTTCTGGTGGAAGCAACGCAAACAGATCCGGGTGTTCGTTCCTTAAGGTGGTCAGAGTCGGAGGCATGAGACCATTCTTCCTTGCCCTTCTTACGTTATACTCTATAAACCGTTTCATGTCTCCGGATTCACCTGCGACAGATACATAGTTGCGTATTATGTCGATGGCTTGTGAATCATCAACTCCCTTAATGTTAACGAGATATGGAGCGAGGACAAGCCAGACCAGTCTGTGTCTTCCATCATAAACAGGATGTCTAAGCAATTCTTCAATATACGAGTACTTGCCTGATGAGGGCAATTTTTTCTTTGGAATGAAAGAAAGAACTTTCTTTCTAAGCTCTTCAAGCTGACGCGGGAAAACCCCCCTCTTAAGATTTGCAACTCCTTCAGAAATCAAACTTTTTGTGCAGTCGGTAAAAAGGTCAGAAAGTTTGTTTTCATTAAGATAAACTAGGCCCGAAATTAAATCCTGCCTTCCAAGTTTCCACTTCTGGAGTCTTATTATGTTGAATCTACATGTTCTTTCGAGGTAATGTTCGAAGGGCAAAACATAATATCTGCCCCCTGCACTTAGCTTAATACCGAAGCAGATATCCATTAATCTTATTTTTGTTTCACTGCTTTCTTTTAGGAAATAGCTTCGTGCCATGGCTGCTTCCCTATTCGCAAACTTGGAAGCAAGAAAGGAGTCTTGAGAGGCAATGAAAGCGGAGGCAAAGAAACTTACGAATTCTATGAGTGGAGAAAGATGCCTTTCATAGACGTCTCTTCCTAAAGAGGCGAGCAGCCTTTGTTCAGTATGCTCAATTACCTCCTTGCTTCTGAGACTTTCCTCAAACGGTATCCTTTCAAAGATACTTCTGGATGTAGGTGAAAAAGGATACTTTGCCTCAAACTCTGAAAGCAAGGAAGCACTTGTCATAGAAAGAGACCTTGAATTTAACCCCTTCTGGCTGTTGATACTATGGATAGTACATCTCTATCTCGTAAAACGTAGTTTGCAGGTAATCTCAGCCCTGTCCTAGCATCCACGGCATAAAGTAGCCCTTTTGCCAGATCGCTGTGTATAGTTCTGGCAAGATCCTCAACTGTAGAACCAGTAGGCATTAGGTAAACATCTGGGAGTACCCTGCCTTGCTTATCGGTAAGTTTCTCTGGATCTGCAACTGGATATATTGTATTCATCTTGAGTAACTTGAATACAGCTATGTTGAGTGCAAACTGCACACCTGTGCGCAGGTATTCACCGAAGACTTTTCTCTTAATGTATGCAAGCGCAGCCTTTTGCGCTTCGTTAAGCTCTTGCGGTTTTAATATCTCAAATCTCTCTTCTCCTGGCACATACTTTATCAAACCCTTCGCCTCTGCTCGTCTAAGCGTTAGCTCTGCTTCCCCGCTTGTGGGTACAACTATCAAACCCTTGTAGGTTTCCCTGAGTTTCTGAAAGTTTTCTGCTGCATATGGTAAATCCATCTTGTTAGCAAGTATTATGGTTGGTTTTGAAACCTCTCTAAGTATCCAACAAAAGTTTTGTATTTCTTTTTCATTCCAGTTTTCAACGTTTTTTTCTGTGAGGAGAGAATCGCTTAACGCCCTGATAACATGCTCTTTCTTTACACCTATTCCCTGGAGTACCTCAGCTACAGCATCAGCCAGAGAATATTTGGATGTCTTTACAAGTTTTGATATTTTACTTATATTCGAAGTAAACAACTTTACATACCACAAAACTAGTTCAAGCTCAACATCAGCAAAGTCAGCAATAGGGTCACCAGTACCTGCTTCGGTAATCTTACCGTCCTTGTCTATACTTCCCGAAGCATCAACAACGTGAAATAGAGCATCAGATTGGGCCGCGACAGCTAAAAATTGGTTACCAAGGCCCTTGCCCATCCAAGCACCTTTGATTAAACCAGGCAGGTCCGTTACTTCTACAGGAATGAATCTCCACCCATCCTCGCACCTCGAATTAACCGGATTATCCTTTACGTTGAATTCTTTGTGAACACAGAGTGTAACAACGTTCGCTACTCCACTCTGAGGACTTTTTGTAGTAAAAGGGTAATTTGAGACCTCTGCAGAAAGCAGTGTCATAGAGTTGAATAGAGTTGTCTTTCCAGCATTTGTCTTACCTATTATTCCTATCCTGATGGGCAAATTACCTTCCTATCCTTTTGAGACTCATGCAAATAAACGGTTCGTCTTTTAATCTTGTCTGTATCTAAGTAATGCTCCAATGCCACCGAACGAGTTAAACATTTTCCCCTCCTCCGTTCCTGATGATATGACCTCAACTTTCGCTCCAATTTGCGTCGCTATTTCTTCAAGAATATCTATTACGTCCCTCTCCTCTAACTCGAACTCCATTGAACCACATTTAATACAAGGTTTTGAAATTAATTCTTGTATCTTTTGCATCTTTTCTTGCGCTTTAACAATGGACTCTTTCTTTGTACCACACTTCTTACAAGTTGCAGATATTTTATATGTTTCAAAATTATCAGCTACAAGAACGATATCGCAATTTGCGTTTTGGAGTGCTTCGATAACACGTTGCAATCCATAAACGGCTAGACCGCCCGGTTTGTTTATTTCAGAAAGAAATTTCTGCACCATTTTCTTTTCTTCTACAAGTCTAACATCCTTGAGCAGGTCGGATGCCCTTTCAACAAGTTCTCTTACACCCTCACGGCCCGAATATGAAGTGTCTATTACGGCGATTATGTTTTTCTGCAGCTGATAGTTTAGGTAGTTTCCTTTTACGAAATCGTCTTTGGTAGGTCCCGGTCCGCCAACTATCAATCCGACAACTTTGGATTCTTCAAGGAAAGCCCTATTTACGTGCTCTGCGACCCTATGAAAGTAATAAGTAAGTTCCATCTCTCTGAGCCTTTCATATCTTCTAGCACTTTGTCCTCCTTTTCTTGTCTTGCCTGAAACTCCCGAAGTTATGACATCAACTATCTCGAGCCTCTCTCCGCTGAGAAGCCCTAAACCTGCTTCCGTCGCATCAATAGAAAGAAGGCCATAGACTTTTTCTTCTTTGAGCATGTCTTTTAGCCATTCCAAATGAAAATGATCGTCACACTGGTAAAGATATGCAGTAACGGGTTTAGGAGGTATTATTTCATGAATCATTACAACCTCACTTCCAGGCCCATTGGTTGGAAGTGCTCCGGCGAAGATAACCAGGCCATTCTCAGGCGTCTCTTTATACAGTTTGAGCCTCTGCATGGTCTTTACAAGGGCATCCTGCACATGTGTTCGTGTCGTATCTGACTTTATGTTACCGGCCGTGCCCCATTCTTCCCTCAGATTAGCTATAACTTCGTGAATTGGTTTCTTTGGAGGTATGTAAAGGGAGACGAGTTCAGTACCCCTTCCTTCTTTACTTGCTAGCTCTGATATTAATTTTCTTATCCTGTATAATTTTACAGAATCAGGTTTACTTGACAATTTATATTAACACCTCAAATTATTTTATAATTATTCCAAATGTCAACTGGAATAGCATGTTATCTGTCATTATTATTTAATCACCTATTTATAAAGGCTACATAAACCGATAGCTTAAGTTGAGACTAGTTATCAGAATAGGGGGATCAGTACTAGGATCACCACCAAAACCACAGCTGGTCGAGTCATACTGTTCCACCATTCTTTCTCTAGTCGCAAAAGGGAACAAAATTGGGCTAGTTGTGGGAGGTGGAAAACTTGCAAGGGAATTCATTCATATTGCTAAAAAACTGAATCTATCTCGAGAAAAACAAGACACGATAGCTATCGAAATATCTCGTGTAAATGCAAAATTGTTTTCAATGAAACTTGGAATAGATTTAGTACCCAGGAATATCAATTCGATGATTTCTAATCTTGAAACAAAAGGAATAGGAGTTATGGGAGGATTGAAGCCAGGTATCACAACTGACACAGTTGCAGCAATACTTAGTAGCAAATGGAAGGCGGATTTGTTGATAAAATGCTCAGATCAATCAGGAATTTATTCTGCAGACCCAAAGGTACACAGCAACGCCAAGAAACTTGACATGATAACCTATGAAGAGCTTACTAAACTTGTCGGTGAAGAGCATCGACCAGGAATACATACAATAGTGGACCCCATTGCAGTAAGGTACTTAAAACGGCAAAGACTGAAAATGGTAGTTGTGGATGGCTATGATCCAACAAACCTCATAAAGGTCGTTGAAGGAAAGAAAATAGGTACAACAGTATATTGACCACAATCTTCGTCTATCTAGCACTAGCTGTTTCAGTAGTTGTATCGTTCTGGTCCTCGTTGGTGGAGGCAACTTTCCTCACGCTGAAACCTGCGTCACTGGCGTCTATGTTGAAGGCAGGTAACAAAAATGCTGAGAAGGCACTCGAGATAGTGTCTCAAAAAACAAAACTTGTTAGTGTGACCACATTTACAGACACATTCGCGAACATAGCAATTGCTAGTTCCACTGGTCTTATTCTTTTTGACATATTTGGTTTAATTGGATGGTTGTATGACACAGTTATAATATCAATAATCATAATGGTTTTTCTCTACTTGTTTCCGAAGACCATAGGCATAGAGGATTCTTTGCGCATCGCTATGTTCCTTTCTCCAAGTACAATAGTTGTGATAAAGTTGCTTTCTCCTGTAGCGATACCACTGACTTCTATGGCGAGGGGACTCTCGAAGAAGATACTGGGTCCAAGAAGGTACGGAGAAAATACATTAATTTCCGAGTTTGAAGATATGCTTGTTGTTCTCGAAAGAAGTGGTCATATCGAGCCTGACTTGGCTAGAATACTTCGAACCGCATTCAGTTCATCAAACACAACTGCAGGCGATATTTGTACTCCAATTGAGGAAATAATCTCAATACCAGTTCAATCCAAAGTTTCTGAAGCAATAAGAATAATGGCAATTTCAAAACATCCAAGATTACCTGTATATGATAGTATAAGGAAGGATTGGATAGGTGCCATTACTTTTCGTTCTTTGATGAATGCTATAGCAGAAGGTAAATTAAATTCATCAATATCTGAATACATTATACAACCAGCAAAAGTAAACGAACAAGATTCAATAGCTTCAGTTACACAAAAAATGGAAGATGCTGGCTCGACTATTGCGTTCGTTTACAATGAAAATAACATGTTAATTGGCGTTTTAACATTGAGTGATATTATAGAAAATGTAATTGGAATTAAAATATAAGTTCACTACCTAATAAGACAAATTTCAGGAAGTGACCTCTTGTGCTCGTTTAATTCACACCTTTTTATTATTTGTTCTACTGTAGTTTTTTTAATATCAAGCTTTTTTACGATCTGTTGAACTGTTAATTTATTTTCAAAGTAGGCCTTTAATATCTCATCTATTATCTCGTATGGAAGGCCTATCTCCGCCTCAGCTGTCTGGCCTGCCCATAACCTGGGACTACTTTGTTTCGCTATTATCCTTCTGCTTACACCCAACATCTCACCTAATTTCCTTACTTCTGTTTTGTAAAGATCTCCAATAGGTAAAAAATCTACACCACCATCACCGTATTTGGTAAAGTAACCAAGGAGGAGTTCTGATTTATCACCTGTACCGACCACCAGCTTGTTCTGGAGATTTGCATGATAATATAAAAGCGCCATTCTGATTCTAGCTCTCAGATTCCCCTCTGCAATCCTGTTACTTACAAGGAATCTCATGAAAGATCTATGTATCGGCGCTATGTCTATCAACTTTGACTCGATGCAGAGTTCCTCTGTAACTTTCTTCGCATCCTCAATATCGCTTTCAGGTGTTACACGCATATCAGGCATTATCAAAGCAGTTACTCTTTTGTTGCCTAGCGATTCGACACTTAGATATGCAGTCACAGCTGAATCAATTCCTCCACTCACCCCAATTACCAAACCCTCTGTACCTGATGTTTCCACTTTCTTCCTGATGAAGGAAATTATTTTCCTTCTCGCGTTTTTTAGATTTATTGCTTTCTCTTTCATTTCCCGTCCAGTTAGTTCAATAAAATGCTTTTTCAATTCTGCTTTTTAGCCATAAAGTATGCAAACCGACTTGAAAGATAGGGTCTTCTGGTTAGCTAACGAAGAAGAAATCAAAAAAGGAAAGACAACAGACGCATACTTTCTAAACACAAAGAGTATCCTGTTAAAGAACAAGATTGACTCGTATGTTGTTATGGAGGTTTATGCAAGAGAACTACCTTATGACCAAAAATGGGGCGTGCTTTGTGGTGTTTATGAGGTTGCAAAACTATTGGAGGGGTTACCTGTAGATGTTTGGTCATTTGACGAAGGTGAAATATTTCTTACAGACAGAAATAAGAGCGTATACGAACCCGTTTTAACTATCGAAGGGAAGTATATTGATTTTCTTGAATATGAAACAGCAATTCTAGGTCTAATATCTTCAGCCACGAGTATTGCAACACGGGCTGCAAGATTCAGAATGGCTGCTCAAAATAGACTACTATTAAGTTTCGGAACAAGAAGAGTACATCCGGCTCTTGCAGCACTTGTCGAGAGATCATGTTACATTGCAGGCTTTGACGGTGTTTCTAATGTTCTGGGTGCAAAATTACTAGGAATAACAGCTTCGGGAACGATGCCACACGCTTTAATTCAGATAATAGGAGACCAAGAAAAGGCTTGGAAACTGTTTGACAGCAGCATGTCAAAAGGAGTACCTAGGATTGCTCTTGTAGATACATTTTGGGACGAGAAAACTGAAGCCGTAAGGGCTTACGAAAGTTTGGGCAAGAAACTTTGGGGTGTTCGGCTCGATACCCCAGCTTCAAGAAGGGGTGACTTCAGGAAGATAATTGAAGAAGTTAGGTGGGAACTTAATATAAGAGGAGGAAATAGTGTCAAAATAATAGTATCAGGTAGACTGGATGAGAATGACGTGACTAACCTAAGAGATATAGTTGATGGGTTTGGGATTGGCACAGCTGTTGCATACCCACCACTTATTGACTTCAGCGCCAAGATAGTCGAAGTTCATGAAAAAGGAAAGAAATTCTATCGTGCTAAACGGGGCGGTTTGGGAGGCAGGAAATATGTCTACAGGGCAGAAGGATATAACGATGTGGTTACAATCTCAGAAAAGGCACCAAAGAAATATATTCCATTACAGCACAAGTTGATAGAACAAGGCAAAATTGTAACCAAGTTTGCCTCCCCAGAATCTTTAAGAAGGAATGTAATGGAAAAACTTGAAAAACTGCGTCAGTCTAATCCTGTTCTGAACACACTATGAGAAAAGAAATTGCGCTAATAGTTGTTGATTTGCAGAATGATTTTTGTCCCGGTGGCTCATTGCCCGTTAAAAATGGAGATAAGATAATACCAAAGATCAACAAACTTATCGACCGGTTCACTGAGAATTCGCTCCCTGTAATACTAACTAGGGACTGGCATCCTTCAGACCACTGCTCATTCATCCGGAACGGTGGCCCGTGGCCCGAGCATTGCATACAAAATACATGGGGCGCGAGGTTTCATCCAGACCTTAAGGTTCCGAAAGGTGCGATTATTATAAGCAAAGCAACGCAGGCTGAGAAGGAGGCTTATTCAGGCTTCGACGGAACAGACTTGGCCTCTAGGCTAAGGTCCCTTGGCGTTAACAAAGTTGTTGTCACTGGTTTGGCAACAGACTATTGCGTAAAAAACACTGTACTGGACGCTTTAAATCTAGGATTCCAAGTCATCTTGCCCAAAGATTGTACAAAGGGTGTAAATGTAAAACCCAAGGATACAGCGGAAGCCTTCATGCAAATGAAAAAAGCAGGTGCAAAACTTACCTATTCAAGGTTCTTCTTGAATGAATTTACAGGGCATGCGGCATCATCCTCCTCATCCTAAAAAGTCAGATCGCCCGTCGTAGCAGCCGCATACCCTTGAGGGTTGATAATATGGGTCATATTTATTACTAACCCTGGTTCACGAATAAGATACATGTTGATTCACGATGAAAGAAGATGAAATAGAGATAAGCTGGTATAGGGCGCTCGCAGAAGACCCAGAATACTACATGGACACAGAAGAGGGACAAAAGGAACTCGCTGAAATGATACGGAAGGAATCCGAACGTCTTCTTGAAGAGATAGGTAGAAAAGTAAAGAGAACAAGAGAAATAATATGGTTATCAAGATTCTGTCCAAAATGCAAGTATTATGTTTTGGAAGGAAACAGAATGAGATGCAGACGATGGGATGTCAGAATAGTGAAACCATTTTACGGCACACCACTTTGGCGCCTTGTTCCGTCGAAATACAACAAAGAAGAAAAGGAACTCATGATAGAATCAATAGACTGGGACCAGAGATGGAAAGAGATCTCTGAAAGAATCGTCGAGCTCGCTGTGAATATGGTGAACGGGGGCAATCCTTATTACTGCTTCACGAAAAAGTAAAGGAATAAACAGAGAACACTATACTGTGGCCGTGGTGGTGTAGCTTGGTAACACAGGAGGCTGTGGACCTTCTGATCGTGGGTTCAAATCCCACCCACGGCCCTCGAGGTGAGGAAAAATGCAATGTGATGTCCTTGTAATAGGCTCGGGTATACTTGGAACAGTTTCAGCTTACTACATTAAGAAGAATAATCCGGAAAGGGATGTCATCCTTGTCGATATGCTTGCGAGCCCCGGCTCTGGCAACACTGGAAGAAGTAATGGGATGTTCAGAAATACCTTTACTTCTCTTGACAATCAAATACTGGCTGACAACAGCATTGATTTTTATCTCGAGGCCCAATCACAAGGGGCTGACCTCGGAATCCAAAAAATAGGATACCTATGGTTGCTTGACGAGAAGAAGGCGTCAATATATGAAAAGCAGATTCAGAGGATGAGAGAGAATGGTATAGATGTCAATGTATACACTAAAACAGAACTTGAAAAAAAGATGAATTTCCAGCCTTCTCCTGCTTCTGACGAATCGCTAGTGATGGGACTAAAACCCGTTTCGGAAGGTGTTTTTGGTTCGAAATGCGGCAGGCTTGCGCCTGAGAAGCTTGTTTCTTTCTATATAGATAAGTTTGTTAAAATTGGCGGTAAAACAATATTCAATCACAAAGTAATGAGAATAGTAGCTTCCGCCTTGAAGAGTTTGGGCATAGAAGGCGAACCCTTCGTATGGCAGGAGTGGTTTTTCTCTGCCGCGGAAACTGAGAATTACTCGAAGATATATTTCAAAGATATTGTAGTCGCATGCGGTGCTTGGACTAATGTGATTCTTGAACCACTTGGTCTAGATTTCCAAGTCAAGTCAAAAAAGAGACAAATATTCTCCATCGCAGCCAAGAACAGTGGCCCTCTCATCGAACTAATGAATACCAAAGGTTTCAATGAGTTAGGTTTGTTACCGATGGTTATTCTACCTGTAGCAGGGATTCACTTCAAGCCTGTAGTCGAGTCGCAAGAGTTTTGGGTCGCATGCGAAGATGAAATAAATAGAGAATTTATCGATAAGCCGGGAGACCTTTCAATTTACAATGCTGAAGAAGAGTATTTTAATTTGAACATATATCCCGTGCTAAAAGAATATTTTCCTCAATTCTCAAGACCAGAGATTAAGAGTATGTGGGCCGGGCTGTATGCATATCATCTTCCTGATTGTATACCATTTGTTCAAAGAGAATCAAACATGGTCATTGTTGGAGGAGACAGCGGAAGCGGTATAATGAAAGCAGATTCGCTTGGCAGAATAGTTGATGCTGCTTATAGAAGAGAAGAATACGCAAAACTCTATAACGGGACATATTATCCTGTGGAAAGAATAGGAACAAAGAATAGAAAGGTCGAAAAGGAAGAGTGGGTTATTTAATTGCTTTCAAGCGCTTTCTTTATCTCGTCAAAGTTTGGAAGTTGTCCAGGATTTTCAGCTATCCATTTGTAAACAACCTTCCCTGATCCATCCAATATGAAGATTGACCTGTTTGCTACATCGTAACCTTTGATACCAGCGAGATCCTTCCATAGAACTCCGTACTTCTGAACGACTTCCCTCTTAAAGTCAGAAAGTAATGGAAAATTTAAGCCATATTTTTCAGCAAATGCTTTCAGACTAAATGGCGGGTCAACAGAGATCCCAACCAATATTCCATTCGCCTTAACAAGCTCGCCAAACATATCTCTGAAAGTGCACATCTCGGTTGTGCATACACTTGTGAATGCGCCAGGGAAGAATGCAAGTATCGTCTTTTTCCCATTACTCAAGAACTCCTCGAGTCTCCTCTCTTTTCTGTCTGCATCATACAGAACAAAGTCAGGGGCCCTTTCACCAACTTGAACCATGTTTATTCATTGTCAAAAGAGTACAAATAAAGTTTAAGCTTCATGGCAAGAACTTTTCCCTTGAAATCAGAATGTTAACTAGGAGAAGCATTGCGATAGATAATATGAAGATCATGAGGGCCATTGCGACATCAACCCAGAAAACAGAGGACCCAAACGAAAGGAGCAAAAAGACTTCCGGCAAAACGAGAATCATACCTATTGTTATTCCTAGTGGTGTATTTACTCCTGTAGGCCTTCTTTGCATGGAGCTGAAGGCCATTGTAAGTATTGTCACCAATGATACATCGGAAACAGAAGTAACTACAGCAAGAAAATTCATTATCATTGTATTGTAAAGTCCCGAAGGTAAAAATACGGTATTTATCATTATTACAGGTGCAATAGCCGCAACGCATAGGCCTATCGCCGCTTTGAAATATCCTCCAAATATATCTCTCTGGCTCATCCCTACTGCGAGCAAGTACTCAAGGACACCGTTGTTCTTGTCATATACAAATAGAAGATAAATCGGAGTTGTTATGAGAAGTCCTGATATGCTTGCGAAAGGTATAACCATTAACGGTAATATAAACAGTGCTTCTGGGTTATTCACACCAGGTCCAAACCTTGCAGAATAATCAAAGACAAGGGTTGTGGTTATACCAACTAAGAATGACAAAATGACGAATCCCATCCCGAGTTTGGCACTCCTTTTCATTATCTGTGGAGTTATGTCCATCTACTCACCTTTGAAAACCTCTTCCAATGGATTGTCCAGTTCTCTTACTTCGTATATCCTTGCACCGCTTTCCAAAACTTTCTTTATGATCTCAGCAGTCTCTTCTTTATCTTTAACTGTGAGGACATAGTATCCCTTCTCATAATATCCTCCAAGAAATAAAGGTTTCAAATCTTTATCTGACCTAATTCCTATCCTGTAACTCCTGGTTTTTAGTTCTTCTCTCTTTCCAAAGAAAACAAGTCTACCTTCCTTTATCAATATAACCTGATCACTTACATTGCTTGCTTCGTAGAGGTTGTGTGACGAGTAGAATATCATTTTTTCTTTCGCCAGGGATAACATCATGTCTCTTATCATCATAGAATAAGAGGGATCCAAATTCGATGTTGGTTCATCCAAAAGGAAAAGTTTTCGCTCTCTCAAGAATATCTTCGCAACCGAAGCAAGTTTTTTGAGACCTTGGCTCAACTTGCTTATCTTCAAATTTTCAAATTCTTCCAGCCCAAGTTTTCTGATCGCCGACTCCGAATTCCCACCTTCTATTGAAGCATAAAAATCAAGGGCCTGCCTAACTGTCATCTCTTCTGGGAGAGATGTGAAATGGGAAAGATAACCAATATCTTTCCTTATGTGATTTGAGTGATATGTGTTTACCCCATTAAAAAATACGGCACCTGTGTATGGTTTGAGTACACCCGCTATGGTCCTAAACAGAGTTGTTTTCCCAGCCCCATTCGGCCCAAGGACAACATACACCCCCGGCCCTGGGAGCGTAATATTTATCGAATGAAGGACTTCTCTTCTTTCATAATCTGAGGAGACGTCCTCTATTCTGAGCAACGGAGCACTTTTCTCCCGTATTCCAAACAAAGGAAAGTGTTTAATTTATCTTTCGTAATTGTCTAAAATATTAAATTATCTTTTTTGTCTGGCCTTCATTTACGACATAGTGATGGTCTGCATAAAGAGCATCTTCATTATGCTGTGTTGTATATATAACATCTATTTTATTAGATCTAGCTATTTCTTTATAATTAATCATAAATTCTTCTTTATTATCAAGATTTGAAAAAAGCTCATCAACAAGTATGACGTTTGGGAGGGATATCAAGGCTGTAGCCAATGAAATCTTTGACCTATTTCCCAAGCTTAACTTGTTAACACGTGAATTGAACTTGATACCAAGCTTTTCACGTACTATATGAAGGATAGAACTGTCTCCTTTTTTCTTGAATTTTAGACCAAAGACCAGATGTTCGTCAACTGTCAGGTGGGGGATATAAGACGTGTAATTCGTTAGAACAACTTTTCTTTTGTAGATCGGCAGGGAAGTTATGTCTTTGCCATTAATTTTAATCCAGCCCGAGTCAATTTTGTATATTCCGGCAATGCAGTTCAGGAGTGTTGTTTTCCCTGAACCATTCTTTCCACTTACGCATATAAAGCCTGAGTCAGCAAGCTCTGCCTCAAGAACAAAGTTATCTAGTTTCTTTTTAATAGAGAATTCTATCATCTTTACCCTGCTTTTCAACGATACGCAAAGCTATCATGAGCAATATCCCGACTACAACCATTAGAGCTGATGACGTAAGAGCTGGTCCAAGACCATAAAAAGAATAGTACTGGTAAATTAACACTGGCGCAGGCGAGACACCGTAGAAAGGATACTGCAGTATTGCATAGGCGATGATTGAAACAGAACCGAACTCGCTCATACTCCTACTCATTGATATCAGGTATGCTCCTAATATGCCACGGAAAGAATTTGGCAATACCACATTAAAGAATGCAGAGAATTCAGAAGCTCCGAAACTCATGGCGTATATTTCGGGTCCCCTTTCCATTGAGATGTAAAAGGGTTGAAGAGATTTGAGGTAAATTGGAGCAGATATTATCGTGAGAGCAGAGACAAGACCTAACATGGTGTTGAAGAAGTCGATTCCAACAGAGTGGAGAAAAACACCTATTGGAGTTATGTTACTATTTATCAACAGAAGGCATATACCAATAATTGGATGAGGTATTGATGCAGGAATATCCGCAACAGTTTCCAGTACGGGGCTCTTGTGTCTAGCAAGGTAGTATGCTACCGGGGTGAGCAAGATGACAAGCACCAGCGAGGCTATAGCGGAAGAAACAACTGTCAGCATGACTGAACTTATTACAGATGGGCCGTATCCTAAGGGGTCAAGTTTGGGACCAAAGCCATAGTACACGAGCACCATAACAGGGAAGGCTAAAATCAATATAACTATGACAGAAATAAGGTGGAGTTTATTCATAAACTTCCTCCTATTATAGCGGAACCACTAAGAATATCACTAAGTTGCGGCGGTAGAGCTGTACTGTTATAAACTACGACTGGGTTTAGGGGGATCATACCGAACTCACTCAACATTTTCGAGTGTGCGACAACGTACTTAACAAACCTGTATGCAAGGTCCTTGTTTGACGAGCCAGATGGCACTGTAACATAAAGGACTATCGGCGCTCCTGTTTGTGTTCCCTTTGAGAGCTTGTAGCTAAACTTAGAATAGAATGGACCCATACCAATGTTGCCGAAATTGACACTGTCTTCAAGTGTTAGGAAATGAAGTTTGTGAGATATAGCGAACGACCTGTAGATGAAGAGGAACTGTATCTCACCCGTTTCCAAGGGTGCTACAAGGTTTGCGGCATGGTCTCCTGTAACATTTCCCTTGTTTAACATTATTCTGCTCGTATAATAACTTTGGTTGCCCGCATATACATAACCAGCTGCCTCGAGAACTAACCAACCTCTCAGTCCCGCAGGATCGGTTGAAGGATTTGCAATACCTAACTTGACGTTTCCCGAAGTTAATTGTTCGAATAAGATCCTCCATTGAGACATGTTCAATTTCCCATCAGATGAATTGTATTCTTGGACGATGGTTTCCGCCGCCCGGTTTGTCGAAACGCTGGACGAGTATGCTATCACCATCTGGTCGGAGGCTAAAGCTATTGCCCAGCCAGAGAATTGGCTTCCAAGGTACTGTTTCTGCACTGCAGACTTCGCGATTGAAAAGAAGACGTCACAAGGGCTTCCTTGTGCTATCTGTTGCGCAAGGGCAAAAGAACCTGCCGACTTGAGAGAGGTGTCGACCCCCTCTGAAATGCTGAAGTTACCAGCGAAAGCATTTACCTCGCCGACGTATGCATCTGCAGTGTAGATCATGAGTGTATTTTTCTTCTGGGTTATTGTTTGGTAAATTGCGAACGCGGCCACAACAACCAAGACAACAACAATAACCGCCAAATATCTTTTCTGCAAATTTGTTACACCGTTATGAATGGCTGTTCATAACGACCTATAAAAGTATTTATTCATGTCGTAGAAAGAGAAAACATGCATAGTGGCCTCAGACCGAATTTTTACTTGGTCTTGGAGAACGAGTCAAGAGTACCCATTATTGATCAAGTAGACGCGAGACTTCTTAGGTTTATTTCTGAGTCTGGGTCTATATCGGAGGCGGCCAGAAGGGCGGGCCTTTCATTCAGGGCGGCTTGGTCGAGAATTTCAGCACTGGAAAAGAGGACGGGGATGAGCTTGGTAAAGAGAAAATCTGGCGGAAAAAAGGGGGGTGGAGCAGAATTAACTGATCAAGGCAAGGAACTCTTAAAGAACTTCAGACGCTTGAGGAAATACATTTTTAATGCCCTGAGCGATTCAGACTACTGGCAGCACGCCGGCTACAGGCTGAGTGCAAGAAATAAAGTCAAAGCCAAAGTTGTTAAGATAGAAAGAGGAGATGTAACTTCAATGGTTAAAATGCAAATACTCGAGAGAGGAAAGATTATTTCTGTGATATCAACAGATGCGGTTAAAGAGCTCGGATTAAAAGAGGGAGATGTGGTAGACGCAATCATAAAGGCAACAGAAATTATAATAGGTAAGAGCTAATTTCTCACTTCTCTTCTACAGGTCTAGCCACCCTGAACTGGTCTCCTACTATTGCCCTCATGTTTAGAAGCCCATATGGCTTACCGTTTTCCGTGACGTAGAGCGTCCTTATGTGGTGTTTCGCCATTAGCTTTATGGCTTCTTCCAGAGGTGTGTCCGTAGTCACCGAGATCAGAGGTGACGACATTATTTTCCTAACCTGTACACGTGAAGCAAGTAGATCCTCAGCCGCGACCTTGTTCAGTATATCCCTCTCAGTAACAATACCAACTGGTTCCCCATTTACGGTTACAATTATGTTTCCAACACCCTTTTCCTTCATTGAACGCGCAGCCTCCCAAACGGATTTATCCGCATCTATCGTAAGAAAGTCTGTTTTGACAAAGGCTCTGACAGTAAGTGGTTTTTCCTCGACATGTTCAAGCCAAAAGGTGAGTGAATAATGACAGTTTGGACATTCTTCAGGGGTTGTATCCCCTTCAAACACATAACCGCATCTATAGCATTCCCACTTTGTCAAACCACACCATCAACAATTTGCTTATATTAATAGTTGTCAGATACACTAAATTAAAGAATTTGATTTTACCGCGATCACGGTTTCAGTTAATGTTGTTATATGCCAGGGGTCGGATTTGAACCGACGACAGCCCGGTCTTCAGCCGGGTGCTCTCCCAGGCTGAGCTACCCTGGCTGTTTACCTGATTTTTTATACGGCGCTTAAAGTTTTCTTGTTTGAGGCAATTTAGAATGTAATTCGTGCTCTTCACTTGAGTGGGTGTATTTACTTTTCTTTTAAGCTTTCAAATATAGTCTTTGCTGTATTAATTATCATTTTTGAATAATATTCTTTATCATACCATTTTGGTAAGATCTCAACCCTCAGCAGAGGATTGGGGTTGCGATGGTCAATATAAAGAAAACCTACATTGTCTCCAGTATCAACCTTTCTGCCAACCGAAATTAGTTTTTGCGCAGCAACAGAGTGAGCCACGTTCACATTATAATCTGAGGGATCCCTCCAGATTCTCTTTTTAATAAAAAGCCTCTCCGCTAAAACAGAGCCATTTCTTATCATGTCTAGTGTTTGGTTAGTTAATTCAAGTCCCTTTCTAATACCTTCAGTATATACCTCGTTTGCATTTTCAAAATCAAGTACCGTGCTTATAAGATTGAGTTGAAACTCCTTTATAAAATCCGGTATATCGTCTCTTCTAACTTCGATTCCCCTTGAATCTATTTCTCCATCATAAGTCAGACCGAAGTATCTTTTTAGTGCTGTAAATTCGCAATCGTTCTTATGTCTCAGAAAAACGATAAACTTAAAGTGCTTATCGAGAGAAATAGAAAGACCTGTTTCAGAAGCAATAGCAGAAGCCAGATTTTCGTAATCTCTTTTTATGGCTCCACTCTTTGAAACAAAGATAGAATCAACGTCACCGTAAATTATCCTGAAGCCAAGCGAATCCGCAATTTCTTTAGCCCTTATCATCGCATTTCTAGATGCTTTGTTTATCGCTTCGAATGTCTTAGCATTACCGAATCTATTCCAACAGCACCCTGTAATTCCATACTGTGTCACGTTTATAAGTTTCAAGGCCTCTATTCTTTGTTCGCAGTATTTTCTTAAAGGGCTTTCCTTTGGTAAAGTCTTTTTTATTGACTTGAGAAACAGTCGTCTAGCTATGAAAGGTCTTATTACCTCTGGTATAAGTCTAAATTGCTCTTCGCTTTCTATTTCATAACTCAGACCCTCTTTCACTATTATGCTAGGAAACTGTGAATCAAAATCAAGTACTCCTACATTTTCATGCAAACCAAGCTCGGGTGTGAAAATTAATCCACCTCTATCAAGTTGCATTAGCTCACTGAGTGAGCGGACCGATTCAAAATAATTTTCGCGTGGAATAACATATCCTCTTTCCATAAGTTCAAAACAGTTTCTCGAATCTATACTTTTGTTACTTTTCCATCTAGTTGCAAGGCCCATTGGAAGAAATGAAAACCTCGACCTTTCTACTAACCCCGCGATGCCCCACTCGTCTGCATTGTACCCATAGAAAATATCTCCAAGAAATATCCTCCCTCCAAACGAACCCTGTTTCCTAACCTGCTCCTTATCAGAGCATCTTCCAAAGCTTGGGATTATACCGTTTGCAAGGGCTCTTTCCGTTATAAAAGGGAAAGTAAAACTATCACATTTAGGTGTAAAAACCAAGTCTATACTTTTCTCTGATAGATAACTTGAAAACATATCTATGATAGAAGCCTCTGTACCGTCAAAAACCACTTCATCATTATTTGTAATAATTCTCATTGAGCTGATTTGCTTGCTAGAACAACCAAGCTTCTGCTCAACAAAAAGTCTTGACATTTTAAATGGAGGAGGGACAATCTTATCATCATCTATTTTCTCAACATGCAAAATAGAATCTGCATTATACTCCGTTTTAACTCTGCTTGTGGGCTCTATCTTTAACTGTGTGAAAAGATACTTTTGTACATGCCTTAAATCTGAACAAAAAACCTTCTCAACAAACGGGCTTTTTTCTAGACTTTTAAGGAAACATTTTGGCTGCTTTTCAAGGTTTATCTCTAATCTAAGTAGTTTTTTCTTTTCTTTCTTACCAAGTTCTGTCTTCTTTTCTTCTTCTATTATGTTGTCTACAAAACCTGTCTCTTCGAGTCTAAAGATTAAATCTTTCTTTGAATTCTCATCTCTTGGTAGTACATAAACAAAATTTTTGTATCTATCCCTTAATCTGATAAGCTCATTATCATCTGTCTTGAACCAAAGTATTGCTTCATTCTGCTGTATGTAGACATCAAAGAACCATCCTTCAAGGCTTTGCATTTTTGGTCTCTTTTAATCTGTTTTCAATACTTTCAACCCTTTTCACAAGTTCTTCTAACTCACTTTTGTTATGGAGGTTAGAGATGAAGTTAATAGAATCAAACAAAGTTGGCATTTCTCTATTGCAAATCGCTTCAACTTCTCTCCCCCACACCTCTCTTAACTTTTGAAACGCATCTCTTGTTTCTTTGTCACGCAAAAGTGGTACAAAACTATCAGACAGCTTTTTTATCGTTTCATCAAGTCTTGTTCTAATTTGATTACTCACAATATCAATTTGAGAATTCTCTATTTCTACATATGCTGGTGTGCTAATTGAGTGATGCTTAATTACAACTGCTTGTGCGCCAAAGTCTCTATCGCGCAAAAAAACAATTACCCTTGAAAGATGCATCATCAAGCTTGTAGCCTCTGGGTTTGGTATTCTAATTGCTGTCTCATTTCTTGGTTCAGTTGTTATAACAAGTATTATTCTGTATTCTGAGCAAAGTTGCCAGAAAGATGAAATTATACTGTTAACACTTTCAGTTGCTTTGTTTCTGTCCTTTGCTGTGCTAAGAAATTTTGTAATATTATGGAGTATTACAAGCTTAGTACTCTTTTCTTGTTTTATCCTAGAAAGAAGCTCTGATGCAGCTTTTTCTTGCCTTAGTTCATTATAAGCAGCTGAAAAGAATACCCTTTTGAGAATCTCCTCTGGTTCAATACCTTCTCTCTTAGCATAAAAGGCAATTTTATCTGGATGTAGAAGCGTCTTTTCAGAGTAATAGTTTGTGTTGTTGAGGTATGCAACAGTACCAATTTTACATCCTCTAACTATTAACTTGTGCACAAATTCATCTAGAAACACTCCTCCATAGAAAAGATATGTTTGGGCTGATTCAAGGCACCCTATTAGTCTATCAAGCCCATTATAGCCTGTTTCAAGCTTTTCTTCTGAAATGTTGAGTTTATTTGCACTAACAAAATTTACCTTTTCAGGATTCGGTACATTATACACGTTCAATAATCATAGTTTAGTTTATAACCACAAACTTCTAGAACTCAATTAATTTATTTTAATAATAAGGTACACCACAATAATAATCAGTATACTCCTAGAAAGTCAGCGCATTACATCTGCTTTGTTTATCGAGTTCATAGGACCTACCGTATCCAATAATCCAATCTCCTAGTAGGTTTATTCTCATCATTTTTCCTTCAGGCTTCTTTTTGCGTTCTTGTATATATGCTTCATATCCTTGGAGGCATCTTTTAACGATACAAGAAATCCAAACCCTCGGTTGAATGCGGGGGGTGGGATTTGAACCCACGGACCCCTAAGGGACGGGATACCCCATCTGAAGCATAGCTGACCTTGAGTCCCGCGCGTTTAACCAGGCTTCGCTACCCCCGCACCCAACAAGAAACTTCAGATAGGTAATTTAAAGTTGGATGCTTACATACTCGCCGCTCTTTCTGAGGAGTCTGTGTAACGATATCTCATTTATTATATTGCAGTACCTAGCCAGACCAATGAAATATGATACAAGTATTCTAACACTGCTTGGCTGGGTACTTTCAAGTCTGTTCAAGCTTCTTCCAGATTCCAGAGCTTTCTCCATGTAGTTCATTGCCTCTCTAATTAAACTTGGTTCGGGAGTCAAAAACGCCTCAACAGTCTTCTCAAATACGTCTCCAACATTTTTTGCTAGCGCTCTGAGCCTATCAAGCGTTTCCTTTTCAAACACAAGTTTTCTTTCTCTGATGTAAACGAATTCTTCAGCTATCTCTGATACCATGTTCCCAATCTCGACCAGTGCTTTGGCCACCACTCTATCGCCTGCTGCATGAAGAGGTGATTCTATCCCTATTTCTCCAGAAAGTTCCCTTCTGTTCAATGCAACTAGAAGTTGCCTAACTATGAGCCAGTAAAGGTTCTCAACTTCATAAAAGGTCCTTTTCACCTCATTGAGCTTGACAGCGTCAATCTTGGTTTTTTCAAGAGATGAGATCATACTCTCTAGGCTCTGAGAGACGAGAAGCTGGAGTCTCTTTATTAACCCATCGACGGGGAACTTTGTAGGATCCATGAAACTCTGTATGATTAGTTTCTTTGCATCGCTCTCCACAATCTCAAGGCCACGTAAATGCCTTACCACTTCTTTGCACTTCTCCAGTACATTTTCGCTTATTATCTCCTTTGAGACTAGCTCAATCCTGTCAAATCCCAAAGCGTAGCATCCTTGGATTACCCTTTGGATCAAGACATCGTCTGAGCCCTCTAGCTTTATTGTAATCTTGCTAACTTGCTCATTGTTAGATCTTGGTATTAATCTAAGTGTGCCGTCTGTCTCCTCTCTCACAATAACAACATCGCCTGACTTCAAGCCTGTCCTCTTGGCAAAGTTACTTGGTATCGAAACAGTGAGGGTTGAATACCCTACCTTCTGGATTTTTCTTAATTCGGTCACAGTTAGGTATATTCTAGTATTTACTATATATACCATACGTTTATACAACACACCATAATAAAATTGTCGAGGGATGAAAAGACAAGACTTTTCCTGGATGATTGGAGGTGCTCAGGGAAGCGGTGTCGATACATCAGCTAACATATTTGCAAGAGCCGCGGCTCAAGGTGGCTACCACGTATTTGGGAAGAGAGAGTACTATTCAAACATAAAGGGAGAGCACAGTTACTTTCAGGTAAGAGTAAGCAGCAAGATAATACGTTCTCACGTTGACACAGTAGACATGCTCGCCTCTTTCGACGAGGAAACAGTATTCAGACACGCTCTCGAAGTGAGGCCTGACGGAGCTATAGTTTATGACCCAGACCTGAAAATGAAGAAGCTTGAAGACGTCCCAACAATTGAAAAAAACGTCAAGGAATCCCTGGTAAGACGTTTATCCCAGTCTGGTCTTGGTACAACCATGCAGGACATTCTCGAGCTTGCAAGGAAAAGGGGTGTGCACCTTTATCCAATACCTTACATGGACCTACTGAAGCAAGTTGGTCAAAAATTTGGGGAAAGCTCGCTTAGTTCTCTTTCTAGGATGACTAATGTCATGGCAGTGGCCTCTTCATATGCTCTTCTTTCTTTTGATAGTTCAATACTGAAGGATGCGATTATGAAGGTCTTCAGGTCGAAGCAGAAGGTAGCTGAGATGAATCAAGCTGCTGTAGATGTTGTCTACTCTTTCGTGCAAGAAAAATATGACGGAAGCTTTGGCTATACGCTTCCGCCAATTAAAGTAAATGAAAGGAGAATTTTCATGAGAGGTAACGTCACCGTTGGTATAGCAAAGGAGCTTGCTGGCTGCAGGCTTCAAACATACTATCCAATTACACCTGCTAGCGATGAGAGCGAGTACCTTGAAGCACATGAAGTTATAGAGCTTGACAACCTACCCGGAGAGCCGGAGCTTGCGGAGCAGCAAACTGTAAAGAATGGCTCAATAGTCGTTGTGCAAACGGAAGATGAGATAGCTGCTATAACAATGGCTATAGGTGGAGGACTTGCAGGTGTTAGGTCATCAACCTCAACTTCAGGACCAGGATTTTCCCTTATGGCAGAGGGTCTTGGATGGGCTGGTATGAACGAGGTTCCGGTAGTCGTAACGTTATACCAGAGAGCAGGTCCAAGCACTGGTATGCCAACTAGACATGAACAAGGCGACCTAAGGTTCGCACTTTTTACCGGACACGGTGAGTTTCCAAGAATTGTACTTGCAAGCGGAGATCTCGAAGAAGTCTTTTACGATACCGTCCGAGCCTTTAACTATGCGGAAAGGTATCAAACCCCCGTGATTCACATAATAGACAAGGCACTTGCAAATTCTGATACGACGCTACCCATGCTTGATATTGCAAAAGTGAAGATAGACAGGGGCGTAACCATCACGGGGAAGTACGAAACAAATAATGGGGTTGAATTTCCACGTTTCAAACAAACAGAAACTGGTATATCGTTAAGGCCTGCCGTTGGTACAAAGGGTGTTGTCTACTGGTTGACAGGAGACGAACATGATGAGTTTGGTCACATATCAGAGGATCCAACAAACAGGGTAATAATGATGGACAAGAGGATGAAAAAATTGGAGGTAGCAGATAGAGAGATACCCCTTAGCGAAAAGGTAAACTTCTTTGGCCCTGAAGAAGCAAAAATTACAGTGCTGAGCTGGGGTTCAACAAAGGGCGCAATACTTGATGCAATTGACTGGCTAAGAGAAGAAGGAATAGACGTCAATTTCCTCCAAATAAGACTGATAAACCCATTTCCGACAGAATATGTTAGCAATGTTCTTTCAAGGGCAAAGAAAATAGTAGATGTTGAAATGAACTATTCAGGGCAGCTTGCTGAAGTAACGATGGAAAAAACCTGTATACCTATAAAAAACAAGATTGTTAAGTATAACGGCAGGCCGATGTCGTGCGAGGAACTCTACCATGCGCTCAAATCGTTTGCAGAAGGAACAGCACCGACCAGGGTGGTGTTAACAAATGGCTCTTAAGCTAACAGACCTAAAGACAAACGTACACAACGACTGGTGTCCCGGTTGTGGGGACTTTGGCATACTCAACGCTGTCCAGATGGCACTTGCAGAGATGAACGTGGAGCCTTCAAATGTCGTTATTGTGTCTGGAATAGGTTGTTCGGGGAAGATGCCACACTACATCAAGACATATGGTGTTCATACCTTACATGGAAGGCTTCTACCCTTTGCAAGTGGTATAAAGATAGCAAATCCGAACCTTGAGGTTGTTTGTGTTGGAGGAGACGGAGACGGAATGGGAATTGGTGCTGGACACTTCGTAAACTCAGGAAGGAGAAACCTAGACATGGCATACATTGTCCACGATAACGGTGTTTACGGACTTACCAAGGGGCAGGCATCCCCGACACTAAAACTAGGAATGAAAACAAAATCTCTTCCCAAGCCAAACATAAACCAGGCCGTCAATCCACTTCTACTTGCAATAGCTTCGGGTTACACGTTTGTGGCGAGAGGGTATGCTTACGACGTTAGGCACCTAAAGGAGCTTATCAAGAAAGCAATAAATCACAAAGGCTTTGCCTTTCTGGATGTTTTACAGCCATGCCCCACCTACAATGACATTCTAACAAAAGAGTACTGGGCAGGAGAGGATAACTTGGATCCATCAGGAAAGCCAGTGCCACGCGTTTACAAGCTAGAGGAAACAGGATACGATGGAGTGGTACATGAGAATACGGAGGAAGAGATTGAAAGGAAGGTAGCACAAGCCGTACTCAAATCGTTTGAGTTCGGAGACAGGACGCCAATAGGTGTATTCTATCAGAACGAGTTCACCCCTACATACGAGGAGAGACTAAATAGCAGGATGCCAACTTATAGAACCTATCCTCCAGCAATGCAGAGAATAGCTCGCGACGACGGCACCCCTCTAGCTAAGGTTCAGAAGCTTCTTGATGAGCTTTCTTTAACCTAGAGTTCGTAAACAATACCAGGCACTCTAGGGAAGAGCTGCGTCTCGCAGACATGATGTGCACCAGATATCCAAGTAACAAGTCTTTCGATTCCTATACCAGCTCCCGATGATCTCTTCAACTTTCCATCCCTAGAAAGTTTTAGTAGTACAGAGTAGTTTTCTTTTCTAATGCCATCCCTCTCCATTTTAGCAACGATTTTTTCATACTCAAATTCTCTTCTAGCACCTGAAAGTATCTCTCCGTATTTTGGAACATAAAGGTCGTAGTTATCCCATCTACCTGTTTCAAAATCCTCGAAGTCGTAAAATTCTCTGGGTATATTTACCACCCAGACAGGTCTTTTTATTTCTTTAGGCAGCACTTCTTCCCAGTTATCTCCATACTCCGAAACAAGAAAATCCCTGTCCCGGATTTCGAATGGCCCCCTAACATCCTTAAGGGCATCGTAGACTTCGGAATCAATCAAGTATTCACACTTATCTCCAACATACTTTGCCAGACCTGTTAGGACTTCCTCAACAGTTCTCATGACATCTCTCGAGGTAGCATCTCTCATCTCGAAGTCGAGTTGATTGAATTCGTATGCGTGCCATCCAGTTGAAGCTCTTTCTCTTCTCTCTACTCTGAAGTTGGGCGATATGACAAAGAGTCTTTCAGCGAAGAGAGAACAAGCAACCATCTTGTGAACTATCATACTGAGCGTGGTTCTAACCTGCGTTTCATATACATCTGTCTCAATTCTTTTTTCTATTGATGCGCCTGGGTCAGGCCACAAGGGGTCGGTGGACTTGGAAAATATCACGGGCAGGAGCCATTGAAATTTTCTTGAAAGGAACTCGTTCGTCAGAAAATAGAGAACTTGTGTCATCAGCAAGATGTGCTTTCTTTTCCTTTCTATCTCTGCTTCGTTAAGATTTTCCACAGACTTCGGTATATACTTTTCCACGGCGGCCTCTTTATGAATCTGGTTAAAAAGCAATAATACAACAGAAATAGCAGAATTCCGAGAAAAAGCTATTTATAGTGAAGAAAAGGTGTCATTATGACAATCATGGACGATAAAGACATGGAAATATTGCGGATACTTATACACGATGGCAGAAAGCAGATTGTAGACATAGCTAGTGAACTTGGTCTTCCACGTTCAACAGTTAACGACAGGATAAGAAAGATGTTAAGCCAAGGCATAATAAAGAAATTCACCGCTCTACCAGACTACTCAAAAATTGGCTTGGGTGTTAAGGCTTACATCCTTGTATCCTTTAAGAGCGAGGGTATCGATCAGCACCAGCTCGCAGAACAGATAGCTAAGATGGATTCTGTGTATGAAGTCTCGCTTATATCCGGCGAATGGGACATAATAGTCAAGGTAAGGGCTCCTTCAGTCGAGGCAATAGGAAGGCTTGTCATAGACAAGCTTAGATCTATGAAAGGTGTCGAAAAAACACAAACATGTGTTTGTTTCGAGACACTTAAGGAGAGCTAAAAGGTTTTAATTGTTCAAAACAAAAGGCAATGTATGGATTTCAAAGAGTTATTCATGCAAAAACCATTGATAGGCATGGTGCATCTTCCTGCGTTGCCTGGCTCACCAAATAACACTCAAGCATTCGAGTCTATTGTTGAATACGCCGTAAAAGAAGCCAAGAAGCTTGAAAGAGCTGGTCTTGATGGCGCAATCGTAGAGAACATGGGAGACACACCCCTGATAAAATCAGGCTTACCAGCTTACACGATAGCTTCAATGGCGGTAATTGTTAGGGAGATAGCAAGAAGTGTTGGGATAAAAATAGGTGTTAATATGCTAAGAAACGCATGTGTAGAAGCACTATCTGTTGCGTACATATCCGGAGGGAGCTTTATAAGATGCAATGTACTTACAGGAGCTTACGCAACAGACCAGGGAATTGTTGAGGGATGTGCCGCAGAGCTGCTTAGGTTAAGGAAGTATCTTGATGCAAAGGTTCTTGTGTTTGGAGATGTGCATGTTAAACACGCACATCCGATATACAACGTTGAGATAGAACAGGCTGCCGCTGACATGGTGGAGAGAGGAGGGGCAGATGCGGTAATTGTTTCAGGGCCTAGAAGTCCTGACCCGCCTCCTATGGAAAGAGTTCAAAGAGTGAAGGCAGCTGTTAAAAAACCTGTCATTATAGGAAGCGGACTTTCGCTTTCAAACATAGTAGATTATTATAAAATAGCAGATGGACTGATTCTAGGAGAGAAAGATTTCAAAGAGGGCGAGATATGGGGAGGGCCAAGCAACGAAGAGGCCTACAGGAAGGCTGTCTCTGTTTGCAGAGAAATTAGAGCAAGTTTTTAATTGTGTCTTTTATGCCAAAGGATCAAGGCTTGATTGTGAATCTGTCTAACTTTAGTATTAATTTATTCGGATTTTACAATCCTCTGAGTAAGGGGCAGTTTCCTCAAGACACAGGCGTTGACCCCGCCTTTAAGAGGCTAATGGTTTATCTCTTTATAGGAACGAGGGGTGGGTGGAACAGGGCAAGGATAGTGAAGCTCTTGAAAGAAGAGCCGCTCAACCCAAATCAAATAGCTGAAAGACTTGGTCTTGACTACAAGACGATCCAACATCACATAAAACTTCTAGAGGAAAATGGTGTTATTATTTCAAGCTCGAAGGGCAGCTATGGTGCTGTTTACTTTCTCACACCATACGTTGATAAACACTTCGAGACACTGAAAGAGATATGGGCAAGATTTGGGCAAAGGTAGAAATAGTAATGCGGGGGGTGATTGTTGAAAGTTGCAAGTAGGAATGCTGTTGATGGACCTTTCAGCCGTGTTTGCTTTTACTAATGTATTCCTTGTTACGATGCTGATATACATGTACTACGATAGTTGGAGAAAATTCAGGTCTTCCATAGCTATTACATTAACACTCTTCGGCTTCTTCTTCCTAGTACAAAACATAGTAATCATAATTTTTTGGTACTACCTTTATATGCTTGTACCCTCAGCTCAGGACTTTGTCCTTTCAGCCGCGCCATTCTTGGTTGCGGTTAACGCAACTGAAACAGTTGCACTCGCGAATCTGGTAAGGATAAGCATGTCCTGAATTGGGTCAAATTTGGGTGTAAACTGGGAATTTTCCTATATAGTGTGACAATTTAACTAACCCTTATGAAAACATACGGAAGAAGAGCAGTTTCTACAACGCTATTCGCAGGAGTCACCCTTGTGCTTCTGATAATAGCGGCCGCAGGGTTCTATCTCTATGCAACAAAGGCAACAACCACATCAACCATGACAGAAACATCCTACTCAACTATAACCTCAACAATACCTGGTCAAGGTTCGACAACGACGGTGACTGTAACCTCCACATCCATCAGCGTTTCCACAATAAAGCTTCTAAAAAGTGGTGGTTTCATGCAGGGAAATATCACAACCTTTGGATACACACAGAATTTCGTCTGTTCACCTTCAGTAACTGCATTCATTTCAAACGGTGAAGCAACCAACGCAAGCAAGGTCACAACCTGCTTGGTTGGGGCAGGCAACAAGTCGGCAGTTCCAGGTGCATTCCCAGTATTCGTGCTCGTTCCGGCTTACGCCGGACTTTCAATTTTCGGCGTGCCTCAGCTTGGTGCGACATCACAAGGCTATCCAACATTCAACGGTCAAACAATAGTTACACAATGTGGCGCAGGTGGAACGATGGCCGCGTGCCCGGACCATCCAACCTTCCTTTACTCTCCTGTCTTCACACTTGTAGAGCAGCATCTCGGTATAAAGAACGGTATCTTTGGCTTACCGGAAGGTGTTCTACCAACACCGGCTCACGACCATGTCGTTGGCTTCACCACGGACCAATCGATACCTTGGTACGTTGTTGCTGTGCTTGTATTCGACCCCAACATAATGCCAGACCCAATAACTGGGCAATGCACAAAGGTTGTTAACTCCAACCTAACAAACCCAACAGGCAACTGTCTTACATCATTTGATGCCTTGACAAGAGCAATGAACACAAAAACAACAGCAACGGCAATGGCAAATGCAACACAAAACAATCCAATATATGACACATTGGGCGGGGTATCAACACAGGTTCTAATACCCGGGGTCACAATAATATCCGAGAACTCTCCTGCGAATACAAACCTGTTCATCTTCTTCAACGTGACACCCGAGAATCCGTTAAGCTGAGAGAGCTAAACTCTCTCTCCTCTTATTTTTTGGTGGGATTTGGGTTTAATTTGGGAAAACCAATAATTATGTTCAAGGGATTACCCGTTACATGGCATCATACGCGGCAGACCTTCAGCAAGTATGCGGATGTGGCTGGGCAGTTACAGGCTCTAATACAGAAGAGCTCGTGGCGAAAGTAAAGAAGCATGCAAAAGAAACACACGGTATAAATGAGCTTCCTCAAGAGCTTGTCCAGAAGTTTCAGAAAGCAGTACGTCCAGCGATGTAGCCCCGCAGCCCCGTGACAGGGACAGGTTTCTGTCCCTGTCTTATTTTTTTAACAAATTTGACAATTAATTACCTTGTACTCTTTCCTTTTTTTAACAGTTATGTTTATAGGCTATGACAACGCATATATATCGCTCGAAGACAAACGCTAAGTTTGCGCATTAATGGCGGCGTCTGCTTCGAGCATCAGGGCTTAGCCCAGGCGGTGAGATGCATGACCTCCAGATGCGCATACATTGGTGGGGATCTAACTGTGATGGTTAGATCTGACTTGGGCTACTTTCAGCAATTGTAGAATTGCTTGGCTGTATTCCTCAGAATAATCGACTCCGGTTGATCCTGCCGGACCTGACTGCTATCGGAGTGGGATTTAGCCATGTTAGTCGTGCGTTCCCTGGCTGCAGGGGGCGCGGCGTACGGCTCAGTAACACGTAGTCAACCTACCCTGGAGACGCGGATAACCCCGGGAAACTGGGACTAATACGCGATAGGTGATGCATTCTGGAAGGAGGCATCGCCCAAAGGGCTGGTATGGGCATGCTCCATGCCAGCTGCTCCAGGATGGGACTGCGGCCGATCAGGTAGTTGGCGGGGTAATGGCCCACCAAGCCTATAACCGGTACGGGCTTTGAGAGAAGGAGCCCGGAGATGGACACTGAGACAAGGGTCCAGGCCCTACGGGGCGCATCAGGCGCGAAACCTTCGCAATGCGCGAAAGCGTGACGAGGCTACTCCGAGTGCTCTCCGCTGAGGAGAGCTTTTCCCGGCTGTAAAAAGGCCGGGGAATAAGGGGAGGGCAAGTCTGGTGTCAGCCGCCGCGGTAATACCAGCTCCTCGAGTGGTCAGGACGATTATTGGGCCTAAAGCACCCGTAGCCGGTTCCGTAAGTCCTCTGTTAAATCCAACCGCCCAACGGTTGGCCCGCAGAGGATACTGCGGGACTAGGAGGCGGGAGAGGCCGACGGTACTCCACGGGTAGGGGTAAAATCCTTTGATCCGTGGAAGACCACCAGTGGCGAAGGCGGTCGGCCAGAACGCGCTCGACGGTGAGGGGTGAAAGCTGGGGGAGCGAACCGGATTAGATACCCGGGTAGTCCCAGCCGTAAACGATGCGAGCTAGATGATCCGGTCGTATTTCACGATCGGAGTGTCGCAGGGAAGCCGTTAAGCTCGCCGCCTGGGGAGTACGGCCGCAAGGCTGAAACTTAAAGGAATTGGCGGGGGAGCACCACAAGGGGTGAAGCCTGCGGTTCAATTGGAGTCAACGCCAGGAAACTTACCAGGGGAGACAGCAGGTTGAGGGTCAGGCTGAAGACCTTACCTGACGAGCTGAGAGGAGGTGCATGGCCGTCGCCAGCTCGTGCCGTGAGGCGTCCTGTTAAGTCAGGCAACGAGCGAGACCCCTGCCGGTAATTGCTATCTTGGGTCGCGAGATCCGAGAGGCTAGTTACCGGGACTGCCGTCGCTAAGACGGAGGAAGGAGGGGGCCACGGCAGGTCAGTATGCCCCGAAACCCCTGGGCCACACGCGGGCTGCAATGGTAGGGACAATGGGTTCCAACCTCGAAAGAGGGAGGCAATCCTCAAACCCTACCCCAGTTGTGATTGAGGGCTGAAACCCGCCCTCATGAATATGGAATCCCTAGTAACCGCGTGTCATCACCGCGCGGTGAATACGTCCCTGCTCCTTGCACACACCGCCCGTCGCTTCACCCGAGTTGGGTCTAGGCGAGGTCATCTCATGTTGGGATGATCGAACCTAGGCTCGACAAGGGGGGAGAAGTCGTAACAAGGTGGCTGTAGGGGAACCTGCAGCCGGATCACCTCCTTAGAATACCCTGAGGGTTCAGCCAAGCACTACAGAACGCTGAAGGTAGCCCAAAACGTTTGATGCAACATCCCATCGAAGGGTGGGATGTGAAGGGCTAGCGGCATCTGGCCGCGATTAAAGCCGTGTACAGGACTCGCGCTGGCGTCCACTCAGATCAGTAGGTTCGAACGCAACGACGCCGTATGGTGGATGGCTTGGCTTGGGTGGCGATGAAGGGCGTGGCAAGCTGCGATAAGCCCCGGGTAGGCGCAAGCAGCCTTTGATCCGGGGATGCCCGAATGGGGTATAACCCGCCAGGATTACCGTAAGGTGTCCTGGCGCTCCGAGAGGAGCGCGAACCTTGGGAAAGGAAACATCTGAGTACCAAGAGGAAGAGAAATCAAATGAGATCCCGTTAGTAGCGGCGAGCGAAAACGGGAAAGCCCAAACCGAATCCTACAGCGAAAGTTGTAGGAGATGTGGGGTTCGCCTCTGGCGTATACAACCTTGGATCTGAGGGATCGAACTTACCTGAAAAGGTAGGCCAAAGAAGGTGATAGCCCTGTAGATTCTTTGGGTCTGTGGTTGTGTCAGAGGCAGAGTACCTGGCCTTGGCAGTGGCTAGGGAAGATGGGGGAAAGCAGCCTCCAAGGCTAAACACTACCCAAGACCGATAGCGCACTAGTACCGTGAGGGAAAGCTGAAAAGAACCCCGGAAGGGGTGTGAAAAGAGCCTGAAACCATACGGTTACAGACGTGCATGGCTTGGAAGGAGTACGACCCTGCCGCGAGTTCCCGCAAGGGAGCTCAAAGCGGGTTAAGTGCTCCGGAGTCATGCGTTCCGTCTAGAAACACGGGCCAGGGAGTTTACCGTCATGGCGAGCCTAAGGGTTAAAAGCCCGGAGGCGAAGCGAAAGCGATTCTCCGTAGCCCCGTAAGGGGTGTGGGAGGAGGTCTGAAAGGGCCTTTTAGTCATGGCGGTATAGACTAGAAACCGAGCGATCGTGCCCTCGGCAGGACGAAGCCGGGCGAAAGCCTGGTGGAGGTCCGCAGGGGTCCTGACGTGCAACTCGGTCCTCTGACCGGGGGCAAGGGGCCAAAAGCCAATCTAGCTCGGTGATTGCTAGTTCCCACCGAAGCGGATCCCAGTCCGGTCTCCGCAGATGTTGCCGACGCTGTAGAGCACCGATGAGGTGACAAGGATCCGAAAGGGTCCACCACCTTTTCGAACTCCGAAGGTGTCGGCGCAGTAGAAGCGGGGAGGCGGGTTTGTGTGGGGTAAGCCTCACAACCGAGAGGGGATTAACCCAGACTGGAGTTAAGGTCCCCAAGTGCAGGCTAAGTGTCAAGCAAAAGGGCGTCCTCGAGCTTAGACAGCAGGGAGGTAGGCTTAGAAGCAGCCACCCTTTAAAGAAAGCGTAACAGCTCACCTGCCGAGCTCGGGGGCCCCGAAAATGGACGGGGCTTAAGCCTGCCACCGATACTCCAGACCACCCTGTTGTGCAGGGTGTGTGGTAGGTGGGCGTAGAGGCTGGGCAGAAGCTGGGCCGTGAGGTCCAGTGGACCGGCTTCTAGTGCAGATCCTGGTAGTAGTAGCAGCCTAGTCAGGTGAGAATCCTGACCGCCGAAAGGGCACGGTTTTCCTGGCAATGCGTCGTCAGCCAGGAGTTAGCCGATCCTAAGGCCGACCTCAACTGGGTAGGCCGAACCAGGGAAACCGGTTAATATTCCGGTGCCTCCGGTATTTCGATGCTTCCGTAAGGAAGCGGTATCGGTCCTGTTGCCTCGAGATAGGGTAAGCAGAGTTTTCGCTCTGTCTAACTGTTCGAGTCAGGGGGAGTGTCGTAATGACGAGAACTCTGGCGAGACAGGAATGGCTGCCCGTTGGGGTAGTTTACCCGATTCCCGGGGACCTTGAAAGCAGGACTGGAAAGAAATGCCGGGGATCGTACCAAGAACCGACACCGGTGCCCCTAGGTGAGTAGCCTAAGGCGTGTCGGGTAACTGCAGGCGAGGGAACTCGGCAAATTAGCCCCGTACGTTAGCTAGAAGGGGTGCCTGCGTTGCTTGCGAGAAGCAGGTTTCGCAGGTTGCAATAACAAGGGGGTCCCGACTGTTTACTAAAAACACAGTGAACCGCAAGTCCGAAAGGATTTGTACGGTTCATGAATCCTGGCCAGTGCCGGTACCTAAAACCCGGGTTCAACCGGGCTAAGGGCCGGTAAACGCCGGGAGTAACTCTGACTCTCTTAAGGTAGCCAAATGCCTTGTCGGGTGAGTTCCGACGTGCATGAATGGACCAACGAGGGCCCTACTGTCCCCGTCTGCGACCCGGTGAACCTACGTAAGGTGGACGAACAGTCCATCAACTTCCATCGGGGAGAGAAGTCCCTGTGGAGCTTTACTGCAGCTTGTTGCTGCGATGCGGTTCTGAGTACAGAGCGTAGCTGGGAGCCGTCGATCCGTTGCCTTCGGGTAACGGGGAGGCGCCAATGTAACACCAGCTACTCAGGGCTGCGTCGCTAACCTCTTCGGAGGGACAACGGCAGGTGGGCAGTTCGGCTGGGGCGGCACCCCCTTGAAAAGGTATCGAGGGGGCCCTAAGGTCGGCTCAGACGGGTCAGAACTCCGTCGTTGAGGGCAAGGCCAAAAGCCGGCCTGACTGGATGCTTAAACGCAGAGCATCCAGCCGCGAAAGCGTGGCCTAGCGATCCTTCGTGTCCCCACTGTTGGGGGCCGGAGGTGACAGAAAAGTTACCCCAGGGGTAACAGGCTCGTCGCGGGCGAGAGCTCCAATCGACCCCGCGGTTTGGTACCTCAGTTTTGGGGTACGACCGCAGTAATGCGGTTCGGAGCATCGGCTTATAACGGCGAAGCCCTCGCTTTTTGAGCCAGAAGCAGGGTAACGCCGTGGGAAGTCCGGTAGTTCAGCACCGCAGGGCAGGGTAAATTTATATAGAGTGACAAAGGAAAAAAGAACCATGATATTTGTAACGCTGTACAAGTTTAGAAGAAAACCTACAAAGGAAGACATAGAAAAGGCGAACAAGGTATTCGAGCAGGCGTCAAAGCACGGAGTAAAGACAATAGGTGTCTGGTGGACACTTGGAAGATACGATGCAGTCCGAGTTTTCGAAGCAAGAGACGTGAAGGACGCAATGAAGGTTAACATGCAACTCGATGCAGCGAACACAGAAACACTTGTAGCGATACCACGTGAAGAGGCAGTGAAACTGCTCTAGCCCTGCTCTAAATGGCTACCGTGACCCCGTAACGACTGAGCCTATCTCTTGATAGGCAATGAGATGATGTGTTTACACACATCATCACACGCCGACCCCTTCGAGGTGCAGAAGGGTGAAGACATAGTCTGACCCCGCTCGAAAGAGCGGATATGGTTGCGATGTCGGCTCTTCCCATCCTGGTCCTGCAGCAGGGGCCAAGGGTGGGGCTGCTCGCCCATCAAAGGGGAACGTGAGCTGGGTTTAGACCGTCGTGAGACAGGTCGGACTCTACCTGATGGAAGTGGAGGTCCACTGAGGGGAAGCCCTGCTCAGTACGAGAGGAACAGCGGGGCGCAGCCTCTGGCGTACCGGTTGTCCGAGAGGGCAAGACGCCGGGCAGCTAAGCTGTTGAGGATAACCGCTGAAAGCATCTAAGCGGGAAGCCTCTCCCGAGAAGAGTGGGCCATCCATTCTTCTTCTCTTCCGTAAGGGGGAGGAGGGAATGGAGGAGGGCGGCGATAGAAGATCGCGTTGAAGGGGCGGGGGTGTACGCGCGAAGGACTTCGGTCCGACGCGTTCAGCCTGTCCGCTACCTATAGCCCAACGCGTTCGAACCGAAAATCTGTGTGGAGGCGTAAAGAGTCCTGTGCATGGCTAAAATTGTTTTAAACTGTTCAATGAAGCAGATGGGCATGTAAATTTTCGAATAAAGAGGACTTTATACAATGAAGTTTTTTTGTTGGAGCTTTTGGTTATGAATGATTCCTCCTACAGGTTTTATAGCTGCATTCGCAATGAATAACTTCTTTCTGAAGCTGTCTATTTAACAACAGGAGGAACTTATACTGCGATGCTTCAAAAAGTTCCTTTTCTGTAATGCCAGGCAAAGATGGATAATTTATATAAAACGTCTCAAGTCTAGGCTTTCAGAAACTTTGACAGCTGTGTCAACCTTATTTTATTTTTAATGTATAAACTATGCCGTCAATTGCTATGCAATGAAAAATTTCCTTTTCAAGATGTTGAAATTGCTAAACCCGGCTCCCAAGTATATATGCAAAGTTCATAACGTAGCTTTTTACGATATATTTGACGTAAGTTTCCATCAATTTATCTCAGACAGGGAGTGCATGGTGCTAATGATTGAGCCTAGCCCGAGCTGACCTGAACCATATTTTGAGGCTTCAAGCCTTCCTCTTGGGCTATTGCAATGAGACCTCCATCCAGACTATTTGCAGAGTAACCTAGTTTCTTCAGGGTTTTTGCTACTGACAATGAAGTTCCACCTGCCATGCATATAAGAAGAATCTTTCCATCCTTTGGTAGCATGTCTTGCATGGTTAGAGGTAGTCTTGAATTTGAAAGAAGCTCAGCAACATCAGAAGTTCTTGCAACGACTAGTTTCTGTTCCTCAATACCAAGATATTTAGATATCACCTGAAGTGCTTCTTTATTTGGTGTGAATAAAGTATGTGTCCAAATGAAGCTACTGTAACTTGAAGGATTTGCTCTTACTTCGTTTAACTTGACACTGAGCCTCTCCTCTGTCTTGATTTGCACGGCACCGTACTTTTCTATACCATCAGCTATTATCGCGACGAAATTCTTACCTACACCGAAATTGAGCATCTGAACTATAGCATAGAGAACTAGTGCACCACTTTCTCCTATACTTATTCCTCTGGCTACGAAGTAGTCCAAAAGTTTCTTTGCTTGCTCAAAGTCTACGACATGTTCTCCAAGGTAAACTTCTGGCCTGTAAAATGCTAAACCAAATGCTTTTTCTCTTGTCCTTATACCCGCTACATCCTGACCCTCAGTTGGATACACAACCCTGACAATCTTTTTGCCGTATTTCTTGATGAAGAAATTGCTCAAACCAAGGGATGTTCCACCTGTGCCAAAAGCGCAAACTATTTCGAAGGAAGCAGGTTCATAGCCCTTTGCCAAAAGCTGATGCTCAATTTCGAGAGCTGTTAAGTTTTCATGAACCCTGGGATTGAGCTGGTTATCGTACTGTTCTGGACAGAAGCCGTCGTATGCTTTTGCCAAAATCTTCACGAGTTCAATTACATCTTCTCTGGCAAGAAGAGACTCTATATCTTCTCTAGCTTTTTCAAAAGGCTCAAGAGGTAAGCCGTTATCCTTAAGATCTGATGCAAGCTTATCTGCAAGAAGCTTGGCTGTAGCTTTATTGTAATCTACCTTGAAACCTGGAGCAGGGCATATATCGATATCTAGCTGTATAACTTTTACACCTGAATCTGTAAGAGATTTAAGAACTCCGTCCTTCAGCTTTCTTGAAACAACTGTAAATACCCTTACTCCCAGCTTTGTAAGCATGCCAAGGGATATTCCGAAATTACCCGAAGTTGCTTCAAATACTAGGCTATCCCTCCTAAGCCTTCCGCTGACAATTGCATCCTCAATTATTGAAACAGCTGGCCTCGTTTTTATGGAGGCACCTGGTAGACTTGATTCGAACTTTCCCAATACCTTGAAGTTTTTCTCTAGCTTTATCCCAAATTCTTCAAGTGCACACTGATAAAGTATTTCTGATAGGTCAAGCATGGGCGTTGGATTTACTATTGTTGAACCTTCTATGTGTGGCATTCTTTCCAGTATGGTTTTCCTGAAATCTTCTAGGAGTCCTGTATCAAGTTGTTGGGTTGTCATCGCTTCTGCTCCATATCTGCTAATATATAACATAAGTTATGAACGTATAGGCTTTAATATATTTGACGCTACAAAAAACAATTCTGCGGGAGTCAGGTCTCTGACTCCCTGTTGACAGGCCAGACAGTGCTAGCCCTTATATCACTTGCACACATTACGAACTGGGCAACCCTGTTTACGCCAACGCCGAAGCCAGAATGCTGTACCCCTTGGTTCTCCTTGTAGAAGTTTAGGTACCATCCAAAGTCCTCTATTCTGCCACCTCTTTCCCTGAGCATTGCAAGCATACTTGATTCTACTAGCCTCTGGTAGATTTTCTCGTATCTATACTCCCTTTCTGCGGCACCAACAGCTTCTCCACTGAAAGGAAGCAATAGATCGGCGCTCAGAACCTGCTCGTTGTTTGAAGGATCTTCTCTCATGTTAAAGAACTTGATCTTCTTGGGGTAATGTGTGACAAGTAATGGCATGTTTCCCTCGATCTCGACAAGTTTTTTCTCGTGAAACTCCTTAAGGTCGTCCCCCCATTGTACCCCATACTCTTTCAGTCTTTCTACAGCCTGCGAGTATGTTATTCTCTTGAAAGGTCTCTTAACTTCTTCGAGAAGTTTTGTACTGGAGCCAAGTAAAGCAAGCTCTTCCTTCTTCTCGAGCGCTGACTCGACCATACTCGTGACTACTCCCTCTATGTGGTTGAGAAGCTCTTCGAATCCTCCTTTGAATTCTAGTTCCAGCAGAGTGAACTCGCAGAGATGTCTTCCGTCAACCCTTTCTTCAGCTCTAAAGCTTGGACCACATGCCCAGACCTTGTCTAGATAAGGTGTTAGAACTTCGAGGTAGAGTTGCCCCGTCTGTGCCAAGTATCTTTTCTCTCCGAAGAAGTCTACACTGAACATCGTGGCTATATTCTCACACGCACCTGTTGCCCTTGTTATGTGAGGTATAGTGACTTCTATGAATCCGTTTTCTTCAAGATACCTTCTTGCACCACGCAGTATTGCAGATTCTATCTTTGCTATAGCTGTAATTTCTGGTTGGCTGAGAATTTTGTGCCTTTCAGATGTTTTCTTTATTTTTTCAGAGAAGGGTTCTGACCTGTCTCTCTCTATTGTTTCTGTTACTGAGATATGAACCCGCGCTCAACTTATTCTTTGCTGCGATATAAATCTTAAAACTTGTTTGTGCATTTTTAACATATTTATTGAAACTCTATTTTTATGCACTATTCATATTTAGGAGGTCATGTCCAACGAAAGATTTGTCTCTTCCCTTTACAATATGGGTGTATTCAAGTTTGGAAAATTTAAACTCTCAAGCGGTAAAATGTCCAGGTACTATGTTGACATAAGATTAATTCCAAGTATACCAAGTGTTTACTCAAAAGCAATCAGGCTCTACACCTCTACTGTAACAAAATTCGGTCCTTCAAGGTTTGACTGTATTGTAGGTGTCGCAACAGCAGGGCTTCTTTTCTCAATACCTATTTCCCTCAGCTTACATATGCCCATGGCATACGTCAGGAGTGAGACGAAGAAACATGGAACAGAGAAAAAGCTCGAAGGTCAAATAAATGAGAACTCAAGATGCATCGTGGTTGACGACGTTGCAACTACCGGAAAAAGCATACTTGAGACAGTTGATATAGTATCAAGCACAGGAGGAAAGGTAGTTGCTGCCTTTGTGTTTGTGGACAGGGAGGAGGGGGCAAAGGAGAATCTAAAGAAAAGCAAAGTACCGCTTTACTCGTGCTTTACTGTAAGAGAAATTTTCAGAATCTTAAGAAAAAAGGGGAAGCCCGGGGTCCGAGCTGGAGCATCAAATTCTGTGTGATAATCCAACCAGCTCCTCGAACGAAGCTAAGGATTTCTTCCACATGTACTCCTTTATACCTGAGAGTATCTCTCTGAATACGTCGATTTTGTAATAAGCAGCAGTGCCTATCTCGACAGCTGTTGCGCCAGCCATCGCGAACTGGACAACGTGCTCCCATTTTGAGATTCCACCCACACCTATTATGGGTATATTCAACTCTTCGTAAAGTTCGTAAACACACCGCAACGCTATTGGTCTTATTGCCTCTCCAGATAGACCACCTATTCTGTTGGATACAACAGCCCTTCCTGTTTCCGCGTCTATCATCATTGCTTTGACAGTATTAATGGCAACAACTCCGTCAGCACCTGCATCTTCTGCCGACTTTGCAATCGCAATTATTTTTTCAGTATTTGGCGAGAGCTTAACAAAGACTGGTTTTCTTGTGGCTTCCTTTACCTGTTCTACAATTAGGGAAACTAGTTGTGTGTCATGTCCAATTTCTGTGCCGTAACCCTTGACATGGGGACAGCTAAGATTGAGTTCAAAACCAATTGGCCCAGCTCTATCCAATACCTTTACAGCGGCCACATACTCCTCTTCATTCTTTCCGAAAACAGAAGCTATGAAAGGAACGTTCTCCATATTTTTAAGAATCCTTTGCATCTTCTCTGCTCCGGGATTTGACAGACCTACAGCGTTGATAGCAATTACTCCGTCAAAGTAGAAAGTTGGTTTAGGATACCCTTTTCTTGGCTTGATGCTTGTAGATTTTGTAACAACGCAAGATGCGCCTGCTCTGTATGCGTCGATCATCTTTTGTAAAGAATTACCAACAACTCCAGATGCGAGAATAAGCGGGTTCTTCAGTCTTATACCCGAAAACTCTCTTGATATGTCCATCAACAAGATGGGCAATCCCATGAATTTAAATAGGTAAAGAAGCGGCTTGTAGCAATGTTCAAAGATGTAATTTTCGAATCGGCCTCAAGGTCGAAAAGCAGGGTTGTCATTGCGCTTGACTTTACCTCGAAAGTCAAGACAAGGCTTAGTTCGTCAATGAGGACACTTCAAGAGGTTTCTGACTATGTTGCTGCAGTCAAGCTGAACTATCACTTAATTCTTCCCTACGGGCTAAAGGGAATATCAGGCCTAGTTGAATTTTGCAATAAGAAAGGACTCCCAGTTATAGCTGACTTAAAGCTTAACGACATACACAGCACAAACAAAGAGGTTTACAGGTTGCTGAGGTATTTTGGCTTCGGTGGTGTGATAGTTAATCCCATAGTGGGATACAAGGAGGGGATGGATGCTCTTCTCCGGAAGGATAGAGGTGGTTTTGGTGTTATTTTTCTGGTCATGACCTCGAACAAGGGAAGCGATGAATTTTATGGGATGGATCTCGATTCAAGGAAGCTCTACCATATATTTGCAGAGAAGGCAAAGGCATGGAAAGCAGATGGCGTGATTGTTTCAGCAAAGAATACAGAGGCTATAAGAGAAACAAGGAGGATAGTCGGAAAGGACTGCATTATTTTTACTCCTGGAGTAGGTGCGCAGGGGGGAGAGGCGGAAGCCGCCGTCTCCGCAGGTGCAGACTTCATAATTGCAGGCAGAGCTATTATAAAGTCAGACAATAAGATAAACGAAATAAAAAAGTTAAACTCAGTCTTTCAGAGATTTTGAAAATGAAAGGATGTCGTCTTCTGTATTGTAGAAGTGCGGTGATACCCGTATATGATTGAACCTTCCTGAAACTATTATGCCTTTTCTTCTAAGTTTTTCGACAGTCTGGACATGGTCCTTGACCTTGAAAGTAACTATCCCAGAAAGCCCTTCTTCAACTGTCTCTGGGGTTACAATATTGAAACCAGCATTTTCTATCTTTTCGAAAAGAATTTCACGAAGCCTTGATATCGTCTTGTATCTCTTTGAAGGACTCACCTTTTCGCACCATTTTAACGATTCCAAGACACCTCTTATGACAACTGCTGCCCAAGTTCCCCACTCGTATCTTGAGGCATTGTGAGAGGGTTCTGCATTACCTGTTGGAAAGGGCTTGTCAAACGGGTCTCTTCCTGCCATAACCCTTTCTGCTACATTATCTCTAACGCCGTGCCATCCCAAGTACGATGGCTCAGTCTTTTCTAGCAGTTCCTTCGAAACGTAAAGACACGCAACGCCATGGGGACCACACATCCATTTGTAAAAGCCCGTCACAAATACATCAAGACCGAGCTTCCTCACACTGAAGGGGAATACGCCGGTGGCATGAAAACCGTCAACTAGGATGAGAGCCCCTTTCTTATGAGCAATATCTGCCAACTCTTTAAGATCCTCTCTCCAGCCTGTCAACCACGAGACATAGTCAACTGCAACAAGGGCTGTTTCTTTGTCAACGGAATTTTTCCAAGAGCTCCGTGGAATCATGCCGTCCTTTGCACGTAAGACCTCAACTTTCCTTACAAGACCTTTCTCCCTCATTCTCTGCCAGAGAAGAATGTTTGTTGGAAAGTTAAGCTCACTTGTTACAACCTTCTTATTAGTTAGGTCGAGAGAAGAAGCAAAAGATGCAAGCCCAACGCTTACACTCGGCACAACGGCAACCTGGTTTGCGTCAACATCAATAAGAGAAGCGAATCGTGAACGCACCTCTATTAATTCTTTAAGCCATTCCTCCCACTTTTCACCTTCCCTTGACCACTCTTTTATGAACTCGAGCATGGCGTTTGTAACTGAGAGAGGTGGAATTCCAGCACCTGCACTGTCGAGGTAAACTTTCTCAGAAAGCACTGGAAAATTTTCCCTGTAGTTACGAAGGTTCATGTTGGCGCTTCTGTGCCCTCCTTTCTTTCTGCGACGCGAGCTACCACATACGTCCTTATCAGCGTCGTTCCTGCCGAGAGCAAGACGAAACCTATTATGGCTGATAGAATTGAAGCAACAACTTCTTCTGTTGGAGAGGATATTAGAGATACTGCAGCAATGAAAAAATAAATCGAAACCCCTATGAGGGCTACCCCAACAATCAATGCTACAAAGGCTCCCCTTGAATAGCTCAAGTCGCCAACCTTTCGTTACAGTCTTTATTAAAATTCACAATGGGAGGGAAGGGCTTTTATCTAAGGATCTGGACGAATATTAACAAAATTAGCGTCAACTGTGCTTTCAAGACACTCTGACCACATTTCATCATAAAAACACTGGCAAATGTTGTTCCAGGTTGTGTATATTGTTCTATCCAAAAAGTATCTTAAACAATATCCTTATCAGGTTTTCTCCTTGGATTACAAATCTTGTAATACTTTCCCCAATTGAATTGAATCCGTCGTGGATTAATTTGTCAAAGTTGGTCGTTGAAGAGCTACCTGTGAAGAGAGAACGAAGCGAACTTACAGTGTATTCTAATCCTTCCAAGTATACCGTAACACCAATAGCCAAAGCAAGCATAAACAAGGAGAGCAAGACCCAACCTCTGAGGCTGACTAATTTTAGTTCCTTTTTTCTCCTCATTTTTTGGTAGATGTCATCTTCAGAGAGTAGTAAGTCAAGTGCCTGTGACTTGGAGAGCGAATAGTTAAGGAGGAGGGGCTCCACAAACTGCTTTGAAATCCATAAAACAGCTCCAAGTACAAGAACTCCAAAAGTTGCCTGCCCTATATTTGTCGAGATATATTCTGCTCCGAGCGAGGAAAGAGGTCCAGGAATTCTGGTAAATCCCTGTCTAAGAATACCAATCAACCATGCAACTGTAACAGTGAGCAGGACAACAAGGGTCAAAGGAAAAGCATAATCTAGCATCTGGTTGAGAATAGCGTAACCAGCCGGTCCATCCCGACGTAGTATTACCTTACCTTGCCTAGAAAGCATTGAGGCTCTCGAATATTTGAAGGAAGCAAGAGCGCAGAAAGTCGATATCAAAACAGTACTCATTGTCATGGCTACCGTCAGAGGGGGCATCTTAACCTGCATGCCATATCCAGCCATGTAGAGAAAGAAGGAAAGAATTGGAAGTATAGAAAGAACGGACACCTTTCTTCTTATGAGCGAGAAGGAAATGAGCCCGAGGATAAAGAACTCAAGTGCAGTTGCTAGAGCTACACCAATCAAAGGCATATAGAAGCTATTGATAACAGAAGATCTGTTTGTCAATAGGGAGACAGAGAAAAAAATACCGACAAGAGCAGCGGGGGAAGCAAAAATGTAGTATAGGAAGAGGTCTTTCTGTATGAATTTCATGAGCCTCCTCTAGCCCTTAAACTTTCGGCGCGCATTACTATCTTCTCAAACATGTCTTCAGGACCAACATCAAGCACAGGTATTTCCAGCTTCATTGCCTGCCTGAGTAGTTTTTCTCTTGTTTTATACTGATACGCGGCGTTGATCGAATAAATAGCTCTTTCTACACCTTCGAGCCCGTGTGCCTCAAAGAGAGGCGTGTAAGGTGAAATCACAACAACCTCGTGTTTCATTGCCACCAGTTTCCTAAGAGGTGTAAGGTCATTTTCGCTGTTTAGGTCTGAGATGACAAAGAACAGTGTTTTGCCCTTTATATTCCCAAAGGCCAGTGAATATTTGAGAGCTGTCTCGAGGTCTGATGGACCAGTTCCAAGTTTTATCCTGCTCAACTCTCTTATTATTCTATTTGCATGGTCTGTACCCCGGGAGAGGGGAAGCACGGAGGACTCCCGAGATGACCTCATCAATGTAATTCCCATGAAATCGCCTCTTCTTGCTACGTAGCTAACCAAAGAGGCGACAGCCCTGCAAGCGTAGTCAAGTTTTGTACTGCCTGCCTCACCATAAGCCATTGTCTCACCACAATCAAGTATTATCATAAGGTTCAACGGATTTTCTGAGTAGTTCTGCCTGACCATTAATTTGTTATTTCTTGCTGTAGCAGACCACGCGATACTCTTAAAGGGGTCTCCATACACGTATTCTCTAAGTTCCGCAAATTCGAATCCCTCTCCTTTAACTCTAGAGAATAGACCACCTGTATACATTGAGCTGGCGAAAGAAACAAGCACACCTCTTGCCATCTCTTTCTCAGAAGGAGCTACATACACTTCGTCTTTCCTCTCAATTATTCTTCTAACAAAGAAAAGAGAAAAGGGGTCGCGTAATATTAGTTCCGTATTTCCGAAATCGTGAGCACCTATTGAAGTTGGCTTAATGTAATACGTCAATTCAACAAATCCCCTTGCCGGTACACTTGTTATGAGGGAATTTGAGCCATCCTTGAGTCTAAAGAAACGAGGATAAACGTCCACTAACTCTAGATTCAATGCAAGAGCCGTTTTGTTCGTAATTGCTATCTTTACCTCTAAGTTGCTATTCTCCGTCGTTGTTCTCTTGTGAATTCTCTGAACGGCTAGGCTGTTCAGAGCTTTGCTCTTAGCCAAGAGAACATATCTAGTTATGTAATAGTAGGCAATTAAAGCAAGACCAGTATAAAGAAAAGGGATCTCTGAGGGAAAAATAAGCCCGAGCGCTATGGAAGCAGCCGCGAGCAACACTACTATATTAGCCCTTCTTGTTAATTTTACGCTCATGGTACAGGAACTTTCTTCACTATGTCCTCTACAACTGAACCCTGGGTGACACCATCAAGCTTTGCATCTTGGTTAAGTATTAATCTGTGTGCAAGTACAGGTTTCACCATCTTCTTGACGTCATCAGGTATGACGTAATCCCTACCATCTGTCAATGAATAGGCTGCTGAAGCGAGCTGGAGAGAGGCTGCCGCTCTGGGAGAGCACCCAAGCTTTACAAAAGGATTTCTTCTTGTTGCTTCCGTTATGTCTACAATATACTGCCTTACAGAATCGTCTATATGTACATTCCAGATAAGTTTTGAACAACTTATTAGGGTTGACGCGTCTGTAATCTTAGATATGTTGGGTTCCATTATATCCTTAATGCTCTTGAGTATCTGCACTGTTTCCTGCTTCGAAGGGTAGCCTATTTCTATCCTCATCATGAATCTGTCTATCTGCGCCTCAGGTAGCGGATAAGTGCCTTCATACTCAATAGGATTTTGGGTTGCGAGAACAATAAAGGGTGTTGGTAGCTCCAGCGTAGTGCCCTCTATTGTGACCTGCCTCTCTTGCATCGCTTCTAGAAGGGCTGATTGAGTCTTGGGCGAGGCCCTGTTTATCTCATCCGCAAGTATTACGTTACCAAATATGGGACCTTTCTTTAACTTGAACTCAGATGTCTTTTGATCAAATACATATGTCCCAATTATATCCGAGGGCAGCAGGTCGGGTGTGAACTGTATTCTCTCAAAACTTAGGTCAAAGCATGTTGCCACCGTCTTTGCAATAGTTGTTTTAGCAACTCCAGGAACACCTTCGAGTAGTGCATGCCCACCTGCCATTAGGCATACAAATATCATACGTACTTCCTCAGACTTACCAACAACTACCTTTCCAACTTCTCTCAAGAGTTTCTGTGTTAGCTGCTTTACTTCGTTTGGTGTTGTCATTCCTCTGATATGGCTCCTCGTTTTTTAATGTAAATAGTTGTTGCTTTGGCGCCCACTTTCTCAAGGAAAATTTCTGCTTCTGCGTTTAATAATTCTATCTTTCTTTTCCATCTAAAGACCAAAACGTATCGTCGTCTTCCAGTCACATATTCATGTATCTTAACTAGATCGCGCACAAACCTGACGATCTTCTCATCCGCAATTGATTTATCGTTGAGTTTAGTTGGTATTTCGTCAAGTTTCAGTCCCAAGTATTTTTGCGATACCTCATCCAATAATTGGTAGAGTCTTTCCGCAGTAGCCGCATAGAAACTTTTCTTTTTAACAAGCTCCTCAAAATCCAATCTTACTCTCGAAAACGAGACGACATTTGCTTCTATTTGTGGTGGTTCCATATCATCTTTCTCGATTTTCTCCTTTTGTAAAACCCTTCTAACAAGAGCATATGCCGAGATTAGCACAACAGTCCCCGCAATTAGAGAGGAATCAAACAAGGAAAGGTGAGTGAATCCTTGAATGGTAAGAGGAAACTGTTGGTAGTAGCTGTTCAGGTTTGATATAGCAACACTTAGGGCATAGTCAAAGACAGGCCCAACAGGAAGACCAAAGCTGAACTGGGGCGCCTTAGATATATAGTGGTAGTTATCATAATAAACTGTCTTTGAGGTGTCACCACCAGTGACCCATTCGAAGAGAGAAAGAGCAAATCCCTTTTCATCCATTATTGTCGTATTTATTATGGAATTTGTAAAAGGACCCGAATCGGCAATTATCAATGCCTTCGAATTCGTATTTTGAGATGTAGCTATAACAATTCTGGGATACGGCCTGTCATCCGAGGTATCAAACGAACTTACAGGCGTTACGAATAACGCATGCATGACCTGCCTCTCAAGGACAAGGTACGAGGAGATGTCAATTATTCCAGAAACTACTTTCTGACCAAGCTGAAAACTTGCAACGTAAACTCTTTTATCGACAAAAGGGGAGCTTGGAACGATTACAGCAGAACCAGGAACGATTGCTCCAAAGGTTGATCGGAGAAAGCTGTTGTTGGTACTATTCCCTTCAGCAATAAGGAGAGAAATCTTCCCAGCGTCATACATTCCCTGAATAAAGCTTGCATCTTGACTAGAAAGGGCAAAATCAGGCCCAATGAGCAAATAGATACCACCCTGAATCTGACTAAGCTGCAGACTATTGTTTAACAGTACAACCTTATACCCCTCTTTTTTAATGTAGGATAGAAAGAGCGATGTACTTGACCCACCTGAGGATGTTGGCGATGTACTGAAACCTTCAGAAGTTATTCTAACAGATGAAGGACTGTACATCACAGCTATCAAAGCAATAATAACCATGAGCGCTATGAAATTTCTTGTTTTCAAGAGCTCTCCAGCCTTCTGTATCTTTGCTCCGCTTCTGAAACATCTTCGACTTTTATTTCAGCATTTGAGAATTTAGCTTTTTCATAGAGTCCAGCAATGCCTCTGAAATCTCTTGAAAAAATGTAGGATGAAAGTCTTTCGGAGAACTCCCTATGAGTCTCGTACTTCATCTTTCTTATTCCCTTTTGTCCTAAAAGAAGAACAGCTTTCTGAAATATTTGTATTATTTTTTCTTTGTTTGTTCTTGGATATACTATCTCGTTCTTCTTATCGTAAAATTCGTCCTCAAGTGTTTTCTGTTCACCAAACAGAGAAGCAATTTTCCTTCTGAAGAGGAAAAGAACCGCTGGAACGGTGAGGATGGGCACAAGATAAAAGATATATGATGTAGGCAGGCTTGGGACGGTGGGCGAAACAGGTATATTGTTTACCTGTATAGGTAAAGGTCCTGGCTGGACTACAGGTAAAGAATTTGAACTCTGGGAGACCTTTATTCCTGCAGCAATCCTCAGTAACTGTGCGGCAAGGTCGGGATTTATTGAGCTTAACAACGAGGCAATTGCTTGTAGGTCGATAGATGCTTGGCTAGGACTTTCGTTCGTCAACCCGCGCGGTACTCCGTTCTGGTTCAGCTCTGAAAGTCCCAAAAGCTGCTGTAACACCATTTGGTCTAAAAATATGCTAGTTCCGTTTACTGACAAGCTTTTAACAAGAGCATAAAGCGATCCTGAAGTCAGGTTCTTGGAATTCATGTATGACTGTATTTTAAGTAATATGCTGCCTGCTCCGCCCGAGGAGCATGTCAGTGTACCATTTCTCATTATGGAGGTAGCTGAGCCCGAGGGATAAACAATAGATGTTCCGTTCCCGGAGTTGCACGTACCTCCAGAAAGGTAATTACTTGATTTTATCTGGCTCTCAAAATCATTGATAAGCTGTCTAAGCTGAGTATCGTTAATATTTTGACTCAAGACATTGAGTGCGTTGATAAGCTGAGTCTGATCAATTTGAGACATTGTTGTAAGCTGTCCGCTGTTCGAGTCATCAGAGGCTCTGACAATCACCGGAAAACAGCTAAAGAGTAACAGAAGTAAGAGTAACATTACGCTGAACGATCGCATTCTAATTGCTCTCGCCCGAGCCCCAAATTAGCTTTTCGCAATTTAGAGAAATTATCAAAAAATCATTGGAACGAAGAAATTTTCGTGACTCATTTTGAAATAGGTCTTTCAGCTGAACTCAGAAACCTGTTCAAGTAGTAATAGACCAAAAAGATTACGAGAACCTCAACTGTTGCTAGAATGGGGTTTGGAAATATATAGACGGTTAACCAAGAAACAAGAATTGCCATAGCTACGCCACTCCACACCAAATAGTATGTGTGTGTCATTTTTTCTAAGCTTACGTTTCCGGCAGCCATGATTGCCAAGTAAAGAGATATAGGAAGCAAAAATATTGGAAAAGCAAGTATAGAGGGTATAACACTGAATAAAAGGAGAAGAAGAACAGCTATTGCCGAACCCGCAACAACAGCAACAGTTACGGATTGAGATACCGCTGCTCTAGAGGCCAAAGCTGTATATTACACCACCTGAATTCGCATCTATCACAAGGATTATCTTAGCTCCTTTGTGGTCATAACGAACGAACCAAACAGGTGCATGGAGAAGCTCACCTTCACCAACATCTATCTCGGTAGATATACTTCTTATCATGTGGTACTGTTCATGTGCTTTGTTGGACTGGAGCTGGTCTACGAGCGTCTTTGCTTGGTATTTCGCCGTTTCCTCTCCAACATCGCCATTCAGCACCTTGAGTTGTTTAATCTCGTTATAATCAAATAATTTCCTCTCTGCTAGGTTGAACTCATAATAAAGGGGTTGGTATTGAGCGAGGGATTTAATTGCTATCACAGGGTAGTTGTAGTTGTTGTCCATTTTGTACTCCTTGACTTGAGACCCCTGGTTTGAACCTGAAAGAACCGTCCCTATAAGTATCCCATCAAGGGCTCCTGCCCCAAACCCTCCCTGTCTCCTCCCACTCATAACTGAACCTAGAACTCCAGCCAAGACCGCAGCCGTAGCTACCTTACTCACTTCAGTTGGAACGTCAGACGCGACAACTGTTGTCCTCGCAGATACTGTAATTAACCAGTATGGAACCATGACAAGATTGAGCTCTTCAAGGGTTGATCTCTCTTGGAGATGACGGTGAAGCAAACCTCTATCCATCATATCGTGAATCTTTCGAAGCACTTCATCCTTATCATATATTTTTGGGGGTAACATTGTATGTTTCTGAATCTCCTTCCACCCTTCTGTACTTAGTGCTATACTGCTGCCGCAGTACTCACATGTTATTACCATCTCGCCGAATTTTGGTGTTATCGGAGCTCCACAGCTTGGGCATTTTAGAGAGACGGCGCCCGCGGGCGCTATGACAGGCTGAGGCGTCTGTGCCGGACTGCCCTGTGCCAACTTTGTACCACACTTCGAACAATAAAGAGCGTCTTCAGGTAGCTGTGCACCACATTTCAAGCAGTACAGCTTTATTCACCCCTGAATCTTTGTTCCACAGTTTGGACAGAATTTGGCGTTATCCCCGAGCTTTGTCCCACATTCAGGGCAAAACTTTGGCTGTTGCACCTGAACACTTGTTTGCTGCTGTTGTAGGTTGAAACCGCAGTTGGGGCAGAACTTTGATGTTATGGGAACAACTGACCCGCAGTTTGTGCAGCTTTTTGTCTGTTGCCCCATACCCTGTGCCATCTGCCCTCCTATAGCATATCCAACCCCTAGTCCAGCCCCAAGGCCTGCTGTTACCCCTGCACCTCCGGAGGGATTCTTTGCTGCATCAACCATTGCTTGCCCGGCCTGATATTGCATATAGTTTACACCAAGTACAGACATTTGGGACCTTGTATCTATTGCTTTTTGAACATCTTCTGGAAGACTTATGGTGAGGCCTGATATCTTGTTTATTTCTACACCGTACTGTCCAAAGTGATCAGGTGCCAAGCCAAGCACAAACTGCTCGATATTCGTTAGATTTGCAGCTAGGTCGGTAACCTTCATACCTTGCTGCTTCAGCTTACCAAGCGAATTGTAAACAAGAATTACCATCTGTTCTCTCATTCTTGCTTCGACATCGTCAGAGGTTTCTGCGTTAAAAGTACCGACAAATTGGTTAACGAAGAGCTCAGGAGAGGCTATACGCCATCTGTATTCCCCAAAGACCCTAAGATTGACAATTCCAAACACTGGATCCGTGAACTGGTATGGTTGGGTGCTTCCAAACTTACCGTCGAGATATCGCTTTGGAATGTAATAGACCTCTGCCTCTTGTTGGACACCCGTCAGGAGTCTTACCAACGGACCAACCACGGGCGCGTTGAGGTCTGTCAGAGCGTACCTGTTTGGTTGGTCGAAATAAGCTAAAACCTTCCCATCTCTGTAAAATACAGCTATCTCATCCTCCCTTACAACTATATTATCGTTCAGTCTAATATTTCTAGGAACCTTCCATAGAACGCTGTTCCTTTTGAACTGATCCTCCCAGACTATTGTCGTAGAGCCGAAGACGCTACCCTTGGACATTTCCTTCACTTCCGATCAATATCTTTTCCATCCTCTTTATTCTCTGCGACCACATCACCCTAACATCCTGAACCTGTTTCAGTAACTGAGTCAAAGCCATCGTCAAGTCTGCTGGAGAAGACGGGTCAAATTTTAACTTCTCTTGAGATGTGGAGTCCCTAATGTTCATTACAGATGTAACAAATGAATAGTCATACTCGTAAAGACTTTCTAGCTTTTCATCGTTTATTGATATTGGTGCTACAAAACCGGAATATCCCTGTTGGGCATGCCTGATCTCTCCACTGAGTGTTTGAAGTTGCGCTACAAGTGAACCAACCTGACTAAGGTTCATCATATCTCCACTGGAGGCAAGCCTCTGCCTTAAGACGTTTAGGTTCGCTCTCGCTTGGTCAAGCATGTCTGCTAGCTGGTTTCTTAGTAACTCATCAGATACTCGAAGGTCCTCAAGTATCCTATAGCCTCTAAGGCCAGGAATTACAAGTTGCAGCTTCTTAAGAAAACCGCGACTCCTCTCAACCTCTCCCTTTATGTCTGGTCTCTCTTGAGACAATATATTACTTGTTCCACGCCTATGATTTAAGTTTTAGGTACGAAAGATACCTTCAAAGTGAGAAGCCAAAGCCCTTTATGAATGCCTCGGCCCTTTTGAGTTCGATGAGGAACTTTACACCTTTGGGGGTGAGGACATAATATTTTGTATCCTTTTCCTGCCTAACTTCAACTAGGCCTTTGGCAGCTAGGTCATCAAGATACTTCACCAATCTGTCGTACGATAGGTTTGCCTTGTAAAGAATGTGCGTTGGCCTTGCTTGTCCCTCCTCATTTATTGCATCTATTATGTCAAGATATATTCTTAGCGGAGAACGCTGCTTCTCAGCTTGAACCAACGGAACCACTCCTGATTATGAACGCAAGGAGAGAAACAAAACCTGCAAACTGAACTAGGTCTCCTAAAAGAAGCAGGTCTTGAGAAAGCTCTATAACAGAAAGTAGAAACAGGACATGCGCTACAAAGATAAAGGCAAATGCAAGAAGAACTAGTAGTGAAAACCTGTCCTTTGCTCTGCTATGCACCAATATACCTTGAAACAGTATAAAAGCAAGCATGACAACAGTAAAGAAATACACCGAAAGTGTAAAGATGAAAAACTCGGCTGGTGGCCTCGTTCTGACAGGCACTTGCATAAAAGCTAGAACCAAGGAAGCCGCTGCAGTGTTGTTAGAAGAGTAAGCGCTGAACCCATAACCTATTGCAATAAGAAGATACGCAAAGAGCTGTAGTAAAAGATATATTACTATACTGTAGCCTATTAAAGTTCTTAAGGCAATATTTTCAAGTACTGTTCTGCCACTGAACACAGATGTTATTGCCTCGAATGCAAGCCCGACTCCAAGAAGCATGAATCCCGCGCTTATGGATGTGAGGAGTGGAGTCCTTGCAAGCCTATTGAACTTGTAGGCATAGTAACTTGTTAATAATGCTACCACCGAATTTAACACATTCAGGAGAAATACAACAACTACGACAGTTACCAACCTGTTTTCGCCTCAAAATTGCCTACTTTAATCTGTTTTCATGATTCCTTTTCTTTGCCATTAGGGAGCCGTAATTTTTATTCTTGTCGGCGATATAGTTAACCTACTGAATGCTCTGCTTCAACACCTTCTCTCCCGCTAATATAGCGACTGGTTCAGCTTGATACCATATTGCTTCGTAGACATTTTTTACAGGCAATAACAAGAGCCTCGCTCTGCTTCCCATTTTTATCCCAAAATCTTCCATCCCAATCATTTTAGCTGGGTTGACAGTAATCATATCATAAAACAGTTCAAAGTGTTGTGGTAGCATCATCCTTAGTATATGGGATGCAAGAAATGCAACCTCTGTCATCTTGCACCTACCAAAAGGATAGTAAGCATCAGCGCAGTCATCTTGACCGAGCGCAACTGTAATATTATTATCGACAAGAGTTTTCACAGGCGCATTACATGGTCCAGTGTGAGGGTTTACTACAAAGGATATCCCTGCCCTTTTGCAGAGCTGAACCACATATCTCAGGTAAGCTTTACTGTAAAATTGCATTGACCTTGCATGGCAAGCCACCACCCTTCCAATCCACTTTCTTTTTACGACCTCTCTAGCAAGCATCTCAAGAGTTTTCGACGACCCAGAACAGCAATCATCAACAAGCATAGCTACATCCCTGTCATACTTAACAGCAATGTCTAACATTTTCTCTATGTGCTTTTTTCTTTCCTGATTTGAATGCTCGATCCATGGTATACCGCCAACCACGTCAGCCCCTTCTTCAATTGCCTTCTCGATAAGTTCCTCTACTCCGCTTACGTTTACGACGCCCTCCTGCGGAAATGCAACAACTTGGAGCTCTATTTGTTTGGCAAATTCTTTTTTTAGCCTCAGTAATGCTCTAATAGCCTTGAGCCCTATTACATCGTCAACATCAGCAAAAGCTCTGATTCCACAAACACCGAAACGAAATGCATGTCGCAGAGTAGTCTCTGCCCTCTTGTAGATTGCACGTTCATTCATGTTTTCCTTAACTTTCGATGCTTCTTTGATGGCCGAGACGCTATCTTTTCCTTCCTGATATTTTGCCGTCGCATTCTTACTAGAGTCAGAATACGTGTAAACTTTATCGAGATGCAGGTGTGCTATAACAAAACTTTCTGTAAGAAGGAGACCTCTCGCATCTATTTCCTCTTCCACTTTGCTTTTCTTCCCATCTATGGAGTTTATTATGCCATTTTGAATGTAAACATTATGCAATTTGTAGTCTTTTCTCAGTCTTGCATTTTTGATGACTAAGCTCAACGTTTATTCTCAAGATTTATTATTTATGAATCTTTGTGGCTGAACCGTGAATATGGAAGGCCTCAGGAAAATGCTTGAAAGTTTACGGGAATCTTTGAGAAAAGCAACAGACATTGAAGCAACGGGAGCTGTTAAAGCTGACGTGACATTGGTTGGGGAACAAGCATCCATATCAAAGGTCAGGAGTTTCTCTGTAGTCTCTGATGAACCAGAGTCTTCAGGAGGGCAAGATCTTGGTCCAACACCGTTAGAATATTTTCTCTCCTCAATAGGCTTCTGTGAGAATGTGACGTTTATAAGGAATGCTGCACTCATGGGAGTGCCTGTCGAAAAGCTAACAACACGTGTAACAGGTCACTGGAATAGGAAGGGGCAGTTCGAGATAGAGGGTAAAAGCCCTTCTTTTACAGATATAACTGTTGAATTTAACGTCGTAAGTTCAGCAGAGCCAGAAAAAGTTGCCGAGGTAGCAAAGGTAACATTCAGAAGATGTCCGATGCATGCAACCATCTCTAAAGCAACGAATGTTTATGAGAAACTTGTTGTAAACGGCAATAAGGTCGAGTTATGAGTTTCGTGGCCAAAGAAGAAGAAAGGGCCACAGTAGAGATGGTGCAGGAGGCGCTTAAGACAGGATTTCCTCCAATCTTACTCGAATGAAATGTCTTATATCTATCGCTCGTTAACCCAGATGACACTTGAACACAAGAAAACTTGCGCTTGTCACATCGTTCGGCGCTCTTTATTATGTGTACAGACAGGCGACACTTTATTTGCTCCCCCCTCCGCTTCCTGACTTCCTGATTTTACCAGTTTTGATAGTTCTGGCTTTAAGCTACCTTGTTGTAGGTTTGGGTGGTGCAACTTATTCAGCAGGTATAGCAGGGCTTTTGCTTTCTGCAACAGAAGCAGCGTTTATTCCATTTACTATCCTCTTAGCTCTCCTATTTGGAGTTACAATTGACATTTTCTCACATATATTGCATGTTAAGACAAATCCAGAAGGCTTAAGGAAGTTTAGGCTCGTTCTGGCGCTAGCGATAAGCAGCAGCATAACAGGCTTGACAGCCTTTTACGCAACTATCACAGCTAATGCTGTACCTTATCAGTTTATGATAGACACATCAATCATAGTAGTTGGTGTTTCAAGTGGCGCCATAGCTGGATACCTTGTTACAAAGATCTGGCGAAGATACTTGGCCGGTAAAATCAGTGATCTTACTTCACATTCGTAAGTTTGTGTAGGATGATTAGAAGAGTCGCGCCAAGAGCAACAATTGCAACCGCTGCCACAAAATTTACAAGAAAGGTTAGAAACCCGATTAACAAGATAAGTATGGCAGCACTTCTAGACATCTTCGCACTTCTTATCCGGGGCCTCTCTTCCTCCACAATCTCTCCAACTGATAACTTGTTAATTTATTTTGTTAAAACTAACATTTATATTAAATGTTAGGCGTTAAAGAAAGCATAGGACCGATTAGAACGGATGCCGTTATCAGACAGATGGGAGTCCAACAACAAGGGTATAATAAACAGAATAGCAGGTAATTTTCGGAGAGAGCCACCCCTGAAAGTCAGGCTACAAGCTGCGCTAAGAGAGGTAAAGGTCTTGAGCTCGCAGTTAAGTAATGCTCTCCTTCGGATAGAAAACAGGGATAGAAACATTTTCTCCCAAGTTATAAACTCAATCAAAAAGGGAGACAAAGAACACGCAACCATGTATGCAAACGAACTCTCTGAGCTTAGAAAGTTGGGCAAATTTGTTTCCCAAGCGCAGTTAGCTCTTGAGTACATAACGCTTAGACTTGAGACTTTGTTGACCCTTGGAGAGCTGACAGCCGGTTCCCTTGCACCCGCAGTAAGTGTGTTGAGGGAGATAGAATTCCAGGTAGTAGAGGTTCTTCCGGAAGCCAAAGGCAACGTAGAGGACCTATTTGGTACACTTAATAGCGTGCTTGCTGAGCTTAGCGCCGACACAGGAACAGAAGTCAACTTTGAAATCGCTAACAGCGAGGCCAGGAAGATACTTGACGAGGCTGAGATAGTTGCCGAGGGAAGAATGAGGGAATCCTTTCCAGAAGTACCTTTAGAACTCGAAGTAAAAGATGTAGATGAAGAGCTAACAACCTGAAATTGAACACAGATCGGAGCACGAGTGTCAAGGCAAAGGAGTTCGTATTCATACTATCTGCAATGCTCCTTGTAGCTCTGCTTTTCTTCTTGCTGAGACCAATTCCGCCCTTAACACCGAAGACTAGCGGCACCGCGTACAACAGAACAAGTTCCGTTTATTCTCCCCCTTTAATAGGCAACAGGTTGAACATAACCTACCCAAACGATTACGCCAAACTTGCAAACTATACTCTTGACCTTATTAATTCAGACAGGAGAAACTTTGGTCTTGAACCTGTGTCCCTAAGTATGGTGCCTTCAGGGCAGCAGCATGCAGACTCTATGCTCTATTTTGGCTATTTCAGCCACTGGGATACTCAAGGTTTCAAGCCTTACATGAGGTACACACTTCTTGGTGGAAGAGGTTCTGTTTCTGAGAATGTTGCTTATGAATACTGGAGCAAACCTCACTACACATCTTTGGCAGAAGTAGAACAAGGAATTAAAGAACTTGAGAGTATGATGGTCTACAACGATAGTATATGCTGCAATAATGGTCACAGATATAACATCCTGAATCCGTTGCATAATAAAGTTTCAATAGGCATTGCGTACAATTCAACACATCTTTACCTTGTGGAAGATTTTGAAAATTATTATGTTAATGCTTCTATCAAGCTGGAAGATAATTTGGTCACGTTATATGGAAACATAGTTAATCCTATTCAAAGGTTCACTTCATTGATTGTTTATTATGACGCAAAGCCTGAAACAATGAACATAACACAGCTTAAAGCATTAAGGCATGAATACACACCTGGCATTTTTGTAGGAGGGATATTACCTCAATGCTTCTTTATTTGCGAGAAATTTGAAAACGGTACAACAGTATACGCACAAGAATGGGTTGTAGACTCATACCATGTATCAATTTCTTTTACCCTTCAGCCTTTAACACAAAAGTTTGGGCCTGGTGTTTACACACTCTATCTTACTACAAACTCCTCTGTTTCTGGCTCAGTTACATCATTTTCGTTGTTCCTCTACAATTGAGTCGCTGTTAGTTATCGCTTGTTTTATAATGTCTGCAGTCTTTAACATTTCTTCCTCTGTGAACTTCTTTCTGTCCAAAAACTTTCCTCTGTCTTCCATTCTTACTGGAATTACATGTATGTGCACATGCGCGACAACTTGATTTGCAGCTTCACCATTGTTTTGTATGAGTCTGAAGCCTTGAGCTCCTACAGCCTTTACAACTGCTTTTGAAATTCTAGAAGCTACCATGAATAACTTACCAATTTCTTCTTCTGTCATATCCCAAAGTGTTTCACCATGTCTCTTTGGGCATACAAGAGTATGTCCTATGGAAAAAGGAGCTATATCCAAGAAAGCTATATGCTCATTATCTTCATAAACAATATGAGAAGGAGACTCTCTATTCACAATCTTACAGAATATGCATTTTTCTTTATCCATTCTTTTTCCCTTCAATTCTCTTTTTGTATGATTTTATGAACTCTATGGCAAAGATATTTGCATGCTTCTCTGTTCCCCTATGCTTTCCAGAAAATGTTCTGAGATGGTGATAAAATTCGTGCAAAACTGTGAATGGGTCATTGAAGTATTCTCTACTTGATGCAAGTATCTCCTTGCTTCTTGGGTTGTAAACTGCTCTTACACCTTTTGTTCTTCCAGCAAATACACCTACACTAATCTTTGGTTTCTCTACCCCGTAATGCTTTGAGAGTAATTCTATTGCTTGCTCTGTCTTTGAATCAAGTATCAGTGAGACTACCCTTGCCTTAAAGTCTTCCTCTTCTTCAGCTTTAGACATTTATCTTATGAGCAAGTGTTTCATCCCTAAGCTGTGCTAACCATTTCATAAAAGGTGTTCCACCTGTTCCAAGCGTGTCTTTTACCTTTGAGAATATATATAAAACAGCAAATTCTAGATGTTTCTGCCTGAATTCAACTAACTTGTCGAGTACATCGTTGTATCTCCTAATAGCACCTACACCACCTTCTTTCATCAGAAATTCCCTGATAGGTTTGGACTTCTCATTTGCTTCAACTACCTCTATAAACTCTCTGTGTTTTTTGGGCATGTAGTTTCTCATATCTGTAACGTAATCTGTTAGATCTGTCTTTTGATGTTTTATCCCGAGAGCAGCGTCAAGAGATGGTATAACTGAGCTTTGTGCTCCTGTCTCACCCCTAAAGGTAGGTCCGTAGCTATACTCATTTACCCCCTCATATTTTACGTTCTGGAACATCTGTATGTATGGTCTAAAAGTAAATGCATAGAGGTTAGGATTGTTATGCTCTGGCATCCGCCTTAGTGTTTCTATCATCTCAGCCAGAGAATCATGCATGTTGTCGAGTGCATACTTCAGCAGCTCAAAGTCTTTCTTTGCTACAGCATCTTGCAGTGTAACAATTGATGCTATTGCTGGTCCAGCTTCAGCCTCTATCTCGACATGTATTAGTATGAACCAAGGCTCGTCCTCAAGTCTGACAAAATTTTGTATTGTCTCCAAGTTTTCAACTTCTATTCTTGAGCTTTTATCCTTCCTCTTCCAGTTGTTAAGAGCATACAAATCGTAGGAAAGTATTGGATATTTTCTTCCTAATGCTTTGCTTAAATAGTTGAACGGGATAGCAAGCCCTCTAGGGATTGAGTTCACTTTTTCCTCTTCGAGCTGGTGTACATATGCACTCGTTAGGAATGCATATATTCTAGCAGCCATTACCTTCTCTCTGTATGGTAGCCTTTCTAGGACCTCAATAGGTAAAGGTTCGAGATTTCTAAGTGTTTTTCTCAGTGTATGATTAGAAAGCATCTCTGGTATATTATTTCCAAGGAATTCAAGGTATCTAAGTTCAGCTAGTTCTAGGCTTTCAAACCTGTATGCTGGATCTTCCTTTGGTAAAAATCCTCTCTCATGTGAAATATCAAACCTCTCTAGTTGGAGAGTTGAGATACCTTTTTCCATACTTGTGTTCCTCTCGCACCATGATTTAAGAGTTAATACTGATTTACGTTTTTTGAGCATTTTGTCAGCACTGTTGAATCTAGGGAATAATTTTTCTACATATCAAACATCAACACATGATGAGAGCAAGAAAGCATGTGAGATTTGGAGGTTTGAGGGTAGTAAGGTTCAGAGGCTCATCAGGTAGACTACTGATTGCATGAATTATGGATTAAATATATCTGGTTTCTAGCTGGATGCCCTTGCATATTAATTAGCTATAAGATTAGAATCAAGCTTAAGGTTAAGAAGGATTATTCGTACTATCTAGATAGTCTTGGCTTTAGGATACTTTTTCCTTCAGCAGTAAAGCTATGCTTATTTTTCATACCTGCTTTCCTTGGATTTCTTCTTTTTCAGAATGATGAACAATTAAATACCTTCATGCTTTTAATCTCATTAATTTCAGCAATTATTGAGATAACGTGGATAATAGGAAGGCCGCATTATCTTCCTGGATACCAGCCTAATGTGGCATGTGCAAGTTGTAGGATTAATATGCATGATGGATGCTATAACCTTCGTTCACTTGAAAGTCCTGAAAAGCTAATTAAAGAGAAAAGTAGGCTTTTCACGCCTGTTTGTTGCTGTGGTTTTCTGATTAAAAGAAGAGTTCTAAAGCTGCAGCTCAGCAATCTCTAATATCTTTTTCCAAAACTTTTCAGAGACAGGTAATACCGAAAGCCTAGGAAGCCTTATCAGCTCAAAACCGGAGAAGAATTTATCTTTTTTGACATGCTGAAGAGTAACAGGCCTCTTTAGCTTTCTAACTGGAACAACATCCACAACTACATACTTTTTATCATGCTTCTTTGGGTCAGGATATGGGTCTGATACAACCTTCATAATTCCAACTATTGCTTTCTCATTCCCTGTGTGGTAAAAGAATGCCTCGTCATCCTTCTTCACACTCCTAAGATACTTTAACGCCAGGTTATTCTCAACGCCATCCCATACAGTTTTTCCATCTTTCAGCAGGTTATCAAATGAATAATGAGAGGGTTCCTCCTTAAACAACCAGTACGAAGCCATGAGCAGACTCTTGTCATAAGATATTTAATAGCTTCAAGGTTTACAGTTAGGTTCGTATGTAACTGGGTTGTATGAACAGTAAGTCCATGCATAGATTGAGCCGTTCAATATTGGAAGCTCGTCAGCACCATACTGCGCAATCTGCCAATGAGATGTTGAGTTCCATGTCCATATGAACCAAGCACTATTCCCTGAATTAGCTACACCATAAATTCCTGTTACGAAATGTGCGTTGTATTGCGGATACCAAGTAGCTTGTACCCTGCCTCCAGTTATAACAAGTGTTAGAACATAGAGGTTCCATCCTGGTTGAGCGTTTGTGCTATTGAACCAGATCCTTGTTCCATTTCCTAAATCTATAAGTATGTTTGCTCTATAGGTAATTGGTTTAACTATTGCAGGCTTTTCGAAAGTAACTGTCACGTTCATGGAGGTAAGCTCTGTTACAAGCTGGTTTACAAGTGAGAAGAGGTTGTTGGATGTGTAAGTGTAATTCTTTAACAGAATGAGATAACTCTGCCATATTGAAGAAAGTTCTGAAGAAGCCTTTTTGTAGACAGGCAGGCTTGTGTTTACGTTTGAAACAAGTTCTGTTAGCAAGCTTATGGTGTGATTGTACTGACCAGAAATGCTTACAAAGTTAGAATTTATCTCTTCAATGTAGAAAATGCTTTTGTTGTAAAGCTCTACAAGTTGCTTTACTGAAGCTTTACTGTTGTTCAATTCGGATATTAACTTAGATGCATTATTTGCAAGCGAATTATACTTGGAAACGAGGGAATTGTATCTGTTTATCTCATCTTGAAGCTGCGACTGATACTGTTTACTCTGGTCTGAGAGCTTTAAAGTCTGCTGGTAATAATATACGGATGCTGTTCCAGATATTATAAGTAGGGCTACAAGTATTGATGTAACTGCATAAAATGCTTGGTTAGAGACCATTTACAAAGACCTCCTTGAGAACCTTACGAATATTGATATTACAGCTGGAGCAATTAAAGTACCAAATACAAAATCACTTATCTCATGTACTGCAGCGAAGCCAATGCCTGCAATCTGATAAGCAATTATAGCATTAATAGATGTTTCAGGCCAAGTTGCAATTAGGGCTGTACCCAGGTTTGTCTCAAAATCCCATATAAATGCACAAATAGCAAGCAAAGATCCTACAGCTAACGAGTAAACAGATCCAACGTTTATCTTACCCTTCCATAGCGTGTAGGCTACTCTTCCTGCAGCCGCGTAGAGTAGCTCCCCAAGTATGAGAAAAGGTGCTATAGCACCCGCAGCACCCCATGGGCTAAGAAAGCTCCATGCCAATTCTGATAGAATGGCTACAGATGCACCTACTCTAAATCCAAAGAGGAATGAAGATACGAACACAAGAACGTCAAGAAGCTTTACATTTGGTATTCCTGAGAGAGCGAAATCTGAACCAAGTATAACAGCAGTAAATATTGCTGTTGCAGCTATATCTCTAGCTTGCACGCCGGTTGGATTATCCATCCATTATAAAATCTTATCGAAATTCTTTATCTATGCTAAGCCTAGTAGTTATAGAGAAAGTGAAATGCTAAATAAAGGTACAGCCAAACCTTTCTGAAAACCTATAAAGTACGAAAAATAATACCAAATGTTTGAGTGGTTTGCTCAGGTCGCTCCTAGAGCTTGATAAAAAAATACAAGGTCCTTCACCTACTTTTACAGCGGCACATCTTCTACTAGCTATCTTAACAATATATGAAAGATCTCAAATAGGCAGGAAAGAACTATCTAAAGAACTTGGGCTTGGTGAAGGAGCGACAAGAACGGTTTTAAAGAAATTAGCAGAATTAGGCATAGTTGATACAAGTGCATCAGGCAATAAACTTACGTCAAAAGGAAACAGATTTTACAAGTTTTTAAGGGAAATATTCAGGGGCCCCTTTGAGATTCCTCCAACATCGATAACAATAGGAAAGTGTCAAGCAACCATCTTATTTAAGAACTGTGGCTCTAGAGTTAAGGATGGTATAGCGCAAAGGGACAGAGCTATAATCTTTGGTGCAGATGGAGCAACAACATACGTATACATAGGCTCTAAATTCACTGTTCCGAGTGGCTCAAGAGATTGTGAAAAAGATTATCCTAATGATATCTGGTCTTTGATAAGAGACAAACTCCAACCTCAAGAGAATGATGTAGTGATTGTATGTGGTGCTTCCACAACCGTTAACGCTAAGCTTGGCTGTATAGCAGCAGGTCTAACCCTGATCTAACTTCCTTCATCTTTTTTCTGATTTGAAAAGAGTTGATCAACCTGCCTATTTATTGCTTCTGCGAGATAATGGCCAGTTACTCTTACCTTCACACTTTTCACACCTTTTACTTTCATTACGTTCTCTTTTATGCTCTTTGATATATGGAGAGCGAATATTGGTGGACAGTATGGTGTTGTGGCATGATACTCTATCTCTACTACTCCATCTTTAACTTCTAATTTGTCAATCAGGTTCATTTCTGCTATTGGAACACCAATTTCTGGGTCGACTATCTTTGACAACTCAATCTGTATCTCTCTTATATCAATCTGTTCCTGTGACATGTAATTTATTTCTCTACACTATAATAAAAAGATGTCTAAATGAGCAAGATTTATCTCGCTCCAGCAAGTTGAAAAAGTTATGGATACATTTGAAGCAATAGCAACAAAACTTGAGATAACAGAATTTTCGGATAAACCTGTTCCGGCAGAGATAAAAAGAAAGGTTCTCGAGGCTGCCAGACTCTCTCCTAGTGGGATCAATTCACAGCATTGGCGATTCATACTTATACAAGATAAGAACAAACTGAAACAACTAGCAGATGATAGCACAACAGGTAAATGGGTTGAGCGTGCAAACTTTGCTGTTGTTGTCCTAACAGACCCGAAGTACAACTTTCATCAACTAGATGCAGGAAGAGTTATACAGAACATGCAACTTGCTGCATGGAACTACAATGTCGGTTCAAGAATATACACAGGGATGAACAGAGAGCTCATGGTTAAACATTTTGGGATACCTGAAAATTACAACATTGCAGCAGTTGTCGGGTTTGGTTTTCCAAAGAGGAAAATATTGGGAAAGAAAAATAGAAAGGAATTAGAAGAAATAGCATTTAGCGATTACTTTGGCAGATCACTTATAATTGCTTAGCATCCTTCATTTATCTCATCTTTTATTTCAGAGCCCCTTACACAAAGCATTTTGAATGTGCTTGAACCCTCATTAACAAATTGATGTACTTCATTTGGAGCTATGTATACTACATCTCCTTCTTTGAGTGTATATTCCTTTTTATCACCTGATTCAACAGTTACAAGCTTTGCTGTGCCTTGGAGTACAAAAACCTCATGTTCGTAATTGTGCTTGTCATAAGGCGTTCTCCCTCCTGGCTCTACTTTGTAAATTCTCAAGAAAAATCTTTCAGCCCCATGTCTTGAATCAACTAGATACTTTACTTTTGTTTCTTTGGCATTACCCTTCTTTAATACCTCCTCTTCTACATTCTCAACATTTGTTATATAAACCATCAAAACAAAATAAAATGAACATGTATAAAAACTTAAGATTTGTTTAGTAGAAGTTTTCCATTGCTTTGTGTTATATTAAATGAGCTAAAGAGGTTTAGGTAGAAAAATAAACCGAGTTTACGGAGGCAGGTTTCACAGGTGATAACACACCTTGCTTCTGAAATGGGATAGATGAAAGTGGAAGAGTAAGAGCTCTATGAATACCAGAGAGATACTCATCTCAGAAACACAAAACAGAATTCCCCGATATAATGGGAAATCTCATAGCTTTAGCCGTGGGTAGCTTACATTAAATCCTTCTTGCTATCTCTAGTGCTTCTGTAACATTTTTCTTGTTGTGGCATGCAACAAAATGGCCATTGCCTAGTGCCTCCAAGTCTGGATAGTTTACATGGCACACATCAGTTGCAAAAGGGCACCTCGGATGGAGAGTGCATCCTACAGGAGGGTTTCTAGGGCTTGGCATCTCTCCTCTTAGAGCGAACTTATCTCCATTCACACCTTCCGGCAGAAAGCGTGCTGATGCAAGGAGAGCAAGGGTGTAAGGATGGGAAGGCTCGTAAAAGAGCTGGTCGTAACTACCCATCTCTACTATCCTGCCCGCATACATCACAGCCATCGAGTCGCACATATGCCCTATTACTGAGAGGTCGTGGGAGACAAGAAGATATGTTATCTTCATTTCTCTCTGTAGTTCATTAAACAGGTTAAGCACTTGAGCCTGCATAGATGCGTCGAGAGCTGATGTTGGCTCATCCAGTATTAGCATTCTTGGTCTAAGGGTTAGTGCCCTTGCTATTGCTACTCTCTGAGCCATCCCTCCACTAAGCTCGTGTGGATACATCTTCATCACAGACCTTGAGAGGCCGACCTTCTCTAGAGCATCTAATGCTACAGACTCATCGTCATTCTTACCCTGTGCTCTGACAGGTTCTAGGACTATATCTTTCACTACCATATGTGGGTCAAGGGAAGACAGAGGGTTCTGGAAAACCATCTGTATCTCTGCCCTCAGCCTCCTGAGCTCCTCACCCTTTGCGTGTGTGTATTCCTTTCCATCAAAATATAGCTTGCCAGATGTAGGCTCTAAGAGCCTAGCAACACACATACAGAGCGTGCTCTTCCCGCTTCCGCTCTCCCCCGCTATACCGTATGTTGTACCCTCCCTGACCTCAAAGCTAACTCCGTCAACAGCTCTTATCTCTACCTTCTTCCTGTTGAATAGCCCTTCCTTCATTATGTAGTGCTTTTTGAGCTGCTCAACTTTTAGCAAGCTCATCTTTCCTCACTGTAGAGCCAGCACATCACCAAAGAACCATCTTTGTTGAAGTATGGGGGTCTCTCAGCCTTACAGATGTCCATAGCATAAGGGCATCTGGGATGGAACCTGCATCCAGAAGGAGGAGAAATAAGGTCCGGTACTTGCCCAGGAACAACTGGTAGCATCCTTTTCATCTCACTCTTCCCCCTCGGTCTTGGTATGCTCTTAAGAAGAGCTTCCGTATAGGGATGCAGATGTTTCTCTATCACTGTCTCAACTTTTCCTAGCTCTACAATCTCGCCTGCATACATAACAGCAATCCTATCGCTTACTTCCTTTGCAACAGCTATCGAGTGGGTTATCAGTATTAGCGAGAAATCTCTCTCTGCTTTAAGCTTCTTCAAAAGAGACAGTATCTGTGTTTGTATTGTAGCATCGACAGAACTTGTTGGCTCGTCTGCAACTATCAGCTTAGGGTTAGCTGCCAAAGCCATAGCTATCATCACCCTCTGTTGCATCCCTCCACTTAGCTCAAATGGGAAAGAATTCATGATGGATTCGGGGTCAGGGAGCTCTACTTGCTTCAACAGTTCTAAGGCTCTCTTTCTTGCTACCTCCCCTTGTAGCCCAAGGTTCTCCTTTACTACAGTAAGCATCTGGTCCTTTATCCTAAAAACAGGGTTAAGTGATGTAGAAGGGTCTTGAAATACCATAGTAATCTCCTTTCCCCTTATTCTTCTCAGCTCTTCTTCCTTCATGCTTAGGATATCTCTTCCTTCCAAAAGGACTTTCCCGCTAAGTATCCTTGCATTCCCTGGCAGGAGCTTAATTATCGTATAGGCTAACGTGCTTTTTCCGCTCCCGCTCTCACCTACTATACCAAGTACCTCCCTACTCATGAGTGAGAGGCTAAGCCCTTGGAAGAGGTCGAGTATACCTCTTTCTGTACTGAATACGAGTCTTAAATCCTTTATCTCAAGCAATGGCTCCAAACCGTTCACTTTCCTGCCAACCTAGGGTCTAAATACTGCGTAACTCTATCACCTATTAGGTTAAAGGAAAGTACTAGAAGGAAGAGGAAAAGACCAGGGAAGACAGGATACCACCAAGCAGTCGTTATGAAGTTTGTTGATTCGAAGACCATTACCCCAAGGTCTGCTGTCGGGGGCCTAATACCAAGCCCGAGAAAACTTAGACCTGCCTCAGCAAGTATACTTGCACCCATGTCTAAAGCCATCTGGACAGTAAGTGGAGCTATAGAGTTTGGAAGTATATGCTTGAATATTATTCCAAATCTTCCTACACCAGCTGCTTGTGCAGCAAGAATATAGTTCTGTGACTTCACGGAGAGCGCTTGTCCCCTTGCAAGTCTTGCGAAGGTTGGCCACCAAACAGCACCTAATGCTATAAAAACGCTGTAGAAGTTAGGCCCAATAGTTGCAAGTATCACTAGCGCTAGTATCACATGAGGGAAAGACAGAAATACATCTGTAGTTCTCATTAGTAATTCATCAACCCATCCTCCAATGTATGCAGCGGTTATTCCGACGAACAATCCTATTGCTGTAGCTGTAATAACTACAAATAGGCCTATTATAAGTGATGTCCTTATTCCGAATAGTATCCTAGTTAGCAGGTCTCTTCCAAGTATTTCTGTCCCAAGAGGATGCAGGAGTGAAGGAGGACACACCCCAGCAACCTCCGTCGGCACACCCGGGCAACTTGGAGGTGGAACTGCTGCTTCTCCATACCCCTGTGAGGTATATGGAGAAACATATGGCGCAGCTATTGAGAGAAGTGCAAGCGAAAGTACCACTGTAACTCCAAACACAAACAGCTTATCCCTTGAAAGAACTCTTATTATGTGTAGCAGTCTGAAGAACCCCCAAGCATCACTTCTTGGAGAGTCAGTAATCCTCATTCCTATCTTGCTATCCTCCTATCAAAGTAGATCTGGAGAGCATCAGCAACCAAGTTTGCTATTGCGTAGAATATACCCACAACTATAGCAAGTCCGAGTATTAGCTGGTAGTCTAGGGCTCCGCTTATGCCAGTCGAAGATATACCTGTCCCTGTCGAGCTCCTGAGAAGGAAGCCTAACCCAGGAGCCAAGTTAAAGACCTCCTCCACGTATATAACGCCTAACGTAGAGCTGTAGGCAAAAGTTAGTGCAGCTGTCACAATAATTGGAGGAAGTGCATTTTTTAGTGCGAATCTATAGTTAACCTCTCTCTCTTTTATCCCATATGCCCTTGCTGTCCTGATGTAGTCCTGGCTGAGAGCAGCCATTACTGAGGACCTAGTCTGCTTTATCATAAGGCCTATTGGGTAAAGTGCAAGTGTGAGCACAGGAAGGACCATGCTCTTTGCTATCGCTACAAAGGTAACGAAATTCCCGGTTAGCAGGCTATCTATAAGGTAAGATCCTGTTACTGTCTTCACTGGATGCATGTCAAAGAAGAGAAGGCTCCCGCCATAAGATGCGTTCGGGAGTATGCCTAGGTATACTGCAAAAATAAGTTGCAGTATCAAGCCAAGCCAGAACTGAGGAAGAGCTACCGAGCTTACAGAGAATATCCTCATTAAAGAGTCGAACTTCCTTCCTGTTCTCCTTGCCGATTCTACACCGAGAGGTATCCCAACAACTATCGCAAGTAAAGTTGCAAGAGCCCCAAGCGTCATACTGTTAGGGAGTGTTTGCAGCACAAGTGGAAGTACAGGCTGGAGAGAAAAGGAAAACGATATTCCCAAGTTCCCAGAAAAGACCTGCCTAAGGTATATCAGAAACTGTACATAAAGAGGCTCGTCAAGTCCGTACTCATGTGTAAGCCTTGCTATTTGCTCAGGTGTGGGATTTTGCCCAGCGAGAAGGATAACCGGATTTGAAGGGACAACATGAGATAAAAAGAAGGTGATTGTGATGGTCCCTATCACGACCACCACAGTCAGAAGGGCTCTCTTTACGAGGTAAGCCCCTACATTCAAGTCATTCACGGAGAATATCTAAGCTGGTAGACAAAGATGTAGTCAAACCCGTAGAATGGATTAGGCACGTATCCCTGCACATGCGGGCTAAGGACCCATACCTGGTCCTCTGCAAAGAGACCTACGCCCGGTGCTGCATCGTAAAACATCTGGTTGAGCTGTTTGAATTCCGCTGCAGCCTTTGCAGGATTAAGAGCTTCATCGACCCTCGCTTGATTAAGTATGTTTGTGAAAGTCGAGTTTGTGTAGTAGCTCCAGTTGTATATTATCACTTGTTGCCCATTAACAGTCTGGATTGCGAAGAGTTCATTCGGTACAAGCCACGGATCTGCTGTAGCACCTACCCAGTTTAAGAGAAGTATATCTTGTGCCTGACTACTTTTTGCATAGGAGAGTGGTCCTGGCTGGAATGTGGTACCTGTTTGAGGATTAAAGTATCCAGCTTTCTTGGCTAGCTGTCCGAAGCTCATGCCCTGTATGTTTAATGTAACACCAAGAGGCTTCCAGTTTGTCTGGAGTATCTGTGCCACTGTACCGAGGAATGGGCTACCTGTTGAGTAGGTAATGGTCCACGTAACATTCAGCCCTCCAGGATAGCCTGCCTGCTTCAAAAGCTGTTTGGCAAGTGTTATGTTTGGTGCTGGACCGTATCTTGGAGCGTTAGCATCGTAGAAGGGTTTGCCAGGGTTAATTATGCCTCCAAAAGGATGGCCATATCCGAAGTATGCCTGATTTACCACTTGGTTGTAGTCTATCGCTGTAAGTAGGGCCTTTCTCACGAGAGAGTTGTTCAGGTACTGATGGAGTGTATTGAAGAGAAGCCATATCGCAGCAAAAGAAGGTCCTATCCTAACTTTTAACCCAGAGCTGAGCAGTTGCGGCACATACTGGAATTGGCCGCTTAACCCTATCACGTCAAGCTGACCAGCCTGCGCAAGCTGAACTGCTGTATTTACGTTCGAGATGAACTTGTATATCACTCTAGTATATTGCCCTGGATTCCAACCACGCCAGTATGAGGGGAACGCATCTAACTCTATCTGCCCCTTCTCAAGGCTTGATGCTGTGGAGTTTATAGTATAAGGACCACTACCATCATCGTGGAAAGACACAAACCATGTATGTAGGGCTAGTGTGTCGTTTTCCACACCAGAATACTTCAATATATTAGGGCTAAAGATGAAAGCAGAGTATGCAGAAGAAGTAACAAAAGGTAGGTTCGTAGGTGATGACATCGTGAAGTTCACTGTGTAAGGCCCCGTAGCCTTCACGTCAATCAGATTACCCCAAACATCTGGCGCATCTCCACCACCCCACTTCACTATATTCTTAACTGAGAAGACTACCGCAGTCGAGTTGAAGGGAGTCCCATCATGAAACTTCACTCCTTGCCTAAGAGTATACTGCCACTCAGTATAATCAGAGTTATGGGTCCAGCTTGTAGCAAGACCAGGGATTACAGTACCATTTGGTAGTATGTAAGTTAGTGTCTCGTATACATTCTGGACTACATCTATAGACGAGGTTGACCTGGGGTCCATATCGCTAGTAGGTGCGTTTCTCTGTATCACTAAAGTGGGCACAGGTCCTGAAACCCCAGTACTAGTAGGTGTGGTTTGCGCGCTTGTAGTATTTTGAGTAGTCGAAAGTGTAACAAAATAGTAGTATAATCCTGAGACTAAGAGGATCAAAATTACTACTACAGTAACAACGACTTGGGTCCTAGAAACGGCTTTTCGTGTTTTCATTTTTCCTTCCCTCTTGTTCTGCACTGAATTGTCAGAGCATAAAACTTGTCGAGATAAGGCTTTGACAGTACATGCTGGAACCTTGGTTCCATGGTCAGAAAGCGCAACTCTATTAGCTATAAACATTTGCTACTAATGAATCAAATTTCGACACGACGATGTGAAATTTCCAAATTTAACACACCATAAACTACTTTGGTTTTTAGGAGACAAGGTCTTGCTGTCATATTTGACATCCTCCAATATCTAAAGCTATGAGATTCTCTATTATATTGAGGAATTCTGGTTTTTACTTTTATTGGAAGCAAGGGTTGTTCAATCAGCCTGTTATCCCTCCGTGAGGGACTTGATTATTGTTCATATCCTTTCTCAAATCTCCTCAGCAGCCCATTTCAGCTTGGAGCCTTATTCAAGTTTTTGAGCATCTAAGCCGTATTCTAGCAATCTATTCATCTCTTCCCTAACTAAAGGTTGGCTGCATTCATTATATACATTCATTCGATATCTGCCTACCAAATATTTAACTGCTTCAAAAGGCGGAATACATAAATCATACTGCTGCTACTCCGTAAAAGTTGACATACTCTATAGTTGCCAGAGATGAGAAGACTGGTGAGATGGGGGTAGCTGTCCAGTCTCATTACTTCTCTGTCGGCTCGGTTGTACCATGGGCTAGGGCAGGAGTTGGCGCAGTAGCAACCCAGGCAATGGTGGAGCCGAGATATGGTCCACTTGGGCTTGGACTAATGGCAGCTGGGATGACAGCACAAGAAGCATTGAGAGCTCTCCTTTCTGTCGACCCAAAGGCAGATGTCAGGCAGGTTGCTATCGTTGACTCGAGAGGGAATGTAGCTGCGTACACAGGAAAGAGATGTATACCGTATGCAGGTCATGTAACAGGCAGAGGTGTAAGTTGCCAGGGGAACATAATGAAGAATGGAAATGTCTGGAAGGAGATGATGAAGTCCTACGAGAGAAACACTTCGATGCCATTTCCGGAAAGGCTTGTTGCTGCACTAGAAGCAGCTGAGGCTGCTGGTGGCGATGCGAGAGGAAAGCAATCTGCAGCTATCTTGGTTGTGTCCTCTGAGAAGTTTCTTACCGAATGGGAAGGGAAGGTTATAGAGTTAAGGGTTGAAGACCATCCAGAACCTGTTGAAGAGCTGAAGAGATTGTTACGCTATCAGAGAGGGTATGAGTGGGTAAGCAAGGGAGATGACCTCCTTACATCAGGAAGATACGAAGAGGCAAAGGAAGCATATCAAAGGGGGTTAGAGCTTGTGCCAGAGGTGCTTGAATTAAAATATTGGACTGGTTTGAGTCTCTTAAACACGGACCAGAGTGCAAGTGGTCTAAAGATGCTCAAGGAAGTCTTCCGGGCTGACAGAGCGTGGGTCTCAATCACAAAAGGAATTATCAAAAAACGTTCAATACCGATTGATCCAGCCCTTGTCAAGAAGCTTTTCACCTAGAGAGAATTTCATCCAAGCTACCACAGCAAACGATAAAGAAGCTCAAATTGCGTATGGGAAGAGAGAAACATATCAACAAGTATCAGCATCAAGGTAAGCCTATTCAGTAAGGTTTCTGAATATGTTATAGGATGTTGTATTGCTAGACACAACCAAAGTTTAACCCATCAGCATAATGGCACGAGACAATATTCTCGCTCCAAAGTTCAGCCAACTCTGGTTCAACTTCTCTGCACTTTTGTGTTGCATATACGCATCTATCATAGAAGACACAAACAGTTGGCGTTCTAGCAGGCAAGGATCGAAATGAACTGTAGGAAAGGTTTCGAAAATATGTTTAAAAGGCATAAACATTTCTATGGAAGAGATGGCCATTCGTCATGAAGGTTTGCGAAGCTCCCTCTTTCTGAACCCTTTTCTCGCTGCCTCCTTTAGTGAGTGTACATACAACTCCACCTCTTGAAGTACTTCCTCCTTACCATGCGCGAGAAGCGCCACCCTGTCAACGATTGCGCTCCCAACTATTGCCCCTTCAGCCCCTTTCTCAACAACCCTCAATACATGTTCTGGTTTCGATATGCCGAAGCCCACACAGAGAGGGATTCTCCCATTAGTGAACCTCTTCGCAAATTGTATCAGCTTCCCAATCCCGCTGGCAAGCTCAGCCCTCTGTCCTGTCACACCGTAAAGCGAGACAAGGTAGAGAAAGCCCGAAGTTTTCATTGCTATCTCCTTCATTCTTCTGACTTGTGTTGCAGGCGAGGCTAGAAGTATTGCATCGACCCCTAACTCTCTCGCTGCCCTCCTGTACTCCTCTGTCTCCTCGAGAGGAAGGTCAGGTATGACTAGGCCGTCTACTCCCTTGTCCCTTGCCCTCTCCAGGAATCGGGTTAGGCCTTGCGAGTGGACTATGTTGTAGTAAGTCATCAGGACAACAGGAACTTTGACGCAGGAGGCTATCTCGAGCACATCCTCTGGCTTTGTCCCTGACTTTAGTGCCCTTACACCCGCTTCCTGTATAGTCTTCCCGTCTGCTATGGGGTCTGAGAACGGTATACCTATCTCGATGATGTCGGCACCTCCTCTTTCAACAGCCTCTATTACACGGCTTGAAGTCTCAGGGTCAGGGTCCCCTCCCATCACGTAAGCAACTAAAGCGCCACCGCCACCTATCCTTTCGAAAGCCTCCTTTATCTTGCTCAAATCTCTACGCCTGTCATGCGAGCAACTACATGAACGTCCTTGTCCCCCCTCCCAGAAAGAGTGACAACGACTGTATCATCCTTTTTCATGCTCTTGGCCAGCTCTGTTGCGTATGCAACAGCGTGCGCTGACTCAAGGGCAGGGATTATACCCTCAAGCCTTGAGAGTAGCTGGAAAGCACGGAGTGCGTGCTTGTCAGAGACTGCAACGTACTTCGCCCTTCCTTTCTCCTTTAGGTACGCGTGTTCAGGCCCTACGCCAGGATAGTCGAGTCCAGCTGATATACTTCGCGTTTCCCTTACCTGGCCTTCCGAATCCTGTAGTAGGTAAGTCAGCATCCCATGTAGTACACCTTCCCTTCCCTCTAGGAGCGGGGCAGCATTCTTACCTTTCCCCTCACCGCCTGCCTCCACACCATACAGCTCGACATGCTTGTCCCCAACGAAAGGGTGGAAACTTCCTATTGCGTTGCTCCCCCCTCCCACACATGCAACCACAGCATTGGGTAGCCTTCCTGTTTCCCTCAGCATCTGACTTCTTATTTCCTGCCCTATCACGCTCTGAAAGTCCCTGACCATCACAGGGTACGGATGTGGACCCACAGCTGAACCTATGAGGTAGTGTGTGCTTTCCAAGTTTGTGACCCAGTCTCTCAGCGCCTCGTTTATTGCGTCCTTCAGTGTCCTCGAACCTGTACTCACCCTGTGGACCTCTGCCCCTAGCAGGCCCATCCTGAACACGTTGAGCTTCTGCCTCTCCATGTCCTCTGCACCCATGTACACCTCTGCCTTCAGACCAAGAACAGCAGCTGCCATAGCAGTTGCAACACCATGTTGTCCAGCCCCAGTCTCAGCTATCACCCTTCTTTTTCCCATCTTCCTTGCAAGAAGGCACTGACCAAGAGTGTTGTTTATTTTGTGTGCACCTCCATGTAGTAGGTCCTCTCTCTTCAAGTATATTCTGGCACCTCCCGCATGTTTGGTCATGTTGGGAGCAAAATAGAGAGGTGTAGGTCGGCCCGCGTAGCTCCTGAGTAGAACGTTAAGCTCCTCCACGAATCTTCTCTCCCTCCTGTACCTCAGGTATGCTCTCTCAAGCTCCCTCACAGCTGGCATAAGTGTCTCGGGGACAAACTGCCCTCCGAACCTTCCGAACCTTCCATTCCTTGGGTACTTTATTACCATGAGGCTCTCCTTACCTCTTTCACGAACTCCTTCATCTTGGACATGTCCTTCTTCCCAGGAGATAACTCAACACCTGACGAAACGTCTACAGCGTAGGGCTCGACAACCCTCACAGCCTCTGCTACGTTCCTAGGATTCAGTCCTCCAGAAAGAATGAGTGGAATTGGTGTTATCTCGTCCCTGAGAGCCCTGCAAAAATTCCAGTCTGAGACCCTGCCTGTTCCGCCGAGAGCTGTGCTGTCGTAGGTGTCTGTAAGTACTGCGTCGAACTGCCTTACCTTCTCCTTTTCAGGTCCCTTTCCTCCACCTACCCTGAAAGGAAGGATTAGTGATGCACCGGTTCTCTCTCGGATAAAGGCTGGCCTCTCTACCTCACCGTAGATCTGGATAGCGCAGGGAGCAAGCCTCTTTATTGTATCTGTCTCTCTTTTTACTATGTCTACGGTTGTCACTAGGACCTTGCAGACAAATGGAGGCACACGTCTGAATAACCTCGAGGCTGCATCGAGAGTCATGTTCCTCGGGGAACTGCTAAACCCAACTACTACTCCCACAGCGTCAACACCTGCATGGACAGCTGCGTCTATATCCTCCTCGTTTGTAAGACCGCAGACCTTGACTCTCACCAATTCTTACCACCAGTCAGCTCCATTACTGCACCTACCCTATTCCGAGACTTCATCAAGTGTGACCCGACAAGGAATGCATCTGCACCAAGGGACTCCAGCATCAATATTTGCTCTCTTGTCTTTATCCCGCTCTCGCAGACAACAGGCTTCTTGTGAGGATGCTTCGAGAGCAGTTCTATTGAGACATCAAGTGTGACATGAAGTGTATCAAGGCTCCTGTTGTTTATCCCTACAATGTCCGCACCGCTACTGAGAGCACTTATGTACTCATCCTCGTTATGCACTTCAAGAAAGACTTCCAGACCAAGAGAGTGCGCAAGTTCAACCATCTCGTCCAGCCCCTGCTCTGCCATTCCTCTCTGAAAGATAGACATTATTAGCAGAATGGCATCTGCCCCAAGTCTAGCTGCAGCCTCGACCTGCTTCCTGTCGACAACAACATCTTTCATCAGTACTGGGAGCTCAACAGTTTCCTTCACAGCCGCAAGGTGCTCCAGCCTCCCGCCGAAGGCATGTGGTTCTGTTAGAACAGACACTGCAACTGCTCCTCCCCTCTGGTACTCTAGGGCTATGGAAGTGGCATCCCCTTCTGCTAGCTTTCCCTCCGTAGGAGACTTGAATTTGACCTCTGCTATCAGTTTGCTCCTCCCCTCAACTCCTTTCTTCACTACTGCTAACAGGCTCCTCCTCTTCTTTTTGGTACTTGGCTCTACTGAGTAGTACCCTGACTTCACAGTTTCCCTAGCAGCAGATACTAGGTAAGAGAGGAAACTCTCAGACTCTTGCCTCATATTCCTCCAGCCTCTCCAAGCTCCCCCCGCTTAACTTAACAAGTTGCTCAAGCTTTTTGAGGGCTGAGCCACTCTCTAAAGACTCCCTTGCAATCTCGACTCCTTCCCTAAAGCTTCCCGCGATGCCAGACACAATGAGCGCTGCAGCGGAGTTGACAAGTACTGTCTCCTTGACCACACTCTGTACAGAGCTTCCTGTTAGCAAACCAAGGGCAACCTTTACCGCGTGTTCAGGACTCAAGACAGTCATGCTGCCCTCTACCCTACCCCGCACTCCTAACTCTTCTGGTGTATACTCCTTTGTTGTTACCACGCCATCCTTCAGCCATGAGATAATTGTCCTGTGTGTGGCAGAGACCTCATCTATACCTTCCAGCCCATGGACGACAATTGCCTCCTTAGTTCCGAGCCTCTTTAAGACATCAGCAATCTTTGGAGTAAGGGAAGCAGAATAGACACCAACGACTTGGGCATCTACGCCAGCAGGGTTGGTAAGCGGCCCCATCACGTTGAATACTGTCCTGACTCCTATCTCCCTCCTCACATGTGCGACACTCTTCATCGCGGGATGGAAAGTGGGTGCGAACATAAACCCGATACCTGCTTTCTCTATAGACTCCTTTACTTTCTCAGGCCCAACAGCAAGATTGAAGCCAAGTTGTTCAAGCAAGTCTGCACTCCCACATCTGCTTGTCACAGACCTGTTTCCATGTTTCGCCACAATAGCTCCAGCACCAGCAGCAACTATGGCAGACAGAGTGCTCACGTTGAAAGTCATAGAGCCATCACCGCCAGTCCCGCATGTGTCAATGAGCCTACCTCTTGAAGTAGGTTTTATCCTCACTGCCAGCTCCCTCAATGATGAGGCGAATGCAACTATCTCTTCTATCGTCTCACCCTTGCACCTCAAGGAAGCTAGTAATGCACCTATCTGTGCAGGAGTCGCCTCACCTGTTGCTATCTCCTTAACGCATCCTTCAACCTCAAGCTCCGTGAGGTTCCTCTTTTCGACGAGTGTAGCTATTGCCTCCCTTATCATACACATCCACTTAAGAAGTTCTTAACTATCTTCATCCCTTCCTCTGTAATCACAGATTCAGGATGGAACTGTATTCCCTCTATCGGGTACTTCCTGTGCCTAACACCCATCACTTGGCCATCGTCAAGAGAGATTGCCGTAACCTTCAAGCAGTCAGGTATTGTCCTCTTGTCGATTACAAGCGAGTGGTATCTAGCGCCTACAACAGGATTCTTCACTCCTCTGTATATCCCTGCCCCGTCATGAACTATCTTGCTTGTCTTTCCATGCATCACTTTCTCCGCCCTCACAACCCTTGCCCCAAACACGTAAGCTATTCCCTGGTTCCCGAGGCAGACACCTAGAGTTGGTATCTCTTTGCTCATGCTCTTGAGCACATCCTCGCATACTCCGAAGTACCTCCTACTATTAGGACTGCCAGGCCCTGGAGAGATGATTATCCTTTCTGGCGAGAGGTTAAGGGCATCTTCAACTGTTATTTCGTCGTTCCTCTTTACAACAGGATCTGCCCCGAGAGCACCCACGTACTGTGCTAGGTTGTACACAAATGAGTCATAGTTGTCTATTATCAGCACCTTCATTCTGCTTCACCACTTGCAAGCTTAGCCGCGGCCAAAAGAGCTGCAGCCTTTGCCTCTGTCTCCTCCCATTCTCTCTCAGGCACAGAGTCCGCAACTATCCCTGCTCCTGTCTGGATAGAGCATCTCCTTCCCTGAGCCACGAGTGTCCTTATGGATATTGCGAAGTCCGCGTTACCGTTGAGCGAGAAATAGCCTACCGCACCAGCATAGGGCCCCCTCCTTTCCATCTCAAGCTCGCGTATTATCTCCATTGCCCTTACCTTCGGAGCACCAGACACAGTCCCAGCTGGGAAAACAGAACTGAAAGCGTCGTATGAGCAGAGCCCCTCCTTCAACTCTCCAACCACACGAGACACGATGTGCTGAACGTGGCTGAACCTCTGGATAGTAAAGAACTCAGGTACGCTCACTGACCCGAACTTTGAGACCCTACCAATATCGTTCCTAGCAAGGTCAACAAGCATTGTATGCTCTGCCCTCTCCTTCTCGTCAGCAAGAAGCTCCTCAGCATGCTGTTCATTCTTTTCATTGTCCTCATACGACTTTCTGGTGCCAGCTATAGGGTAAGTTTCCACACGGCCGTGCTCTACCCTAACTAACATCTCAGGGCTGGACCCCACAACCTGCCTGTCGTCGAATTTCATGAAGTACATGTATGGCGAGGGGTTTAGCTTGCTCAGCGCGGAGTAGAAGCCCATCATGTCACCTTCGGACTCGAGTTCGTACCTCTTCGAGAGGACAACCTGGAACACATCGCCAGCAAATATATACTCCTTCGCCCTCTCCACCATCTCTACGAACCTCTCCCTGCTAACAGAGATTTTTGGACTTGAAAAATGGGCTCGGCCTATCTTTCTCTCCTTAGTAGCAAACCTCTTCACCTCCTCCAACCTGCTCTCACCAAGTGTGTAGTAATATGACTCGCACCTCAGGTGGTCGAATACAACGCCGTCAGTGAAAACACCGAACTCCATCTCAGGGAGGGAGAAATACCCCCTCTCTGGCGGTTCGATGCTTTCCATGTATCTGACAGAGTCGTAGGAAACATAGCCCACAGCCCCTCCTGTAAACCTGAACAGAGAGCTGACAGAGTTTGGAGGCACTAGCCGCCTGAGAAGTCCAAGTGGGTCGTCTGTCCTCAATCTCTCATTAGTCCCTGTCTTCCTGTTCCTCACCTCAGCCTTACCATCTATCACTGCAAATGTCACTACAGGGTCGAACCCAATGAAAGAATACTCTGCCAGCCTGCTACTCCCCGTAGAAGACTCGAGCAAGAAAGCTATCTCGTTCTCCTGCTTGATATTTGCGAAGAACTCCTGCGGGGTTAAGTTGAGGTTAAGCTTCTCTACTTTCAGAGAGGTAGGGCTGAACTCGAGAACACTACCAAAGGTTATCACCCATACCCATGACCATTGGCTGCATCTCATGCATACTTATAAACCTTCATGTGTATCTCTGTACACTGTCCAGCTGAGCTGGTGGAAGTTGGGTGGCTATTTCGGATCGTATGTCTTCTAAGAACTCATTAATTTTATCCATTAGATTCTGTAGTTGCTGGACATGATAGGCAACTTCTTGTCCAATTGTGTCAATTGTGTTTTGCAGTATATCTTTATGCAATGAAGTGTCTCAACGTTTCTTGCTAGTACTCGATATTCGTATTACGAAGTAGTTTTGTTGTCTTCAAAAAATGCTTTAGCCACATACACTACCACTTAGTTGTTTATCGTCTTCTCTTTAGCTTCTGTTTCTTTTACCTTTTTTTGAGTTCCTTCCTTCTCCCCATTTGTCTTGACATTGATTTCGACCTTTTTCGTTTTATCTTCAATCCTTTCAAACTTTTCTTCGAGATTCCTTTGCCAGACCTCGGAATACCCATCAACCACCCATGCAGGGACATCAAAAATTCTGTAAGAAATTGAACTGATGTCATCCACAGTCGGCAACAGCAGCTAGCCATAGCAGTCTGCAGGTCTAACAGGGTGATGGTACCATCATCATGCTTTCAATAGAAGCAAGAACCTCATGCGCTTTAGTGCGAGAGTGTGTCAAGGATAAATTCAATTTCAAACACACGATCTATATATTTACCAATCATTCCTCCCTGCAAGAAAAGGTTCCTTTGATAGAACCGTGGTCGAGTACGAAAACTCCAGTTTTGGTTCATGGTTTTGCGCTGCAAGTATACCATGAGGTCTATGTCCTATAAAATGTATTCACAGAGTGGAATTAAGGACTACGAATCTGGAAAGTCGAAAATTGAGGCGAGAATTGGAATCCTTTTAATGGAGATAGATAGATGGATGGAGATGCTCCTTCAGAACTGGTGGTTCACTACATTAATCGGGACCAAACGCCCCATCCAACCGCCACTCCGGGGAGAAATAAAACGTGACATACTTATCGTAGGTGGCGGAGCAGCAGGATTAGCTGCAGCAGCTAGGTTAGCTGGATCGGGAAAGAAAGTAGTTCTAATCGAAGCAAATATTTGTGGTGGAAGCTCTACAGGAAAGAGTGCAGGATTTCTTACTCCAGACAGTGAACTTGAACTTTCACAATTGGTTCGTCGCTTCGGGACCCAAGGAGCAAAAGACCTCTGGGAGGTTCCGGTTAGAGGGATACAAAGGATGCTCAACCTTATCAAGAGTGGAGGAATCGATTGTGACCTTCAGAAGCAGGACAGCCTTTTTCTTGGAAAGGGGAGAGGTGGGATGAAGGCAGTCAAAGAAGAAGACGCTTCTAGAAAGAAGTTAGGCTATGAGTCACAGACATACTTTGGCGAAGACCTTACTGAAGTAATAGGAAGCCGCAAGTACACAGCTGCTGTAAGGTACAGAGACACGTATGGGATAGATGCTTTGAGATATGCGCAAGGAGTCAAAGGGATGTTACTGGATGCCGGAGTGGAAATCTATGAATCAACTAGGGCTTTAGCTTTTTCTGGACATACTGTAAGGACTCATATGGGCTCTGTCACAGCTGATCAGATTATATTTTGTGCAGATAAGCTGGGCCCAGAGCTTAATCCTTACTATTGGAATGTTTACCACGAGCAGACGTTTCTCTCTATTACTGAACCTTTGAGCATGGCTGAGCAAAACTCTATGTTTCCATCGGAACCGTTCCAGTGCTGGGACTCGGACCTTATCTATTCCTACTATAGGCTTACAGGTGACAAGCGGCTTCTTCTTGGTGGGGGAAGCCTGATGACAACCTATGCAAGAAAAGACACTACAACATCCAGAGTAATTGACCACGTCATTTCAGGTTTTAGGTCTGCATTTCCACAACTCCGTTCCATTAGATTCATCCAGTTCTGGATGGGAAGGATCGATATGACAAGGGACCTTCTTCCAACAGTGCTCAAAGAACCTGATACACCTTGGGTCCATAGAGTTCTAGGCTGCGTAGGGCTTCCCTGGGCAACATTCTGCGGTGACTTTGTCGCTAGGCAAGTAATGCAGGACAGCAAACAGGAAGACGATAAGTACTACAGATACTTTAATGTCAATCGGAAGTTCTTAATCCCTATATGGTTGGAGAAGGTCATAGGGAAGCGATTCTCGTTCGTAATTAACAACGCATGGGCAAAGTACTACCAAAAGGACTTAACAGGATAGCGGGGGTATTTAGTAATACTGACATCCTCTCACACTGAAGCGTGAGAGAGGTTTTTGCTTCTAATAATTAGAAGCATAAACCAGAATTCCCCGATATAATGGGGAATCTCCTATTTGAATGGTAGGAGGGATGTCGATTGATTTGTATCTTGAATGCTAAACCAATTTATACACCTAGTTGAGTGCGTTTGTGGATGGTTTACGGTTTTTTACTCTTTGGGCTTGCGACAGCCTTCTGTTGGGGAACCTCCGACTACCTTTCACGTTACCAGTCTGAGAAAGTGGGCCACTACAACACAACAGTCTATATGCATGTATTCACAATCATTACTCTCTTGATACTTGTGCCAGTACTGAATCCACCTTTAGCCTTAACAT